>ONIN01000022.1 GCA_900317905.1 uncultured Eubacteriales bacterium | reverse complement strand
CGGTAAGTTGGATGAACTAGCTTCGTATCTGTATGAACATGAAACCATTACCGGTGAAGAGTTCATGCGGATCCTGAATGAAAACGCGAGAGCATAATACCACTGGCCCAAATTCCGTCAATGTCCGTTTTGACATGTACAGAAAATATTCCTAATACACAATTGAAAAAGGACGACAGTTGCACCCCCCCTCGGAGGATTCTATCAAACCTGACGTCCTTTGCCAGAAAACGACTTCACCATCAGGTGGGGTCGTTTTTTTATTATCTCTGCAACCTTTTGGCGGTTTGGATCGTATGTTATTTGAAAGGGCCTTTTCGAAACAAGGAGCAGCGTATGAGACTGACAGTTGAAGAAGCATATCGTGCCCACGCGGACGCAGTGTTCGCAGCGGCCTTCAGCGTGTGCCGATCCAGAGCCGACGCCGACGACGTGGTGCAGGACACCTTCCTGCGGTATCTGACCAAGCCGAAGGAGTTTGATTCTGCGGCGCATCTAAAGGCGTGGCTGCTGCGGGTAGCCATCAACCGGGCAACCGATCTGACCCGCTCCCGCTGGCGGGATCACCTCAGCTGGGAGGAGGAGATCGCAGCCCTCCCCTTTGAAGCGCCGGAGGACGAGCGTCTGATGGACGCGGTGCTGCAGCTGAAGGAGCCAGACCGCATCGTGGTGCATCTTTACTACTTCGAGGGATACTCGGTCAAGGAGATCGCCCAACTGATCCAGCGGCGGGAGGGTACCGTAAAAAGCCGTCTCTGCCGCGCACGCGCTGCTTTGAAAACCATGCTGCAGGAGGAATGGAACGATGACGAACCATGAACGCTATCAAAGAGCATTTTCCACGCTTCACGCCTCCGAGGCGCAGTGGACGGAGGAACCCAACATGAAAACCACAAGAAAACATTATCTGCCCAAGGCTTTGGCCATCTGCGCCGTGGTGGCGCTGGTGATCGCTCTGGCGGGGATTGCCTACGCCTCCAACGTGGGCGGCATCCAGAGAACCGTGCAGCTCTGGTTCCACGGCGACCAGACCGACGCGGTGCTGGACATCCGGGACGGCTCCTACACCGTCTCCTACGAGGACGAAAACGGCGAGACCCACCAGCAGTCCGGCGGCGGCGTGGCCTTTGACCTGTTCGGCAGAGAGCGGCCGGTCACCGAGGAGGAGATCCTGGAGCAGCTGGACATGCCGGAGGTGGAGTATGAAGACAGCGGCAAGATCATGGTCTACTACCACAGCCAGAGCATCGACATCACCGACAAGTTCGACGACGACGGCATCTGCTACGTCCAGCTGAAGGACAGCGACAAGACCCTGTATCTGACCGTCAAATACCAGAACGGTTACAGCGTCAGCGAAACCCGCTTCCCCAGCCCCTGGGAGTTCAACTGAATCCCCACAAAAACCAAAACGGACACCCGAGGGTGTCCGTTTTTTGGTTTTAAAATCAGTAGTGGTACACGCCGCCGCCGATGAATTCCCGGAGCATACTGTCGGGAGCCAGCAGCGCGGGATCCACGTCCTCGAACCGCTCCAGCGCGGGAAGGATGCTGCGGATCTCCTGATACCGCTCCGCCCCCTCGGGGACGGTCTGGAGCAGCGGCTCGGCGTAGTGCTTCAGGAGCGACACCTCGCTGGGGAAGGCGGTGTCGAACTTGATGTCCGCCCGCTCCTTGAAGGGTGAGATGTACTTCTTCTCCCCTCTGCGGACGTTGGCCCACATGTCCAGAGTTCCGGCAGCGTCGGTGCCGCGGAAGTTGTTGTCGCGGACGATCCGGCGCATCAGGCGCATCCAGGTGCCCTTGAAAACCATCTTTCCCTCCTCGTCCAAGACGTTGGAGCGGGCGGAGATGTAGACTCTCAGCGCCTCGGGGCAGTGGGCGGCGATGTCGTCGTTCAGAGCGTGGATGCCCTCGCAGACCACAACCTCGTTGTCCTTCAGCCGCATGGCCTTGCCGATGGGGCCGGCCTGGATCCGGGTGGCGAAGTTGTAGATGGGCTGGTGAATGGTCTTCCCTGCCGCCAGCATCCGCAGATGCTCCCCCAGCAGATCCAGATTCAGGCAGTCGGGCGACTCCAGATCGTCTTTGCCGTCGGGGGTCTTGGGGCTGGTTTTGGGATTGTAGGTCTTGTAGTAATTGTCCATAGAAAGGCTCTGGCTCTGGATGCCCAGCTCCGCCAGGGCCTCGGCGATCTTCATGGCCGTGGTGGTCTTGCCGCTGCCGCTTGGGCCGGAGAGCAGCACGATGGGGCAGCGCTCCACCTGCTTGGCGATGGTTTTGGCGGCCCGCTGCACCTTCTCGGCGTACTGCCGGTCGCACTCATCCAGAAAGGCCTTTGGGTCGGATCGCAGGGCTTCGTTGATTTCCGTAAGCTTGTAGCTCATGATTCTTCCTCCCGATACCAGTCGATGATCTCCTGCTTTCTTTCGCAGAGCTCGTCGATTTTTTCAATGTACTCCTTCGGATACTTGGGGCAGAAGCTGCGCTTGATGACGCCGCCGGGGGCCACCAGCTTGGTGCTGGCGCCGCCGCCGATGGCGAGAATGCTGCAAAGCTCCTCCATGATGCAGATGTTGTAGAGGCTCTCGCTGCCGGGCTTCGTCCAGCCGACATTTTCAAAGCCGCCGGACATGAATTTCTGCCGGTAGAGGTAATAGGGCGCGTAGGCGAAGTCCAGAAGCTGCTGGTTGGCGTAGTCCAGCATCTCCCCCACTGCGCTTGCGTCCGGCAGGGGCGCCGCATTCTCAGACAGGGAGCTGCCGCGCTTTTTCGAAAGCGTGTGGACAGTGACGTTCTCCGGTGCCAGACTCAGCACCTGATCGATGGTTTTCCGGAAGGTCTCCACATCGTCCCCGGGGAGGCCGGCGATCAGATCCATGTTCACCTGAAAGCCGCCCACCTGCCGCACCAGAGCCAGGGCATTTCGAATATCCTCGGCGGTGTGGTTGCGGCCGATGCACTGCAGTACCCGGTCGCTCATGGTCTGGGGATTGACGCTGATGCGGCCAACGTTGTGCTTTCTGAGCGTTTGGAGCTTTTCCAGTGTAATCGTGTCCGGGCGCCCCGCCTCCACGGTGATCTCCCGCAGATCGGAGCAGTCCAGCTCGGTCTCGATCTGGGTGAACAGGGTATCCAGCTGCGCTGCCGAGAGGGTGGTGGGAGTGCCGCCGCCCATGTAGATGGAGACCACATGGAGTCCCGCCGCACGGATGGCCTCCGCTTCCGCATGCAGTTCCTTCAAAAGCGCCTGGAAGAAGGGCTCGATCAGGGCCATGCTCTTCTCCACGCTCTGACTCACGAAACTGCAGTAGTCGCAGCGGGTGGGACAGAATGGGATTCCGATGTAAAGGCAGACGTCCTTCTCCCCCAGGGTCTCCGCGGCCTTGAGGGTGGCTTCCGCCGTCCGGAGGCAGAGGCCGGTTCGCTCCGGTGAGACGTCGTATTCCTCTCTAAACACCTTCAGCGCCTCGGGGATGCTCTTCCCTTCCCGCAGCAGCTTTTCCATCAGCTTTCCCGGCCGCACGCCGGTGAGCGCGCCCCAGACCGGCTTCGGGTGTCCGCCGTCCAGCGCAGCCCTGTAGAAGGCCAGCTTCACAATCTGAGACAGCTTGCTGTTTTTCACCAGACTGTCCGTGAAGGCGGACACCGGAACAAAGGCGCCGCCGCCGCTGATTTTGCCGTTTCGGCGCATGCGGCAGGTGGCTCTGGCCTGGGTATCCCCCACCAGCAGAGCGATCTTCACATAGTCGTCGTCCTCCCCCTGGGGCGTGGTGGGATATTCGGGCCGCTCGTCGGGAAACAGCGTCAGGAGCATCTGCTCGACGGCATAGCGAAAATTGTGATCTACCAGATAGAGCTTCATGCAAAACCCTCGTTTTCAAATCAAAGAATATGTATATACTACCAGCATTTATGCCATTTGTCCAGCAACCGAACGGAAAAACCCGGCGGCACTTGCGTGTCGCCGGGTGCGGATTTTGGGGTTTTTCGGAATTACCAGAGGTTGCCCTCTTCGTTGAACTGCCAGTGATAGGGCTCGGAGACGACTTCCATATCGTCGCGGGCGTTGATCTCGTCGAGATAGGCCACGGAGCACTCGATCTCCTCCAGCATCAGGGTGTTCTTGATGCGGACGATCTTGGCGTTGTTGGGATCCTTCAGGAAGGAGTGGGCAGCGGCCATCTTGATGGCGTCCTCGTCGCTGTTGGCGTAGAGCGGAATGGCGCCCATCTGGAAGGACTTGGCGGCAATGATGTTGGTGTAGGTGAAGGACAGGTTGAGCTTGTTGACGAAACGATAGCTCACGATGTCGGCAACACCGCATCCGACGGCAGCGCCGTGGGACTTCTCGGTGATGTCCAGCAGAACGATCTTCTCAATGTCCGGAGCGATGGCGTGGAAGCCGGCCAGCTGGCTGTAACGCTCGGTACGGCCGGTGACGTTGGGGTCCATGCCGGCGCCGGAGATCTCCTTGCCGATCTCGTCGATGATGAGCACGTCGATGCGGGGCATTTTCAGCTTGGGCATCTCGGCCTTGGCCATGGCCTGCAGGGCGGCATCACGCTCGAAGAACTTGTCGGTGGGGATGACTTCCAGGTGGTTGATCTTGTCAGAGGGGCTCTGGGTGAGACCCACGGAGAACACCACGTTCACGTGCTCCAGGAAGGCCTTGGAGACGCGCTCCAGGTTGGGGCCGAAGTTGTCATAGCCGGCGGCGTGGAAGGTGGAGCAGCCGATGTGCTTGCCGACGCCGATGCAGATCATCTTCAGCAGACCGCTCTCGTGGTCGAACTTGAAGTGGGTGTGGGGCTTGACCTTGTTGAAGAGGATGATGCCGTCGGCCTCGTAGGCGTACTTGTCGCAGTAGACCGGGAAGCCGTCGTCCAGGGTGGTGACGCAGACGACCTCCATGGAGGACAGCACGGGAACTTCCAGATACTCCTCGGAGATGCCGAACTGCTTCAGGTGCTCTTTCTGACCCTCGCCGGTGGCGCCGGCATGGCTGCCCATGGCGGGGAAAATGAAGGGCTGGGCGCCCCAGGCTTTCAGCTGGTCGCAGATGGCGCGCATCATTTCTTTGTAGAAGGGCACGCCGCGGCTGCCGGCGGAAATACCGATGCGCTTACCCTTGACGCCCGCGATGGTGGCGGGATCCAGAGCCAGCAGCTGCTCTTTCAGGGTGGCGACGGGATCGGCCAGATCCTCATACTCGAAGTGCTGACGGACTTTGACCATTTCCGGGAGCACGATGTGATCGGTCAGCGGAATTTTATCTACTTTCGGGAATTGCATTACCTATCTCCTCCTTGGTTCTCGAATTGCATATGGTTTCTCCGATTGCGTTTAAGATGGGAGCCGCGAAATGCGGCTCCCGATTGTGTGTGAATATCAGCCCATGCGAGCGAAGACGTTGGTCATCTCCGCAGAGACATTCGGGAAGATCACATAGACGTACAGCATACTGATGACAGCGTACAGCACGAAGGTGATGAGGAACATGATGACCACGCGCTTCATAACCTTGTTCTCCTCGCCGGTGATGCCGACGGTGGCGCAGGCCGCGGTGACGTTGTTGGGGCAGATCATGTTGCCCAGGGAGCCGCCGGCGTTGCTGGAGGCGAAGGTCATGATCTTGTTGATGCCCAGAATGTCAGCAGCATGCATGTGCATGGTGGCGAACAGCTGGTTGGCGCCCAGGTTGGTACCGGTGATGAACGCGCCCACAGCGCCGATCAGAACAGCGCCGGCAGGATAGAGCGGGCCGGTGACGGCGGCGATATCCTGTGCCAGGAGCTTGATCATGCTCAGGCTCTCGCGGGTGACATTGCCGGCCTCGTCGGCAACCTGAGAGATGAAGGGGATCTTCATGATGTTGGCCACGGAGTACAGGGAGGCCATGATGACGAACACGGGGATGACCTTCTTGAAGGCACGGCCGAAGGCTTTCCAGTAGTTGCCGAAGCCGTAGCGCAGGGTGATGATGCTCAGCAGAGAGCAGAGGAACAGCAGCAGGTCGATCCAGCCGTTGTAGGTGACCTTGCCGACAACCCAGTTCCACAGCGGAATCTGGCTGCCGTCGGGGTTGGTGACGTGGATGTACTTGGAGACGGTCAGGGTGACAGGCAGGATGATCAGAACGAAGATGTAGGGGCTCAAAGCGCGCACGAAGGAGTACTTCGGCGTACCCTCGATTTTCGGAGGCTCGGCGTAGAGCTCCTTGGGGGTCTCAACCTTGAAGATCTTGAGGCCGACAATGGCAAGGATGATGCCGATGAGGCCGGTGCCCATATCGGTGATGAAGCCGCCGATGAAGTTGGAGAAAATCAGCATCAGCACAGCGCCGATGACACCGCACCACAGGCAGTAGCCCACGATGCCCTTGCCCTTGAAGCCTTTGAAGCCATAGGCGAAGATGATGAGCAGGAAGGGCATGACCAGGATGCCGATCATGTGGAACACGCCGGCAGCGGCAAAGTTGAGGTCGGTGTTGGAGACGCCGGCGGAAACCAGGTCAGCGCCGCCGGACATGGTGGTCAGACCGGAGCCGCCGAAGCTGGTGCAGACGCCGTCGGACATCAGGGCAGCGACAACGGCAACGACGGGATCAAAGCCCAGGCCCACCAGGAACGGAGCCGCGATGGCAGCCGGGGTGCCGGCGCCGGCAGCGCCCTCCATGAAGATGGGGACGAACAGGCCGATGATGATCAGCTGGACGCGGCGGTCACCGCCGGAAATTGCAGCCAGCTTGCTCTTGACGATGTCCATGGCGCCGGAGGTCTGCATCAGGTCCAGGATCAGGAACGAGAACAGGATCAGGCCGACGATGTAGAACGAGGACACGATGCCGCTCCAGGTCTGGGCCCAGATGGCCTGTGCCAGCTCCACGGGGCCATGCTCCATGTTGGCAAAGAAGGTATAGCTGAGCAGGACAGCCAGAAGGAACGCAAAGGGCGCGACCTTCAAAGCCGAGAGGTTAAAGCCCAGCATACCGATCAGCACCAGCAGGATCGGCATGAATGCCAGGAAGAACGTGATGACCTGAATCAGGGCGCCGTGCTCCTGGAAGTTGGTGCCGCTGATGCCGCCCAGCAGAAGGGCGAAGCCCACGGCAAAGATCAGCAGGGTGACGAGCATGAACCACACATAATTGCGGCTGATGCCCGGCTTCTGCTCGAGATTTTGTTTAGCCATTGTTTGACACTCTCCTTTTTGTCTTGTTTTCTGGCTCTCTTCCCTACATACATTGAATAATGAAGGTATTTTAGTCTACCAAGTGATTCTGAATTGTGTCAATTTTCGCTCAAAAAAATCGCAGCCATCAAAAAAATCGATGGCTGCATTCACAAATTGTTCAATTTTTAGGACAAAATAATTGACAAAAATCCGTCAAATTGATTGTTAAAACCCGCACAATCTATTTTTCAGTCCAAATCGGAAGTTGTAATGTCCGTGGCTTCTCCCCAGGCGTGCTCCAACACCTGGCTCATCTTCATCACTCTTCTGGAGATGTTGATGTGGCGTTTCGCGGCGGCGATGGCCATATCCTTATCCCGGAGCTTCAGAATGTCGCAGATGCGCAGATGGTCGTCGGCCAGGATGTTCAGCACATCCCTGGGCGGATTCTGGAGAATGTAGCTGCGGTAATAGAGGATGCGGAGCTTGTAGTCCTGATAGATCTTGGAGATCACCTCGTTGTCTGCGGCGTCCACCAGGAAGGTGTGGAACTGATACTCCATATCCATCAGCGGCATGAAGCTGGTGGAGAGGGTCTCACCGGTGGCCTCCCGATAGAGGGTCTGAAGCGTGTAGGCCATTTCATAGAGCTTGTCCAGCTGGGCAGTGGTCAGCTTCTCGGCGGCCTCCCCCGCGGCGTAGGGCTCGATCATCCAGGACAGATCGCCCAGATCCTTAAACTCCTTTTTGGAAAACTCCTTTACGAAATAGGAGCGTCCGCTCTGATACAGATATCCCTTTTGACATAGAATGTCCAGCGCCGTGCGCACCGGCGATCGGCTGACGCCAAAGCACTCGGCCACATTGCTCTCCACCACTCTGGATCCCGGAGCAATCCGGAAGCTGATGATGTCCTGCATCAGCAGATCGCAGATGATGTCGTGCAGTGCGGCAAAGGGATTTTGTTCCTTGAGCTGCAAAAGCTGAGATCGTTCCATAGATGCCTCTTTTCCCGTCACCCTATTCTTCATGATTATTTTATCAGAATCGCACTAAATTGGCAACAGAAAAAGGCGAAAAAATCACACCCAAGACCTTCCGGTCCGGGTGTGATTTTCTCCAAAAATTACTCGGATTTCGGGGCGCTGTCACCGCCGGAGGGTTTTCTGCGGCGACGGCTGCGGCGGCGCTTCTGGCCTTCGCCCTCGGCCTTGGGCTGCTGGGGCTGGGCCTTGGGCTCCTGTTTGGCTCTCTGCTCCGGCTTCTGTCTGGGCTTTCCCTGCTGGCGGGGCTTCTGGCTCTGCTCCTTGGGCTGCTGCGGCTTTGGCGCCTCGGCATTCTTTTCCGGATTCTGCTGGCTCTGGGCAGGCTTTTTGCTGCCTCTGGAGCGGCGGTTCCGGCGCTTTTTCTGGCCCTCGGCCTCTGCGGACTTCTGGGGCTTGGCCTCGTCGTAGTTCTCCTCGGGGAGGATCTGCGGGATCTCCCAGGGGTCTTCCTCCGGCTCCGGCGCATCGTGCTTCGGCTTGGGCCGATCCTTCAGCAGCTGGGGCAGCGGCTCACCGGGTCTGGGTCTGCCGCCGGGGATCACGGCGATCTCGTCGGCGTAGTAGTTCTTGATGACCGCGTCGCCGTCGCCGTCCAGGCGCACCTTCACCGTGGAGCGCAGCACGTTCACGCCGCTGACCACGCCGTAGCCCGCCGGGGTCTCCACGAAGGCGCCGTTTTTCGGCACCGCCTTCACCAGCTCCTCATAGGCCTCCTGCTCATACCGCAGGCAGCACATCAGTCTGCCGCAGGCGCCGGAGATCTTGGTGGGGTTCAGGCTCATGTTCTGCACCTTCGCCATCTTGGTGGAGACGGGGTGGAAATCGTTCAAAAAAGCGTTGCAGCAGTAGGGCCGGCCGCAGATGCCGATGCCGCCCAGCATCTTCGCCTCGTCTCTGACGCCGATCTGGCGCAGCTCGATGCGGGTGCGGAATTCCGAGGCCAGATCCTTCACCAGCTCGCGGAAGTCCACGCGTCCGTCAGAGGTGAAGAAGAACATGATCTTGTTGCCCTCGAAGCTGTACTCCGCGTCCACCAGCTTCATGTCCAGCTTGTGCTGCTCGATCTTCTTGCGGCAGATGGCCATAGCGTCCTGCTCCCGCTTGAGATTGATCTCCACAATGCGGTCGTCGTTGGGCGTGGCGATGCGGATCATGCGGCGCAGCGGCTGCACCACCTTGTCATCGTCCACCTCGTGGTTGGGCTCGATGACCTCGGCATACTCCATACCCTTGGAGGTGTCAACGATCACGTGCTGACCCTGCTGGACGGTGATGCCGTCGGGCGAGAAGTAATACTGCTTCCCGCGGCCCTTAAATTTTACGGTGATAACTTCAGTCAAAAGAAACCCTCAATTCTCAAGTATGATCGCTGGGCACGGAGAGCAGCCCCATCAGGTGCTTCACGCTCACGTTGGAGCGCAGATACTCCAGTGCCTGTTCCATCCGGCGGGTCTGGCGCAGGGCCTCCCCCCGGCTGAGCTTCGGCAGAATCTCATCCCCGCCGAGCTGTTTCGTCAGGAGCACCAGAGAGGCCTGCAGAAAGGCCTGCACTGTCTCCTTGTCGTCGTTTTCATGATCCCGGCACCAGCGCAGCCGCGGCACCAGGGATGGTTCACTGCAGGCGGAGAGATAGTCCTCCGCGTCCTTCCAAGCCGATTCCGCCGGGGGCTCCGGCTCGGTGTTGCGTCTTAACAGCTCACATCTGGAGCGCACCGTGGGCAGCAGCTGAGCAGGATTCCCCACCGCCAGAATGAAGGCGGCGGACTTTGGCGGTTCCTCCAGAAGCTTCAGAAATGCGTTCTGGGCGCTGCGGTTCATGGTCTCGGCGCTCCGGAGGACGTAGACCTTTTTCTCCGCCTCCGTGGGCATGATGTAGGCGTCCGCCAGAACCGTGCGGATCTGATCCACTTTGATCTCCCGCCGGTGCTCCTTCACCTCCGGATCCACCCAGATCACATCCGGGTGAACGCCTCTGAACACCTTTCGACAGGCGCGGCACTGCCGGCAGGGGCGCACCCCCTCCGACTGGCAGAGCATGGCGGCGGCCAGGCTGACGCTCTCCTCCTCCCGCTCCTCCGGGGAGGCCGCAGAAAGGATATACGCATGGGACACCGCCTGTCCCGGCTGAAACGAGATCATATGCGCACTCCTTCCCGTAAGTATAAGCTGACAGTATATTTTACCCTGAAAGCAACGATTCGTCAACTCATTTCTTTTGCCGGCGTCCGTATTGTCATTCCACCCGCCCCGTGGTAAAATGGTTCCAATCTGCAAGGGAGCAATTTGCTATGACGAAACAAAAACGAAACCCGGCGGTGGAGCTGGCGCGGATCCTCGGCTGTCTGATCGTGATCGGCTGTCACTGCCATCTGCCTTACGCCGGAGACGGCGGCATGGATGCCGGGCGGGCCTATCTCACCTGCCTCTTTGCCGACGGCGTGGCAGTGTTCTGGCTGATCATGGGGTTTTATTATTTCAGCGGCATTGCCGATTACGGCACACGCCTGAAGCGGATGTGGAGCAAGATCTGCGTCCCCATGCTGCTGGCGGGTTTTTTGAGCTTCTTCACCGAGGGCTGGCTGAACCACGGACTCACCTGGAAAGAGAGCCTGCTTTTGCCCCTGAGCGCCTGGCTGGAGCTGCTGGAAAAGCTGATCCGGTGGGAAAATCCCTTCCGCGCCGACGGGCCGCTGTGGTATCTGATGATCTACATTCCGCTGGTGTTCTGCTATCCCCTTTTGAAAGGATTTGCGGAATGGCTGGAGGAAAAACCGAACCGCAAAATGAAAACCTTTCTGCTGTTCGCGGCGCTGCTGGCGGTGAATGACTGCACGGACAACCAGCTGTTCTCCTTCTCTCAGCATTCCGTCAGCGGACTGGTTCCGGCGGCGATGCTGATGCTCTGCGGCTACTGCTTTCGGTCGTTCAAAGACCGGTTCCGCGGAAAGCTGTGGCTCCTGCTGAGCCCGGCGCTCTTCCTGCTGCTCAACGCGCTGCGGGTATGGATCCTGCTGCGCAGAGGCGGCAGCGACTGGATCCTCTACTGGTTTTCCCTGTTCGGACTGCTGAGCGCCTGCCTGGTGGTGATCTTCTGCCAGAATCTGCGGTTCTCCGAGCGTTCCGGCAATGTGGTGAACCGGATCGCATCCTACACCTTCCCCATCTATCTGCTTCACATCATGGTGAAGAACCTGCTGGTGCGGCAGGGCTTCACTGCCGCTCTGGAGCAGAAGCTCGCTGCGCTGCCCCTGAGTGCGGTGTGGTATGCCGCGATTCTGGTGCTGATCGTTTTCCTGCTCACGCTGCTGCTCTGCGTCATCTTGCGAAGGCTGAAAAACCTGCTTTTCAAAAATGCATAAAAAGCTCCGCTCGGATCGCTCCGGGCGGAGTTTCTGATTTCTTGCCGGCTGCGGCGTTCAGGTCAGATAGTCAAATGGTGTTTCACAGAAGCGCATGAAAATAGCAGCAGCCTGCGCACGGGTGGTTGTGCCTCGCGGCTCCAGATACGTTTTCCCGTCAGCAGCTTTGTTCCCGGTCAGTATCCCTTCTTCCGTTGCCCACCGCATCGGTTGCTCTGCGTAATCCGCGACCTGTCTGTGATCCGGGAACCTGTCGATGGAATCCTCGTTGATGATCGCGTATTGATTGGTGATAAAGCGGAACAGGATTGTCACAAAATCCTGACGGCTGATATTCCGGTCCGGCGCGAATTCTGTTTTGCTGACACCGTATACGATCGCGTTCTCCTGGGCCCAGTTCACCGCATCCTGGTACCATCCCTGGGTGAGGTCGGTAAAAGGCGCCGCCTGCTCCGGCTTCGGCGCACCGCACATTCTCCAGAGGATTGTCACGACCATGCCGCGGGTCAGCCCGCCGTTGGGGTTGAACTGGCGTTCGCTGACGCCGTTCATGAGTTGGTTCTCCACACAATATGCCACTGCATCATAATACCATGCATTTGGGACCACATCCGTATAATCCAGCTGAAAGGGAGGCGGGTCCGGCTCGGTCTTATCATGAAAATTGACGCTGACACGCATCAGGCGGTTGTCCACACGGGTTCCGTCCTCAAGTACCTCCTCCGGCTCGAAGTCGATCTTCATCCACAGTTTGGGCGTACCCTCGTAATAGACCTCCCTGAGCATCGGACAGCTGTAAAATGCCAGTGCCCCAACGGATCGAACGCTCAGCGGAACCTCCACGATGTACAGCGACGTGTTCATGGAAAACACCTCGCTCGGCAGCCGCGAGATCCCCTCGCCAATGGTCAAAGACTCCAGTGTGTAGATGTGGGAGAAAGCGTAGACCTCCATTGTCTCCACCGAACCAGGGATAGACAGTGTTTTCAGATTTGTCATGGCAAAAGCGTTTCTGCCGACGCGCTTCAGGCCATCCGGAAGCTGGACCTTCTCGATGGCGAGTTTGTAAAACGCCCAGCTGCCCACTTCCGTGACGCCCTGCTCAATCACAAGCTGGTCGAAGTCATCCGCCCAGGCCGCCCACGGAGGCGTCGTCGTAAGTCCCTGCGCTCCGCCGTAGTCCTGCATGGCGCCCCTGCCGCTGATGGTCAGGACGCCATTCTCAACCTTCCAGCGCAGGCCGTCGTCGGTAGTTCCTGATTTTTCCGCCGCGAACGCAGCACCCGGCAGCAGCGTCAACGCCAGGCACAGCACAAGCAGCAGCGCGGTCATTTTCTTTCTCATTCCGCTCATCCTTTCTGTTCATATAATCGTTCGGAGTATTATGCAGCCTCCGAAGTATGCATAACAAGGACACGAACCGTCTCTTCTAATTCGTAATTTTATCACTCATAATAAGCAAAGTCAACTTGAAATTAGTAATTTTATTACCAGCCTGTGGAAATCATTCATATTACAATAGCCACAGAGAGGTGAGCGCGTTGGATCAGTTTACGGATTATGAGCAGCAGCTGCGCGAGCGGATCACGCAGCTCCGTGTCGAGCGGAACGTATCAGAGCACCGGATGAGTCTGGAGTTGGGCAAAAGCGGCTCCTATATCCGCAGCATTACCAGCGGGATGGCGCTGCCATCGGTGCATGAGCTGATGAACATCATCCGCTATTTTGATATGACTCCAGAGGCATTTTTTCAGGATTTTGGCGCGCAGGACAATACGCGCAGCCTTCTCTGCCGACGAATTGCCGCGCTGGATGACGCCGACCTGGAAAAGGTACGGCTCTTTCTCGATTGGATCGAGTAAGTCAGAATTCCAAAAACATAAAAAGCTCCGCCCGGATCGCTCCGGGCGGAGAATTTTTCTGTCTGTTTGCGGGTCTTCCCGTCTCTGTAGTCATTGAACCACGATCCGCGTTTTTTCGCAAGAGGCCAAATGCTGGGAATCCTTAAAGCATCCCTCTGCGCTGCATGGCGGCGAGATAGGGATTGTAGCGCCGCTCGAACTCCAGAGTGGAGAAATCCATGTGACCGGGATAGACCTCATAGTCCCCCTCCAGCTTCGCGATCCGGGCGAGGCTGCGGAGCTCCTGCTCCATGTCGCCGCCGGGGAAGTCCGTTCTGCCGCAGGAGCCGCGAAACAGGGTGTCCCCGGTGAAGAGAGCG
The DNA here is from genome assembly GCA_900317905.1 of uncultured Eubacteriales bacterium. Classification (GTDB taxonomy): domain Bacteria; phylum Bacillota; class Clostridia; order Oscillospirales; family Oscillospiraceae; genus CAG-103. The sequence continues at coordinate 5,668 of ONIN01000022.1, read as the reverse complement.
TTTTCGATGATATAGGTCAGACCGCCGGGAGTGTGGCCGGGGGTCTCCATGACCCGGAAGGTCAGGCCGTCCACCTTGACCTCGCTGCCCTCGTGGAGCATGATGCTGCCCTCCGGCGGCTGAAAGGCAAAGGCGTCGGAGCCCACGGCGTTCCCGGCGTCGGCCTCGTGCATATAGACCGGGGCGCCGGTCTCCTCATGGATGGCCTCCACCGCTCCCACGTGGTCATAGTGGCCATGAGTCAGCAGAATGGCCTTGCAGGTGAGATGGTTGTCCTCCAGATAATAGAGAATCGTGTTACTCTCGTCGCCGGGGTCGATCACCGCGCAGCCGAGGGTGTCCTCGTCGGCGACGATATAGCAGTTGGTCATCAGATGACCGACGGGAATACATTTGATATGCATATTCGTTCCTCCTGCTGTTACAGTTCCTTCGTGTCCAGAAGAATGGTGACGGGGCCGTCGTTCTCAGAGGCCACCTGCATATAGGCGCCGAACTCCCCGGTCTCCACATGGAAGCCCCGGTCACGGCATTCCTGAATCACCAGTTCATAGAGCGGGATGGCGGTGTCGGGTCGGGCGGCCTTCACGAAGCCCGGACGGCGGGACTTGCAGTCGGCGTAAAGGGTGAACTGGCTGACGATCAGCAGCTCCGCACCGGCGTCGGCGGGGTTCACGTTCATCTTTCCGGCCTCGTCCTCAAAGACGCGCAGGCCGCAGATCTTGTCGGCGATGCGTTTGGCCTCGGCCTCGGTGTCCTCGATGTGCACACCGAGAAGCACCAGAAAGCCCTTTCCGATGCTGCCCTTCACGGTTCCGTCGATGCTGACGCTGGCGGAGTTGACTCGGGTGACGACTGCTCTCATTTCGAATTTCCTTTCTCGTCAAAATGGGCCTTGGCCTCCGCCGAGCCCACGCGGGCCACGCGGATGACCCCGTGGACACCGCTGAGCCGGTTGATGATCAATCGAAGCTCGGAGAGGGTGTGCACCTCCACGGTGATGTTGACGGTGGAGCGGTTGTTGTCCACGTCTCTGGCGCTGAGATTGCGCACCTTGGCATTGAGGGAGTTGAGCACCGTGGCCACATCCATGACGAGACCGGAGCGCTGGACGCTCAGCAGCAGCAGCGTGGTGGAATACTCGTCCGTGGTGCGCTCGGCCCAGCCCACACGGATCCAGCGGCCCTGATTTTCCTCGGGGCTGTTGAGATAGTTCTCGCAGTCCTTCCGGTGGATGGAGACGCCGGCACCTCTGGTGATGAAGCCGATGACGTCATCCCCCGGCACCGGGGTGCAGCAGCGGGAGAATTTGATGAGACAGTTGTCCAGCCCCTCCACCAGAATGCCGTGGACGGCGTGGTGCTCCCGCTTGTTGCGGCGCTCCGCCTGCTCCTCGATCTTGTCCAGAGCGGTCTTCTGCTCGGTTGCCTGGGAGCGCTGCAGCTCGTCCTTGATCCGGTTGACGGTTCTCGTGGCGGTGATGCCGCCGTAGCCGATGGCGGCGTAGAGATCGTCGATGTGGGGGAAGGCCAGCCGCTTGAGGATCAGCGGCAGCACGTCGTCGGTGTAAATATCCGCAGGAGCGATGCCCGCCTGGCGCAGCTCCCGCTCGAACATCTCCTTGCCGTGGAGGACGTTCTCCTCCCGGCGCTCTTTTTTCAGCCACTGCTTGATCTTGGTTCTGGCGGAGCCGCTCTTGGCCAGCAGCAGCCAGTCACGGCTGGGACCGGGGGCGTTTTTGCTGGTACGGATCTCAACGATGTCGCCGTTTTGCAGCACATAGTCAAAGTTCACGATGCGGCCGTTGACCTTGGCGCCCACCATGGTGTTGCCCACGCCGGAATGGATGCTGTAGGCAAAGTCGATGGGCGTGGCCCCGGCGGGCAGAGAGATCACGTCGCCCTTGGGAGAGAACACGAACACCTCGTCGGCGAACATATCGATCTTCAGGTTGTGGAAGAAGTCCTGGGCGTCGCTCTCCTGCTGGGTCTCCAGCAGACGGCGGACCCAGGCGAATTTCTCCTCGTCTCCGGGCTTGACGCCGCTCTCGCCGGATTTATACTTCCAGTGGGCAGCCACGCCGTACTCGGCGGAGAGGTGCATCTCCCAGGTGCGAAGCTGCACCTCGAAGGGGATGCCCTGGTCGCCGATGACCGTGGTGTGGACGCTGCGGTAGTTGTTGGGCTTCGGGGTGGAGATATAATCCTTGAATCTGCCCGGTACCGGCTTGAACATGGAATGGATCACACCCAGGGCGGCGTAGCACTCGGTCACGTCGTCGGTGATGACCCGGAAGGCGCAGAGATCGAAGATGCCGTTGATGTCGATCTTCTGGGCGTACATCTTCCGATAGATGCTGTAGATATGCTTGATTCTGGAGGAGATGGAGCACTTGATGCCCTCCTGCTCCAGACGGGTCTGGATCCGCTGCTCGATGTCCTGCATAAAGCTCTGCAGGGTGTCCATCCGCTGGTCCAGATACTCAGTGATGGCCTGGTAGCCCTCGGGATCCAGGTAGCGGAGGGACAGATCCTCCAGCTCCCACTTGATCCGCTGCATGCCCAGACGATGGGCGATGGGGGCATAGACCTCCATGGTCTCCAGAGACTTGATGCGCTGTTTTTCCTCGGTCTGGTAGTCCATGGTGCGCATGTTGTGGAGTCGGTCGGCCATTTTGATCAGGATGACGCGGATGTCGTTGGTCATGGCCAGGAGCATCTTGCGCAGGTTTTCCATCTGCTGCTCCTCGGCGCTCATGAAGGTGACGCGGGTCAGCTTGGTGACACCCTCCACCAGATCGGCCACCGCCGGGCCGAAGCTGCGGGCGATGTCCTCGTGGGTCAGGGTGGTGTCCTCCACGCAGTCGTGGAGCAAAGAGGCGACGATGCTGTCCTCGTCCAGCCCCATCTCCGTGGCGATGATGCTGGCGGCCACGCAGTGGGAGACGTAGGGGGTGCCGTCCTTGCGCTTCTGGCCGGCATGGGCACGCTCCGCCACCTCGAAGGCCGCGCGGACGCGGTTCAGATCGATGTTGTTGCCGGAGGCTGCGATCTTATGCTCCAGCTCCTGATAATGCTTTTCCACATCATAGGTTTTCGGGTCGATTTGATATTCGGTCGGCATATGGCAGTCTCCTTTCCTTTAAGATTTCATCAGCGCATCGCGGACGCGGCGCTGGGCAGTTCGCAGAGAGCGCAAAATGGCGGACTGGTTCAGATCCACCTTGGCGCAGCCCTCGATGGGCACGGCGTGAAGGGTGTCGTCCGCCTCCAGCGAGACCGTGGCCAGACGCATCTCCTGCATGATCACCAGACACAGGCACACCTGCAGCGGATGCATCCCGGGCGGCACGTGGCGCAGCAGATCTTCCATGGGCAGCTCCGCCGGCGAGGCCAGCCAGCGCCAGACACGCACGAATTCCTCTCTGCCGGGGCAGAACACCGCGGCGTCCCACTGGCCGGGCAGCTCGCCCATCAGCACCTTTCGGCAGACAGGGAGCATGTCGCTGCGGCGCACATCCGTCACCAAAAGCTGCACGCTGTCCCGGCCGCGGAAATGGTTCAACTGCGGCGTGAAGGCCAGGTCGATCCAATCCCCCCGGTGGGCGGGCAGCCGCTCCGCCGAGCAGGAGAAGTAGATACAGTCAAACCGGCAGCCCAGATGCTCGATCTGCAGACGCACATGCTTGCCGCCGCCGATGGAGATCACGTTCATCAACCGAAGGCCGGTCATACACATCTGCGGTTTGGGGTTCCCGCTGCCGCAGGGCTCCAGCTCGCCGAGGGCGGTCACGTTTTCCAGTGACAGCATTCTGGGGTCGGTGATCCGGAGATCGATCTGCAGATCCGGCAGCGACTCCACAGGGTTGGCCCGGTAGTAATCCGCCAGAGCCGCGCGGAAGCGATCAATGTTCTCTCTTCTTATGGTGAGCCCCGCCGCCAGCGCGTGGCCGCCGAAGCCCTCCAGAAGATCGCTGCAGGCCGCCAAAGCGTTATATAGATTGAATCCGCCGAAGCTCCGGCAGGAGCCCTTGCCCCGGTCACCGTAGAACCGGATCATGATGGTGGGCAGATAGAACGTCTCGCTGAGTCTTGAGGCCGCGATGCCGATGACGCCCTGATGCCAGTCGTCGCTGGAGAGCACCAGCGGCGCTTCCGGAGCCGCAGCCTGAGCGCGCTGGGAGGCTTCGTCCCAGATCTCCTGCTCCAGGGCCTGCCGCTCCCGGTTCAGTTCGCAGAGCTCCGAGGCCAGGCGCTCCGCTTCCCCGTGGTCTTTCGTCATCAAAAGCTGTGCCGAGAGCATGGTCTGCCCCAGTCGCCCGGCGGCGTTCAGTCTCGGCGCGATCACGTAGCCGATGGTGGTAGCGGTGATCTCTTTGTCCAGCGCACCGCACTCGAACAGCAGCGCGCGGAGGCCCGGTCTGGGCGTGGTGTTCAAAAGTCTGAGGCCATAGGAAACCAGGAATCGATTTTCACCGGTCAGCGGCATGACGTCCGCCACGGTGCCGATGGCGACCAGATCGCCGTATTGTCTGAGCATGGCGACCGGGTCGCCGCTGAGGGCACAGGCCAGCTTGAAGGCGACGCCCACACCGGCGAGACCGGGGTTCTGGTAGGTACACTCCGGCTGCTTCGGATCCACCACGGCCAGCGCCTCCGGCACCGCCTGCTCGCTGCACTCGTGGTGATCGGTGATGACCATGTCCACCCCCAGCGTCCGGGCGAGCTTCGCCTCCTCGATGGCAGTGATGCCGCAGTCCACCGTAATGATCAGGGTCACGCCCTGCTCGTGAAGCGCCTGCACCGCATCGCAGTTCAGGCCGTAGCCCTCGTTGATGCGGTCGGGAATGTATGGCGTGGTATCGACCCCCTGGCTGCGGAGGTAATCCGTCAGCACACAGGTGGAGGTGATGCCGTCCACGTCGTAGTCGCCGAACACGGCCACCCGCTCATGCTCGCGGATCGCCCGGCGCACCCGCGCCACCGCCTTTTCCATATTCCGCATGCCCATTGGATCCAGCAGGGTCTGGATGCCGCAGTGCAAAAATTCCTCCGCTTCTCCCACGCCGTCGATCCCCCGGATGGCCAAAACCGCAGCAAGCAACGGCTGATAACCCGCGCTGATCAGCGCAGTTGGCACCTCCGGAGGCTCGTATGGGATTTTCCATGCTCTCTGTTTCATACTCGGCCTCGATTTAATTTTATTTCTTTATCATTATAGTATAGCGAAATCCCTCGGAAAATGCAACTACGAATTCCCCCAGAGAAAAAGATTGAACTTTCCCACCGATTGTGATACAATCATTCGCGTCGATTCCGAACAATGAAAAACAAAATCGAAGCCCTGCGCTTTGATTTTGCAAGGAAGAATGTTGGCGCGGATACGGAGCCGTCGAACCGTGGCGAAGCCCGTGTTCGGCTGCGAAGTGGAGCAAGCCCATTCTGACAACATCCGGGTGTAGCGCAGTTGGTAGCGTGCCTGATTTGGGTTCAGGAGGCCCCGAGTTCGAATCTCGGCACTCGGACCACAACACCCCTGAGATCTATGATCTCAGGGGTGTTTTATATTGTGGTGAATTATACTATCAAGTGCAACACTTCAGAAGCGTAAAGAAGTTCATACGAAACTCATGTAGAATGGAGTCACCACAACACACAAAATACAGAGG
>ONIN01000016.1 GCA_900317905.1 uncultured Eubacteriales bacterium | reverse complement strand
GATGAGAAGGCTCTCTACGCGCCCCTTGACACGCTGCTTAGAAAAGCCGCTCATCATGGCATACAGGTGGGTGCCGCGCTTCACGCTGACACCGTTGATCTCGATGTCGTCCAGCAGGCGCAGGCGTACCCTGCTGCCATCCACTGCCTTGACTTCCTCATCAATAATGGCATGGATCATGCTGGAGGTGGCGGTATTCTCGGAGAGGGTATTAAAGTATTTGGAGGACTCATCAAGCTTCTTGATAACAGTATATATCACACTATTGTTATCCAGTGCCGTAATGGCACGGGAAGAAGTCTCACCATCTTTCTCCTTAGAACCGCCAGAAGCATCCTGCGCTCCTTCTGCACCGCGTTTGGCGGTACTGTCAGCAGCGGCAAGGCGTTCATTGACGAAGCGGCGTCCACTGCGACGCATGTTACCCAACGAATGGTCTAGGTCATCCATAAATTCCTTTTTGCGACGCTCCTGGGCGGCGGCACGCTCTGCCTCGGTAGGCTGTGCGACGGCTTTCTGGCCGTCCTGCAATGCCTTGATACGCTCCTGGCTTTCCTTCAACGCTTTGCGAAGCTCTTCCAACTCCTGACGCTGGGCGTCAGCACGGGCAATGCTGTCAAGCTGTGCCTGGGTATAGGTGGAAGTAAACGCTTCCTTCCTTTTCAGCAAGCTGTCAGCATCCTCACCGCTGTTCTGCACTGCACTGGCATCGGAGATATACCCGAAGGCATCGGAGACATTACTACGCTTGTCGCCGATGTTGTTCTTTACGTTGGCATCGGGGATCTTACTGTTCAGATACTCCGTCGTCTCCATGCCGTCAGAAGTCCGGAAGGTCAGGGCGTGGCAGGTGTCTGCGATCTCCACCACCGTGCCGTCGCAGGGCGCAAGGATGCGGCCGCTTTCCGGCAGGATGCCGATGCAGCTGCCGATGACGCCGGAGGAAAACAGGATGTCCGGGATCTGCTTCATGGGGACGGTCTCGCCGGCCACGGGAGCCGTCAGCGGCAGGTTGGCGTCGCCCAGCAGCAGAGCCTCCCCGGCCTCCACCCGTCTGGATTTCTTCTTGCTCAGGCGGTGGAAGGAGGCAGAGCGCCAGGCGGCGGTCTGCTCGTCCGGCACCGAAGTCTCGAAGCTGAGCTCCTCCTCCCGGTAGAAAATGTTCGTGATCAAATAGCCGCCGATGTAGCTGATGACCAGCGCGATCAGATACAGCAGCACGCTCCTGCCGGAACCACCGGGCCCCGCGGTCATCACGAAGGCGCCCAGCAGGCCCGAGGGGCCCCAGGTAGTGGCTGCCACCTGCGTGACCATGATGAAGGCGCCGCCGAAGCCCGCGCCGAGACCGGCGGTCAAAAATGGCTTGCCCAGCGGCAGGGTGACGCCGTAGATCAGCGGCTCGCCCACGCCCAGCAGACCCGCCGGCAGGGCACCGGAGATCACAGAGCAGAGGTTTTCGTTGCCGACCTTTTTGGCTTTCTTCCAAAGGGCAAATGCCGCCCCCACCTGTCCGGCGCCGGCCATGGCGAGGGCCGGATACAGCGTCACAAATCCCAGCTCCGAGAGCTGCACGCTGTAAAGCGCCACCAGACCGTGGTGCATGCCCGCCGCCACCAGCGGCAGGAAGAAGGCCGCGGCGAAGTAGCCGGAGATTGCCCGGATCACGACGTTCTCCGACAGGCATGCTCTGCTGAACAGCCAGACAATACCGCCGGAGGCGTAGCCGAACAGCGGCATGATGAAGATGATATAGGGGATCACGCACAGAAACATGGTCAGCAAAGGCGTGAACACCACATCGATGGATTTCGGCATGACGGTGCGGATGGACTTCTCCACATAGGCGATCAGCAGGGCGCCCGCAATGACCGCCAGCACGCCGCCCTTTCCGCTGCAAAGCACCGAATCCAGCGGCACGGCGCTGTTATAAAGGCCCATGATGGCGGCGATCTCGTTGATGCCCTCCAGAGAAGTGATCATGCCCAGCATGCCGCCCAGAATGGGCGTGCCGCCGAAGCGCTCTGCCGTGCGATAGCCCGCCCAGGCGGTGAGGAAGGTCATCATGGAGGTGTTGATCAGCCGCAGGATCTGATAAACAAACGCCCAGACATTGTTTTCTGCATAGTTCGGGACCGCCTGCGCAATGAGCGTCGCGAAGCCGCCGCAGAGTCCGGCGCAGATGATGCCGGGCAGCAGCGGGATGAAGATGTCACCGATCACGCGCAGTGCGTGTCGGATCCTGTATTTTTTCATGGATCGTTCTCCTGTATGCATGGGTTTCCGGTCAGTGTTCAACAGGCCCCAAATAGCGGAAGCACAGCATGGTGATGTCGTCAAACTGCTCCGCCCCGCCCACAAAGCGGTCGATGTCCCGGGCGATGTTCGCAAGCACCCGCTCCGGCGGCGCGTCCGGATCCCGGTTCATCGCCTGGAGCATACGGTCGGTGCCGTACAACTCTTTGCTGGCAGCCGTGGCCTCGGCGACGCCGTCGGTATAGACGAAGAAGCTGTCGCCGGGCTGCAGCTGAAATTCGTGCTCTTTATAGGGCAGATCCCTGATGACGCCCACCGGCATGCCGTGCTTATAGACGACCAGTTCATAGTTTCCACCGGCTCTGCGCAGCGCCGGGTGCTCATGGCCGGCGTTGGCCGCGACGCCCTTTCCCGTGGAGATCTCCAGCACCGCCAGCCACACGGTGACGAAAAAGTCCGCGTCATTCCCCTCGCAGAGCTGGTTGTTGACGCTTATCAGCGTCTCGGCGGGGCCTTTTCCGTTTTGCATGGTGGATTTGATCAGCACGCGGGAGACCATCATCAAAAGCGCTGCCGGCACGCCCTTGCCGGAGACGTCTGCCATGACGAATCCAATGTGATCGTCGTCGATCATGAAGAAATCATAGAAGTCGCCGCCCACCTCTTTGGCCGGGGTCATGCTGGCATAGAGGCTGAACTCCTTCCGGTCCGGGAAGGGCGGGAACAGGGTCGGAAGCTGGCTGCTCTGGATCTTGCTGGCCATGTCCAGCTCGGCGCCGATGCGCTCCTTCTCGGCGGTGACCCGCTTCACCTGGTCGATGTAGAGGGTCACTCTGGCAGACTGCTTCGCGAAGGACTCCGCCAGCACCTCGATCTCGTCGCCGGTGCGGTAGACGTCCTCCATCCGAAACTGCCGGTTCCGGACGCCCAAAGATGCAATTCGCCTGGTGATGGTGTTCAGCGGATCGGTGATCCGCCCGGCGATGGAAAAGGCCGAGACCATGCCCGCCGCCACGATCAGCACCACCAGAAGGATCAGAATGTTTCTGGCGTGGAACATCTCGTTGTGGAAGGTCGCCAGCGCGTCGCTCCGAATGGCCTCATACTCGTCCTCCATGCCGTTGTCAATGTAGATCTGCTTCTGGGTCTCGTAGGTCTCGTTGACCAGCTGCTTCACCTTGTTGGACTGGTAAAAAAAGACCGCCGTGTATGCCGCGATGATCAGCACGATGGTAATCAGCAGCATGCTGAAAATCTTCAGCCGAATGCCGCCTGAGAAGAGATTCCGTAGTTTTTTCATGGGTCGCTCCTATGAGAAAGGCTTCGTTTTCTGACTTTATTCCGATTATATTGTACTGAAAACGGCCTGAAATTACAAGGATTATTTGCGTTTCTGCAGGATTTTCGATACATTTTTCTCGCAATCGGATTGTTTTGTGAAATTGCGGCGATTCTCTTGATTTCCGGTGAACGGTCTGTTAAAATAAGATTTACCAACTGGTCAAGGAAGGGATCGTCATGGGCAAATCCATTCGCATTCACATTCTGCACTGCGGCTATATGCAGGTATCGGAGACCGTGGCGCTGGGCGACGGGAAAAGTCTGAAAAACTCCGCCCGGCAGCTGCTGACAAAAACCGAGAAACGCGTGAAGCTTCCGGTTTACGCCTTTTTGATCGAGCACCCGAAGGGTCTGATCCTGGTGGACACCGGCTGGTGCCGGGAGATCAGCCCCAAGGGGGTCTATGATCCCGCGGCGGTGAAGAAGGTGCTGCCCGCCCATCTGGCCAGCTTCTATCAGCCTTACCTCCCCGAGGGCATGGCCATCCACGAGCAGCTGGAGGCGCGCGGCATCCGGCCGGAGGATCTGGACATCGTCCTGCTGACCCATCTGGATCCCGACCATGTGGCCGGCATCCGCCATGTGAAGAAGGCAAAGCGGATCCTGCTGGCAGAGGACGAATACTTCTGGAACTGCCGGGTGGTGTATCAGATGCGCCAGCCCAAGGAGCTGTTCGAGGGCATCCCCATGGAGCACTTCTGGTATCGCGGCTCCGATCTGGGCACCAACCGCTGGTCCTACGATCTGCTGGAGGACAACACCATCCACTGCGTGAACATCCCCGGCCACACCGACGGGCTCTGCTCCGTGATCGTGCAGAACGGGGAGCTGCTGGAGCACAAGCGGAAATTCGCGCTTCTGACCTCTGACGCGGCATTCGTGCCGAAAAACTGGGAGGAGGACATCATCCCCGGCCGCGGCTTCGACACCACATTGCAGCGCAAGGGCGTCCGCTGGATCAGGGAGCAGGCGGCCATGGCGAGCTGCGTGGGCGTCTATACCAGCCACGACCCGGAGCTGCTGCCCCAGACTGTTGAGGTCCCCTTCTGGGAGCCCTGAAAAACCAAAGAAAAAACCAAGGATCCGTCGATCGTTTCGGCGGATCCTTTTCATGAAAAGGACGGAATTGCAAAACCCATAGAAATATGTATAATAGGGGTATTGATCTCTCAAACACAGGGGATAATGCGACATGCACGAAATGCGCAATGAAATTGAACAGGAGGCCCGGACGGCGGGGCGGTTCGTAAAGGCCTTTTTCCAGTGGATCGTTCTGGCGCTGGTCACCGGCTCTCTCGGCGGCACGGTGGGCACAGCCTTCCACTGGGCGGTCAACTGGGCCACGGGACTCCGGGTTTCGAATCCCTGGCTGCTGTGGCTGCTGCCGGCGGGCGGTCTGCTGATCGCGGGGCTCTACCATCTGTGCAAGATGGAAAACGAGAACACCAACGCCATCATCGACTCCATCCACTTCGGTGACAAGGTGCCGCTGCTGCTGGTGCCCTGCATCTTCCTCAGCACCGCCATCACCCACCTCTTCGGCGGCAGCGCCGGACGTGAGGGCGCGGCACTGCAGATCGGCGGCAGTCTCGGCAACTACATCGGCAGACTGTTCCACCTGGACGAAAAAGACATGCGCCTCGCCACCCTCTGCGGCATGAGCGCAGTCTTCTCCGCCCTCTTCGGCACACCGCTGACCGCCACCATTTTCGCGCTGGAGGTCATCAGCGTGGGCGTGTTTTACTATTCCGCCCTGGTGCCCTGCGTGGTGGCGGCGCTGGTGGCTTACGGCATTTCCACCGCTTTCGGCATCCCGCCCACGCGGTTTGCCGCCCCCTTTGAGCCCATCCAGTGGCTGATGCTGCTGCGGGTCTCGGGTCTGGCGGTGCTCTGCTCGGTGATGAGCATCGTGTTCTGTCTCGCCATGCACGGCACGGAGCATCTGGTGCAGAAGCGCATCCCCAACGGCTATCTCCGGATCTTCCTCGGCGGCGCGGCCATCATCGGTCTCACCTATCTGGTGGGCAACACCGACTACAACGGTGCGGGCATGGAGATCATCTCCCGGGCCATCGAGATGGGCAGCGCGAGACCCACCGCCTTCCTCTGGAAGCTGGTCTTCACCGCCATCACCATCGGCTGCGGCTTCAAGGGCGGCGAAGTGGTGCCCACCTTCTTCATCGGCGCGGCGCTGGGCTGCGTGGCGGGGCCGCTGCTGGGGATCCCGGCGGGCTTCGCGGCGGCGCTGGGGCTGGTGTGCGTGTTCTGCGGCGCGGTGAACTGCCCCATGGCCAGCATCGTGCTGAGTGTGGAGCTCTTCGGCGCCGGCGATCTGATCTACTTCGCCCTGGCCTGCGGCATCGCCTATATGCTCTCCGGCTACTTCGGGCTGTACAGCAGCCAGAAGATCCTCTATTCCAAGCTGCGGCCGGAGTTTATCGATATCCACGCGAGATAAAGAGAGGGTGCGTGTGGAGTTTGGAGTTTGGAGTGTGGAGCTTAAACCAGATTCCACATTCAGCGATAAATTGGAGTTTAGCGAGCAGTTGGATTTCTGGCGAAATTCAAATAATGGCCGTAGGGGAGGGGCTTGCCCCTCCCCTACGGGTTCTCTTTTACAGCTCGATAAACTATTATTTGAACACAAAAGCAAACAGCGCGATGCGGCATTGCATCGCGCTGTTTTTGGTATGATACGCTCAATCATTCCCGAGGAAGCGATAGAGGAAGGTCACGATTTGGCCTCGGGTGCAGGGGGTGTAGGGTTCGAAGGTGGTGGCGCTGGTGCCGGTGGTGACGCCGTTCTGCACTGCCCAGAGCACCGGATCGTAAAAGTAGGCGTCCGCTGTCACATCGGTGAAGGGGTTTTCCGCAGCGGAGGCGGGCTTCCCGGCCAGACGCCAGAGGAAGGTGACGGTCTGGGATCTGGTGACAGTGTCGTTGGGGCTGAAGGTGTTCTCACCGGTGCCGGTGGTGATCCCCTGCTCCACCGCCCAGAGGACGGCCTTGTAGTAGTAGAGGTTCTTGTCCAGCACGTCGATGAACGCCGCCGAGGTGCCCTTGGGCTCCGGGCAGCCGCTGGCGCGCCAGAGGAACGTGACCATCTGGGCCCGGGTGCAGATGCCGCCGGGCTGGAAGGCATAGGTGCTGACGCCGGTGGTGATCACGTTGGCCACTGCCCAGGTGACGCTCTCGGCATAATAGCTGTCAGCGGACACGTCAGAGAAATTGTTTTTCGTGCTGCCCTTGGTGGCGGGGATGGTCTCGGGCCGGATCTCACCGCAGACCGGGCAGGTGTAGACCCGGAGGCCGTCAGAGGTGCGGGTGGCCAGATCCGTGGTGACGCCGTCATCCCAGAGGTGTCCGATGGCCGTGGAGATGTAGGAGGCCATCTGGGGCAGGCCCCAGCCGTAGAGCCAGTCCTTTCCCTCGTCGCCCAGATCCGTGGCGCTGGCTTTCAGGGCGTAATAGAGCTGCGGCACCGAGATCGACGGCTCACAGAGGAGCACATCCGCAGCGGCGGCGGCGATATGGGGCGCGGCGAAGCTGGTGCCTCTGCCGGTGACGGTCTCGTCCCCGGGGGCAATGAGCTTCAGCTCCGCGCCGGGGGCGGTGAAATCGATCTCATCGCCGTAGTTGGAGCGGAGGTCGTAGTTGAGACTCCGGTTCACGGCGGAGACGGCGATGGTGGTCTTGCTGTTGGCGGGGTACTCTCCCGCCGCGGAGGCGCTGCTGTTGCCGGCGGCGCAGATCACCGGCACGCCGGTGCTGTATGCCTTCAAAAGCACGTCATCCAGGAAGGTGTAGTTCTCACCGTTGTCCCAACCCATGCTCATGTTGATCACGTCCGCGCCGTTTTCCAGCGCATACTGGAGGGCCAGACGCACGGTGGTCTGGGTGGCTCCGGTCTCGTCAAAGACCCGCAGCACCATGATCTCCACATTCTCCGGCAGCAGATCGTCCAGCAGGGTGGCGACGCGGGTGCCGTGTCCGGCGGAGCCGCCCCGGGTCACGTCGGTGATCTGCCGGGAACTGTTCACGAAGTCATAGCTCTTGGCGGAGATACCGCGCTCCTTCAAAACCGTGGTGTTCAGATCCGCGCCGGTGTCCAGCACGGCGATGGTGACGGACTTCCCGGCGGTGTGCTTTCTGGCGGCATTGGAGTTGCGAAACAGATCCAGCCCCATGGCCCCGGCACCCCAGGAGCGGGGAACGTAGGCCGTGGGCAGCGGCGTGGCGGCGGGATCCGGGGTCTCAATGGGCTCGGCGGTGGCAACCGGCTCCGGCGTCTGGGTGGGCGCGGGGGTCTCGGTCTCCACCGGGGCAGTGGGCTCTGCACTGGGCGTGGGCTCCGGAGATTCCACCGGCGCGGTAGGCTCCACAGTCGGGGTGGGCTCTGCCGGCGCAGCGGATTCTTCCGGTGCCGCGGATTCCTCGGGCTGGGTCACCTCGTCGGCGACGGTGGCCTTCACATCGTCCAGCCAGACCCGATCGATGCCGTAGACCTCCGTCAATGTATCGCGGGCAGTCTCGGCAGTCTCAAGGTCAGAAAACTCCAGGATGTATTCGTTGTAAGCGGCATAGTGCAGCACCCGGTCGGCGCCGCAGAGATCCGGCAGGCTGTCGTTCAACACCAGCAGTCTTGTGGTCTGCTTCTGGCCGAAGAGGGAGAAGACCCGCGCCTTGGGGGCCAACAGCTCCGCCAGCTCCGCCGCGCTTTCCGCCTCCACACAGGGGGACGCCGCCAGCGCCGGGGAAACCAGCGACAGCAGCAGCACAAGGGTCAAAAGCAGGATGATCGTTCGTTTCATATTTGCTCCTTACTCCACCGGCACATAGCGCAGATTGCGGTCCACGTTTCCGTTGATGCCCCGCAGGGTGCCGGAATAGGTATATTGCCAGATGCTGTGGGCGTAGTAGAAATCATCCCACGCACTGAGATTGCTGACCCAGAACTCCGCGCCGTCGAGGGCGCTCAGGTCATAGTCATAGTAGCCCTGCCAGTTGTTGAAATAGACGCAGGGGGTGTAGCCTGCGGCGCGCACCACGTCGCAGAAGGCCGCGGCGCAGGCCGTCATTTCCGCGCCCAGCATCCCGTCGGTGCGGGCCTCGTATTCGGTGATGGTCTCCCAGTCGAAGACCAGCGGCAGGGTCACGTCATAGTCCTTCACGGCCTCCACCAGCCACTGTGCTTCCTCTCTGGCCTCGTCGGGATCGGTGGCCTGGGAGAAGAGGTAGAACCCCACCTCCAGTCCGGCGGCGAGGGCCCCGGCGGCGTTCTGCTCAAAGCAGACGTCTTTGGAGATGTAGCCGTCGGTAAAGCCGCGGTACCCGGCCCGGATCATGGCAAACTCGATGCCCTGATCGGCCACCGCCTGCCAGTCCACGTCACCCTGGTAGTAGCTGACGTCGATACCCTCCTGGACCCGGTAGGCCTCCCCGGTGTAGCGAACGGTAAGGCCGGCGTCGGGGGTGTAGAAATCCTCTTGACGAAGGTCGCTGACCGCCACATCCTTCCACGGGGTGATCCAGTCATAGTCGGTGCCGTTGTAGATCTCCACCATCCCCTTGTGGGGATCCCGGTGACAGGCGCAGAGGCTGAACACCAGCGCAAGCATCAGAAAAAGCGCCAGAAGGCGCGGTAAAATCAAATGGTTCCGTTTCATGCCGACAGTATAGCACAGACCCCGACAAAAGGCAAGGAAACCGGAAAAATCAGGCATTTCAGCAGCTCATATGGTTGCTTTTTTCAGCGGTTTATAGCATAATGGAATTAGTTTCATGAATTGAGGTGTGTTATGAAAAAACTGCGCGCTCTGCTGGCGCTGACACTGGTCTTTGCGCTGCTGGCCTCCATGGGGGCCGCCTTCGCGGCGGAAAAGGACTACAGCGGCTATGAATACTACGTCGCCCTGGGCGACAGCATCGCCAACGGCATCGGGGAAAACAACGTGGCCAACAAATACATGAACCGCACCCCCGGGGCCTACCCGGAGCGGATCGCTCAGGCCACCGGGGCCTTCTGGAGCCAGCTGGGCTGCGGCGGCATGCGCACGGTGGAGCTGCGGGCCTGTCTGGAGGACGACTACGTCATGCCGGACGAATATGCCAACAACTTTAATAAAGCCAAGGTGGATGAGATCCGGCACTTCTACAAGCCCGCAGTGGCGGCGGCGGATCTGATTACCCTGAACATCGGCGCCAATGACGTGGCCACCTACGCGCTTTTGAAAGCCAAGGCCGCTCTGGCGGATGCGGGGGTCAGCCTCTCCATCATCAACGGTGCCACCGAGGACGCGGCCGATGACGCCACCGCGCTGTCCAGGCTGCTGGGTCTGGCCCAGAAGCTGGGGGGCATCGTGGGGGCCGCGAACGCGGCCATCGAGGGCCTCGCGGTGGGCTACGCCCGCTTCGTGGAAAACTGGGACGCCATCATCGGTGACATCTACGAACTGAACCCCGATGTGACCCTGCTGGTGGCAGGCTTTTATAACCCCTTCAACCAATTGAAGATCTCCGACAGCTCGCTGCTGGAGCTGGGCAAGGCCGCCGACGGCATCATCGACGCGGTGAATCTGCAGATGCAGGTGGGCTCGAAATATGCCAGCCGCTACATCTATGTGGACATCACCGGCATCCAGAGCATGGCGGCGAAGTTCGGCGACTCCCTGCTGGACGACGGCTTCTTCTCCGCTGTGGAGCTGGACGTGCATCCCTCCAACGAGGGCCAGGCCGAGATCGCTCAGCGGTTCCTGGTGAAGCTCCCGCCCAAGTCCGGCCCGGGCTTCCCCTTCCGGGATGTGGAGCAGGGAAGATGGTCGTACCCCTACGTGAAGGCCCTCTATGATCAGGGCGTGGCACTGGGCATGGAGGCGTATCTCTTCCAGCCGGAGGGACCGCTCACCCGGGCTCAGCTGGTGACCCTCATCGGGCGCATGGCGAAGGTGAATGTCAAGAATTATGTAAACTGCAAATTTTCCGACGTGGAACCGGGCAGCTACTATGCTCCTTATGTGGAGTGGGCGCGGCAGCAGGGCGTCATCCAGGGCGTGGGAGATGATCTCTTCAGCCCTGAGACTCCCGCCACCCGGGAACAGCTGGCGGTGATCGTCTGCAATTACGCCAAGGCGCAAAATGAAAAGCTGACCCCAGTGAACGCCGCCGTGACCTTCACGGATCAGGGCAGCATCAGCAGCTGGGCGTCCGGTGCGGTCTCGACCCTGCAAAAGGCCGGCGTCCTCAGCGGCTATCCCGACGGCGCCTTCCGCCCACAGAATCCCGTCACCCGGGAGGAAGCCTGCAAGATCCTCTGCGAAGGGCTGCTGTACTGATATAAATACCGTCTCGCTGTACTTCGGCGAGGCGGTTTTTGATAGATCAAAGTTTGTAGGGCGGGGACCTGTGCCATGTTGACGGACGCCGGTTTTTTTGATACATTGGAGCCATGCAAAGCAAATTGCAAAGGAGGAACCGCGATGTATAACTTCGACGAGATCATCGACAGAAGAGGTACCAACGCTTTGAATACCGACGGCTTCCGGCAGTATATTTTCCACGCCGGGCCGGAGAAGGTTTTCCCCTTCAAGGATGAGGAATTTGTCCGCATGTGGGTGGCGGACATGGAGTTCGCCGTGGCGCCGGAGATCATCGACGCCATGCGCGCCAGACTGGATCGCCGGATCTTCGGCTACACCGGCGTCTACGACAGCAGCTACTATGAATCCTTCCGCAAGTGGTGCGTGGATCACTACGACTGGGACTTCCCCCAGGAGCAGCTGTGCTTCTCTCCGGGCATCATCCCGGCGCTGTATCAGCTGGTGGAGAACATCTGCGCCAAGGAGGAGAAGGTGGTGCTCCACACCCCGGCCTACGGCTACTTCCTCCACGCGGCGGAGTACAACCATCTGGACGTGCTGCACTCTCCTCTGAAGAAGGACGAGAACGGCGAATTTGAGATCGACTTCGACGTCTTCGAAAAGCAGTGCGCCGACCCGAAGGCCAAGCTGCTGTTCTGGTGCAACCCCCACAACCCCACCGGCCGGGTCTGGACGGAAGAGGAGCTGCGGCACGTGGCCCAGATCGTGAAGAAATATAACCTCTGGATCATCTCCGACGAGATCCACTGCGATCTGCTCCGCCAGGGCCAGAAGCACATCCCCATGGCGAAGATCATGCCCAACTACCCGAAGCTGATCACCTGCATGGCGCCCACCAAGACCTTCAACATGGCGGGTCTGGCCTTCTCCAACGTCATCATCCGGGACGAGGCTACCCGAGAGTCCTTCAAGGAGCGTGACAAGCTCTTCGGCATGGTGAACCCCATCTCTCTGGCGGCAGCCAAGGCGGCCTACGACGTGGGCGAGCCCTGGCGCAATGAGCTGAGAACTTATCTGGACGGAAACTTCCGGTTCGTGCAGGACTTCCTCCACGAGCACCTGCCGGAGGCGGTCATGAACATCCCCGCCGCCACCTATCTCGCTTGGGTGGACATGAGCAAGTGTCTCCCCGGTGAGGCGGATCTCCCCGGCTTCTTCGCCAACAAGGCCGGCGTGCTGCTGGAGGGCGGCGACTCCCTCTTTGTGGGCAACGCCCAGGGCTATGTGCGGCTGAATCTCGCCATGCCCAGAAGCATCATCCGGACCGGTCTGGAGCGGATGCGCGACGCCATTCTCAAAGAGAGAGGCTGAACAACCAAAAAAGAAACGCGCTGCGGAGCAATCCGCAGCGCAGTTTTTTATTTCAGCTTTTCGATCTGGGCTTCCACCTCGGCCATCAGGGTCTTCAGATCCGGCAGCCGTTTGTCCTCCGGCTCCATTCCCTCCATGGTGTCCTTGAGACCATCGAGGTACTCCTCCAGCTCCTCCAGCGGCATTTTGGTAATGTCCATCAACGCGGGCATATCCAGCTCGAAGCCGTCCGGGACCGGGTTGGTGATATCGAAAGAAAGATTGTCAAACATGGTTTTGCTTCTCCTTTTCCATTTTTTCGCCGATGGCCCGCATGCCCTTCAGACAAATGGCGGACACGAGACTCAAAAGCGACAGCGCAATGGCGGCCTCCCGTTTTTTCATAGGGCTCCCTCCCTGCTGTTTTTTCTCATTTTACCATGTTCTGTCCCGGTTGGCAAGCTTGCATTTTTCGACAGCGGTGCTATACTTGAAGCATCAAATCTCCCGCGGAAGGAAGCGTACATATGAACCGCGAATGGTATAAGGACATTGCGTTTTATCAAATCTGGCCCAGAAGCTTCAAGGACGGCAACGGCGACGGCATCGGCGATCTCTGGGGCGTATATGAGAAGCTGGATTACATCAAGAGCCTCGGCGTGGGCGGCATCTGGTTTTCACCGCTGTACGCCTCCCCCAACGCCGACTTCGGCTACGACATTTCGGACTATTACCAGATCTCCCCCGACTACGGCGATCTGGAGATCTTCGACAAGGTGCTGAACAAAGCCCACAGCCTTGGGCTCAAGGTGGTGATGGATCTGGTCATCAACCACACCTCCATCGAGCATGAGTGGTTCCAGAAGAGCCGCCGGGGCATCGAGCCCTACACCGACTATTACATCTGGCGCGCCGCCAGAGACGACGGCGGCAAGCCCAACAACTGGCAGGGCATCTTCGAGTCCGAGTGCTGGCAGTGGGACGACGTTGCCGGAAAATACTACCTGCATCTGTTCTCCAGCGGGCAGCCGGATCTGAACATGGACAATCCGCTGGTGCGCAAAGAAGTGGAGAACATCATGCGCTTCTGGCTCTCTCGGGGCGTGGACGGCTTCCGGGAGGACGTGATCACCTTCATCTCCAAGACCGAGGGGCTGCCGGACGACGGCTTCGTCATCGGTCTGCGCGGCATGCGCTTCTATGAAAGCGGCCCCCGGATCCACGAATATCTCCAGCAGTACCGCCGGATCCTGGAGCAGTATCCCGACCGCTTCGTGGTGGGTGAGGCGCCCATGATGACCCCGAAAAAGGCACTGAGCTTCGTCAGTGGCGACAAGCGGGATCTGGACATGATGTTCCACTTTCAGCACATGGAGGCCGACTGTTTTCTGACGGAATATCTCCGGCTGCCCTTTAACCTCAAAAAGCTCAAGCGGGCCTTCTCCAGATGGCAGAACCGGCTCTACGGCAAGGGCTGGAACGCGCTGTATCTGGAAAACCATGACCACCCCAGAGTCATCAGCCGCTACGGCAGTGAAAAATACCGGGTGGAGAGCGGCAAGATGCTGGCCTGTGCCTTCCTGTTCCAGCAGGGCACCCCCTTCCTCTATCAGGGCCAGGAGATCGGTATGACCAACATCTCCCTGCCGAAGATCGAGGACTACGCCGACTGCGTGGCCCAGGACGTCTACAAGCGCTGCAAACGTATGCACCTGCCGGACAGGGCTGCCATGGCGCTGATCCGCCCCGCCACCCGAGACAGTTCCCGCACCCCGGTGCAGTGGAGCTCCGCGAAAAACGGCGGCTTCTCGGAGGCGGAGCCTTGGTTTTATGTTAACCAAAACTATCCGGAGATCAACGTGGAGGCAGCGGAGCGGGATCCCGATTCCCTGCTGCACTTCTACCGGAAGCTGCTGAAATACCGCAAGGGCAACGACGTGATTTTGAAGGGCAAGTATCGGGAGTATGAAAAACAGAGCCGGAAGCTCTATGTCTACACCCGAGAGCACAAAGGCGATGGCATCCTGGTGGTCTGCTCCTTTACGGAGAAACCGGTGGCCTTCCAATTCCCCAAAAAGCTGAAAGTCGAGACCATGACGCCGCTGTTCTCCAACTATTCCATGGAGGCCGCGAAACCCGAAGGCTTTATCACCAGACCTTATGAGGTGCGGGTGTATTCCTACAAAACAAAAGGCTGAGACTTGCAAGGACCATATAGGCTTGGTATAATGGGTTAAATTTGGAAAAGGGTGGTTATTTATGATCTACACAGAATGTCTCGGCGAGCGCCTGTCGCTGCTGGGCTTCGGCACCATGCGGCTGCCGCTGCTGTCTGACAAAGGCGAGGACATCGACCAGGAGCAGGTGAACCGGATGGTGGACTACGCCATTGAGCACGGCGTGAATTACTTCGACACCGCGTACCCCTATCACGGCGGTTTCTCCGAGCGCAGCATCGGCGAAGCTTTGAAGCGCTATCCCAGAGAGCAGTGGAACCTGGCGGACAAGTACCCCGGGCACCAGTTCACCAAGAAGCGGGATATCGGTGAGGTCTTTGAAGATCAGCTGGCGAAATGTCAGGTGGACTACTTCGACTTCTACCTGCTGCACAACGTCAACGAAAACTCCATCGCCGCCTATCTGGACGAGGATTACGGCATCGTCCGCTACTTCGCGGAGCAGAAAAAGCAGGGCCGCATCCGGCATCTGGGCTTTTCCTGCCACGGGTTCCCGGAGAATCTGGAGCAGTTTCTCGACCGCTGGGGCGACGAGATGGAGTTCTGTCAGATCCAGCTGAACTATCTGGACTGGAGTCTCCAGGACGCGGAGCGGAAGTACAAGATCCTCTCCGACCACAATGTCCCCGTCTGGGTCATGGAGCCGGTTCACGGCGGCATGCTGGCAAAGCTGCCGGAGCCGCAGGAGGCAAAGCTGAAGGCCGTGCATCCCGACGAGAGCGTGGCCAGCTGGGGCTTCCGCTGGCTGCAGGGTCTGGAGAACGTCCACATGGTGCTCAGCGGCATGTCCAGCTTTGAGCAGATGGTGGACAACGTCAAGACCTTCGACACCCGCCGGCCGCTGGATCCGGAGGAGACCGCGCTGGTCTACGAGGTGGCAGAGACGCTGAAATCCAATCTCCCCTGCACCGCCTGCCGCTACTGCTGCGCCGGATGTCCTCTGGGACTGGACATTCCCTGGATCCTCGCCAACTACAACGAGTTCCGGGTCTCCAACAGCGTCAATCTGGTCATGCGCATGGACTCCCTGCCCAAGGAGAAGCGCCCCGAGGCCTGCATCGGCTGCGGCCAGTGCTCCAGAGCCTGCCCCCAGAAGATCGACGTGCCCAAGGCCATGCACGACTTCGGCGAGGCCCTCTCCAGCATGAAATCCTGGGCGGAAATCGTGGAAGAACGCAACGCCGCGCAGGAGCGCGCAAAGGCCGGAAACACCTGAATCACAACGGCTGGACGCACCGCGTCCGGCCGCTTTTTTCGACAGCGCAGATTCAATCTGTAAATTATTTAAAGTTTTTTAATCATTTTCTAACAGTCGTGCGGTACAATAAGTCTGCATATGAATGCACGAATTATCCGAACTTCGGAGGACAATACCATGTCTTACATTCTGACCACCGACACCTCGGCCAATCTGCCGAAGGCTTATCTGGATGAACACAACGTCCCCGCCATTCCCTTCTCCTATTTCATGGACGGCGAGGAGCATACCTGCCCCGGGCCCGACGTCTTTGACGGCGAGGCCTATTATCAGCGCCTCTCCGACGGCGGCGAAGTCAAAACCACGCTGATCAACTCCCAACAGTACACGGACTTTTTTGAGCCCTTTTTAAAAGGCGGCAATGACGTGCTCTATGTGGGCATGTCCTCGGGCATCAGCAGCTCCCTGAACATGGCCACCCTGGCGGCCAGAGAGCTTTTGGAGGAGTATCCCGACCGGAAGATCGTCATTTTTGACGCCCGCACCGCCTCCCTGGGTGAGGCAATCTACGTCCGCGCGGCCATCCGCTGTCGGGACGAGGGCATGACCCTCGCTGCCACCGCTGCCCATCTGATGTCGCTGCAGCCGAGAGTCTGCTCCTATCTCACCGTGGGGGATCTGATGTTCCTCAGGCGCGGCGGACGCGTGTCCAACGTGGCGGCCATCATCGGCACCGTGCTGGGCGTTCAGCCGCTGCTGAGAGAGGACGGCGCCAAGATCGTCGGCTACGGCAAGACCCGCGGCCGCAAAAAGGCCCTGCGCGCCCTGGCGGATGAGTTCATCAACCGCTATGAGGAGGACCCGGATCAGTGCGTCTCCATCGCCCACGGCGGCTGCGCCGAGGACGCAGAGTATGTGGCAAGCATGATGCGCGAGGCCTATCCCGGGTTGGAGATCGACATCCAGATCTACGAGCCGGTCACCGGCTCCTACGTGGGCCCCGGCACCGTGGCGATGTTCTATATCGGGAAAAAGAATCTATGAAATTAGACCGTATCGAGCGCAAGGGCGACGGAGAATTCCTCCACCGCTACGATCTGCACTATCTAAACGATGACGGCGTGCCCTATACCTATGAGATGGTCAGCCGGGACGGCGGCATCGACTCTCTGGAGCATCTGGATCAGCACAAGCCGGACGCCGTGGTCATGGCGCTGACGGATCGGGAAAATGAGCATTTTGTCCTGATCCACGAGTTCCGGCTGGAGCTGGGACACCGGATCTACGGCCTCCCCGGCGGGCTGATCGACCCCGGTGAGACGCCGGAGGAATGTGCAGAGCGAGAGCTCCGGGAAGAGACCGGACTCAAGTTGGTGGAGCTGAAAGAGGTGCTGCCTGCGGCCGCCTGTGCCGTGGGGCTCAGTGAGGAGCAGACCGTCTGCGTCATCGGCGTAGCGGAGGGCGTCCCCCACCCCATGCAGGGAGAGGATACCCAGGCAAAGTGGTACACCAGAGAGGAAGTCCGAAGGTTCCACGAGACAGCGCCCTTCGGCTCCTGGGCCTTGATCTGTAGCTGGATGTGGGTCAACGGAAAACTATAAAAACTACCATCGTCTGAGCGTTTCTCAGGCGATGGTAGTTCTATGCGCTTTCAATCTACATAATATTATATTATGTTTATCATTAATCGTAAGAAAAGAGGAAGCCTTTGCAGACTTCCTCTTTTGGTTTTGATTGTGCTTACTCTGCCTTCTTGAGGGGCATGACCTGATCCTTCAGGATGCCGCGGGGGCAGATGTCGGCACAGTGGCCGCACTGGACGCACTTGCTGTAGTCGATCTTGGCCAGACCATTCTCGACCTTGATGGCGTCGGCAGGGCACTCGCGCTGACACTTCATGCAGCCGATGCAGCCCACGTCGCAGATCTTGCGGGTGACGGCGCCCTTGTCCTGGTTGCGGCAGCCCTGGAGAATGGTCTGCTTGTAGGGGACCATCTCGATGAGCTTCTTGGGGCAGACGTCACGGCAGGCGCCGCAGGCCACGCACTTGTCGCGGTCGACCTTGGCAACACCGTTGACGATGTGCATGGCGTCGAACTTGCAGGCGCGGGTGCAGTTGCCCAGACCGATGCAGGCGTAGGTGCACTCCTTATTGCTCTTGCCGCCGAACAGCATGGCAGCCTGGCAATCCTGGGGGCCGTTGTAGTTGAAGCGCGGCACCGCCACGTCGGAGCAGCCGGAGCAGGGCACGTGGGCGACCATCTTCTCACCCATGCCGGCGCTGACACCCATGATCTCAGCGATCTTGGCAGCAGCCTCGGGGCCGCCGGCGACGCAGGCGTTGGTGGGAGCGGTGCCGGCAGCGACCGCCTTGGCGTAACCGTCGCAGCCGGGGAAGCCGCAGCCGCCGCAGTTGGCGCCGGCGAGACATTCACGCACAGCCGCTTCCTTCTCATCGACTTCCACATAGAAGATCTTGGCGGCGAAAGCCAGAGCCGCGCCGAAGATCGCGCCCATGGCGCCGAGGACGGCGATGGCAATCAGAATATTGGTAAAGTTCATCTCGCGCCCTCCTTAAACGATCTTCATGCCGGAGAAGCCCATGAACGCAAGGGCGATCAGGCCGGCCGTGACCAGAGCCACGGGGAAGCCCTCAAAGCTTTCCGGATAGTCGGCGAAGGCGACCTTCTCGCGGACGCTGGCCATGAGGCAGATGGCGAGCATGAAGCCCATGCCGCCGGTGACGCCGTAGACCACGCTCTGCAGGAAGTTGAAGTTGTACTGCGTATTCAGCAGCACGACGCCCAGCACCGCGCAGTTGGTGGTGATCAGCGGCAGGTAGATGCCCAGCGCGCTGTACAGGGAGGGAACGGATTTTTTGAGGAACATCTCAACGAACTGAACCAGGACGGCGATGACCAGGATGTAGGCGATGGTCTGCAGGAAGTCCAGATGCAGCGGGATGAGGATGTACTCGTTGACGATCCAGCAGATGGCGCTCGCGAGACCCATAACGAAGATAACGGCGAGACCCATGCCGGCCGCGGTGTCCAGCTTGGAGGAGCAGCCCAGGAAGGGGCAGCAGCCCAGGAACTGGGAGAAGATAAAGTTGTTGATCAGAATTGCACTGAGGACGATCTCAATGATGGTTGCATTTGCACTCATACGTTCGCCGCCTCCTTCTCTTCATTCGCCTTGGCAGCCTTCTTCTCCTCGCTTCTGCGGAGGACGTACTGCATCAGGGCGATCAGGCAGCCCAGGGTGATGAAGCCGCCGATGGGGAGCGTCAGAACCAGGGCGCCGTACTCCGCCGGGAAGATGTGCACGCCGCTGCCGGTGCCGATGCCGTTGGTGGTGTTGATGAGACCGCTGCCGAAGGAGCCCTTGCCCAGGAACTCACGGATCACGCACATGCAGATCAGCACGCAGGTGTAGCCGAGACCCTGGAAGATGCCGTCGAAGAAGGAGGCACCCACGGGGTTCTTCTGGCAGAACGCCTCTGCGCGGCCGATGATGATGCAGTTCACAACGATCAGCGGAATGAACACGCCCAGAGATTCGCTCAATGCGGGGATGAAGGCCTGCAGCAGCAGGTCGACGATGGTAACGAAGCCCGCGATGACCAGCACGAAGATGGCCAGACGGATGTCGTTGGGGATGATCTTACGGATCAGCGAAATGACCACGTTGCAGCAGGTCAGGATGATCAGAACGCTGAAGCCCATGCCGATGCCGTTGAAGAGGCTCGTGGTGATGGCCATGGTGGCACACATGCCGAGCAGCTGCACCAGAACGGGGTTGTTGGTCACAAGACCTTCTTTGAATTGCTGTTTGATGTTCATGGTTCAGCCTCCTTTACAGCGACTTGACGGCGTCGATGACCGTCTGGATCTCGGTGACGACCGCGCGGGAGGTCAGCGTCGCGCCGGAGATGGCAGCGATGGTGCCGCCGTCCTTGGACAGCTTCAGGCCGTCGCCGTTGCCGGGCAGACTCTGGGGGAAGGGATCGGTGGGATCGGAGGCCTTGGCGCCGAGGCCGGAGGTCTCGGAGTGCTCGGTGATGCCGATGCCGGTGCAGACCAGATCGTTGTCCAGGCCGACGACCATGGTGATCATGCCCTGGGCGCCGGAGAAGGTGGTCTCCGCCACGTAGCCGATCTCATTGCCGGAGGCGTCCGTCGCCTTGGAGAGCTTGGTGATGGTGTTGCTGGCGTCGTTGGTGTAGCTGCCGGCGTCCAGCTCTTCGTAGTTGTTGCCTTCGCCGGGCATGACCATGGCGTAGGCTTCATCACGCTTGTTGTTGAGGTAATCCTCGATGGGGCCCTTGGTGATCTCATTGACCACGCCGAGCACCAGGGCGATGACCGCGGCGACTGCGAGCAGGACAAGCGCGAGCTTGATGATCTGGCCGCCGCCGGATTTCTTAGCAGTATCAGCCATTATGCTCCAGCCTCCTTTGCTTCTTTCTTAGCCGCCTTCTTGGCAGCCTTCATCGCCTTGACGTCTTCCTTGCTGACGCCGAACTGACGACGCTTGGTCAGCTGATCCAGGAACCACGCGCAGCAGTTCATAATCAGGATCGCGAAGCTGACGCCCTCGGGATAACCGCCGAAGCGGCGGATGATGACGGTCAGCAGACCGCAGCCGATGCCGTAGATGCAGCGGCCCTTGAAGGTCACGGGGCTGGTGCTGTAGTCGGTGGCCATGAAGATGGCGCCCAGCATCAGACCGCCGGAGAGCAGGTTGGCGAGCATCCAGTCGACGTGGCTGTACTCGGGGCCGCCGCCGAAGATCAGGCTCACCACGGCAACGGTGCCGATGAAGCAGACGGGGATGTGCCAGGTGATGACCTTGCGGCAGATCAGGTAGATGCCGCCGAGGATCAGGGCGCAGGCGCTGATCTCACCGAAGCAGCCGGGCATCTTGCCGATGAACATGTTGGCAACGGTGAAATACTCCGGCAGGGCCACGCCGGCCTTCATGGAGCTGAGGGGGGTCGCCATGGTGATGGCGTCCACCGCGGTGCCCTTGAGACCTGCGGGGGTGACCCACTGGGTCATGAGCATGGCGTAGCTGGCGAACAGGAACGCACGGCCGGCCAGGGCGGGGTTCAGGAAGTTCTTGCCGATGCCGCCGTAGAGCTGCTTGACGATCACGATGGCGAAGAAGCCGCCGATGACGGGCAGCCACCAGGGAGCGTTTGCCGGGAGCGTGAAGCTCAGCAGCAGGCCGGTGAGGACTGCGGACAGATCGCCGATGGTGCTGGGCTTATGCAGAAGCTTCCGATAGGCCCACTCGAAGAACACGCAGGCTGCGATGCTGGTAGCCACCGGCAGCAGCGCCGCGAAGCCGAACTGCCACACGCCGACGCACAGCGCGGGGAGCAGGGCGATGATGACGTCCAGCATGATCTGGGGAGTGCCGCGCTTGGCACGCACCTGAGGCTGGTAACCGGCGTCAAAGGTATATTCTTTCTTTGTCATTTGGTTTCCGCCTCCTTCTCAGCCTTTTTTGCTTCCGCTTCCTTGGCGGCAGCTTCTGCGCGGGCCTTCTCCTCGGCCGCGCGGGCGGCGAAGAGCAGCTTGGCAGTCTTAAAGGTATGGGTCAGGGGCAGACGGCCCGGGCAGTTGAACGAGCAGCTGCCGCACTCGAAGCAGTCGAGGATGTGATACTCCTGCATCTTCTCGAAGTCGCGCTTCTGGAAGTACTTGTACATGTACACAGGCTCAAGCTTCATCGGGCAGACCTGCAGGCACTGACCGCAGTGGATGCAGGTGGGGTTGGCCACGGTGCGGTCCTCTTCCTCGGTGAAGAACAGGATGCCCGCGGTGCCCTTGATGTTGACCGCGTCGATGTTGGAGGCGATCAGACCCATCATGGGGCCGCCGAGAACGATCTTTTTCGGCTCCTTCTTGAAGCCGCCGATCTGCTCGACGATGTAGCGGAAGGGAGTGCCCACGCGGCACTGGAGGTTGTGAGACTCACCGATGGCGCTGCCGGCCACGGTCAGAATACGCTGGTAGCAGGGCACGCCCTCGTAGCAGGCACGGTAGATGGCATAGGCCGTCTGGGTGCTGATGACGTTGGCGCCGACGCCTGCCGGCAGTCCGCCGGGCTTGACCTCGCGGTTGGTGATGGCCTTGATCTGCATCTTCTCAGCGCCCTGGGGGTACTTGACGTTCTCCGGGACGATCTCCACGCCGTACTGGGCGGGATTGTAAGAATTGAGCAGGTCGATGGCGTCCTGCTTGTTCTTCTCGATGCCGTAGTAGGCCTTGTCCAGACCGCTGGCGATGCGGGCCAGCTGGATGCCCTTGAGCAGCTCCTCAGGGTGCAGCTTCATGGTCCAGTGGTCGCCGTTCAGGTAGGGCTCGCACTCCGCACCGTTGATGATGAGGGTGTCGACCTTGCCCAGACCGCCGCGGATCTTGAACGCGGTGGGGAACATGGCGCCGCCCAGACCGACGATGCCGGCTTCGCGGATGCGGGTAAGGATGGCTTCCTGATCCTGAAGCTCCGCCTCGGTCAGCGGGGCAAGATCAGTACATGGGGTGTCCAGACCGTCGTTTTCAATGACAATGGCCGGGATATTGTCGCCCAGGGGATGGGGACGCGGCTCAATGGCAATGACCTTGCCGGACACCGGAGAATGGATCGGGGCGGACACCGGCGCAGGATTTTCGCCGATCTTCTGGCCCATCGTCACCGTGTCACCCACCGCGACCAGCGGTTTGCAGGGCGCGCCGATGTGCTGTGCCATCGGGACAACGACCTGGGGTGGCGGTGTAATGACGGTCACCGGAGTGTCCGGTGCCTTCATATAGTTCGGATGGACGCCGCCGTGAAACTTAAAGGGCATTTGCATCACCTCTCTAATTTTTGACTAAGATATTCTATCACATCAAGCGGGACAAGTCCACCCAAAACGGCGTTTTAGACTAATTTAAATATTAACAAAACCGTTGAATCCACAACATTTCTGTTATATTCTGGCGCGTTTCATTATAACCTTTCGACCCCGGTTTTATTTCTCGCCAGTTTTTAAATTTTTGTCGAAAAAAGACGATTTCCCCTTAACAACCGGAGAATAATCGGGTACAATAGGAGCAGACTGAAAATCACCTTCCGAAAGGAGTCATTCCTATGCTGACCCCCTGGGGCGAGAGCTTTGATCCCGCCTGCCCACTGCAGGAATACCCGAGGCCGCAGCTTCGGCGCGACAGTTATCTGAATCTGAACGGCCCCTGGATGTACGCCGTGACCAAATCCGCCAAGCGTCCGGAGCGGGCCGACGGCACCATCATCGTCCCCTACTCCCCCGAGAGCCAGCTCTCCGGGGTGGAGAAGCGCATCCAGCCCGACGACTGGCTCTGGTACATCCGCAGCTTCGAGCTGCCGGAGGGATTCAATCAGGGCCGCATCCTGCTGCACTTCGGCGCAGTGGATCAGATCGCCACGGTCTGGTGCAACGGCGTGGAGGTGGGCAGCCACACCGGCGGCTACACGCCCTTCACCGTGGAGCTCACCGACGTGGTCCGTC
The DNA here is from genome assembly GCA_900317905.1 of uncultured Eubacteriales bacterium. Lineage (GTDB taxonomy): Bacteria > Bacillota > Clostridia > Oscillospirales > Oscillospiraceae > CAG-103. The sequence goes on along the minus strand of ONIN01000016.1, from coordinate 7,656 downwards.
AGAAAAACCAGCTGCTGGTCTGCGTCCGGGATCAGACCGACCAGAACGACCTGCCCCGGGGCAAGCAGCGTCTGGAGCCCGGCGGCATCTGGTATCACGGCCAGAGCGGCATCTGGCAGACGGTATGGATCGAGAGCGTTCCCAGAAACTACATCCGCGGATTGAAGCTCACGCCGAAGCCGGAGCTGGAGGCGCTGGAGGTGGTGGTCTACGGCGCCGGCAAATGCGTCATGGAGCTGGAGGGCAAGAAGTTCGCCTTCCCCGCCGGCAAGACCGTCCGGGTGCCCACGCCGGGGCTGGAGCTCTGGAGCCCGGAGAACCCGGTGCTCTATCCCTTCACCATGACCCTGGGCGAAGACCGGATCACCAGCTATTTCGCCATGCGCAGCGTGGGCGTCGGCAAGGACGAGAACGGCGTGCCGCGGCTGCTGTTAAACGGCGAGCCCTACTTCCACAACGGCCTGCTGGATCAGGGCTACTGGAGCGACGGCCAATATACGCCACCTGCCGATGACGCCATGGTCTATGACATCGAGTGCGCCAAGGCCATGGGCTTCAACATGCTCCGCAAGCACATGAAGGTGGAGCCCGACCGTTGGTACTATCACTGTGACCGGATCGGCATGCTGGTCTGGCAGGATATGCCCGCAGGCGGCGGAGAATACAAGGCCGCCGTGGTCAACGCCCCGCTGGTGACCAAGCAGAGCTTTGATGACAGCCGCTACGCCCTCTTCGGACGGGAGAGTGCTGACGGCAGAAAGCAGTTCCTCACCGAGCTCAAGCGCATGGTGTCCACCCTCTACAACCACCCCAGCATCGTCATGTGGGTGCCCTTCAATGAGGGCTGGGGCCAGTTCGACAGCCGCACCGCCGTGGAGAACATCGAGTCCATCGACCGCAGCCGCACCGTGGATCCCGCCAGCGGCTGGCACGATCAGGGCTTCGGCCAGGTGCAGAGCCTGCACGTCTACTTTACGAAGTACCACCACAAGCCCGACAAGCTGGGCCGGGCGGTGCTGCTCTCGGAGTTCGGCGGCTACGCCCTCAGAGTGGAGGGACACGCCAGACCGGAGAAGGCCTTCGGCTACAAATCCTGCAAGGACGCTGAAACCCTGAAAAAAGCGCTGCTGAAGCTCTATAACGAGGAGATCCTCCCCGCGAAGGAGCAGGGTCTCGCCGCCGCGGTCTACACCCAGCTCAGCGACGTGGAGACCGAGCTCAACGGCCTGCTGACCTACGACCGGCAGGAATTGAAACTCCCCTACCCCACGATCCGAGAGATCGTCACCGGGGAGAAGGAAGAGGAATAAAAAAACACAGCCACCGGCCAATGCCGGTGGCTGTATCATTTTTCAGAGGGTTCAGCCCTGCAGATACTGCTTGTCGTAGTTGTTCTGGATGCAGGAGATGAACTTGGTGATGACGGTGTTGTAGGGTGTGGGGATGCCCAGCCGCTCGCCGTAGCGGGCGATGGCGCCGTTGAGGACGCTGACCTCAGTCTGCCGCTTGTGCAGCACCGCGTCCTGGGCCATGGAGGGATAATAGTTGCCGAGGCCCGCCAGGATGTTGGGCTCCTCCGCCTCCATCAGGGGGCGCAGGTCGCCGATGCCCATGGCCTCCGCCACGGCGCAGCCCTCTGCCCAGACGTTGCGGACGATGTCCATGCCATAGGGATCGGCAAAGACCTCACCCACGCGCATGCGCATCAGGGCGCTGACGCCGTTGTAGCCCGCGTTGGCGATGACCTTGCGCCAGACGTAGATGCGCACGTCTTCGTCGAAGCTGGCGTTGCAGCCGCCGGCCTTGAAGCACTCCTCCAGCGCCTTGCCGGCCTTGTCGGTGATGGGGTTGTTCACCACGGCGCCGAAGTGCATCTGGATGCCCTGCTCCGGCTTGGAGACGCAGACGCCGGGGCCCCGCAGCTCCGTGCCGATGAGGCCGCTGCCGTACATGATGCGCTCTTTTTCCACATACTGGGCCAGCACCTCGTCGTTGCCGAGGCCGTTCTGAAGGCTCACCACCACGGTGTCCGGGCCGATGGCGGGCATGGTGTCGTTCATGACGTCCACGGTCTGGGTGGCCTTCACCATCAGGATCACCATGTCCATGACGCCGATGTCCTTCGCGGTGGGGGCAGTGTGGAAGCCGGTGAGGGTCTCCTCCCCATCCGGGGTGATGAACACGAGACCGTCTTCGGCGATCTTGTCCATATGGGCTTTGTATTTGTCGATGAGCCAGAGCTCCGCGCCGCCCTTTCTCAGATAGGCGGCAAAGACGCTGCCGGCCGCGCCGGAACCGATCATTGCGATTTTCATAGATGTATCTCCTTGGTGATGTATTATGCATGTAGGGCGGCCACCTGTGGGCCGCCGCTTTTTCAGATTCATCCACGGCGGCGGGGCACGGGTCCCCGCCCTACAAAGCTTCAGAAACCCCGCCGACCGAAATCGGCGGGGTTTGGAAAAGATTGCTTACTTGTTGTAGAACAGGTAGTCGCCCAGGTACTGGTTCTCGTAGTTGTCCTGGATGCAGCGGACGATCTGGGTGAGAACGGTGCAGCAGGGCGTGGGGATGCCCAGCTCCTCGCCGTACTCGGCGATCTTGCCGTTGAGCACGTCGATCTCGGTCTGGCGCTTGTTGAACAGCGCGTCCTGGCACATGGAGGGATAGTAGTCAGCGATGTTGGTGACGATATCCTGGTGGTCATGAGCGATGAACTCATCGGCATCCATCGGCACGCCCTTGGCGGTGGCGACGGCACAGGTCTCACGGATGACGCCGTGGAACAGCCACTGGCCGAAGGGGTCGGCCTCGACCTGGCCGATCTTCAGACGCAGAACGGCGCAGACGGTGTTGACGGTGGCGTTGACGCAGACTTTCTTCCAGATGAACTTGTAGATGTTGTTGTCCTCGCCGGGCAGGCCGTCACGCCAGTAAGCGTCGCAGCCGCCGTCGCGGTAGCACTTGAGCATCTCGGCGCAGACAGCGTCGTTGAGCTCGCTGCGGACAGCGCCGCCGAAGTTCATCTGCACGCCGCCGGCGGGGGTGGAGATGCAGTGGCCGGGCTCAGGCAGTCTGGTGCCCAGAACGCCGGAACCGATGACGCAGCGCTCTTTCGGGAAGACCTTGAACAGGTTGTCGTCGTTGCCCAGACCGTTGATCAGGGAGCAGGCGACGGTGTTGTCACCGACCACAGGCAGGGAGTCCTGGATGGCCTGGGGCAGCTGGGTGGCCTTGGTCATGTAGATGATGCAGTCGACCTTGCCCTCAGCCTCGGCAGCGGCCTCAGCGCTGGTGTAGGTGCGGAAACCGGTCAGAACCTTCTCATAATCATGATAGGTGCCATTCTCCTCCTGGTGAATGGTGAAGCGCATGCCTTCCTCGGCAACCTTCTTCATGTGAGCCTCGTAGCGGTCGATGAGGATGATGTCCGCGCCGCCGTTGCGCAGGTAGGAAGCGAACACGCTGCCGGCCGCGCCGGAGCCATACATTGCGAATTTCATGATGAATCTACTCCTTTGTATCAATTTGGGTCTAATGGCCCATAATTAACAGATTTATTTGACCGTGTTGGTCAGCTCGCCGATGCCCTCGATGACGCAGGACACGGTGTCGCCGGGGTGCATCCACTTCGGCGGGTTGAAGCCCATGCCCACCCCCGCGGGGGTACCCATGGAGATGATGGTGCCGGGCAGCAAGGTCATGCCCTGGCTCAGCTCGCTGATGCAGTGCTGCACGTTGAAGATCAGCAGATCGATGGTGCTGTTCTGCCGCAGCTCCCCGTTGACGAAGCTCTGGATCCGCGCCTTGCCGTTGACGTCAAACTCGTCCGGCGTGACGATCCAGGGGCCGATGGGGGTGAAGCCGTCCAGGCTCTTGCCGAAGTACCACTGGCTGTGGACGGTCTGGATGGTTCTGGCGCTGACGTCATTTAATATGGTATAGCCGAAGACATAGTCCAGAGCGTCAGCCTCGGAGACCTTGCAGGCTTCCTTGCCGATGACCACCGCCAGCTCCGCCTCGTAGTCCAGATCGGGGACGATGTCGCTGTGGCTGTCGATGGCGCCGCCGGGGGCGACGGCCTCGTTTACTCGCTTGGAGAAATAGATGGCGGCCTTGGGCACATTGTCGCTCTTGCCGGTGACGGAATCGGACTCCGCCGCATGGTCATAGTAGTTGATGCCCAGGCAGATCACGTCTTGCGCCGGGTGCGGGATCGGGGCCAAAAGCTCCACCTCAGACAGTGGAAGCACCTGGTCGCCAGGGGTAATATCCATGCAGCCATAGAGTGCATCCATATCCACACAGCCGGGGATCGGGGCCACGGTTTTTGCCTCCGCGTCCACAATTCCGACGCAGATTTCACCGTTGTAACGGATGGTTGCCAGTTTCATTCAGTATCCCTCCGATTGCAAAACGAGCATGAATAATGTCCATTTTTTGATAAAAGCCCCAAAAATACGCTTTCTCTTTCGATCCATCTAGTATCTTAGCACGATTTTCACCCTCTGACAAGCTCTTTTTCCCAGATGTGCATAAGAAATCACAATGATTCTGGTTTGCATTTTTTTACACTGTATTTTTATACAAATTATTCGCGACATTCTGTTGATTTTGCTGAATTTCAGAAAAATCGTTTCATATGTCACAGGCAGGAGTTGACTTTTGCTCCCCGGTGATCTATAAATGTATCATTGTAAGGTGTTAACATATTGTTCATATTTTAACACCGTACCGAATACCATTCGCCTTTGGAATACAAGGAGAGACTTCCGACGGCGAAAATCTATGAGAGGGGACTTTACAAATGAACAAAAAACTGACCAGTTCTTGGGCGATCGCCTTCACGGTTGCATCCGTGTGGTTCGGCACCCACGTGGGCGGCGGCTTCGCCTCCGGTAACCAGGTCATTGGTTACTTTGCCCAGTTCGGCAGCATGGGCTCCCTGCTGTTCCCGATGATTGCCATGGGCCTGCTGGCCATCGTCATGGCCATCATCCTGAAGTTCGCCCGTCTGAACGGCTTCGACAACTACAAGGACACCTTTGCCGCCCTGTATCCCAGCCCGAAGATGGAGTTCCTGTTCGAGATCTTCTACATCGTCATCATTCTGGCCGCTGTCGCTGCCGCCGTCGCCGGCGCCGGTGAGGTTCTGGCAAACTTCCTGGGTGTTCCCTATGTGGGCGCCATGAAGGTCGTCTTCAACCTGCTGATCGTGGCCCTGCTCGTTATCCTGAGCATCTTCGGCGTCAAGCTGGTTGCCGCCGCCTCCACGGTCCTGTCCGTGGCCATCATGATCATCACGGGCGTTATCGTGATCTTCGGTCTGGCTTACGGCGGCAAGATCGACGGCATCGCCGCCCAGTACGGCGTGGATCTGGCGGCTTACACGCCGCAGACCGGCTTCAGCATCTTCCGTGCCACCCTCGTTTACTGCGCGTTCCAGTGCGTGTCCATTCCGCCGATGATCGCCGCTTCCAACGAGCTGACCGTGAAGGGCACCAACCGTGCCGCCTGCCTCGGCTGGCTCATGAACGGCATCGCCCTGGCGCTGTCCGCCTTCACCCTGTCCAAGTGGTATCCGCTGCTGGCCGCCCTGAAGGCCGGCGAGGTCGAGGGCTTCCTGAATGCCACCGGCATTCCGAACCAGACCATGCTGACCCTCATCGGCGTGAAGTGGCTGCTGGTGATCTTCTCCGTGCTGCTGTTCTGCGCCTTCGTCTCCACCTGCGTGACCCTGATCTACACCATGGTTCAGCGTTTCGCTCCCAAGCTTGCGAAGGTCAACAGCGAGGGTGAGTTCATTGCCGGTATCCAGAACGAGACTCTGCGCCGCGTGATCGTTGCCATCATCGCCATCGCCGCCTGCTTCTCCATCAGCCTGCTGGGCCTGACCACCATCACCACCAAGGTGTATGGCTACGACGGCTACTACGCGCTGCTGGTCATCGTGCTGCCCGCCTTCATCTGGGGCATCCCGAAGAACAGAAAGCTCCAGGCCGCGCTGAAGGACAAGGACATCCTGGGCTAAGCTTTCTTAAGACGCAGCTCTCCGGCGTCACCAATCAAGAGTAAAACCCTCCCGGTTCGCCGGGAGGGTTTTTTCATTCCATCAAAGTGTGGTCGATGCGGCTCATGATTGCCCTGTACATACGACGAGCGCGGATCGGGTGGCCGATGCCGCCGACGATCTCCAGATGATCCAGATTCCGCACCGGCAGCACATGCCACAGGCCCGGGACGAAAGCGGTCTCATTCTCCCCGATCTCCCGATGGGGCGCTCCCATGGGACAGAGGGAGGAAATGGTGTTTACCATGCCGTCGTTGGGGCACCAGGCCCGGTCGATCTTCACGCCGCCGGGGCTGACCGCGTCCATAAATCCGCCCATGATGACCGCGGATTTTCGCAGGATCGGCGGCATGTCGCGCTCCGGCCGATGGGCGTCTCCCCGACGCTTCGGCACCGTGCGGCAGGTGGGCTCGGAGAAGTAGAAGACATTGGGCTGCATGTGGATTTTCCGGTTCAGCGCCAGGGCGCCGTCCACGCTGAGGTCGAAGAAGGCTCCATCTTTGTGCTCAATCGTTATGTCAACCAATCGCAGCATGTTTTCCACTACGCCCTGAGTGGTGTCATAGTTGGCGCCAAACTGATCCAGCAGGACGTCATAGGTGTGTTCCTCGCTGAAGGAGATCATGGATTTCACCAGACCCTCGTTCATCTTCGCGATCAGGGCCACGGGGTTTTCGTCGGCCATGCCCAGGGTGGAGCCGTTGTGAGGCGAGGCCAGGCAGGTGATGGAGTGCACCCACTCCCCTTTTCCGCCCTGGAACAGCGGCGACGGATTCTCGCAGGCGGCGCGCTCTTCCTCGCTGCCGTTGGCCAGCAGCTCCAGCAGCAGTCGGCTGGTGGCGCCGCCGAAGCTGTGGCCGATCAGATTGATCTTCCGCTCCGCACTCCAGTCGGGCCAGAGGGGTTCTGTGTAAGAACGGCCGAAGCGGGCGTGACCGTGCAGCTTTGAATGGGCAGCGCCGTAGTCCACCGTGGTGCCGGTGAGCTGGGCGTAAAGCTCGCAGGCCCGATCCCAGGCGCTGGACAGCGGCCCCACCACCGGCGCGCAGCAGTGATAGCCCCTTTTGCGCAGGTCCTTCAGCATATCGCCGGAACCCATGCCCCACTGGGGGAAGCGGCGGTAGACCGGGTTCGATTCGCCCCAGCCGAACAGCCCGTGTACAAATACATTCATATAGGTGGTCTGCGCCATGGCGGTACCTCCTTGTTTTATCTATGGAGGTATTATACAGGAAGATCAAGTCCTGCGTCAATGCATCACGAAACCCAATCAACGCAAAAAATCCGCCGCGCAGAGCGCGGCGGATTCGAGATTATTGCTTAGAACTGGATATCTCTGACCTTGCGAGCATGGAACTCATTGACGCGGAGGTAAACCCAGCCGATGAGCTTCATGTCCAGATTGAACTGGTACACCGTGAAGAGGGTGAAGACGGTGATCGCAAGGATCGTGGTCATCTTCTTGACTAACTTCATATTATCGTCTCCTTACTTCTTGGCGAGACCCTTCTGGCGAGCGTACTCGGCAGCGCCCAGAGCGCCCATCAGCTGAGGATCGGTCTTGAGCTCGACAACCTTGAACTTCA
>ONIN01000021.1 GCA_900317905.1 uncultured Eubacteriales bacterium | reverse complement strand
GGGCGGGGACCTGTGCCCCGCCGTTACATGGGCAGCACATTCAACGCGGCGGGGCACAGGTCCCCGCCCTACAAGGAGCGAGCGATAAACTCCAATTTGTTCCTATCACCACATGAGCTCGAAGGCCTGTCTGCGGTTGTCGTGGCCGGGCTCGCTGGTGATCAGGATGTTCCCGGCGAAGCGGCAGCCCTTGTGCTCCAGAAGGGCGCGCATGGGTTTGTTCTTGCGGTGCGTATCCGTCCGGAGGGCGGAGGCGCCGCGTTTTTTTGCCTCCAGAACGGCGAAGTCGAAGAGCTCCGAGGCCACAGAGGTGCCGCGAAAATCGCTCTTCACGGCGGCACGATGCAGGACGCAGTAGTCCTCACCGCTGTGCCACTTGCCGTCGGTGATCTGGTCATAGCCCGGCTCCGGCCCCAGGGTCAGGACGAAGAAGGCCGCAATCTCGGTCTTGTGGCAGATGACATAGCAGCTGCCGTTTTCGATGTCCCGCTGAAAGACCGCCTCGGTGGGATAGTCCCCCTGCCACTGGTCCACGCGGTATTTTTTCAGACTGTTTTTCGCCTGTCTGACGATCTCCATGATGGTGGGAAGATCCGTCTCTTCCGCTGGACGGCAGGTCAAAGGCTCGGTAAGCTTCCGGCGCTTTTTGTCCTTTTCGATCTCCTGCACCAGCTTCTGGTCGGATTCGCTCAAAGAGAGCTTTTCGAACATATCCGGCCGCTTTTCCATGGTGCGCTCCAGACTCTTCTTCCGTCTCCAGCGCTCGATCTCGGCGTGGTTGCCGCCAAGGAGCACTTCCGGAACTTTCCGCCCCTCCCATTCCTCCGGTCTGGTGTACTGGGGGTATTCCAGCAGCCCGTCCCAATGGCTCTCGCCGGTGTAGCACTGCTCGTCGGAAAGCACCCCCGGCACCATCCGGCACACCGCATCCGCCACCGCCATGGCCGCGATCTCGCCGCCGGTGAGGACGAAGTCGCCGAGGCTGATCTCCTCGTCCACGCACTGCTCGATGAACCGCTCGTCCACGCCCTCATAGTGGCCGCAGACCAGCACCAGATGGTCGTAATCCGCCTTCAGCTGCCGGGCCTTCGCCTGGTGGAAGGGCTGCCCCTGGGGGGACATGTAGATCACCCGCGTCCGCAGGCCCTCGGCGTCGGAGAGGGCGTGATCCAGGCAGCTTTTCAGAGGCTGGGCGTTCATGACCTGGCCCCAGCCGCCGCCGTAGGGATAGTCGTCCACCTGCTTCTGCTTGTTTTCGGTGTAGTCCCGGATCTGATGGCAGCGGATGTCCAGGATCCCCTTTGCCGCGGCGCGGCCGAGGATGCTCTCACCCAAAACTCCCTGAATGGATTCGGGAAACAGCGTCAGAATGTCGATGCGCATGGCTTACATCCCCTCGATCAAGTGTACGGTGATGCCCGTCTCCGGGTCGATGTTCAAAATAAACTCCGGCACGTCGGGGATCAGGATCTCTCGCTCCCCTTTCACCACGTAGACCTGCCCCTGGGGCAGATCCAGCACCTCGGAGAGCTGGCCCAGTTCGGCGCCCTCGTCGGTTTTTACAGGAAGGCCGATGAGGTCTTGGACGAAATAGCGCCCCGCCGGCAGCTTCGCGTCGGCCCGGTCGATGGAGACCACGCGGTTTTTCAGCGCCATGGCGGCGTTTACGTCCTCCACGCCCTCCAAAGCGGCGATCAGCTGGCTCTTGTGCACCCGGCTGCGCAGCACCTTGTAGGCCGTGCCGTCAATATAAAACGTACGGAACCGCCGGAGGAACTCCGCGCTGTCCGCCCACGGCACGATGCGCACTTCTCCGCGCACCCCGTGGGTGTTCACGATTTTTCCGGCTTCCAGATACGGATTGGTCATTGTGATCACTCCCGATAAAGTTTCAGGGCGTGCAGCCGGTCGGCGCACGCCCTGTTCGTGTCAGTCGAGGACCTCGACCGAGACCTTTTTGCCTTGCTTCTGGGCGACGGCCTTCATCAGGATCCGGATCTGCTTGACGATCCGTCCCTGACGGCCGATGACCTTGCCCATATCGCCGTCGGCAACGCGCACTTCAAAGACGGTTTCCCCGTCGGCCTCGCGCTCGGTCACAGAGACCTCGTCGGGATGATCCACGAGGTTCTGCACGATATAGGTCAGAAGTTCTTTCATGTTGCGTCGTTACTCCTTAACACATTACGCCTCAGCCTTGGCGGCAGCCTTCTTCAGCAGGCCGCGGACGGTATCGGTCGGCTGAGCGCCGTTGTCGATCCAGTACTGAGCACGCTCGGTGTCCACCTTGATCTGCTCGTCCTTTGCCAGCGGATCATAGTAGCCGATTTCCTCGATGCATCTGCCATCGCGGGGAGAACGGGAGTCGGCAACGACGATGCGATAGAAGGGATTCTTCTTCGCGCCCATTCTGCGAAGTCTGATCTTAACCATTTATTTCACCTCCATAAGTAATCTCTTTATATTCCCACACCGTTGGAAAACGATGAAGAAAGCGTTTTAGAAGCCGAGCTTCCCTCCGCCGCCGAAGAGGCTGCCGAGGTTGCCCATGCCGCCGAGGCCTTTTTTGCCCTTGCGGCGCTTGCCCATGCTGGTGAGCTGCTTGGTGAGATTCTGCATCATGTCATACTGTTTCAGCAGACGATTGATCTCCACCACGCTGGTGCCGGAGCCGGAAGCGATGCGCTTTTTGCGGCTGGCGTTGAGAACGGCGGGGTTCTCTCTTTCATAAGGGGTCATGCTGAGGATGATGGCCTCGATGCGGCTCATGGCCTTTTCATCGATGTTGGCCCCCTGGAGCGCTTTCGCGTCCATGCCGGGGATCATGCCCGCCACGTCCTGCAGAGAGCCCATGCCCTTGAGCTGCTGGAGCTGGTCGTAGTAGTCGGTCAGCGTGAATTTGTTCTGACGCAGACGCTCGGCCATCTCCTCGGCCTTTTTCTCGTCGAAGGCCTGCTCCGCTTTCTCGATCAGGGTGAGCACGTCGCCCATGCCGAGGATGCGGTTGGCCATGCGGTCCGGGTGGAAGGGCTCGATCTGGTCGAGCTTCTCGCCGATGCCCGCGAATTTGATGGGTTTGCCGGTGAGGGCCTTGATGCTCAGGGCCGCGCCGCCTCTGGCGTCGCCGTCCAGCTTGGTGAGCATGACGCCGGTGATGTCCAGCATCTCGTCGAAGGTCGTCGCCGTCGCCACCGCGTCCTGACCGATCATCGCGTCGATGACCAGCAGGATCTCCGCCGGCTCCACAGCCGCCTTGATGTTCTGCAGCTCCTGCATCAGCGCTTCGTCGATGTGCAGGCGGCCCGCGGTATCGAGGAAGACCAGATCGTTGCCGTGCTTTCTGGCGTACTCCACGCCGGCCTTGGCGATCTCAACGGGGTCGCCCTGGCCCATCTGGAACACCGGGATGTCCAGCTGCCTGCCCACGGTCTCCAACTGTTGGATGGCGGCGGGACGGTAGACGTCGCAGGCCACCAGCAGCGGGTTCTTGCCCTGCTTGCGCATATAGCCCGCAAGCTTGGCGCCGTTGGTGGTTTTGCCCGCGCCCTGCAAGCCCACCAGCATGACCACGCTGGGGGATTTGCTGGAAATGTTCAGCTTCTGGTTCTCACTGCCCATGAGGGACGTGAGCTCCTCATCGACGATCTTGATGACCATCTGCGCGGGAGAGAGACTCTCCAGCACGTCCGCGCCGGTGGCACGCTCGGTGACCTTCTTGACAAAGTCCTTGACGACCTTGAAGTTCACGTCGGCCTCCAGCAGGGCGAGCTTGACCTCGCGCATGGCCTCTTTCACGTCGGCCTCCGTCAGTCTGCCCTTGCCGCGCAGACGCTTGAAGGCGGCGGATAATTTGTCAGAAAGGGATTCAAATGCCATGGATCTGTCCTTTCCAGATTACGCTTGCTTGAACTCGCTCAGGCGGCCGAGGATCTCCCTGGTGAGGGTTTGCGCCTCGCCGTCGGTGATCTGCTCCAGCTCTCTGAGCTTGGACTCCACACTGCGGAGGATCTCCCGCTGGGCCTGAAATCTTGCGACCAGACCGGTCTTCTCCTCCGTCTCCCGTAAGATGGCCTCGGCTCTGCGGATGATGTCCCACACCCCCTGCCGGGAGATGCCGGACGACTCCGCGATCTCCGCCAGGGAGAGGTCGGAATTGTAGTGGAGGTCGAAATATTCCCGCTGTTTGGCGGTGAGCAGTTCCCCGTAGAAATCAAACAGCATCGTGCGCCATACCGTTTCCTCCGGCACCGTTTTCGCCCCCTGTGCAAAGCATTCTGCCTTTACAGCCTTTGCATTATACTCCTACTTACTGCCGCTGTCAAGTATTTTTTCTTGGCAGACCACATCGCAGGTCTCCGCGCCGTAATACCGCAGCATTTTCAGGGCGTTTACGTCGATCCGCTCCCCGCAGGTGAGAATCGGAACCGCCGGCGGGCAGCTCACCGTGGGGGCCGCCAGGATACGGCCGAGACACCGCTCCAGCGGCAGGCTCTCGCAGGCGGAGAGCAGCGCCTGACGAATGGGCATGACCCGCTCCGGCCGCGGCATGGACGGCGGGGTCTCAGTGATTGGCGTCCGCACAGGGATCGCGGACAGGGCAGCTTCGAGCCGCTCAAAATCTTCCGCCTTGGTATTCGGTGAGAACATAAAGACGATGAAATCCGGGTCGGCAAATTCGCACCAGAGGTTTTGCGCCTGCAGGATCGCCGCCAGTTCCTCCCCGGTATAGCCGCGCCTTTTCGGGCAGAGGGTGAGCTTCACCGGCTCGTCTCCGAAGAGCGTCCAGCCGTCGGCAAGAAGCTGAGATTTCAATTGATCCAGCCGATCTGCAGTCTTACACAGCCGTTGCGGCCAGTCCTCGGAGAGGGCTCGGTTCGCCAGATCCAGCGACTGCAAAATCAGATAGGACGGGCTGGTGCTGGCAAACAGTCCCATGGCCCGGTGGGCGGCGTCGACCAGCTCACGCGGACAGCTTTTCCCGAAGTGCAGGTACGCCCCGCCGGTGAGCACCGGGAGGGTCTTGTGGGCCGAGTCGCAGCAGAGGTCCGCCCCCAGATCCATGGGGTGTCGGGATTCCGAAAGAAACCGCAGATAGGCGCCGTGGGCGTTGTCCACCAGCAGCAGCGCATGGTGCCGATGGCAGATCTCAGATAATGCCTTAACGTTCGCCACATGGCCCAGGTAGTCCGGAGAAGTTATGTAAACTAAACAGGCGCCGGACGCAGTGAGCTCCGCGTCCAGCGTCTCGGGAGAAAGATCGCAGGTCAAAAGCCCGTCGCCGTATAGCCACCGGATCTCCAGATCCAGCAGCCCCGCGGCGGTGAGGAAGGTGCTGTGAGCGTTCCGGGCAGCCAGAACCAGAGGGTCTCTCCCCTGCCGTTTCGCGTACTGCATGCCCAGATAGAGCATGGCGCGAATGCAGAGGCTGGAGCCCTCGGCGCTGTAAACCGTCCTTTGGCTTCCGAAGAGCCGGGCGGCGTTTTCCTCGCTCTCAAGGATGATGCCCTCGGCGTGGTAGAGCACGTCCGCGCCGGGGATCTCGGTGAGGTCCAGCGGCTCCGGGCCCAGGACAGGAGTCCCCTTGTGGCCCGGCATGTGGAGCCGCGCGGCGTCAGACTCCGCGTAACCCCGGACGAAATCATAAATCGGCGTGTTCATCGTCCCTCCGCCGCCCGGGCGGCGGCCAGCATGATGGCGCACTCCATCCGCTTCTTGAACAGGTCGCAGCCCGCCTCGTAGACCCCGGTGATGCTGCCGGTGGCGTGGTAGGCGTTGGCCGCGCAGCCGCCGGAGCAGTAGAGTCTTGCCCAGCAGTCCCGGCACTCGGGCTTGGCGTAGACATTGCAGGAAGCAAATTCGTTCTGCACGTCCGGGTTATCCAGTCCGGTGAAGATGCTGCCCAATTTGAACTTCTCGTCGCCCACGAACTGGTGGCAGGGGTAGAGATCGCCCCAGGGGGTGACGGCCATGTACTCCGTGCCGGAGCCGCAGCCGGAGACCCGCTTGTAGATGCAGGGCCCGCCGCTGAGGTCGATCATGTAGTGATAGAAGGTGAAGGGCCTGCCTTCCCGCTCCCGCTGAAGCATCAGCTCCGCCAGCTCCTCGTACTGCCGCATGACCAGTTCCTGATCCTCTTTGGTCAGGGCCGAGGGATCGTCCGGGGCGCAGACCACCGGCTCCATGCTGAGCTCCGTGAAGCCCAGATCCAGCATCTGTTTGATGTCGTTGAGAAAGTCGGGATTGTTGTGGGTGAAGGTGCCGCGCATGTAGTAGTTCTTCCCCTCGCGGGCCTGAACCAGCTTCTGGAACTTCGGCACGATCCGCTCCCAGCTGCCGTTGCCGGCGTAGTCCACCCGGAACCGGTCGTGGACCTCCTTGCGGCCGTCCAGGCTCAGCACCACGTTGGACATCTCTTTGTTGGCAAAGTCGATCACGTCGTCGTCGATGAGCATGCCGTTGGTGGTGAGGGTGAAGCGGAAGTGCTTGCCCGCCTCTTTCTCGATGCTGCGGGCGTAGGCCACCAGCTCCTTCACCACATCGAAGTTCATCAGCGGCTCGCCGCCGAAGAAGTCCACCTCCAGGTTGTGGCGCGTGCCGGAGTGCTCCACCAGGAAGTCCAGGGCCCGCTTGCCCACCTCGAAGCTCATGACCGCCCGCTCCCCGTGGTATTTGCCCTGGCTGGCGAAGCAGTAGGAGCAGTTCAGGTTGCAGGTGTGGGCCACATGGAGACACAGCGCCTTGATGACCCCGGCGCTTTTCGCCTTCAAATCCCCGGCGATGGGCTCGAAGGTGTCGGGGGCAAAGAGCTGCACGGCGTCCTTCAGCGCACAGATCTGCTCATAGCAGCGCTGCACCTCTGCCTCGGTGACGGCGGATTCATCTTTGTATTTTTCCAGGATCGCGGCGGAGATCTCCGCATAGCTGTGATCCTCGAACATGGAGATCATATCATAGGCCATCGGGTCGACCACGTGCACCGCGCCGGAGCAGACGTCCAGAACGATGTTGTAGCCGCCGAGTTGGTATTGGTGGATCATGGTTGGTTCCTCCCGGAAAATGCATAAAATAAGAGCGTGCCGGGTAAAGCACGCTCTTTATTATAATGATTCTTGCGGGTTCGTCAAGTGCGGGGTGCACACTCAGAGGTTGATTCTCCAGGTGTCGAAGGTCTGGATGATCTTCGCGGCCTGGGCGCGGGTGGCGGCGCCCAGAGGCTGGAGGGTGCGGATGTTGCCGTCCTCAACGCCGTTGATGATGCCCACGCTCACGGCCCAGGAGAAGGGATCCTGCGCGAAGCCGGAAACCTGGCCCGCGTCCGCGAAATCGGAGAGGCCCTTCCGGGAGCCGGTGTCGTAGCCGGCATAGTTGGCATAGCGGAAGAAGATGGTCACCATCTGCTCACGGGTAATGGTCTGATCCGGCGCGAACTCCGTCTCGGAGATGCCGTTGACCACGCCGTTGACATAGGCCCAGGTGACGGCCTGGGTGTACCAGGTGCCCACGGGCACATCCCGGAAGGGATGATCCAGTCCGGTGACGGCGGGCTCGCCCACCATGCGGTAGAGCACCGTGACCAGCATGGCGCGGGTCATGGTGGCGTTGGGTTCGAACCGGGTGGCGGAGGTGCCCTTCATGTATTCGTTGTAGGACACATACTTGACGTTGTCATAGAACCAGTCGCCGGTGTTCACATCCCAATAGGGATTCGTCCATGTGCCGTCCGCCTTGGGCATGTACTCATACCGATACTCGCTGCAGCGGGTGCACTGGTAGGCGATGACGCCGCGGGTGCGGGTGGTGGATTCGGTGCGCCACTGCTCGTCCCAGGCGTGGCCCAGGGCTTCCACATAGCTGTCGGAATCGATGAACTCGGCGCCGTCCGCCGGGCAGATGTAGACGGTGTAGCCCTTTTCAGAGCAGGTGGGCGCCACGTCCTTGCGCTCGGTGTAGCTGTGGACATGGCCTTCCCCGGAGTAGGGCAGCACGGCGACCTCCTCCTGGAGGCAGCGGGTGCAGACTCTGTGGCGGGAGCCGTTGGCGGTGGCGGTGGCTTCCTGATCCACGATCCAGTCGCCCCAGGCGTGGCCCAGCGCGGGCATGCGCACGTTGCGGACGTCGCCGCAGTTGGCGCACTTGGTGATCTTGTAGCCGCTCTCGGTGCAGGTGGGCTCCTTCTGCTCGGTGGTGCCGTAGTTGTGGCCGGTTGCCTTGAGGGCCTCCACGTGCACCTCGCCGCAGCGGGAGCAGGTGTACTCGATGAGACCGTCCTCGGTGCAGGAGTTTTCAAAGATTTTTCTGGTGGCGCTGTTGCCCTCATAGCTGTGGCCCAGGGCCGGGGTGCGGCTGCCGTCCACGATGATGGTATCACCGCAGGCGCAGACGCGCGCGGTGTAGCCGCCCTCGGTGCAGGTGGGCTCCACTACCTTGGTGGTGTAGACGTGGGCGTCCGGGGCGCTGAGCTTGTGGATCAGCTGGGTCTCGACTTCACCGCAGACCGTGCAGGTGCGGCTGCGCTGGCCGTCGGTGTTCTCGGTGGCGGGGGTCACGGTGGTCCATGCGCTCCAGGTGTGGCCCTTGGCCTTGATGGTCTCGGCATACCACTTGTTGCAGCGCTTGCAGACGTAGACCTTCTGGCCGTCCTCGGTGCAGGTGGCGTCGCGGCCGCTCTCGCCGAAGTCATGGCCCAGGGAGGACAGGGTGTAGGTGTAGACCTTGCCGCAGTCGGAGCAGGTATAGACCACGCTGCCGTTCTGGTCGCAGGTGGGCTCGGTGCGCACCTTGTTCCATTTGTGGTCGTTGAGATAGCGGAACTCCACGTTGAAGCCGCTGTCCGTCTTGGTGACGTTGGTCTGGTAGTGGTCCACCGGGGTGGTGTTCAGCTCATAGTTGATGGTGTTGCCGGCGCTGTCCTTGATGGGCAGCCGGTCGAAGGTGACGCCGGAGGCGCTGGGATCCAGATAGGCCTGGGCATAGACCTTGCCGCCGGCGGAGAGCTCCAGATAGACGCTGCCGGGCCGCTCCTCGGTGTAGGGCACGTCCTTCTCGATCTCTTCGTTGGTCCAGTCGGTCTTGATGACCACGGAGCGCATCTCGTCGGTGCTGAGGGGGCGGACGCTGATGGTCTTTTGCACCACCAGGGTGTTGCCCTGGAGATTCGGCACAGAGACGTTGGGATTGTCGATGCAGTAGGCAGAGCCGTCCGGCAGGGTGCTGGTGCAGCTGAGGAAGTAGTTGCCGAAGTCCACCGCGCCGAAGCAGATATAGCCATACTCGTCGGTGATGGCAGTGTATTCCTTGGCGTTGCCGTTGGCGTCCGTGCCGGAGAGCTTGAAGCTCTGGCCCGCGCTGATGTGTTCGCCGGAGCCGTCATTCACATAGAACCACACCACGTCCTTGGTATTGCTCAGAGAGGACGAGGAATTGTTGGGCGCGGCGTTGCCCAGATAGTCATAGCTGCTGAACAGGGCGCCGCGGACGGCGTTGTACTGCCGGTAGTTGTCGATCAGATAGTGGTCGCTGTCCTTGGCAGCCTCCACCTCGATGCGCTGCGGCAGCGTGCGGATCCAGGTGGTGCCGCTGCGCAGCACCTGGAAGGTGCAGGTGACGATGGTGGTGATGGCGGAATTATACTGGGAGGCGTTGGTGATGACGCCCTTTTCAATGTGCAGATCGCCGTTGCGGTCGGTCTCCGTGGCGGAGCCGAAGGTGGGATACTCCACCTTTTCCAGCTTCAGGCAGTCGTTGTCATAGAGCACGTCCAGCCAGACGCGGTCCAGATCATAGGTGCCGTTGATGCGTATGGCGTAGGAATAGGTAAAGGTCTCCCCCACCGCAACGCTGCGCTGGCCGCCGGATTTGACATGGACCGTGACCGTATCGGCGGCAGATGCGCCCACCGTCAGCACGGAGAACACCATGATCAGACACAGCAGCAAAGCAAGACTGCGTTTCATCGAATCACTCCTTTTTTTGAATGCAAGGGTTTGGGTTTATCTTAGCAGAAAGCGATGATTTCTGCAATTGTAAAATAATTGAATGGGAAGTGCGTTTAATCGTTTTCAAATTATAGTTTGTAGGGGAGTTGGATAATCCCGTGCAGCCCTTGGCTCTCCCCCCGGGAGAGCTGGCACGGCGAGAACTAGCCGTGACTGAGAGGGCTTGTGGTCACATCTGATGCACGATATTTCCTGCATTCCGAATCCCACGTTTTGCCCTCTCAGTCGCTCACAAGCTCGCGCCAGCTCCCCCAGAGTGGGAGCCATGTGGGTCTGGCAGATAAACTCCAATTTGTATTACGCTTGGAGATCCACGCTCATTTCATGATGTCGCGATACAGGAACGTGACGGTCTGGGCGCGGGTGCAGGTCTGGCTGGGGCTGAAGGTGGTGGCGCTGGTGCCGGTGGTGATGCCGTTCTGGGCAGCCCAGGCCACAGCGTCAGCGTAATAGGCATTGGCGGGCACGTCATAGAAGTGCGCCTCGCCGCTGGGCTGACCCTCCAGACGCCAGAGGAAGGTGACCGTCTGGCCGCGGGTCAGGGTGGCGTTGGGGCTGAACTTTGTGGCAGAGGTGCCGGTGGTGACGCCCTGCTCCACCGCCCAGAGGACGGCGTCGTAGTAATAGGTACCCTGCTGCACATCACTGAAGGGGTTCTTCTCCGACTTCGGGGCGGGGCTGCCCATGGCGCGCCAGAGGAAAGTGACGAACTGCGCTCTGGAGCAGCCGGCGTTGGGGCTGAAGGTGGTGGCACTGGTGCCGGTGGTGATGCCGTTCTCCGCGGCCCACATGACCGGCTGGGCATAGTAGGCGGTGGCAGGCACATCGTCAAAACCGGTGGAGACCTCGTTCAGGAAGGTCTTGAGCGGGGTGGCGTCATCGTCATACTCCTCGGAGGTGAAGCCCAGGCTCCACATGGGCAGCTGGAGGGCGTCGATCACGTCTTCCATGGCGGCGTAGTTTCTCCGCTCCCCGTTGATGACACAGAAGCTGGCATTGTCCAGCAGGTAGGGCTCGATGTTGCTGCCCTCGGGACCGATGTAAATGGTCTCGGTGTAGGCCACATCCGTGTCCAGCACCATCGTCTCGCCGCGCATGGTATAGAGCTTCGCGGAGCCGGTGGTAACGATGGTCTCATCGTTGATCTCCGGCTGGGCGCTGAAGGTCAGCAGATAGGTCTTGCCGTCCTTCGTGGCCTGGGCCACATAGCCGTTGTTGCCGCCGGCCTGACCATAGACCACGGTGGGCGCCAGGATCTGGGCGGGCTTGCCGCCGGAGATGGTGTAGACCTCCACCGTGGCCTGATAACTGTCCAGATAGAACAGCACCAGTTCATCGCCGCCCTTGCCGTCCAGATCACAGAGCATGGCCTCTCCGAAATGTTGGTCCGGGTGCTGGGCAGCGCAGGACTGCAGCACCGAGATATAGGGGGCGGGGTCGCTGTCCGCCAGGGCCATGGGCGCGAGGCCGACGACCAGGCACAGCGTCAAAAACAGTGTCAGGAATTTTTTCATTTCCACATCTCCTTTTTCAGTTAAAACAAAGACATCTGGTTGGTCTCCGGCAGATCACCGAAGGCGCCCAGGTCACGCAGCTGCTTCATATGGGTCTGGCTCACCTTCGGGCAGGCGATGGAGATCTCCTCCTCGGAGACGAACTCTCTGCCGCCCTCCCGGCAGCGCATGAGATCCATGGCCGCGCTCTCGCCGAGACCCGAGATAGCCACAAAGGGCGGCAGCAGGGTGCCCTTCTCCCGGTCGGGGATAAACTTGGTGGCGTGGCTCCGGTTGATGTCGATGGGTGCGAAGGTGAAGCCTCTGAGATTGAATTCGTACACCGCCTCCAGGGTCACCAGCAGATCGTCCTCTTTCGAAGTCCGCTCCCGGTTCTGGAGCTCATGGATCTTGGAGCGGACTGCCGCCAGGCCGCCGCACATGATCTCCGCGTCGAAAGAATCCTTTTGGCTTCTGCGATAGAAGTAGGCGCTGTAGAAGGCAAGCGGCTCGTGGACCTTGAACCAGGCGATGCGGAAGGCCATCATGACGTAGGCCACCGCGTGGGCCTTGGGAAACAGATACTGGATCTTCGCCAGGGACCCGATGTACCAGTCCGGCACGCCGTGATCCCGCATGGTCTCCTCCCAGCCCTCCTGGAAGCCGCCGCGGGCCACCTTGCCCTTTCGCACGGCCTCCATAATCTTGAAGGAGAGCTTCGCGTCCACGCCGCAGCTGATCAGATAGAGCATGATGTCGTCGCGGCAGCCCACGGTCTGGGAGACGGTGGCGGTGCCGGAGGTGATCAGATCCTTGGCGTTGCCCAGCCACACGTCGGTGCCGTGGCTGAAGCCGGAAAGCCGCACCAGAACGTCGAAGGTCTCCGGCTGGGTGTCCACCAGCATCTGTCTGGTGAAGCCGGTGCCGAACTCCGGGATGCCGATGGTGCCGGTCTTGCCGATGATGGGGTCGTCGTCCGGCAGGCCCAGCGGCGCCGCGGATTTGAAGATGCCGCGGGTCTCGGGGTCGTCCAGACGGATCTGCTTGGCGTCCAGGCCGGTCATATCCTCCAGCATACGGATCATGGTGGGGTCATCGTGGCCCAGCTCGTCCAGCTTCAGGAGGTTGGCCTCCATGCAGTGATATTCAAAATGGGTGGTGATGATGTCGCTGTTGGGGTCGTCCGCCGGGTGCTGCACCGGGCAGAAATCCGTCACGTCCATGTCCTGGGGGATGACCACCAGGCCGCCGGGGTGCTGTCCCGTGGTGCGCTTGACGCCCACACAGCCCTGGGCAAGCCGCTCCATCTCCGCCTTCGGGATGGTGAGGTTCCGCTCCTCGGCGTATTTCAAAACATAGCCGTAGGCGGTCTTTTCCGCCAGGGTGCCGATGGTGCCTGCCCGGAACACATGGTCGGAGCCGAAGAGTTCCTCGGTGTATTTATGGGCTCTGCCCTGATACTCACCGGAGAAATTCAGGTCGATATCCGGCACCTTGTCGCCGCCGAAGCCCAGGAAGGTCTCGAAGGGGATGTCGAAGCCGTCCTTGCGCATCTCGGTGCCGCAGACGGGGCACATCTTATCCGGCATGTCCGCGCCGCAGCCGTAGCCCTTGCCGGACTCAAAATCCGAGTGCTGGCACTTGGGGCAGACATAGTGGGCCGGCAGGGAGTTGACCTCCGTGATGCCGGAGAAGTAGGCAACGATGGAGGAGCCCACGCTGCCTCGGCTGCCCACCAGATAGCCGTGCTCCAGAGAGTTGGCCACCAGCTTCTGGGCGGACATATAAATTACATCGTAGCCGCGGGACAGGATGCCGCCCAGCTCCTTTTCCACGCGCTCGGTGATGAGCGCCGGCGGGTTCTCGCCGTAGATGGCGTGCATCTTGCCGTAGACCAGATCCTTCAGCTGCTGGGCGGAGTTTTCGATCTTCGGCGGGAACAGGTCCTTGGGCAGCAGCTCGAAGGTCTCCACCGAATCCGCGATGGCCACGGGGTTTTGGATGACCACCTCATGGGCCAGCTCCTCACCCAGATAGGAGAACTCGTTGAGCATATCGTCGGTGGTGCGGAAGTACAGCGGCATGTCCTTGTCGGCGTCCTTGAAGCCTTTGGCGCCGAGAAGCACGTGGCGGTAGATCTCCTGCTCCGGGTTTAAGAAGTGCACGTCGCCGGTGGCCACCACGGGCTTGCCCATCTTCCGGGCCAGGGCGATGATGCGCCGGTTGATCTCTCGTAAACTCTCGTCGTCCCTCACGTCGCCGGACTCGATCAGGAACCGGTTGTTGGCCAGGGGCATGATCTCAAAGTAATCGTAGAAGCTGCCGATCCGCTCCAGCTCCGGCCAGCTCTTGCCGTGGAGCACCGCGTCGAACAGCTCCCCCGCCTCGCAGGCGGAGCCCAGGATCAGGCCCTCGCGGTATTGCTTCAGGACACTCTTGGGAACGGTGGGGTTGCGGTTGAAATATTTCAGATAAGACAGGGAGATGATCTCATAGAGATTCTTAAGTCCCGTCTTGTTCTTTACCAAAATGGAAATGTGCCGGGGTCTGCGGCGGCGGATCAGCCTTTGGTTGACATAATCATTCAATTCTCTGAAATTATGTACACCATTTTCCGCCAGCATGGGGACGAACTTCGCCATGATCCGCGCAACCACCTCCGCGTCGTCATAGGCGCGGTGGTGCCGGAAGGCCGGCAGGCTCAGTCGGTTGGAGACCGTGTCCAGCTTGTGGTTTTTCAGGTCCGGCAGGATGGCCCGGGCCATGGGGAGGGTGTCCAGATAGACCGGATGGAACTCCATCCCCGCCTGACGGCAGGCGTCGGACATGAAGCCGGTATCGAAGTCCGCGTTGTGGGCGATCAGCGGCGTGTCTCCGCAAAACTCCAGAAACATCCGCATGGCCTCTGCGGGCTTGGGCGCGCCCTTGACGTCGTTGTCGGTGATGCCGGTGAGTCTTGTGATCTCGTCGGAGATGGGCATGCCGGGATCCACGAAGGTGCTGAACTTCTCCAGGATCTCGCCGCCCCGGAACCGGACGGCGCCGATCTCGGTCATGGCGCACTCGAAGACTCTCAGCCCCGTGGTCTCGATATCGAAGGCGATGTACTCCTGATCCAGGGGCATGTCCTCGCCCCCGTGGGCGGCCAGCATGGCGTCCTCATCGTTGACCAGGTAACCCTCCATGCCGTAGATCAGCTTGATGCCCCGCTTCTTGGCCGCCAGCCAGGAATCCGGGAAGGCCTGGGCTACGCCGTGGTCGGTGATGGCGATGGCGGGGTGCCCCCAGGCAGCGGCCTGGGCGATCAGATCGCCGGGGTCACTGAGAGCGTCCAGCGCCGAGAATCGGGTGTGGAGATGGAGCTCCACCCGCTTTTCCTCGGCGGTGTCCTCCCGCACCGGCTTCTGGCCCACCACGATGGCGGCGGGCTCCAGGACCATGTCGTTGTCGTATTTGCTGAAGTTGACGTTGCCCAGCACCTTGATCCACATGCCGGGCTTGATCTGCCCGATGACGCTCTGATCCGCGTCGCCGCGAAGATACTGGGAGACGTGGATGGAGCCGGTATAGTCCGTCATTTTGAAGCTGAGGATGGCGGCGCCGTTTTTGGCAAGCTGGCGGCTGTCCTCGGCGAAGACCTCGCCCTCCACCAGCACACGGCCGGCCTCCAGATCCACGTCGGAGAGCATGACCCGTTTGGCCTTGGGAGAAATGGGTCTGCCCATCAAAAGCCGCTCCTTGGGCTTGTCGTTGTCCTTTTTCACTTCCGGGTAGCTGGCGTGGATCACCGCCCCCTGGAGGCCGTAGCGCTCGGCGATCAGCCGCTCCAGCTGGCTCAGCTCCACCGGGGCGGGCATCTGCTGGAAGTGGGCGCGGATGTCCATGGTGAGGGTCTCTCTTAAGATCACCACGCCGAGAACCTGGGCGTTCTCCAGTCCGCCGCAGCTGCCGCCGTAGACGGAAGCGTCCGGGAAGATATCTAAAAATGGGATTTTACCGTCTGCCATTTAGAGGTTTTCTCCTGTTCTGATGAACTCGATCAATGCGTCGCAGAGCTGGTCGGCGGGATACTTGCCGATCACCTCGCCCTTGGAAAACAGAATGCCGCTGTCCTTGCCGCCGGCGATGCCGTAGTCGGCCTCTCTGCCCTCGCCGAGGCCGTTGACCACGCAGCCCATGACGGCCACGGTGATGTTCCGGTCGATGCCCTGGAGCCGGCGATCCACCTCATTGGCAAGACCGATCAGGTCGATCTGGGTCCGGCCGCAGGTGGGACAGCTGACGATGCGGACGCCCTCTTCTCTCAGGCCCGCGGCCTTCAAAATCGAGATGCCGGCGCGGACTTCCTCCACGGGATCCGCCGTGAGGCTGACCCGGATGGTGTCGCCGATGCCCTCGCTCAAGAGGGTGCCGATGCCCACGGCGGAGCGGATCATACCGTCGTAGACCGTGCCCGTCTCGGTGACGCCCACATGGAGCGGGTACGGGAAGGTCTCTGCCGCGAGCCGATAGGCCGCGATGGTCAGCGGCACGGTGGAACTCTTCATACTGAGCGCAATGTCGTCGAAATCATAGCGGTTCAAAAGCTCGATGTGGCCCTTGGCGCTCTCCACCAGGGCTTCTGCGGTGGGGTGGCCGTATTTCTCCAGCAGCCGCTTTTCCAGACTGCCGCCGTTGACGCCGATGCGGATGGGGATCTGCCGCGCTTTGCAGGCCTCGGCAACCTTTCGGACGTTGTCCGCTTCGCCGATGTTCCCGGGGTTGATGCGGATCTTGTGTACCCCCGCCTCGGCAGCCTCGAGTGCCAGCCGGTAGTCAAAATGGATGTCCGCCACCACGGGGATGGGCGAGGCCTTCACGATCTCCGGAAGGGCGTCCGCCGCCTCGGTATCCGGCACGGCCACGCGGATGATTTCGCAGCCGGCGTCATAGAGTTTTTTGATCTGGTCGATGGTGGCCTTGGGGTCGGAGGTGCGGGTGTTGCACATGCTCTGTACCGCCACCGGGGCGCCGCCGCCGATGGGCACGCCGCCGACCAGGATTTGTTTCGTGTTCTGATGGTTCATAGGGTTCTCCGATTTATCTGTAGGTTTTTACAAGCTTTTCGATGGCGTCGGCCAGGGCGTTGAGGACCTTGTTGGGTCTGCCCTCGGCGGCGCGGATCAGCTGGGTGAGCGCCTCGCCAGCCTGCACCAGACGCTGGTAGGCCGGGCTGGTTCTGTGCTGTTTGGTGGTGGTCTTGATGCTCTCTCTGACGATGGGCTTCGGCTGGGCCTCATAGACGAAGCTGCCGGAAGCAAGATCGAACTCCGTGCCGCTGTAGGGGGCGTAGGCGTTGTAGCCGTGCTCGGATTTGAGGCATTCGGTAAACTCCTTGCAGGCGTCATCGTCGCCGTGGTTCACGAAGACCATGCCGGGCTTCGGCTCCATCTGGTTCAGCCAATCCAGAAGCCCCGCCTTGTCCGCGTGGCCGCTGATGCCGGCGAGGGCGGTGATTTCCGCGTTCACGGCGATCTCGTCCCCGAAGAGCTTCACGCTCTTGGCGCCGTCGTGGAGGATGCGGCCCAGGGTGCCCACCGCCTGATAGCCCACGAAGAGCACCGTGTTCCGGCTGCTCCAGAGGTTGTATTTCAGATGGTGGCGGATGCGGCCCGCGTCGCACATGCCGCTGGCGGAGATGATGACCTTGGGCTCCTTGTTCTGGTTCAGGGCCATGGACTCCTGCTGGGAGGTGGTGGTGCGCAGATCGTCGAACCAGAGGGGGTTCTCCCCCTTCCGGATCAGGGACTGCATCTCGTCATCCACGTAGGTGGTGTCCGTCTGCAGGAAGATGCCCGTGGCCTCGTTGGCCAGGGGGCTGTCCACATAGACCGGGAAGTGGTCGTGGCCCTGCACCAGTCCCTCGGACTTGATCTGCCGGATGAAGTACAGCAGCTCCTGGGTTCTGCCGATGGCGAAGGAGGGGATCACCACGTTGCCCCGACGGTCCAGGGTCCGCTGGATGATCTTCGCAAGCTCCGCTGCGTAGTCCGGCGGCGCCTCGTGGAAGCGGTTGCCGTAGGTGGATTCGATGACCACATAGTCCGCCCCCTCGGGGGTCTGGGGATTTCGAAGGATGGGCTGATTGGCGTTGCCCACGTCACCAGAGAAGACGATCTTCTTCTCCGTCTCCCCTTCCGTGAGCCAGACCTCGATGCAGGCGCTGCCCAAAAGGTGGCCCACGTCGGTGAAGCGGATGTCGATGCACTCCTCCACCTGCATGCGCTCGTTGTAGGCGCAGGGATGCAGGAGCTTTAAGAGACCCTCCACATCCTCCATGGTGTACAGCGGCTGCACGGCGGGCTGACCGGCACGCTCGGCTTTGCGGGTCTTGTAATCCGCCTCGGACTGCTGGATGTGGGCGGAGTCCTTGAGCATGATGTCGCAGAGGTCGCAGGTGGCCTGGGTGGCGTAGACCGCCCCCCGGAAGCCCTCTTTATACAACAGCGGCAGCAGGCCCGTGTGGTCCAGGTGCGCGTGGGTCACCAGCACGAACTCCAGCTCGTTTGCCGCCACGGGGATGGGGATGTTTTCAAACACGTCCTTCCCCTGCTCCATGCCGCAGTCGATGAGGCCAGCATGGCCGCCCACCTCCAGAAGGGTGCAGCTGCCGGTGACCTCGTGGTTGGCGCGGATGAATGTCAGCTTCATGGTATTCGCCTCATTTTCCCGCCAGAACGGCGTCCTTGTCTATGACGGCCTGGGCAGCCTGCTGCACAGCAGTCTCGAAGCCCAGCTTTTTCAGTACGTGCACGCCCTCGATGGTGCTGCCCGCCGGGGAGCAGACCTGATCCAGAAGGGCGATGGGGTGCTCGTCGCTCTGCTTCGTCAGCATGGCGGCGCCGATGGTGGCCTGGCAGGCCAGGGCTTCCGCCAGCTTTTTCGGCAGGCCCGCCTTGACGCCGGCGGAGGCCAGCGCGTCGATGTAGAGATGCACGAAGGCGCCGGAGGAGCCCGCCATGGCCGTGAAGGCAGCGAACTGCGGCTCCGGGATGTCGAAGACCTCGCCCACGGAGCGGAACATCCGCCGCACCAGCTCGGTCTGCTCCTCGCTTGCGGCTGCGTTGGGGCAGATGGCCGTGGCAGCCTCACCCACTCTCGCGTTGATGTTCGGCATCACGCGAACCACGGGGACGTCGGCTCCAAATGCCTCGGCGTAGAAGGCCAGCGGTCTGCCGGCTGCGATGGTGACCACCAACTTGTCAGACGTCACCAGATCGGCGATGCCCGGCAGCACCTCCGGCAGCATCTGCGGCTTCACGCCCAGCACCAGCACGTCCGCAGCCTCCGCCACGGCTCTGGCGCTCTCCATGGGTTTTAAAGAAATCTCTTGCTGAAGGATCTGGGTCTTCCCGGGGCTCCGGTTGAAGCCGCAGAGGGTGTCGTCCGCAAATTCGCCGCTGCGGTGCATTCCTCTGAGGATGGCCCCGGCCATGTTGCCCAGTCCGATGAATCCGTAAATCATAGATACCGCTCCTTCCCATACTACTTTTATGACATTTTACAGTATACCACAAAACTGCCCGGCAGAAAAGACGGTTTTTTCGGTTTTCAGACTTGCAATTCCCCGGGGCTGTCTGTATAATTCAAGATGCAGAATTATCAAGTTGAGGAGGTTCTCCCATGCTGCATTTTCAAAATGATTATTCCGAGGGCGCCCACCCCAGAGTGCTGGAGGCCCTGAAGGACGTAAACTTGACCCCCACCACCGGCTACGGATGCGATGAGCACTGCAAGGCCGCTGCCGACCGGCTGAAGGAAGTTTTCGCCTGCCCTGACGCGGATGTGCACTTTCTCGTGGGCGGCACCCAGACGAATCTCACCGCCGCGGCCGCCTTCCTCCATCCATGGGAGGCCATGATCGCCGCCGACACCGGCCACGTCTGTGTCCACGAGACCGGCGCCATCGAGGCCACCGGCCACAAGGTCTGCGCTGTACCTGCCGTCAACGGCAAGGTCACCCCGGAGGCCGTACGCAAGCTGGTGGCGGAGCACCGCACCGGCGTGGAGGAGCACATGGTGCTGCCGCGGCTGCTGTATGTCTCCGACTCCACGGAGCTGGGCACCATCTATGTGAAAAAGGAACTGGAGGCCCTCCGCGCGGTCTGCGACGAGCTGGGTCTGCTGCTGTATCTGGACGGCGCCAGAATGGCCGCCGCCCTCACCGCCGAGGGCAACGACCTGAAGCCCGAGGACTTTGCGCAACTCTGCGACGCCTTCTATGTGGGCGGCACGAAAAACGCCCTCCTGTTCGGTGAGGCGCTGGTGATCGTCAACGATGATCTGAAGCCCTTTGTCCGGAACGTCATCAAGCAGCGGGGCGGCATGCTGGCCAAGGGCTGGCTGCTGGGCGTGCAGTTCGAGGCGCTGTTCCGGGATGACCTCTGGCTGGAGACGGCGGAGCACGCAAATGAGCAGGCGCAGAAGCTCTCGAAGGGCCTCAGCGATCTGGGCGTCAAGTTCTACATCGACTCCCCCACCAACCAGATCTTCCCCATCTTCACCGACGAGCAGGTGGAAAAGCTGAAGAAGTTCGTGGCCTTCGACTTCATCGCCAAGGTGGATGATACCCACAGCGCCGTCCGGTTCGTCACCAGCTGGGCCACCCCCGAAGAAAATGTGGACTTCCTGCTGCTGGCCATCCAGAGAGTGCTGAAATAATTTCGAAGAAAATGCAAACACGCTGCAGAGAGAATCTGCGGCGTGTTTTTTTGTTCAAATTCTAGTTTATCGGGGAGTTGCAATGATCCACCGTAGGGCGGGGACCTGTGCCCCGCCGTTACATGGGCAGCACATTCAACGCGGCGGGGCACAGGTCCCC
>ONIN01000002.1 GCA_900317905.1 uncultured Eubacteriales bacterium | reverse complement strand
ACGCCTCGTCAGACCGGCACTCTCATTATACCTTAGGCATGTGCTGTGACACAGACAAAGGAGGTCCATGTACATGGTCATTTTATCGCAAGCAACGCCTCGTGATATCACTCGACTGCTTTTGGTGGCATAGCTCCCCAACCCCCGTTATTGAACTGATGCTACTTCATTGCTCTACTAATTGTCTTGATACTCTATTGGAATATTATGACCAAGCTTTACCCCTTCAGCACTTAACCTGCACACAAATGCTGACACCTTCATGCCGGAGTCGATACAGGGCTTCAAAACATCCCACAGCCCATTGGCTCTAACAATTCTGACTCGCTTAATGTAAGGATTTAATGCAACAATAATAAAGTGGGCATTATAGCCGGCTTCCATAAGCTCCTGAAGCTTTTCTAATTGATGAATGGCTCTTTCTGAATATACCGTCGGAAAGAAGGCGGTTTCTTCAACGGAGAGAACACTTTTGATCTCAACCACTGTTTTGGTATCCTCAATAAAAGCGTCTGCCTTATACCCATCTATAGCGTGTTCGGGCAGCACATTTTTCCTTGCTCCCAGAAATGAAAGTCTTCTGCTGCCCATACCTTCCAAAACAGCATAATTTGCTATTGATGTATTGAGCAGAATATAGCTTCGCTTGAATGGAATTGCGAATAATGAGTATCGAGTTCTCGCGTTAGGTGTGACAGTAGGCAAAAGCAGCACTTTTTTTCCTTTAAGCACTAAGAAATTGCCTAGATGACAGGAGGACGGTACATAGCAAACAGTTGATATGCCATTAATAAGCACCTCACAAAGGAACCGATTTTTTAGCTCCTGAACAAAGATTCCTTCTATGCACCTTGACATATCAACCGTCTGCATTTCTTTATTCCTTCCTAGTGTCAATAAAGCTGATGAGCTCGTCCTCAGGGATGAAGAAGCCCTGCATTCTGATTAGGTCGCTATCTGTAAGCATCAGCATATCGCCCTTGCCAAGCAGATCCTCTGCACCGGATCGATCAAGAATAGTTTGAGAATCCGTATGAGATGGAAGCCTAAAGGAAGTTCTAAACGGGAGTACAGCCTTTAGCGATGAGGTCACAATGGTCGCTCGAGGCTGCTGTGTCGCAATGACCAGATGAATTCCCAAATTGCGGACTCTCTGAGCAAGCATGCAAAGATTAGACTCGAAGGTCTTTCGAACCTCCTTGCCCTGCAGTTCTGCAGCTTGAACAAGGTCCGCATATTCATCAATCACAACGACAAGGCGTTTCATCCTTTTTTCCGGGCACTTGGCGTTATAGGACTCAATGTCCCGACTGTTTAAGGACTTAATGAGATTAGTTCTTTCAACCTTGTCAACCTCATTTATGGCCTCCAGCGCTGCAACAGCCTCTTCGGCATCCGTCAGCACGCGCCCACCCCTCAGATGAGGAAGCCCCTCAAAGAAATGAAAGTCTGTTTGCTTGGGATCAACTATCAGCAGTTCCAAATCGTCAGCAGAATACTGATGCAGGAGGCTCACGATGATAGAGTACAGGAAAATTGTTTTTCCCGAACCCGTTGTACCGGCGATCAGCATATGAGGAGCCTTAGCGAGATCAATAATCTTGAATTCTCCATCGGGAGTTTGACCGGCCAGAATGCTTAGCGCTCCATCCGCATCGTCAAGCGCGTTTAGATGCTCTAAAAGCAGAAGCGGCTTATTGTTTCCAGAGAACGGTACATCAAGCCCGATATACCGGGTGCCGTTAATTCTTCCAATGAACACCTCTCCTGCAGCCTCTAGCTCTCGCGCAATATCCTCACTTCTCTTTTTCAGATTCGCCTCCGTCTCGCCTGGCTTTAGCTCCAGCTTGAAACGCGTGAAGCGCGCAGCCTGCTGCACAAGCGATTGATCGACGGGGAACGCCTGAATGCCATAGCTCTTTAGCACGACATTTAGACGGACACATTTCTCATGCAGCTCCTCATCTGCCTCCTGCTCCTGAGCTTCAATATCTGGAGCCTGCGGAGCTGCAGCTGGCACATTGGTTATCTGTCTGTCTACCATACCAGAGGCAGGATGTGCTGCAGGACGGCTATCGGTGTCTGCCGCTGTATGCTCTTGCGGCTGGCCTTCTGCCTCGCGCTGAGCAGGTGCTGCCGCTGCTTCTCTCTCAGCAGGAAACGCTTCTGCTTGCTGCCCTGAGATGATTCTCTGAATATCTTGAGACCCGATGATGGACAGCTGGTATGCTTTTCCTGTTTCATCCCTGCAATCGTGCTTGGCGCTGTCTGAGCTGGTAAAATCAACATGAGAGATAATTCTATTGATTGAGACGGAATACTCTCCTGCAAATAAGCCGTTCATTTGCTTCGTTAGGTGCTCTGTTTTGCTCGGACCATAGGAGACATTGCTAAACAGGCATTCAAATACCTGCTCGCGTAGGATTTCTCTTCGAGAGACAGTGGTGATCTTTTCACTCTTCCCGAACATCTCAAGGATAAGCGATTCCAGCACAGACGCCTGCTCCACAGCGTCTCCCGAGATAACGCCTTCATCCGTAATACTATACGCCTGATAGGTCTTTACCTCAATCAAATCAATGATTGGGGGATAGTCATCTGACTCTGGAAGCCTGATTCCAATCAGATCCGGAAGCCTTCCGTCATCTCTGTCAGCAAGCCACTCACGTGCAAGCTGTGTATCGAGGCCAACAAGAATAGCGTCGGGATGCTCTTGGGAGTATTGAATGGCAGTAATTGCAAGCCCAAGACTCCCTTTTCCATGCTTCTGATCGAAAATCTGATTCGTTGAGTGTGAAACAATACTCAGCAGTCCATCATCATTGATTGCACGGGTTGCTGAAATGAGCCCTTCTACGCCAGAGTCTGTTGGAATATAATTCCCAGCCTCTGCAATGATTTCCTGATAGCCAATCGCAAATTTTCTGGTATTTTTAGAATAAATCCCAATTGAGCGGAAGTCTGAGCTCTTATAAAACAGCCTCTCTCCCGTTGATTGAAGAGATACATCCCAGCTTTTCAGATTTTGATCCAGTATCACAAGCCAATCTGTTTTTTTGAGCAGTGCTTCATAGGTCTCCTTCTTCAAGGGAGAATTCATGAACACATTTCGATGACCGAAGGTCGACGGTTGCTCATATAGCTTTTCAATAATGCTGGCGTAATCTGCAAAAATACCGCCCTCGTTTGCAGCGCGGATTTTAACATCTCCACGCATCTTGTTGTACTCATAAACCTTCGGAACACACAGCGGATGAAGGTGAACGCTGCGGTCATTTCTGGCGAGGTCGATTTCTCTTTCGTTCGGGTCAAAGATGACAACAATATGCTGATCCTGCTTAATGGCCTTCAGAATCTCCGGATAGGATAGGCACTTGTTCTTTATTGCCAGAGAAAACGTTCTTTGCGTTTTACCTCTGATTTTACCGAGCATCCCTTCATTCAGCGACTTATCCTCAAGCTCTATCCAATCCGGCGAGGTTTCCTTTGTCCGGTAAATTGTCAGGTCAATTCCAACATCGCCAAATGAAGCAAACTCTCTATCGCTGTCAAGCCTTTTCAGCATTCGTACCACGTCCTCCACAGAGGGCGGATTAACAAAGCTGACGCGAAGCATCATGCTCGAGTGTGGATATAGACACATATAGCGCGTAATGCTTTGCCTGACCGCATCGAGTCCCAGTCCACTATCACTAATCTGCGGCTTTGTGGAATATACCGGGATGGCTCCGATACGCCCAGCATAGGGAAGACACTCTGTTCTTGAAACCTCGTTTTTGGGGAGCATTACCAGAGCTAGAGGATCCGGGATATCCTCTGCCTTGCGAATAATAAACTCCTTGTCCTTTTCCGAAAGATAGCAGTCTCCGCCCTCGGGAACACCGCGAGAGCTGAGCATCTCTTCCGCAAGCTTTGTGTATTTCCACAAGTATAAAGGATTGAGTGGAGTTGGAATGGCGTGAGAATTAGTTTTTCCAACCACATATACCATGTCGAGCGACAGAAGTGTGCTGACAACATCCTTAGCGCCTACGCTGTCTAGATCATACAGGTCCTTAAAATGCTCCTTAAGCACAGACAGCAGCTGCTCATATGCGTGTAAATATGCAGAAAAGGTGCTGCTTTGAGATACAACCTGCAGCATTGGCATATCCTGCAGGCGCTTTCTAAAAGGATACAGCAGTTTCCGCGTCTCCTCAAGGGCGCTTATTGCGTTCAGGACTGCATTTGCAGCGACTGCGGCCTCCGGAAAGCTTGCCGCACGCCTTAAATACTCTTTAGCTTGCTCAATAAAGCTTCCGTCGAACTGCTCAAAATCGTATTTTTCGGCATTATCAATTGCTTCCTTTGGGCTTGCAACATCAGCATAAATCACACCGCCCCATTGTGTGTCATCCTTGAGCATCTCAGCTAGCCGCTCTGTGGTCACCTGCACTGGAATGTCAATTCTGACATCATCAATCTCAATGGTTTTGATCTCGCTTTTATTGGAATCCGGTCGGTTATCGATAATCTCCGTTGCTTTTGATAAAAACTGATCAACCTGCTTCTCGTTTCCATCAAATATCATTTGAGCCGTTGAAACAGTAGGATTGCTGCCGGCACGTCGAGCAGGCCGCGAAGGTCTTCCCGTGGCTGCTGCCGCCTTCATACACGACTCAACCTCGGAGAGCTCCATCTGCTTCAGGAGCTCAAGAGATGGGCGACGATAATAGTCCAATATCAGCCTGACTACAGTGTTGTCAGGGTTTCTGGAGGAATAATTAGCAATATTTTGGCGTTCCTTTTGCTCGAGACTGGAAATGCGGAGAACAAGCGCATGGTTTCTTTTTATTCGATCTCTCAGCTGATCTCTCGTCGAGCTTCCAACTCCAAAGCTGGCATCCGAAAGCAGGCCGAGCCTATATAGCTCGTTAGATACCGCATGTGGAAGCTCTGCATCCGGCGCTGCGAGAAGCGCCTCTAAATAATCCAGCACTCTATCAAAGTTGAGGATTGTACGGATGTCCTTACGTGCCAACGCGGCAAGAAGCTCGTTAATGGTCGCATTGCTGCGCGTAAGGCGTTCCTGGGCAAGCCTACAGCTTTTTTTATAAACAGCTGCCATGTCAATCTCGTTATACCATCTTAAGGAAGATATTTTCTCCATCTCTGTATTCTTGATAAAGTGGATTCGAAAAACATCCTCCTGGCCAAGGTTCCGAGACCTTTCTGCCTCCTCAACGGAAAAGAATACAGAAACATTTACATAGGGTGCAGCCTGTGTACGAAGGCTTTCATTTTGCTCCTCATCATAGCCCAGATAAAAAATTTCCGTTTTCTCCGTAGACCTCAGCTTGCTCAAAAAAAGGTCGAAATCAATATCTGGAAGATTAACAATTGATATTCCAAAGCCATTATTCTGTTTCTCTGCGACAATCTGAAGGATTGCCTCTGTTAGAAGAGATTTCATTTTTTTACGCCTCCCAGCCGACGAGCGTAACGCCATCCGCGTATCGCTTCGCAAGTCCCATGGATATCAGCATATCAGCAATTCTTCTTGCGTTATCTGAGAGCTCTCCACGAAGGTTTTCCGGAGTTGAGGCGGCTATTCCATAGCTGTCCAGCTCCGCGTAATCTATATCTGTATTTGTCCCAATTAGAATATTGTAGCTGTTACGCAGCGCTTCTCCGAGCTCGCGGAGCTCCATACCGTCCTCAAGCGTCTGAACATCGACGCAGCTCAGCACCAGTGTCTCCAGAAGAAATCGATTTATCAAAAAGCGCTTATATTTAGCTGCGTTTCCGCTTGGACCAACCAGTCCGGTCTTTCCTCCAAGAACATTGCAGAAATCAGAAGGGGTCGTATTCGGGAAGGTATAGGTATAAATTGCGAATTGAAGCGCCTTAGCGGTCGCGGTAAGGGGAGAGTCGCCGGCCCTGCAGTTTGCTGTGATGTGCTGTGTGATGACCTCTCTGGCATGCCTTTCTTCATTCTTGTCATTCAAGCTAAAGCCGCTTGCGATATATCTTAGGCATGCCTCCTCGGAGTCTAGATCAGTGATTACCTGCTCCCTAGTAAGCCAGTCAGCAATAAAAGAAATCGTATAGCTCTCGACGGATTTTTTGCAGGCAATAAAGCACAGCTCGCTTGCACGAGAAACAGCTCCGCGTTTTTCACTGGCATCTAAAAGCAGAGGTATTCTTTTTTCGCTGTACATAGAGCGGTTGACATCCTCAAGGAAGAAAAAGGCTGCAAACATAGAAAAGCATACCATGCGTCTAAGTGTAATGAGCGAGCTTTCTCCTTTCTTCTCCTTATAAGCATTGCAGCTATTGGCCAGCCTGTCAAAGCCGGCTCGAATTAAAAGCTCGGAATCACTGAGTGGACGCAGCTCCTCACAGGTCTCATTGTACACTATCCTCTCTGCCTCCGGCTTGTATGCAATTAAGGGCTTTATTGTTCGGCTCAGATCATCATCGTCATCCGCCAGAGCTGCCTTAATTACCTCGATTGCGGGGGAAATCCGATTGTCTATGGGAGTGTTCAGAATGTTGTAAAGGAAATCTCCGATCCCTGCCTCCTCCTTAACATAGGATCGGACAAGCCACTTCGACGGAATATTTAATACGGAGAATTGATAGCTTGGGTAAACGGTTGAATCAGGATTAAACAGCTTTTCAAGGTAGAAGCGTAGCTCCTTTACATCCTCGGCAAGCTCATCACCCGACGGAATCAGTGCATCGCTGTATTTCTGAACAATGCTTTCTGAGGAGGCCGCTTTTGCTCTTCTCTCACTGACAATCCATTCATGAATATCCCTGAGATCACATTCTATTCCAGTGCATGCTCTAAACAGAGAGTTTGCTACATAAAGCGGCTTGGTAGAATTTGATGTAGGATTAAAATGAAGGCTGGCACAAAGAGCCTTTCCAATCTCTTCAAGCGTATCGCTTCTAGGCATCAGTAGCTCACCTCACTCCCAAGATAGTATTTATCAGCCTCTATACGAATTTTCTTTACTGTGCCCTCTCTTCGGTCCGAAATCATAATAGTTCCGTCCTGATAGCTTCTATCTATGTGAACCGAGCAGAGAGCCCTAACAAACTGCGATATTACCTGCTCATATTGTGACGACAGGAGGGCTGCAGGGTATCCGTTATTAATCATGATCAGTCCTCGAAGCATATCAATATCAATGTCGAGGCTTGCCTCTTGATGGTTCTTGCTCCTTAAAACAATATACGCAGGAGAGTATTCCATTTCACTCAGCCATGATACCGGGGCCGGATAAACAAGCTCCAGATCATCGGAATCAATGTATCTGGTCGATACGGCTGCGCCGGGGGTTCTGCTAAGGTCATAGCTGTGAGAGGTCCATACTCTTAATTTATCGCGCTCCTCATCAGTAGAGAGAAACAGCTTGTTCATTGAAAAGATCAGCATACGCTTGTTTCTGAGTGCGTCCTGCTGAATGGTTTGAAGAATGCGGATACATTCTTGAAGGTCTCTGGGCTGAAGCTCGTTAAGAGCACTTGCGTATATATTTTCAAAATAGAACTTTCTTTTTATTGACCTAAACAGTGCCAGCGCATCCTCCACGGAGCCAGCGCCGCTAGTTATATTTGCTGGCCAGCTGGAAGGGCAATCAAGCTGCCAGCCATCCAGAATCTCCCCGTTCCATAGCCTTTCATCCAGCTCTGGGCTTGTCAGTAGTACAGGATCAAACTGGCGCGCAAAGCGCATAAGCTCATTTTCCCCAGTAAAAAAGGCGTCATAGTAATAGCCTGCGTCGTCAATATCTTGATCAGTGCAGGAAATAAGAGAATAGGCAAGCGCTCCTAAAATATCGCGTATTACAAAATGCTGACCGCTCAGCGATATTAAGGTGAAAACATGCAAAAGCTGCTGCTGAACCAAAACATTTTTTAATGCATTCACATTGTGCGCAAGAATTGCGTTGCTCCCACAATATGGCTCCAGAAGGGGCGTGAAGCAGTCAAGCACCTTTTTTACGATACACCGATCCTTATCCAGCAAATTTCTCTCATTTAGGTCTACAATACAGATTCTTTTTAGCTCCACTGTCGGATACCCAAAAACCAGAATGTTCTTTTTGAGTCCCTTAAGCTCCTCATATAGAGCGGGATAATTCTTCTTAAATAGAAGCATCAGCTTGTGAAACGGAAACTCATTCGCTGCAATAACACAGGGGCGCTTATTCTTATAGCAATCATAAATCCGCTCCATAACCATATCCAGCTCGTTATCTGCAATGCTGTTCAGATCTGTTTCAACATATACATCCGAAAGCACCTCCCTTAGAGCCTTTATGATGAACGTTTTTCCATCGCCAGGGTTCCCCGTCAGAAAGACAATACGCCCCTCAGAAACCATTTTCCGAATGATTGCTTCGACACCGGATTCAATATGCAGCAGAGAAAGCTGTTCCTCTGTCATCGAATCCGAATAGCAGTTTTTCCCATTAAACAATCTTTGAACAAACTGAAGATTATCCATCTCTCTACCTCGTTGTGCTCACTAGAATTGAATTAGGATCAAATCCTTCCAGACGACCAATAATATCTACAGACTCCAGTCTTTTCAAGAGCCAGCGATGATACCAAAAGTCAATTAGCTCCTGTGTCTTGTCGAAAACGCTCTGCTCATCATGAATATTAAATGGAAAATCAAGCGTTGTCGTCTCTCCTCGCAGAAACTCATTTGTGTTCTTTGCCAGCTCTATAGAGAACACAATTCTGGGAGAATAGTGCTGTAGGAAGGCGTCCGATTTAATTCCAAGACTACTTAATCCCTTGCTAATTAGCCGGAATCTAGGGCTTGTTCCTTCTCCAAAGATATTATTGATTCTTCTGCCGCCATCCTGCAGCTCTAGAAGCCTCATCATTGCGGCTGTTGTTCTTTTTGAAAAATATACCGTCCCGTAGCCCTCGGTAATTCCCATTTTTTTATATTTCAGATGAAAGCCATCCGCCATCGGAACGTTTATCCGGTTGTACTGGCTGCTCCCAACGGCATAAAGGCTGGTGGTTCCAAGGAATGCAAGCCGGCTGTCGCGGATTACTTTTTTCCCCTTCATGCGGGAGGCGATCTCGCTTATCTGCTGCTCATATTTCTCAGTGTAATCACGTATTACCTGAGGGCTGCAGGCTAAAATAGAAACAAGCTTCCCGCCAAGGAGCTCGTTGTACGGAGGAATTGCACCGCATACAATGATCTCCATCATATTAGATCCGATTTTTGTTTTACGGTTTGCAACCAGAGCGGTGTTAATTGCCTTTCTGCCCTCCTCTGAGCTCATCAGTTCCTTCAGCCATTGAAGTGCATCCTCCTGCTTGTGCTTGTTGAAGATGATTGTTGCCTCCAGTAGACGAGCAAGCTCTTCGGCTCTTTTTTTCTTAAAAAGAGTTTCCTTGGCCTCGCTTTCAAAGTCATCTATATGCGCTGTTTTCTTGTTGTTAATTGCCTGTGTGCGAAGCTGAGCGGCGAGAGTTCGCAGCTCGGAAACCTTTTCTATGCGGGGATTTTTTGTTTGTCTGTGGTATCCAAGATCCTTGATATATAAATCCTCTATAGCAGACTTAATATTGCCTTGGAGCGTTTTCATTGTACGCTCGGAGTATGAGCTCACGCGTTCAGCGTACTCCTGCTCAGTTTCCAGATATCTTTTGACCACAGCGCCGACAGTCTTTTGCCCGTCTGTATTACGAAGCGGCTGAGACATATGATTAACCTGCTCGCGACGGCGCAGATTGCTCGCGATGGCATCTGTTGTCCAGCCGATCTCGTCGTCTCGAACGGTTAGATTGAGAACCGCATTTCCCAGTGCAAAAATACCGATCACAGGATGATATGGCTGCGATGCATCTCGAACCAGATAAAATAAATTTCGCCCGGGCATTGTCTTATAGGGAATCGCCCAAGTGTATCTGAAATATCTCCAGATATCAGAAAGCCTGTAGCCCGTGTGCTCATCCCTTGCACGGCTTGCTAGCTGAATGTATGGTTTTACAATTCCATTCCGATCGCCATTTATTCTGTTGATGAGAACCCTTGAATCTCCAATAAGGCTTCTGATCGATATGGTACGCCCTTGATACTGCTTCTCCGATTCCATTTTTTCGATGAAGCGCACAACAGAAGCATCCAAAAACTGTGCCTTCCGCTCGGAGCTAAGCCTGCTTCGCACCTGATCCTTATCAGATGCTTCGTTTGCCTGGAGGCGCAGCATCAAGCACTCGTTATGGACCTCAAAGCCCCATCCCTGCTGAGCTAAATCGATAAGAACGCTTAAGGAAACAATATATTTGATGCTTTCTATTGATTCTGTAGGGCTTGAGCTCAAATATGCTTCTAGTCCCTTTTGAATGACCTGGCCCCTGTAATGCGGGTAAGCAGATTCGACCTTGCTTATGAGTTCTTTAAAGAGAACCCTGTGCTCTATGTCCAGGTCCGGCTCAAAGGGCTCCAAGATCTCCGCTGTTTTGCTATCCATATTATCCCTCTTGCTAAGGAGCTCAGGAAGAGAAAAGCCCCTCGTAAAGTATTGTAAGAAAAATGCGGTCCAAAAAATGTCTCTCTATCCCAATAGGAAGTCTGCAACGTGCATGGTGTGTATGCCCTCGTAGTTTCCTCCTGCGAAATCATCCGTGCGCAGAACATACTTCGGGTAATTATCATGGATTGCAAGCAAACGATCATACTCGCGCTTTTCGGTTTCTTTGGAGCGTATCTCCTGCGTTACCTGCACGTATAGCTTCTCGTTCTGACGCACTGCAACAAAGTCAATTTCTGCATTGCCATCCTTTCCGACATATACAGTATAGCCTCTACGCAGCAGCTCTAAATAAACCACATTTTCAAGGCTGGAGGCAAGCGTATCAGCATTGTAGCCAAGCACGCTGTAGCGAAGCGCGGTATCTGCCAGATAGAACTTTTCCTGTGTTTTCAGAATGCTCTTTCCCTGCAGGTCATAGCGTGAGCAGCGATGCAGCAGATATGCGCTCTCCAGCTTTTCCAAATAGCTGTATACTGTCTCATTATCCATTTTCCGATGCTCAGCTTTCATATAATCTGCAATAGATTTGGCAGAAAAGGTATTTCCGACCTGACTGAACACATATTTTACAACGCGCTCCAGCTGATCAACCTTACGGATTTGACTGCGCCGGACAATATCAGAAAAAATCGTAGAGCTATAGATATCCCGAACCGCAGTATAAACCTCATCCTGGCTAAAGCTGTGTAAATGCGTAGCGGGGAAGCCGCCGAGTCTAATATATTCCGCGAGCTCCTGCCGGGGCGAGCCTGGCTCTGTGTAGCTGGCCTTAAACTGCAGATATTCCGAGAAGGACAGCGTAAAGATTCGAAATGCTACATATCGCCCGGTCAAATAGGTTGAAATTTCCGAGGACATCATACGGGAGTTTGAGCCGGTCACATAAAGATCTACATTATATTCCACGGCAAGCGTATTCACCATGCGCTCCCAGCCTTGTATTTCCTGAACCTCATCCAAAAACACGTATGTTCTTCCGTTTGGAGAAAGACGTGCCTTGATCTTTGAGAGGATCTCCTTCGCCGTTGCGCCTTCGTATTCGAGCAGGTCAAAGCGGAAGCTGATGATACGCTCCTCCGGAATATTCCGATCGTTTTTAAGCGCTTCTATGATCATGTCCAGGATTGTTGACTTCCCGCACCGGCGCACTCCGGTAAGCACCTTAATAAATGGCGTATCCGTATACGCCATGATTTGCTTAACATACAAGGGTCTGTCTATCATTTCAATCACCTCGCTACTATATATTACCGCAAAAGCATCAATTATTCAATAAGTTTTTTGGGTTATAACCGCAAAAATAGTAATAGTGAATGGGTGTAGCATAATAAAACACCCAAGAGCTATCCTGCCCTTGGGCTCAAAACTTTTTTAGTTAATATATCTATGGCTATGTGATTACTGCAGGGGTGCAGATCTATGATTATTACGACGTGTTTCGGCTATTTGTCTATGTTGATACTGGAATAATTGTCACTCCGGTAGTATAATTGAATAAAAATGATGAAGGGTAGGTGAACACCCCCTATGGCCTCTTCAAATGGACTAACAAAGGAACAGCTTTTAGCGGAAGAGGAAGCCCTTAAGGAGAGCGTCTACACTAGCTTTCAAAAGGAGATGGAAAAATCCAATCGCGCGGTTTTGCAGGCAAAAACCAGCTTGGATTCCGGAGGCTACGAGTCTCAGTTTGTTTCCGTTTTTGCCAGTGATCTGAGCAAGCAGAGACGACACCAGCTTCAAATTACAAGAGAAATTAAAAGCCTTTATAATAAGCCGTATTTCTCACATATTCGCCTGTTTGTTCCGGATGATAAGGATGTTATCCATTGCCTCTTATCAGATTGTCCCGATTTGGATGAAATCAAAACCATTGAGCATGGCGAAGCAGGCGAGGCGCTAATTATACCCTTCAAGCAGGACGCGCAGAGAGCACTGTTTACTGCCCTTTTTGGCGCATACCAAGCTAAAAACGGAGCGAGGTTTTCAATTACAAATCGCGACGGAAGCGAAACAGCATACGTACCAGAAATCATCAGGGACGTTTCTATTTCCTCTCGGGTGCTTCATGATGTTAGGCAGTTTTTCCCTGAGCTGACCTTTGATGAGGAGGTCATTGACTTCGATGACGTCCTTGCTATGCGGCTCGATGAAAACCGCGAAAGTGCAGTTCTTCGGAATATCATCGCAACACTCCAGAGGGAGCAGTACAGCATTGTGCAGACACCGCAGAAAGTCTCCTTCGTCGTTCAGGGCTGTGCCGGCTCAGGAAAAAGTCAGTGCTTGATTCATCGTTTATTTTTCCTCCGCTCGGCGCTCTCCAATAATGGCTGGGACAAGGTTTTGCTAATCACCCCCTCTCAGCTGTTTCGGAGCTATTCCTCCGAGCTAATGACCAGATTCCGACTTAGCTCTGTATCAAACATTTCTATTGCCGAGCTGTATCGGGAGCTGCTTTTTAGAATTGACAGTCGATTTAAAAACAGACAGTATCGATTTGAATTGTCAGAGGAGTATCTACCCGATGTCTATCTGAGGAAGGTATATAGCCGCGATACCATACAGAAAATCCGATCCGAAATCATTCGCTCTATTGCGAATTACGTGAATGAGGCGTGTGGATATCTTAATATTCCGGTCCCTGAAGCTCCAATAACGATTTCGGTGATCCAGTCGCTGACAGAGAAGCTGGAGCGCGAAATTGCAGCCGTTAGCCTTCGCGAGCAGGAGCGGTCGAAGGATGAACGCTATTCGGCGATGAGAGCGGAAGCAGATAAACTCGAAAAAGAAATAATCGTACAAAAGAAAATGCAAGCGCGCTTACTTCAACGCCGTGATGAGCTTGATTCTCGGAGTCGTTTGCTTGATAAGCTACGCGATGATCTGGACCTTGCAGAAGCGGAGCTATCCGACTGGACGGATGGTCTGAAGGCTCAGAACGAAGATCTGAAGAAAGAGGTTGATTCTGCGGTCTCTCAGCTAAATAGTCAAGGACTCAACTATTCCTCGATTGGACTTGTAAACGATTATCTTGTCAAGGTAACACGCTTTTTGGGCGCAACCTGTGAATGGGGAGAGAAAAACAGAGCAGATGCAGAGCACACTGAATTCTTGCGTGGATATATTGAGCTTTGCCAGCAGGAGCTACTTGCCTTTTCTAAAGGAAAAAGTGTAAATGCAACTGAGAGGACAATTCAAAAGGATATTAGCGAAAATGAAAAGCGGATTCAACTCATTGACAATCATATTGCTGATTTGGAGCTGAGAATTGAGCAAATTATTCGTCAGCTTCAGGATTACACGAAGGACGAAAGCGTAAGAAGTCAGACGCGAGCCCGAATTGAGGCTATGGAAGCGTCTCGGTATTTTTTGAGTCGTGTTGAAAGCTCAGTATTCGAACGTGAGATCTGGAATGCGCTTGCTCCTCTGAAGGAGCAGTGTGGAATCAAAACGCTTGATATTGAAGAGCTTGGCAGCGGAAGACGCAGAGAAACAAGAATCCTTTATAAATCAGACCTCTTATTTTACCTCCGCATATATATGTATTTAAGCGAGGCAAACGAGCTTCCTCCTTACGAGTATATTTGCATTGATGAGGGTCAGGATCTTCACGAGGCAGACTACGAAACGCTTAGAGAGCTGTTTCCCAACGCAGTGTTTAATGTGTTCGGCGATATTGATCAGGCACTTCACGTTGACTGCGGCATTAGCCAATGGGAAAAGGAAACCGGAATCCCGAAGGTGTTCGAGCTCAATAAGAACTATAGGAACACTCCGGCCACTGTTGAATTTATCAAGGAGCGGTTCGGTGCAAGGATGGAGGCGTGTGGTCGCGTCAAGGAAGATCAAAGGCCGACGGTCATCCGATCTGCCGGCGAGCTGAAGCAGCTTCTGGAGGCTTCCTCTGAGTTAACAATTATTGTGAAGGATTATCAAGCCTTTCAAACGCTTTGCGATCAGGCTGGAGACGCTGCCTCGCAGTTGCATTATTTGGATACAAGCTCGACAGAGGAGAAGGATGGCACTACTTCTTGCTTCTCTGTATATGCAGCAAAGGGCCTTGAATTCTCGAAGGCGCTTGTCTGGCCCGACGGAATGACGGCCAATCAGCAGGTAGTAGCCTGCACCAGAGCCTTAAGGCATCTGTACTATTATGAACGATGAGGTGTGGAATCCTGTGAAGAACGGTTTATTTCTCAGCTTCAAGGAAGCATTTGATGCGCTTCAAGCAGATACAGCAGGTGTTCTTGAACATGCCGAGCAACTTGTAGGCGAGATTCAAAAGGGAAAATTCATTCCCT
This sequence comes from uncultured Eubacteriales bacterium, assembly GCA_900317905.1. GTDB lineage: Bacteria > Bacillota > Clostridia > Oscillospirales > Oscillospiraceae > CAG-103. The sequence continues at coordinate 224,957 of ONIN01000002.1, read as the reverse complement.
CTGAGGTCGCAGAAGCTCTCTCTGTCGCTCTTGAAGGCTACAAGAAAAAGCTGCAAGCCTTTCGCGAGGCGGGAAACGCTCTTGCAATCGACACTGAAGCTGGGATTGAGCCGGTAAGGCATGCAATCCTTGAATATGAGAGCAGACAAAAAATGATTGCAGAGCGGCAGCTCGTGCTGGACTATCTCAAGCTGTCTACTAAGGTTGAAAGCGTTATTGCACAGCTTGAGGAATCCAAGCAGTTGCTTATGAAGGTATGCCGGGGCGAGCGACCTCGTGATGAGCTCCAGCCGTTTGGTCTTGTGGTTGAAAACGTAAAAGCCGGGGTTGTAGGCCTTCCCGATAAAATATATGATGCCATTGAGAGCCAGATTGGCCGGTCGATTGCGCGCGCGACCGACCGAGGTGATTTAAGCATCGACGAGTCCATGGAGCTGTCTGAATATCTCGATGGCTCCTGTGAGCTGCTTTCTCCAAACGCAGCAGCTTCCCCGTCAGGCACAGAGGGAGATCTTCCGCCGCAGCCTTCTCCAGCAAAGCCTGAGTCGCTTCCGCTTTGGGATGCATTTGACGGATTCATTAATGCAGCTCCAAGCATTCCGGATATTTCTGAAATCCAATTCAATGCGGAGCCTTTTTCTGATGTCGACATTTTGCCGGATGCCTTTGCTCAGATCGCCGATCATCCGTCAGAAGCGTTTTTGCTCCGTGTTAGGCTGATCAAGTGCTATATACATCTGCATTGCGAGCGTAAGGAAGGTCTCAATCTCATCTGCATGGAGGATGCTGAGGATTATCCGTATGCTTGTTGGGCAGAACGAGGGAGCAAAGACTCAGACGAGTTGATTCCGCACTATGTTGCTGCCGGTCTTTTTACTCAGGGTGCTGAGCGAGAAGAAGTTTATCGCCTCAGAAGAATGATTGCTTCCAATGAGCATGTCGCCGTTACAATTGTAGCTTTGTCCGAATCGGATCGGGAGCAGCTAGCTAACGCACTTGACCTAGCAGACCTGTCTGCTTCCGTTCGCTTCGCTGTACTGTCCGCCAATGCGCTGGCAAAAATAGAGGTCGAGGAAATTGCACCTAAGAACAAGGAGCAGGCGGAGCCGGCCGCCGTCCCAGCAATCACACTCAGTGCACGGAATAAAATCAAAAACGCTAAGCCTGGTGCTAATAGCTTTCTCTCTGATCTTGATAAATCGGGATCACCGCGCGATGCAACAGAGCTTGTGACGATGCTCTCCTATTTTGGCGTTATCCCGGAGTCTATTTTGCTTCCACTCTCTAAGCTGGCTTTTGGTATCAAGGATGAGGAGGAGGAAAAGAGAGCTGTAGCGCAGAGCAGCGTGCTGAAGAGCCTTGAGAGCAGGGGTGTTATCGCTGCATATGTGACAAGCTGTAACGGAGCAGAGGATGTACTGTATTGCTTTACGCAATATGGCTATTCGTGTATTCATAAGGCCAGTGTCGTCCAAGCGATAAAGCGCCGCTCCAAGCAGCGAATTGGCAGCTGTAAATATGTCGGCCTGCAGGAAATGGATCGCGATGATCTGCAGCGCATGTGTCTTCGCACAGTTTCCATATATCAATTTCTCTCTGCGTTGAGCGGATGGATTGATGTGAAGGAGTTCTCAAACATTATTTCTTCTCTGGAGACAGATGAGAGCTGTGCCTGCCGTATTGAACTGCCCTGTGAGGGTGAGTGGCGGCGTCTACGTGTTGTGCTTCCGGACGAGTATACCGAGGATTGTGATCAGCTAATCCTCGCTGGTGACAAGACGGCTGATCTCAACTGGGAGCCGGAAAACGCCGCAGAAGGCGTCCTCCTGTTCCGCAGCTCCAGTGTTTACTGTCGAACCGGTGAAAAGTGGAGACTACTTTATGGTGAAGAGTCGGACCCAGATGGAACTCAGAGCGGAAGGAATACGGAGCTACAGGATGAGAGCAGTGCAAAGGCTGCTCCGGCGCCGGAGGCCGAGGAGTCGGATTCTGGCTCACCGGATCAAGCTGCGATTGGAGGAGATCCCGCTGAGCCTACTGCGCCGACAGATCAGACTGAGGCGCTTTTTGACCGATTGCTTCATGAAGATAAGCCATCGGATGAACAGCTTGTCTGTGCTGTTCGCTTCTTGCTCAGCAAGCAAACTGTTGAGGACGCGGAGGACAAGCGCTATGGAGCGCTTGCGAATGCCTTAATGCTGGCTCGAGCTGCAAGCTTTAACAAGGACAGACCTCTGTCTATAAGCCTTTTTGGAAAGCTGCTGGCTGCCACAGGTATTCCGTTGGAGGATTTCGACTATACGGGCGAGGAACTGTCTGCGCTGTTTGACAGCGACGACAAGTTTGATGAGCCGTTGAGGCTTGCAGCGTTCAGCCTTGCCATGTTTGCACCGCAAAAGGCATATGACTATACACTTGACGGGGTTTCTGGACCTCTTGTTGAGGATTATGATCACTTTTTCCCATCATATCCTAAGTATAAAGGGCTTTTCAGAATACTCAACGAGATCCGAAAAGTCGTTCCCGAGGGCTTTAGCAACAGAGTGATAGGTCTTCTTGGCGATCAAGCTGAGCGGCAGTCTCGCATTAACAGGGCTGCTGCAAAGGCAAGGGATTTGATTGAGGCTCCTTCTCCAAACACAACCGGACTACCCGGACATCGAGAAACGTTGAACGAATGCTTCGGACCGGATTCTGTATTGGGAGCAGCAATTAGAAGTGTAGCTGAGGGAAGGCTTTCGGACAGAGCTTTTATTGAGGAGGTCTACCAAGAATACTGTAAGGAAAACGGAAAAATCAGCCAGAGCAAGATAGATGAAGCTATCGAGGAGGTCTGGAGGAAGAACCGTAAACATCGGACTGGATTGATTTCAAAAGCCAGAACGCAGGTCGACAACGCATTCTGGGATAGACTTACAGTTCTCAAGGAATGGCTTGATGCTGATTACGATTCCTCTCAGCTTGATGCAGCAGCTGTGAAAAATTTGCGCTCTCGACTAGTTGCGGAAATTGATAAGGTGCTGCCAACACTTAGGAAGGTCCCGCAGGAAAGCATGCCAGCGGTGCTGTACTGGATGCTCCAGAGCATTAAGGCGAAGCTAGAGCTCAAGGAGCCTCTGCGCCTACACCGCTTTTTCTCCGGCATACTGTTCACGGGCATTATTTCTATGGATGACAACGGCCTGCCCATTCTTGACAGGGAAATGGATGCAGTAAAGTATTATGAGCCTTGGAGAAATGTGATTCGCCATACCTTGACACCGCAGGCTGACAGCGCGGCTGTAGCAGAAGCAATTAGTCTGAATCCAGATTCCCCGCTTCATGATAACTATCGCCAGCTTCGTATGCTTGGAGTTTATTATAAGTCCGACAGTGATGAGTATCTTGTCGATATGGAGGACATTCAGCGTGCGAAGGTTGCAGCGGATGCTTCTGAAAAAGAATTCCGACAGGAGCTGGAAAATGCATACACCTATGACCGAATTGGTGAGGCAGATAAGGAGCGCATTCTGGCTTTGCTTGACTATAAGGAGTTCTTTTACGCTAGGGAAGACTTTGGCTGCTGGCGTGCCTTCCTATATGCGCTTGGACTTCAGCTTTCAGAAATTGCCGAGACACGGCGTACAAGCTTACAGAATCGGCTGGAGCGGGCGAAGGAGAGCCTGGCTGAAGGAGACTCGGATCAGCTTCTAAGAGCGGCAGGAGAACAGCTGGAGAAAAAATACTATTCTCTGGCCGAAGAATATCTGAATCGGTTTGACGCAGGAGAAAGGGAGCTGTCACCTGAGACAAACTTGCTTCGAAATGAGGAGAAAACCTTCGAAGAGTTCATCAGCCCGGAGATATATAACCCAATTTATTCAGAGTGCAGCAAAAAGACGAATAAGGGTGGAAATTTCAGAACATTTGCAAAGAACTACATTGCAGCGAACTTCCCTTCAGACTGGACAAGCCGATATAAGGAGGATGCAAGAGACCTGATTGGAAACTGGCCGATTGCAAAGCAAAGCACCACAAAAGAAAATATTGAAATCCTTCTCCGCTTGCTCGGGCTTGATGTACAGAATGTGGATAAGGTCAAGAATTCTGGAAAGGTTGAGCATTACAAGGCGACTGTAAGGAGTAGCCCGCGAAATAAGGCAGACTATCAGCATCCGATTTCTGCCTTCGGAACCAAAATCAAGAATCCAGTAAACGTTCTTGTTCTTTTTGGTAAAAATGATCCCGGAGAAATCGTCTCCAAGGTCAACAATTTGAATCTTGGAAGTAATACAATCGTATTTATTGACTATCCGCTTTCTCTGAATGATAGAAGACTCGTCGCGGAATATTTCCATAGATCGACCTCTGGGCAGAATACCTTTTTACTGATTGATCAAGTTCTTGCTATCTTCCTTGCACTTAAAACAAGCAACGAAAGACTTCCTGCGATGCTCAAGTGCACACTCCCATTTACAAGATACCAGCCATTTGTGCGAGACGGTGGAGCAACCTCAGACGATATGTTCTGCGGTCGTGTATCTGAACTCCAGACAATACTGGATCCGCAGGGTGCATGTGTGGTTTACGGAGGACGTCAGCTTGGCAAAACTGCACTGCTTCAGCGTGCGGAGAGCCTTCGCTCCAAGCCGGAGGATCGGCACTATGCGGTATATACCGTAATTTATAATTTAGTCTCTGAAGCTGCCACTGCGAGCAAGATTGTCGAAGACATCAATATGAAAACCAATCTAAGGCTGGCGGAAACAGATTCGCTTAAGGATCTGGCATCTCAAATCAGCATGCGATTTAAGGATGGATCCATCCGATCTCTATTGCTGCTGATCGACGAGGCAGATAGCTTTCTTGATAGCATCAGCAATACCGGATATCATCAGCTCCAGCCGTTGGTTGATCTCAAGCGTGAAACACAGAACGACTTCAAATTTGTTCTTGCGGGTCTTCACAATGTTTGCCGCACGAGAAACGCCACGGACAGAAACGGCGTATTTGGGCAGCTCGGAATGCCGCTGTGCATTAAGCCCCTTTCGGGCTCGGATGCTCTGCAGCTCATTTCTAGACCGCTGATGTACCTCGGGTTTCAGGTCGACCGATACCCGCATTTGGAGACGATCCTAACCAACACAAATTATTATCCCGGTATTCTTCAGTTTTTCGGATATATGCTGGTTCAGTCCGTGCCCTCGCAGTACGGCGAATACTTCAGCGCTACCAACGGTGATCCGCCGTTTGCTCTGGAGGAAAAGCAGTTGAGCGCTATCATGACCTCGAACGATCTCAACAACAGCATTAAGGAGAAGTTCCGTCTGTCTCTGAAGCTGGATAAGCGCTACTTCATGCTGGCACGAGTCATTGCGATTCTGTATTATGAGCATGATGTGCCTGAGACGAGCCGTGACGGCTTCAGCAAAGAATTGATTCTGGAGAATGCAATAGATTTTGGAATCCACTGCTTGGAGGACAATGATGTCACATCCATCGGCAATCTGCTTGATGAAATGGTAGAGATGGGTATCCTTACGCGAATAGAGGATACAGGAGGTTATTGCCTTAGACGTCGCTCGTTCCTGAACATCATCGGCTTGGACTCGGATTCACTTCTGGATGAAATCAGTGCCGAGAACGAGGAGGATGTGTGATGCAGGATACATCTCAAATCTGGTGGAGAGAGATCACAGGGCCGAGGAGCTTCATTCTCTCTGTGGCAGAGCGTCTTCAAGAGGCTTCTCTAATTGTTCGAGTCCCAGACGATCTGCCTTGGCGTCATGAGATGCGTCGGGAGATAGAAAGCGAGCTTCGTGAGCAGTACGACTACGCCGATATCTCCGTGATTGCGATTGATGCAGAAGAGGAGGTAGACGCAGGTGAGGATGTAGCCTCTTACATCCTCAACCGATTTGCCTTGGGTGATGTAGCACGACAGTATCGAAAAAAATCCGGGAAAAGCATAACGCAATACATTGTCGAGAAGCAAGTCCTGAAAAAGAATATCCTGTGGATCAAGGGCATCGGCAGGGAGGCTGTTCCTAAATGGCTTGAATTTGTGTGTGCATACCACGCCTGTACCCCTCAAAATGGGAGAGTTGTTTTGGAAGTTAGAGATGACATTCCTTATCGACGTCCTGACGCCGTTGAAGAAATCAAGTACTCTTCACTGGTTAGTGAGTATCATCTTCAGCTATTTTGCAGTATTCTGATGGACCGTATGGAAGACTATTCAGAAGACTGGAAAAGGTATGTTTCCACACTTGCAGCGCATCTCTGTGAGACGGATGCAGAGATAGCGGAGTACTACATCAGGAGCTTTGAGCATAATCAGATGGAGCCACAGGAGATCTTATCTGATATTGCTCAGGATGCGGAGTATTCCCGCAGAGGTGCAAGCGCCTCGTCTCGTCACGTTCTGTCTCTGGTACGCTCCAGAGAAACGCCAAAGCTTCAAAAGCGGATATGGGAAGCGCAGCTTCAGACGCTTTTCCCAATTGTAGAATCTATACGTGTTACGCTGATCGATCGAATCAAAGATGATCTCACTCACTATATTGAGACGCAAGGACTTGAACAATTTGGAGAGCCGATTGCATCTGCTTACGATGTTGAATGGGGACTACTTTCTCATCTAGCGTGGCGTCAAGATTCGGATTACGAGTACTATCTCAAAACACTCACTAGAGCGGATCGAGCAATGATTCAGAAGATGCGTGATCTTCGCAACAATCTTGCACACGGAAATTCCTGCGAGATTTCTCAAGTTGTTCATCTCTTGTCGGAGAAATAATATCTGCTCCAGCTCTTTGGGAAGTCAGGTAATAAAGATAAGACCTTACTGTCAAGGTGTAAGACTTTCATTTGCTGGATGAATTATCGTGTGTTACAGGGGTATCAGGGGCGAGAAGCCCCTGACAAGCGGTCTCTTCCGTACAGAGACGTTGCTTGATATCAACCAAGACCGCCGCCGGTTCTTCGGTGACGGCCTTGGTTTTTCTATCAATTATTTCTTGACATTCGTCACGGAATAACGTATTATATAGCTGACAAATGTCACGGAATAGAGTGTGGTTTTGTAAGCGCCTAGCCTCTGTGAACCTTCTCAATTGCATACTGACTTGGACAGAAAAACCGATAGGTCTTTAATTTATATATAGATATATAGATAGTAACTACCAGCTGAAAAAGAGAAATATTGTGTAGATCAGACGGTTCGCCCTGCTTTCTTCTCGCATACATAGCTTGCCGCAAATTGAGCTTCGTCCCTGCTCCGGGAGCCAATGGCAAGTCCTTACATTTACATCCAAAGGAGGAAAGCGAATGGAATCTTTGCCGATCATGGAGAACCGTATCTACACATTGGAGGACGTCCGCAAAATCCCTTACACCACGAACGCATACAGGAGGCTCTCGGAGCCCGGCATTTATTACGGCACGCTGTATATGAAAGCCGAGGCGAGGAACACCAAGCTGCGTTTGTTCTTCACCATGCGAGACGGAGCCAAGGTGCTCACCCCCGTATTTTTCTTTCAGCAGGAGGATGGCCTGTGGGATCTGGACGTTGGAGTGGAGTATCGCCTCACCTATGAGCACAGCTCGGTGGGTGATGTCTATCTGACGAAAGCAGAGGCGCTGGATGAAGACGGCGTTCTTTCGGAAGTGTCGCAGGAATCCTGCCATCCCCCGAATAAAATCGGGCCGGATGGAGCATGATCTTCCCAAAGGGGGTCGCTGTTTGATCGTAAAGCAAAACGACCGACTGAAGATCATGGAAATCTGGCTCACGCGAGCCGACCAGGAGGACACGGCGCTGCTGGAGTGCCTGAAGCCGAAGTACGCGGAATGGAAGCAGCAGGGAATCCTTCCCGTCGTATATCGCTCCGGCACGGAATCGCTGTTTGACTGCACGCTCGACCTGCTGAAGTATAACCGAAAGCTGAGCGCGCAGATAGAGGTTCAGAACGCCAAACGCACCGGTGCATAACCGCTTGTCCAAGCAGAAAGCCGCCTCACGGGATCACCGTGAGGCGGCTATTTTAGCTATAAGAATACGAAGTATTCGAGATTATTCTTTTATTTCTAATAGCATTTTATAAATGTCTTCCTCGATTTCCTCATGACTTGGAACTCTTGCTCTCATTATTTGACATAAGAAAATCATCGGTTCTTTGAACGTGTCTCGAAAATGAAGTTGACAGTCAATATAGTCAAGTAGTGCTTCAAGCCCTTTTTTCTTTGATACTTCACTCAATCGCTTGTTGAGCCAATTTTTCAATTCATCTTCCAACGAATCATCAAGAAGCACCTCATATGATAATGAGTATGGAGAAAGCCGTTTCGCTGGCCCTGAATCTAAAGCGTTTGCAAACAAGCAATACATATCCAGAAATGTGTTGATGCTATAACTATAGGAAGCATTCATCTCCTGAATAAAAAGAGCTGTTGCCTCAGCCGAATTGTCAAGGCCAAACTCGGGTATTTTTCCTGCCTTCAAATTTGATTTTTTTGCTAAGTTTATTTTCATGAAGTACTCGGTCATGAGGCCTTCAATAATTTTGAATAAACCAGCTCTCATTTGTGTTGCATAGTTTGAGGCAATTCTTCTTGCTGTGTTTTCCCAAAGCAAATCGACCAAATCCGAGATGATTGATTCCCGTCCAAATTGATGAGCTATGTCCCCGGTTCTCATCCGTTTTTCCACAGAGTTAACGCAGTAAACCTTCGCGCTTTCACCAAGCTCTGCACGGATTTTAGCTTGCATTTCTCGCTCTTTGTCAGTGCTTTCTGCACTTCTACAATGGGTTATGATAATGTGAACCGGAAAACCGATAACATCAACAACTTTGTTTATAAAACTTATCTCTTCGGTCTCCAGTCTGGCTCGATTGATATTGATGCAGTAAAAAACGGAGTGCATCCAATCCAAAACGTTATTGCTGTTATTTCTTCTTGCGACAAAATCGATTATTTCATCGACAGCATCTTGATAGCCGTCAACTTCCAACCCTTTTGAATCAAAGATTCGTATTGAAATCCCATTTTCCAACGCATACTCATATTCATCAAAGGCCGTAGTAACCGGCTCACCGCACCCTGTAGGAGCAACCTTGCTTCCGAGGAGATAGTTTATAAACGAGGACTTTCCAGCGCCAGTTCGGCCAAACAAGACAATATTGGATTTGCTGTTGTTTTGCATACGTTACCCTCATACTTTCAAAAAAGAGAAAAAATGGGAGGAATACTATCGGCTAGATTATTATGCTTTTGCTGGTTTATCTTTTAGTATTTGCATCTTATTTCGGATCTTCGTCCTGTTGCAGTTTGCTTCCTGTAACTGAAAATATATCGTCAAGCATTGTGGCGATTATCCCTGCTGAATCTGGATCTGTATAAAATTCTTCTAGTTTCACAGGAATTCCTTTAATATGCTTCTCAACATAGGAATAACTCATTCTCGATGCTGCCGATCCGAGGATGTTTGTTAATCCGGTTGCAGTAGCTGTCTTAATGTATTCCTGGAATTTTTCAGCTGTTGGAATTGCTTTTACAACTAAGGAAACAAGAGAGTTTCCAAAATTAACCATAGTTGTTGTTTTTTCGAATTTCTTAGTCAATCCGGCTAAACAATCAACACCATAAACAGAAAAGATTCTGGCAACCATTTTCATCTGATGTTCGGCCAACGCTTTTTTCTTGTCGTCCTGGGTCAATATTTCTGATATCTTCAAGGCACCAACGGATATACTAGCGTTGTTAATAATTCTCCTAGCTTCTTTTTTCTTCAGATCAAGATTAACCATCTGACTTCCGATAAACGATTGCCGAAAGTCTTCGTCTCTCAATTGCTCAGATGACCATTGAATTAGATTAGGAAGCTGCAGCTTCAGCTTGGGATCAATTGATACTTCGAATGTTGGAAGCTCATCAAGACCGTTCCTCCGTAGCACTGCCTTAAACTCTTTTGCATTTGTGCCCTCGTCATCATCGAGGTCGCAATGAGTAAACACAACGCACACTCTATCCTTTACTTGGTCTATACTCATTAATGACCGCAGAACACGAAGATCAATTTCCTCAATACGCTCATTTCCAACAGAGAGGCAATACCAGAGAATGTGTATCGGCTCACCATCATATTTTAATTTGATTGCCTCAGATACATTGTCAAAGTAACTATCTGACTGAGACAGCTCATAACCTGCGGTATCAATCAGATTGATTTTTCTTCCAAACAGGTGACCATCGTGGAAATTACAATATCCTACGGTCTCTGGTGCAACATTTGAGATTTCTGCCTCATTGGCACCAAAAATACAATTTACGAGGCTGGACTTTCCCGCACCACTGATTCCAAGGAGCATGATATTAGGATATTTTTTCTTTCGTTCTTCCCTCAAATAGTCTTGCCATGCTTTATCGAGTGTTTCTTGTAAGGTATTTTTCTTTGTCATTGTTACACCTCTTTATCTTGCAGACGCTCAACCACTTCTTTAATGCCAAAGAATATATGCACCCAACATTTCTGGGAGTGACTCTTATCACCGAAATGGTTTTCTTGCCGATTAACTAGGTACATTTTATCACCCTTTCTCATTGTCTTCAAGAATATACGAAACCCCATTGAAATCCCTTTATATCCGTGTTACAATAACAAGCAAGATGATTAGAGAAGAAGGTGATATACATTGATAGAACGCTTCGACATTGCCGGGTACTGCCGCATCTCTGTTGACGAGGAGCAGGATCGGGACAACACGTCGATTGAGAACCAGAAGGCGATCATTCAGAAGTTTGTCTCGGAGCGGTTTCCGGGGAGCACGCTCACGATGTTTGAGGACCGCGACCGGAGCGGGTACACCTTCGAGCAGCGCGAGGGGTATCAGGAGATGCGCAAGGGGCTGATCTCCCATAAGTACGATATCCTCGTGGTCAAGGACTTCTCCCGTTTCTCCCGCCGCAACAGCCGCGGGCTCGTGGAGCTCGAGGATCTGCGCGACTACGGCGTGCGCATCATCTCGATCGGCGACGGGATCGACTTCCCGAACGACGACGACTGGCTGAAGATCCAGTTCCAGTTTCTATTGAACGAGATGCCGGTGACGGACGCCTCGAAGAAGATCCGCGCCGTCGTGCACCGCAAGCAGGAGGACGGCGAGTGGATCTGCGCCGCGCCCTACGGATATATCGTGACGCCGCAGAAGCAGTTCGAGATTGTGCCAACGGAGGCGGACATTGTCCGGCAGATCTTCGCGCGCTACCTCGACGGCTGGGGCTACAAGAAGATCGCGAACTACCTCACGGATGAGGGCATCCCGACGCCGCGCATGTCCGAGCTGCTCCGCCGCGAGGCCGAGGGCAAGGAATCGAAGCGCAGGGTCAAGCCCGCGTGGTCGATCCAGACGATTCAGGGCATTCTGGACAACGACTTCTATATCGGCACGCTGCGTCAGAGCAAGTACACCCGCAAGAAGATCAACGGCAAGGACGTGCCGCGCGACGCGAGCGAGCACATCGTGATCGAAAACCACCACCAGCCGATCATCGACTACCGCACCTTCGCCACCGTGCGCGAGCTGCGCGCCAGCCGCAGCACGATGAACTACCGCGGCACGAAAAAGAACGACAATGTCTACACGAGCTTCCTCGAGTGCGGCGACTGCGGCAGCCCTATGTTCGCCATGAGCCGCGCCGACCTGAAGGACGCCTACCGCTGCGGCGAGTATCACCGCCGGGGGCTCAAGGCCTGCACCAGCCACCATATCCGCGTGGAGACGCTGGACGCCCTCGTGAAGAACTACGTCCGCCTCGCGCGGGACAACTCCGCCGAGATGCTCGACCGCCTGAATGCCGAGATCGGCAGGGAGGACGAGGACATCGCCGAGACGGAGCGCAGCGCCGAGAATCTGGAGGCCGTGCTCGCGAGCCTGCAGGAGGAGCTCAAGATCCTCAAGCGGCAGCGCGCCCGGGATCTCCTCAAGCACCCGGAGCAGGAGCAGATTCTCGACGACGTTTACGACGTCGCGGAGGAGGAGCTCCTGTGGCAGATTCAGGGCCTGCAGAACCAGATCGACCTTGCGCGGGATAAGCGCAACACGATCATCCGCGTGAACCGCGCCGCGAAAACGGTGCTGGATATCTTCGATGACATCATCGAAAAGGACAAGCTCGACCGGAACGATCTTCACTTTCTCATCCGAAAAATCCGCGTCTTCGAGGATCATGTGGACATCGAGCTCAAGCCCGACATCGACACGCTCCTGCGCTGCGGGACGCTTCCGGAGGACGCCGTAAATTTTAACGACGGCATGGAGAATATCGAACCATTCACCATAATTCAGTCTAGTTTCAATCACTCAGACAAGGTTCTTCATGCCAATGTTGTCAGCAACGGTGACCCGCTGGAGATTTACACGGATCGAGACGGCGGGGTGATCTTCAAGAAATACTCGCCCATGGGGGAGCTGGCGGATTTTGCGGGGCAGATCTGCGAATCGCTGTACAAGACCGCGGGAACGGCGGCGGTGGTCTGCGACCGGGACGCGGTGATCGCGGTGGCGGGGGTACCGAAGCGGGAGCTGCTGGAAAAGCGGGTCAGCGCCGATCTGGAGCGGTTGATGGACACGCGCGGCACCTACAGCGCCGAGGGCGGGTATTGTCTGGCGCCAATCGCGGAGGGGGACGACCGCTGGTGTCTGGCGGTGGCGGCGCCGATTTTGTCCGCCGGGGATCTGTTGGGCTGTGTGGCCTTCGTGAATCCCAAGGGCAGCAAGAGCGCCGGAGAGACCGAGGAAAAGCTGGCCTCCGCCGTGGCCGGATTTCTCGGCCGACAGATGGAGAGCTGAACAGGAAACACCCGGCAGCTGCGGGAGATGCAGCCGCCGGGTGATGGTTTATTCATTGTGGCGGGCGCAAGCGACCCGCCCTACGGGGAAACTCTAGTTTTTTGAACAGAGTAAAAGCGTGTCATTGCGAACCAGTGCGCACACTGGTGTGGCAATCCGTTCTCTTGCAGTATAGACCAATTCATTGCGATGTTGGGCGAATCCGTTTGATCTCAGCGTTCTTCTAGATTCTACTCCGCCGCTGGGGGGGCGGATTGCCACACCGTCGTGCGCGACGGTTCGCAATGACATTCTGTTTTCGTTTTCTGCAAAACCTAACTGCCCGAGAAACTCCAATTGATAAACCGGGCAACAGAGTGTGCATGTCTGCGTCAAAAACTGACCTCATACGCTAATGCGGAACCTGAGAATTCGTCCATTAAGCTGCACAAGCACTCGTCCATGCTGTCCCAACAATCCAGGATTTGATCTTCATTTTTATAACAGGCATATACTTTTTTACCTAAAGTATCATAGAAAAGCTCCGCCATGTACTCAAATTGATAATCCCGAATATAGGATCCGAATTTCAACCAATGCTTCGGGATGTTTTTGTGCCTGCCCAAATCCTCTATGCGAATGTCAAACGGCTCATCCTGATTTTTTGGCCGGTTGAAGGGCGGCGTCATGGGCAATCCGTAGACACTTAGCAGAGACGCCGAAAAAGACATTCCGTCGACTGTAAAAAGCCTCACCCAGTACAAACTGCAGCCATTATAGTGCTTTAAAAATGCTGCCAGTTCATTCGGGAACGGCTCTTTGTAGTCTGCAATCAGGTATTCGTGGAGGACGTCGTTTGTCAGGCCTTTGAAAATCATGTGTCTGCACTTTGGAATCTTTCCCGGGTTCAACAGGATGGTTCCATTCTCCTGAACAACAGAGTCCGTCCTGCTCGCTTCCAGTAATCGCTCAATTCTTGTTATGATTTCCATGTGTTGCTCCTCACGGCGTTCTCACTTCAAAAACCGTTTCAGCGTCTTTTCCTCCGTGTTGGGGTTCAACAGCTTCAGCCGCTCCAGAAGGCGCACATAGGATTCCTCGGGGTCGCAGCGGTAGACCTGCTCTCGAAACGCCGGTCCCAGGTGCTGCTCGGCGGTGGCGTACTCCGCGACGCCCCAGCCATAGGGCTTGCCGTGCTTGTCCAGCTCATAGACAAAATCGCTGATCACAACATAGCACTGCTCCTGCAAGCGCAGCATACAGGGGTCAAAATCCTTGCGCCCGTCTTTGCCGTAATAGCCGAGTCCCTTGAGCTTTTTGGAGAGGACAGGGCCGTTCTGCTCCACCAAGTCATAGAGCTCCCGATCCGCCCTTCTGGCAAGACCCTCGTCGAAGCGCGAATCGAAATCATAGCCATTCCGCCGGTAATTTGCCAGGTCGAGAAACACGTCCCTGCTGACGAAACAGGCCTTTTTCTCGAAAAACTTTCCATAGGCGCAGCCGGTCTCCCGGATGACGGGGCCCTTCCACTCCCAGACGCCCTCAGCTTCGGTGAACCAGACCCGCGGATCCACATGCTCCGCCACGGAGAAGCCCTGGACGTGGTTCTGGAACAGCGGCACGATGCCGAAGCGCTCCACGGCGTCCACAAGGTCCTGCTTTTTTCGAATGGTAAATTTGAATTCCGGTATCATATCACAATGCCATTGCAATGGTCGATCTCGTGCTGGATGATCTGGGCCGTCCAGCCGGAGAAATTCTTCTGTCGAAACTGCATCTGCTCGTTCTGGTAACGGACGCGGATGCGCTGATAGCGGGTGGTTTTCCGGGTGCCCGTGAGGGAGAGGCAGCCCTCCTCCGCCTCGAAGGGGCCGGACTGCTGCACCAGCTCCGGGTTCAGCATGACTTGGTATGCGTCGCCGTCCACGAAGGCGATGATCCGCTTCGGCACCCCGATCATGTTGGCCGCCATGCCCACACAGGTCTCCCGGTGGGCTTTCAGGGTGTCCATGAGATCCTGCGCGATACCCAGATCCGCAGCCGTGGCCGGGGCGGACTTCTGCGCGAGGAAAAACCGGTCTTTGTTGATGGGTCGAATCATAAGCTGCTCCCTTCTTCCGCCGGGGCACTTCCCTTTTTCACCACGAAGCGATCACAAAACGCCAGCAATCCGGGGAGGATCAGAAGGATCAGCACCACGGCGCTGGTGGTGCCCAGGGCGATGGAGGTGCAGACCTGGGCGATGCTCTGGGTGGGGCAGAAGGCGCCGAGGATCGCCGTGACCACGATGAGGATCAGGCTGGAGGTCATGATGGTATGGATCGAGCCGCGATAGGCCAGCCGCAGGGATTCCGCCCGACCGTGGGTCTCGCGGAGGGTTCGATAGGTATTGGAAAAGACGATGGCATAGTCGATGGTGGCGCCCATCAGGATGCCCTGCACCACCAGCAGCGCCAGATAGTAGACGTCGTAGCCCTGCCAGCCCATGGCGGTGATGGCCATGTAGACGCCGCACTGCACCAGGAGCACCAGGATCAGCGGGATGACCACGTTCCGGAAGGTCAGCAGCACCACGATGAAGATCGCCAGCGCCGTGATGATGGAGACGGTGAGGAACTCCCGCTGGAAGGTTGAGGCCATCTCGTGCACCATGGCGGAGGTGCCGATGAGCCAGGTCTTCCCAGCGAAGTCGCTCTCCGCGTGGGCGTAGAGTCTGTCCATGAAGGCGGTGGTCTCCGCCGAGTCCTCGGGATAGAGGGTGTAGATCACCAGGCGGGAATACTGCTCGCCCCGCATCTGGCCCGCCGCCTCGTTGAACATCTCCTGCACGTGCTGCGCCATGGTCTGGGAGCCGAGAACGCTGGAGAGTCTCGGATCGGTGGTCAGCAAATTGATCGCCTGCTCGAAGGAGACGGTCTCTGTCCCCGCCGCGTCGAAAAGAGTCTGGAGAGCGTTGTCCGGCAGGCTCATACCGCCGCCCATGCGGGAGACGGCCTCAGCCATCTGCGCCATGTTCAGCTGCTTGCCGAAGCTGGTCTGATAGCAGGAGACCGCGCGGACGTTTTCATCCGCCTCCAGTTCCTGTACCAGCGGGCCGATGGCGGCCTCGTCGGTATTCTCATACAACAGCACCACGGTATTGTCCGCGGGGAAGGTGGCACTGAGATCATCGGTGAGGCACTCGGTAAAGATGATGGGCGTAAAGGTGCGCCAGATGGCGAAGCCCACGAAGAGCACCACGAACACGATGGGGATCACCTTCCGGCCCCGGTCGCTCATTCTGGCGAGACCGTCGGTGGGCAGCGGGATGGTCTTTTTCGGGGTCTTTTCTACGAGTTTATCACCCCAGAGGATCAGTGAGGGCAGAATCGTAAAGACGCAGATCATGCTGATGAACACGCCCTTTGCCAGGACGATGCCCAGCTCCATGCCGATCTTATAGGTCATGAACACCAGCGCCAGCAGACCCACCACGGTGGTCAGGGAGCTGGAGGCGATGGAGGAGAAGGAGCCCGCCAGCGCCGCCTTCATGGCGTCCTTTTTGTCAGTATGATGCTGCTTTTCCTCCCGGTAGCGGTTCATGAGGATGATGGAATAGTCCATACTCAGCACCAGCTGCAGCACCGGGCCGATGGAGACGGTGATGTCGGAGATGTAGCCCAGGATCAGGTTGGTGCCGAGATTGATGAGCACCGCCATGCCCACGGTGACGAGAAACAGCACCGGCTCGAACCAGGACTGGCTCATGATCACCAGAACCGCCACCACCATGGCCACGCCGATGCACAGCAGGCCGAAGGGAACGTCGGTTTTCTGGGTCTCGTTGGAGCGGATGGTGAGGTCGTAGCCGCTCAAATCCCGCTGAAAAACGTTTTTCACCACCTGGGAGCGCTCGTCGTCGTAGCCGTACTTGGTGGTGACCACCATGAGCTTCATGCCGTCTTTGTTGTAGTGGGGATCGTCGGCCTCATACTCCACGTTGGCCACATAGACATGGCTCTGGATGGCCTGGATCACCGACGGCACATCGTAGTCCGCCAGATTCTCAAAGGCGAAGCGGTAGGCCGCCACCTCCTCGGAGTCCGGGAAGGCCTGCTCCTGCACCGCGATGCCCTCCCGCATGGGAGAGCGCTTCGAGAGATAGCGGGACATGTCGGTGTTGGTTTCCACCATGGGCCACAGGATGCCGCAGACGACCGTCACCAGCAGCATCACCGCCAGCACGATCAGTCGCTTGTCCACCAGAAAATCAGCCAGTTTCTTCACGGGCCGCCCCTCCAAAATTAACGTTTTCTGCCATTATAGCACAGGGAAACGCCTGTGCAAAGACAAAATCACGCCGCAGGAACCCCCACGGCGTGGTTTTTTATTTCTTTTTTCGAAGGGCCTTCATCTGAGCGTGTTCCTCGGCGATGGCCTGGTGGAGCAGATGGGCGGGCCAGGTTGCGTTGGTCTGGGTCACCATGGCCTTGAGCGCCACCGAGGGGATCCGGTTCTGGCGGAAGCCCTCGAGGAAGGCGTCCAGCATCCCGGGCTTAAAGTGGGCCATGACCAGCATCTCGTCGTCGAAGGGCTCCGCCGACTCCAAATTCTGCGGCGGATCCATCACCCCGGCCAGCACCCCGATGGGGAGCGCAAACTCCTCCGGCTGCGCCACCCGGACGCGGATGCCCAGCCGCAGGCACAGCACCCGCATGCGTCCCAGCTTTTCCGGCTGGATGTTATAACAAAGGATCATCGGATTCATGGTATCACCTCAAAATCAGATAGGCGGCCCCGGCTGCCTCCAGAAAAAGGATCAGCGGGAAACCGACGGAAAACAGCTTGTGGCGGGTCTTGTGATGAAAGGCCAGCATCCCCAGAATGCCGCCGACGCCGCCGCCCAGCACGGCGAAGAAAAACAGCGTGGCCTCCGGAATGCGCATTTGTCCGGTTTTGGCCTTGTGCTTATCCACGCCCATGAGGATGAACAGCAACAGATTCACTCCGATCAGATAATAAAGGAGGACATTCATGCCAGTCTCCCCCGGCTCTCCACGGGTTTTTCCATCAAAAGCAACGTGCCGCGTACCCCCTGGGTGCGACCGATCTCGTGAAAGCCGAAGTGCTCATAAAAACCTCTGGCGTGGTCGTTTTCCTCCGCCACATGGAGCCGGAGAGCCGTGCGGCCGTGGGTCTCGCAGAACCAGAGGGCGTGGCCCAGCAGCTGGGCGCCCCAGCCCTGCCCTCTGCAGGTGGGCATGAGATAGAAAAAGCTGATCCAGCCGCAGCCCTCTTCCACGGCCCGGTTGGGGTCGATGTCGATGAGCCCCACCACCCGGTCGCCGCTGAGGAGCTTCATCACCGCATTGGGGGTCCTCGCGTGGGTTCTGGCACTGCGGAGATAGTATCTTGCGGTGTAGCCTCTGGTGGAGCCGTGGGCGGTGGCCCAGGCGTCGGCGTAGCAGCGGTCATAGAGGGCCGAATCCTCGGGAAATCTGATCGGCTCAAACCGGAGGTTTCCCATATCCACCCCCTGATTTTTCCACCAGGTCTGGCGTCCGAATGTACTCAGCTCCGGCGGCAGGTGGCTGGCGTCGTTATAAAACAGCACCTGGGGCTCGCCGTATTCATACCGGATGCAGGAGACGGCGGTATTGTCCCCGTGGGGCAGGCCGTCGATGTTGGCACTCTGGACCCCCAGCAGCGCCGCCAGATAACCCCGGATCGCCATGCCGTGACTCACCACGGCGAT
Organism: uncultured Eubacteriales bacterium; assembly: GCA_900317905.1. Taxonomy (GTDB): domain Bacteria; phylum Bacillota; class Clostridia; order Oscillospirales; family Oscillospiraceae; genus CAG-103. Next base: position 206,414 of record ONIN01000002.1, on the reverse strand, counting down.
GGTCTCCCCGTCGTGACGGCGGGACAGCTGCGCAAGAGCGATCTTCATCCGCTTCTGGGCCTCGGGATAGGGCTCGCACTCCGGGATGTTCCAGCGGTCGGGGTCGTGATTGAAGCAGTACATCTGCTCCGGCATCTCATATTCCACATCCCCCCAGGGGCGGCCTTCCCAGACGCCCAGCTTCACCTCCCGCAGCTGCGGAGTAGTTCTGAGCTCCAGGTCGTGATATTTCAAGATCGCGCCGGCGGTGTCTTTGGTGCGCTGGAGATCGCTGGAGTAGAGCGCCGTCAGCGGTATGTCCTTGAATCGCTCCGCCAGCGCGTCGATCTGGGCGCGGCCGCGCGGGGTGATGCGCCCGTCCCAGTGGCCCTGGATGCGGCGGTACAGGTTCCCCTCCGCCTCCGCGTGGCGGATCAGATAGATCGTAGTTGCCATGTGTGCCTCCGAAAATTCTGCGCCGGCTTTCCCGCCAAACGCTTGACCCTGTTCGTCGAAAATAGTACAATAGTAAAATAACACAATCTAAACGCAAACGCAATGTTTGTTCCGGAGGCATCCATGAAAGTCATCCATCTCATCAGCGGCGGCGACACCGGCGGCGCGCGCACCCATATCTATTCCCTTCTGAGCTGTCTGTGCCGCAGAGGCGTCGATGTGCAGCTGGTCTGCTTCGTCGGCGGCCCCTTTGCCGAGGGCGCCGAGGCCCTGGGCATCCCCACCACGGTGCTGAAAAAGGGATTTTTCGGCAGCATCCGGCCGCTGCTGCGCATGATCCGCTCCGGCGAATATGAAGTGGTCCACTGCCACGGCGCGAAAGCCAACCTCATGGGCATGCTCCTAAAACCGCGGCTGCGCATCCCGGTGATCACCACCGTCCACAGCGACTACCGGCTGGACTATCTCCACAGGCCCTTTGCCGCCGCCACCTTCGGCATGGCGAACCGGCTGGCACTCAGAAGGCTTGATTACAGAGTCTGCGTGTCGGAGACGCTGCGCGCTCGGCTCATCAACCGGGGCTTCAAGCCCAACGACCTCTATACCATCTACAACGGTCTGGATTTCAGCCACACGGTGGCAAAGACCGACCGGGCGGCCTATTTCAGCCAGTACAACTTCCATGTCACCGACGAGGACGTGATCGTGGGCATCGCGGCCCGTCTGGATCCGGTAAAGGACATCCCCACCCTGCTCAGAGCGCTGAAGCTGGCCAGGGAGACCTGCCCCCAGCTGCGGCTGGTCATCGCCGGTGAGGGACAGCAGCGAAAGGAGCTGGAGAGTCTCACCGACGAGCTGGGGCTGCGGGAGTACGTCTGCTTCCTGGGCTGGGTGTCGGAGCTGGACGCCTTCTACGGCGCGCTGGACATCAACGCCCTTTCCTCCCTCTCCGAGGGATTCCCCTACGCCCTGCCCGAGGGCGCGAGAGCCCATCTGGCCACCGTGGCCACCAACGTGGGCGGCGTACCCGCCATCATCGAAAACAACGTCACCGGCATCCTGATCGAGCCCGGAGACACCGAGGGTCTGGCCGCCGCCATGGTTCGCTATGCCTCGGATCCCGACTATCGGAAGGCCATGGGCGACGCCCTCTACCGCAAGGGCCGGGATGACTTTTCCGAGGAAGCCACCGGCGACCGGCAGATGGAGATCTACGACCAGGTCTTCCGTGCCGAAGAGCACCGGAAGGGCAAGAAGGACGGCGTGGTCATCTGCGGCGCCTACGGCTTCGGCAACGCCGGCGACGAGGCGATCCTCGACGCCATCATCCACGAGATGCGCACCCTGGATCTGGCGCTGCCCATCACGGTGTTCTCCAGAAGACCCAAGGAGACCCGTTCCCGCTGCGGCGTGAACACCTATCACACCTTCCACATCCCCAGCCTCCACCGGGCTTTGAAGTCCGCCAAGCTCTACATCAACGGCGGCGGCAACCTGATGCAGGACGTCACCAGCCGTTACAGTCTCTGGTATTACCTCTACACCCTCCGGGCCGCCCATCGGAGAAACTGCGCCGTGCAGATGTACGGCTGCGGCATCGGCCCGCTGCTGTATCAGGGGGACCGGAATCTCACCGGCAGCGTCATCAACGAGAATGTGGACGTGATTACCCTCCGCGAGCCGGACAGCCTGAAGGTGCTGGAGGCCATTGGCGTGACGAAGCCGCAGATCCTGCTGGCCTCCGACCCGGCACTGACCCTGCCCGGGGCCCCGGAAAAGCAGGTCACCCGCCTGCTGGAGAGCCACAACGTCGACCCCGACGGGAAGTATCTGGCCTTCGTGCTGCGCAAGTGGCGCGGCTTCGAGGAAAAGAGCACCATCTTCGCCGCGGCGGCGGTCTACGCCTATCTCAACTATGAGCTGACGCCGGTGTTCCTGTGCATCAACCACCGCACCGACCACGAGGCAGCCGCCATGGTGGCAAAACATCTGAGCATCCCCTACCACGTGATCTCCGAGCCCATGAGCTCCGCCATGATCATCGGATTGCTTGCAAAAATGAAGGCCGTGGTGAGCATGCGTCTGCACGGTCTGGTCTTCGCCGCCGGACAGGGCGTCCCGCTGGCGGGCGTCAGCTACGACCCGAAGGTCACCGCCTTCCTCGATTACATCGAGCAGGACAACTACATCGACTTTGACGAGCTGAGCGTCACCCGCATGACCGGGCTCATCGACAGCGCGATCCAGCTTTCGGATCAGCGCCAGGAGCTGCGCAGAAGAACAGAGCTCCTGAATGAAAAAGAAGAAAACAACCGACGGGCAGCCGCGCAGCTGCTGAAAAGGGAGGCATAACGCCATGGTTCGGAGTGTGATACTGGCGTCCGGCAGCGGCACCAAGCTGCAGAGTCTGCTGGATTCCATCTTCTTCGGGGAGATTCCGGAGCTGAAGATCGTCTGCGTGATCTCCTCCGACGCGGAGGCCAACGCCCTGGTGCGGGCCCGGAACGCCGGACTGGAGACCAGCTTCATCGATCCCGGCGTGTTCCCCAACGAACAGACCTACGATCTGGCCATCCGGAACGCCATCCGGGATCTGGACGCAGAGCTGGTGATCGACGCGGGCTTCCACCCCGGCGTGGGCCCGGAGACCGCCAAAAGCTACAAAAACAAGGTCATCGCCATCCAGCCGTCCCTGGTGCCTGCCTTTCAGGATCTGCGGGGTCTGGCCGTACACGAGGCGGTGCTCCAGCGGGGCCTGAAGCTCACGGGCGCCACCGCCTATCTGGCCGACGAGCAGGGCGGCGTGGGGCCGGTACTGCTGCAGAAGGCCGTGGAAGTACAGGAGGACGACTCCGCCGTCTCCCTCCAGAGGAGGGTCCTGCGCCAGTGCGAGTGGATCCTGCTGCCGGAGGCCGTCAGGCTCTGGTGCGCGGGCGCCTTTGAGGTGCGCAGCGGCCGGGCAAAAAGGATCAAGTAACCATGAATCATCGAATCGTATGGCGGACGGTGGGCATCGTCCTGCTGGCCGCTGCGGCGCTGCTGCTGCTGCCGCTGATCACGGCGCTTTACTATCACGAGAGCCCGGTGCCGTTTCTGATCGCCATGGCCGCCGCGGTGGTGCTGGGGCTGCCGCTGGCGCTTTTGAAGCCGAAGCGGAACCTCTATACCGCGAGAGAGGGCTTCGTGATCGTGGGCGCGGGGTGGATCATCCTGTCGCTGATCGCGGCGCTGCCCTTTACCCTCAGCGGCGACATCCCGAACTATCTGGACGCCGTGTTTGAGACCGTCTCCGGTCTCACCACCACGGGCTCCACCATCCTGAACGACGTGGAAGGGCTCAGCCGGGGCGTACAGTTCTGGCGGCTGTTCTGCCATTGGATCGGCGGCATGGGCATTCTGGTGTTCATCATGGCGGTGCTGCCAATGGCGGGCAACCGCAGCATGCACATCATGCGCGCCGAGGTGCCCGGCCCCACCGTGGGCAAGCTGGTGCCGAGAGCCCGGCAGACCGCCCGCATTCTCTACCTGCTCTATCTGATCCTCACGGTGCTGGAAGCCGCGCTGCTGAAGCTGGGCGGCATGTCCTTTTATGAGGCGATTCTCCATGCCTTCGCCACGGCGGGCACCGGCGGCTTTTCCACCCGTGCACTGAGCGTGGGCTACTTCAACAGCGCCTACATCGACGTCGTCGTCGGCACGTTCATGCTGCTGTTCGGCATCAACTTCAGCCTCTACTACCTGCTGCTGCTCGGCAGCTGGCGGCAGGCGCTGAAAAACGAGGAGCTGCGCTGCTATCTGGGCATCGTGGTCTTCGCCATGGCCGCCATCGCCCTGAGCATCGCGGGGCAGTACGGCGGCTTCGGCCACGCCCTGCGGTACAGCTTTTTCCAGGTGGCCTCCATCATCACCACCACAGGCTTCTCCACAGCGGACTTCACCCAGTGGCCAGGCTTTGCCCAGACCCTGCTGGTGCTCCTGATGTTCATCGGCGGCTGCGCCGGCAGCACCGGCGGCGGTTTGAAGGTCTCCCGCGTGATGCTGCTGTGCAAAGACACCCTGACCGAGCTGCGCCGGATGCTCAGGCCGCGGAGCGTGGAGCACATCCGCATGGACGGAAAGGCCGTGGAGACCGGCACCCTTCGCGCCGTGCAGGGGTATTTCTTCGTCTATCTGCTGCTGCTTCTGGTGGGGACGCTGATCGTCTCCCTGGATGGGATGGATTTCACCACGAACTTTACCGCCTCCCTGGCCTGCATCTCCAACGTTGGCCCGGGTCTGGCGCTGGTGGGGCCCATGGGCAGTTTCTCGGTGTTCTCCCCTCTGAGCAAGATCGTATTGATCTTCGAAATGCTCCTGGGCAGACTGGAGATCTACCCGATCCTGCTGCTGTTCTTCCCCGCCACCTGGAAAGCGAAATGAGGTGCAACCATGAACAATGAATCAGAACGCCCGCTGACCGAAGCGGAGCAGCGGCGGCTCAATCACTTCAATCAGGTCCGCGAAACGCTCGCCGCGAAGGGCTATAAAGAAACCTTCTTCACCATCGGCATCGTGAAGGCCAACGCCTACACCATGCTGGCGGCCATCCCGCTGACCATCGGGATCTTCCTGCTGTTTTTCCTCTGCAACCGGCACCGGGATCTGAGCATCACCTTCGGCTTCGGCGGTACGCTCGCATTTCTGGGGGTCTTCCTGATCGCCGTGGTGGCCCACGAGCTGATCCACGGCATCACCTGGGCCTGCTTCGCCGAAAACGGCTGGAAGGACGTCGAGTTCGGCATCATGATGAAGTATCTCACCCCCTACTGCACCTGCGCGGCGCCCATGAAAAAGGGGCCCTACATCCTGGGCGCCCTGATGCCGCTGATCGTCCTGGGGCTGATCCCCACCATCATTTCGATGTTCACCGGATCCTTTTTCCTGGTGCTGTTCGGACTGGTGATGATCCTCAGCGCCGGCGGCGACGTGATGATCGTCCTGAAGCTGCTGCGCTATAAAACCGACGCAGCCGACATTCTCTATTACGACCACCCCACCGAGGCGGGCGGCGTGATCTTCGAACGCTGAACTCTTTTGAGGAGGAATACGAATATGGAATTGCAAATTGGCATCAAGGGAGCGGCCGAGATGGTCGTCACCGAGGACAAGACCGCAGCCGCCGTGGGCAGCGGTGCGGTGCGGGTGTTCGCCACCCCGTGGATGTGTGCCATCATGGAGCTGGCCGCCTGCAACGCACTGGCGCCCTATTTGGAGCCCGGCCAGGGCAGCGTGGGCACGAAGCTCTCCATCTCCCACGACGCCGCCACCCCCGTCGGCATGACGGCCAGAGCCGAGGCGGAGCTCATCGAGATCGACCGCAGACGGCTGGTTTTCTCCGTCACCGCCTATGACGACATGGGCCCCATCGGCAAAGGCACCCACGAGCGGTTCCTCATCGATATGGAAAAGTTCGTCGCCAAAGCCGAGAGCAAAGGGAAATAACCTCTAAAAACCCACCGGAAACCCGGTGGGTTTTCTATATGATAACATTCTGTCATAGCTTGCATGGGCGTTTTTCCGGTGATATAATAAAGGTTGACTTTGCCGCAGCCGGCGGCGAAGATTTTTTGGGCTTCCGTCATATCCATTGACGGGGCAAGGAGGAACGATATGAAAAACACCGAAAAAACCATGGACAAGATCGTCGCCCTGTGCAAGGGCAGAGGTTTCGTCTACCCCGGCAGTGAGATCTACGGCGGTCTCGCCAACTCCTGGGACTACGGCCCCCTGGGCGTGGAGCTGAAGAACAATGTCAAGCGCGCCTGGTGGCAGAAGTTCGTCCAGGAGAACCCCTACAACGTGGGTCTGGACTCCGCCATCCTCATGAACCCCCAGGTCTGGGTTGCGTCGGGCCATGTGACGACCTTCAACGATCCGCTCATTGACTGCAAGGGCTGCCATATGCGCCACCGCGCGGACAAGCTCATCGAGGACTGGGTCAAGGAAAACGACGTGGACGTGAACGTGGAGGCCATGACCAACGAGGATATGGTTTCCTTCATCCGCGAGAAGGCCATCCCCTGCCCCGGCTGCGGCAAGAGCGATTTCACCGATATTCGTAAATTCAACCTGATGTTCAAAACCCACCAGGGCGTCACTGAGGACACCGCCTCCGAGGTCTATCTCCGTCCCGAGACCGCCCAGGGCATCTTCGTCAACTTCAAGAACATCCAGCGCACCACCCGCCGGAAGATCCCCTTCGGCGTCTGCCAGATCGGCAAGAGCTTCCGCAACGAGATCACCCCGGGCAACTTCATCTTCCGCATCCGCGAGTTTGAGCAGATGGAGCTGGAGTTCTTCTGCGAGCCGGACACCGACCTGGAGTGGTTCGAGTACTGGCGCAACTTCTGCCATGAATGGCTGCAGAATCTCAGCATGAAGGACGAGAATCTCCGTCTCCGCGACCACGAGAAGGAGGAGCTGAGCTTCTACTCCAAGGCCACCACCGACTTCGAGTACCTCTTCCCCTTCGGCTGGGGCGAGCTGTGGGGCGTGGCCGACCGCACCAACTACGACCTGACCCAGCATATCCAGCACTCCGGCCAGGATCTGGACTACTTCGATCAGGAGAAGAACGAACACTATGTGCCCTTCGTCATCGAGCCCTCTCTGGGCGCCGACCGCGTGACCCTGGCTTTCCTGGTGGAGGCCTACGACGAGGAGGTCGTGGACGAGGTCAAGAACGACACCCGCGTGGTCATGCGCTTCCACCCGGCGCTGGCCCCCTTCAAGTGCGCGGTGCTGCCGCTTTCGAAGAAGCTCTCCGGCCCCGCCACCGAGCTCTACCACAAGCTGCAGAAGAAGTTTATGTGCGACTATGACGAGGCCGGCTCCATCGGCAAGCGCTATCGCCGCCAGGACGAGATCGGCACTCCCTTCTGCGTGACCTACGACTTTGACAGCGCCGAGGACGGCTGCGTCACCGTCCGCGACCGCGACAGCATGGAGCAGGTGCGCATCCCCGTGGAGGAGCTGGAGGCCTATATCGCCCAGCGCATCGCCTACTGAGATGCCCCAGATCGTAACGCCTCCTGAGCAGGAGCCCAAGGAGCATCCGGGGTTTCAGATCGTGCGCTGGCTCCGCCCCGGCGGCGCGGCCATCGTGCTGATCATCTTCATTCTGTTTCTGGTCTTCTGTTTTACCAGCGGCAGAGCCCCCATCAAGGGCTATGAACCGCCGGAGGATGCGGAATACTACGCAGAGCATCTGGACGCGCTGGCAGCGGAGCTCAACGACGTGGTACTGCCGCAGATCGACGAAAACGCCTCCGCCGAAGTGACCGGAGACACCGTGACCGTTTCAACCACCCACGACGCCTACGTCACCACCCGCGCAGCGGTTTTGAAATACTTCGACCGCACGCTGGTGGAGTTTGCGGAGACGCCCTGAGAAACAATTATTATTTGAAAAAGGGGATAACAACATGAAACATGGCTTTCTAAAGGTGGCCGCCGCCGCGCCGGAGCTGCGCGTGGCCGACCCGATGTTCAACGCGGAAAAAATCATCGAGACCATGCAGCAGGCCAATGACAAGGGCGTGAAGCTGCTGGTGTTCCCGGAGCTGAGCCTCACGGGCGTGACCTGCGGCGATCTGTTCTACCAGAACACCCTGCTGCGGGGTTCTGCCGCCGCTCTGGACAAGGTGGTGGACGCCTCCGCCGGCATGGACATGCTGGTGTTCGTGGGTCTGCCGGTGGAGAAAGGCAGCAAGGTCTATGACTGCGCCGCCGCGGTCTGCAACGGCGAGCTGCTGGGTCTGGTGCCCATGACCAACCCCGGCGACAAGCATTTCACCCCCGCCTGCGGCTGTGTGGACGAGTTGTACTTCGCGGACGAGCCGGTGTTCTTCGGCTCCAAGCTGCTGTTTGAAAACGCCGTCATGCCCGACCTGAAGGTGGCCGTGCAGGTGGGCGGCGATCTGAGCGCCCCCACGGTTCCCGCCTCCGAGCACGCCCTTGCCGGCGCCACCGTCATCGCCCAGATGGCGGGCTTCCCCATGAGCATGGATTCCGCCATGGTGAACACCTGCGGCCAGAAGGTCCAGAGCCGCAAGCTGAAGACCGCTTCCATCCTGGCTGCCCCCGGCTTCGGCGAGAGCAGCACCGACGCCACCTACTCCGGTCTGTGCGTTGTGGCGGAGAACGGCCAGATCCTGGCCAAGGCTGAGGACGGCTGCACCTTCGTCTCCACCGAGATCGACGTGGAGCTGCTGGTCTCCGCCCGCCGCCGCGCCCAGGGCTTCGACGGCTGCTGCTGCGAGTACACCATGGTGGGCTGGGGCGAAGAGCTGGTGGACACCGAGCTGACCCGTCCCTTCGGCAAGTACCCCTACCGTCCCGCGGACGAGGCGGATTACCACGAGGCTGCCAAGCGCCTGCTGCGGATGCAGGCCAGCTCTCTGGTGCGCCGCATGGAGTACGCCGGTCTGAAGCACCCGGTCGTCGGCATCTCCGGCGGTGTGGACTCCACTCTGGCGGTCATCATCTGCGCCGAGGCCGTGAAGATGATGGGCCTGCCGGCAGACTATGTCACTGCGGTGACCATGCCCTGCTTCGGCACCACCGACCGCACCAAGTCCAACGCCATCATCGTCTCTGAGCAGCTGGGTGCCACGGTGCGCGTCATCGACATCGGCGACAGCGTCATGCAGCACTTCAAGGACATCGACCACGACCCCGAGAACCGCAACGTGGTCTATGAGAATGCCCAGGCCCGCGAGCGCACCCAGATCCTCATGGACGTGGCCAACGGCTTCGCCGACGGCGGCATCCACGTGGGCACCGAGGACATGTCCGAGTTTGCCGACGGCTGGTGCACCTACAACGGCGACCACATCTCCATGTACGACGTGAACGCCGGCAGCACCAAGACCATGGTGCAGATGGTGGTTCGCTACGTGGCCGAGACCACCGAGGACAAGGTGCTGGCTGACGCACTGTTCGACGTGCTGGACACCCCGGTTTCCCCGGAGCTGCTGCCCCCCACCCGCAATGGCGAGATCGCCCAGAAGAGCGAGGAGTCCGTGGGCCCCTACAACCTCCAGGACTTCTTCCTGTACTATCTGGTGGAGAACGGCTTCACCCCCGGCAAAGTGCTGCGTCTGGCCGACATCGCCTACGGCGACGAGTTCGACCACGACACGCTGAAAAAGTGGCTGCGCAGCTACTGCCGCCGCCTGTTCAGCCAGCAGTTCAAGCGCTCCTGCCTCCAGGACGGCCCCACGCTGGTCGGCTTCAGTCTCAGCCCCCGCACCGGCTTCCTCATGCCCAGCGACGGCTCCAACGCCCTCTATCTCCAGATGGTGGACGAGCTGGAGTAATTCCAAAACACAAAACAGCCCGCCGATCGGCGGGCTGTTTTTTTATATAAGAGGAGCGCCGGAAACCGGCGCTCCAAATTGGTTTATGAGGTTTTGGTCAGGCGGCGGGAAGCTCCGAATCGAACCACCAGCCGGGAAGCGCCCGATAGACGTTCAGGAGCACCTGAGCGCACTCGGAGCGCATCATCTGACCCTGGGGACGGAAGGCGGGCAGGTTGTCGCCCTCGGCGCCGCCGCCCTGCATGATCTCCATTTCGCTCATCCGGAGCACCGGCAGCGCGGCAAAGGCAGAGACAGAAGCGCCGTCGGCATACAGCAGCGCCAGCTCTTCCTTCAGCGCGGTCAGCTCCGCACCCTCGGGGGGAGCGCCCACCTCGCCCAGCAGGAAGCGGGCCAGCATGGCGGCCATCTGCTCACGGGTGATGATCGTATTGGGCTCGAAGGTGGTGGCGGAGGTGCCGTTGGTGATCCGATGATTGGCAGCCCAGATAACAGCGTTCTTGTACCAATCCTGGGTCAGGTCTTTGAAGTCGCACTTGAGATCCTTCACATCGGGAGATCCGGCCAGACGATAGAGCACCGTGACGACCATGGCGCGGGTCATGGTGGATTCGGGCTGGAAGAGGTTATCGCCGGTGCCGTTCATCAGATCCACAGCGGCGACAAAGTCCACAGCCGGATCATACCAGGCGTTTGCCGCCACATCCTTGAAGGTGTTGTCCTTGACCTTCAGAGCGGCGATGGCGGTCTCGAGGGCCTTGAAGGCTGCCTCGGCGTCCTTGAGGGTGTCGGCTGCGGCGACGTCATGGCCGGCCTTGTCCACCGCCTTGGCGGTATTCAGGACATAGGCCTCCTTCGGCAGCAGGCCCTCCAGCAGGCGATAGGCGTCCTGCTTCAGCTTCGCCAGGGCAAGCTCGTCCTGAGTTCCCACCAGGATGCGACCCATGGGCTCGGAATACATCTCGCCCACGACGCCCTCCAGCACCTCGTCGATGTAAGCCATGACTGCCTCATCCATGGGGATGCTGGTGTCGAACTGGCTGGAGGCGTTCTTAAAGGCGTAATAGGTGTCGCCGCCGGCCGCGCAGAAGTTGTTGGTGACCACGGCGTAGACGGCCTCGGGATCAAATTCCTGATCGTTTACATCGAGGATGGTGACGCGGTTGATGCTCTTGGGCGCGTAGTAGGTGGAATCGGGGTACTGCTCGCCCTGGTCAAACTCCACATCGGTGGCGACAGTGAAGCGGATGCCGGAGACCTGCGGGAAGCCGCCGATGGCAGTGGGCGTGCAGTAGGTGGAAGCCTCCAGCGCCTCCAGCAGCTCCGCGCCGGTGACATAGACCACAGCCACGGTGTTGCCGAAGGGCAGGACGGTGTTGATGTCCTTCATGGTGATGTCGCCCACGGCGATGGGGGCACGGATGCCGCCGCCGTTGGTGATACAGATCACGTTTTCCTCGTTCACCAGCAGCGCATCGGGGTCCTTCAGGACGCTCCAGAGCATGGCGTCGGTGATCAGATCGCCCAGGTTGGTCTCCTCGGTGCGGTTGCCGGGGGCCTTGTCGCCGTTGAGGGCCACCCTGCTCTCGGCGAACTTGGCGCCGTAAGTGGCGTTCACATCGTCGACGATCTTCTGGCCGGCCGCCAGGACCGCAGCGTCGTCCTGAATGTCGGCGGCGGGAACCAGCTCGTACTTCTCAATGGCCTTTTTGGCATTGTCGATCACGACCACGCCCACATAGGCAAACTTGGTGCCGGTGGACTGGATGGGCAGATCCTTGCAGGGGTTCTCCACAAAAACGGGAGTCTCCGCGCCGGTCTCCTTATCCACGTTGACGCCGGTCTGGATCTTCTCCACACCGGGGGTCATGACGGTGTGGGAGTGACCGTCCAGCATCACGTCGATGCCCTTGGTGTTGTTGTAAACGTCGATGGAGCGGTTGGGCGCGCTCTCGGCGTCGATGCCCAGATGGCTCAGGCAGACGATCAGGTCGGCGCCGTCGGCCTTCAGCGCGTCGATCTCAGCCTGGGCGCAGGCATAGAGCTCCTTTTCCTGGGGGAAATTGACGCCCTGGATCAGAGCGGGGTTGACCTTGGTGAGCGATTCGGGGGTGTCGAGACCGAACAGGCCGATCTTCACGCCGCCCTTCTCAACCACGGCGTGGCCGGTGAAGGCCGCCTTGCCGTCCTTGGTCACGTCGGCGCAGAGCAGCTGGAACTTGGCATCCTTCAAAATGCTGACCAGATTGTCATAGCCGTAGTCGAACTCGTGGTTGCCCAGGGTGACATAGTCATAGCCGGCGGTGTTCATCATAGCGATGGCATTGCCGCCCTTGCTGATGCTTACCTCGGGAGCACCCTGGCTGTAGTCGCCGCAGTCCACCAGAATGACGTCGGCGCCCTTGGCCGCGTAGTCGGCCTTCAATTGTGCCGCCTTGGCGTAGCCAAGGACTGCGCCGTGCACATCGTTGGTATGCAGGATCACGGTCTTGCCTGCCAGCTCGGCAGGCGCACCCTCTACTGCGAAGACAGTGCAGGTCAGACTGAAGATCAGGCACAGCACCAGCAGCAGGGATAGCAGCTTTCTCGACTGTTTCATAATGTCCCTCCATGTTTCAGATTTTGAAGACAGAGTCTCCGCTTCCCGTTCATTATAACACAGAACTGACACACCGGAGACGGTAATGTTCGGCAGGTCGTGTAGAATTTTCCCGCTCGATTTTGTGAAATTGGCTAGTTGCGGCATCGTAATCCTTCGGTTATACTGGTTTATGTCGAACATCGACAGGAGGTATGCGACATGAGTTACGCAGATCAGGTTTTCATTCAAAACTGCAAAGATATTCTCGCCAACGGCGTCTGGGACACGGACCGCGAGGTGCGTCCCCGCTGGGAGGATGACGGCGCCCCGGCCCACACCGTGAAGAAATTCGGCATCGTGAACCGCTACAATCTGGCGGAGGAATTCCCGCTGCTGACCCTGCGGCGCACCTATTGGAAGACCGCCGTGGACGAGCTGCTGTGGATCTGGCAGCAGAAGTCCAACAACATCCACGATCTCCGGGGTCACATCTGGGATCAGTGGGCGGATGAGAACGGCTCCATCGGCAAGGCCTACGGCTACCAGCTGGGCGTGAAGCACCAGTACGCCGAGGGTGAGTTTGACCAGGTGGATCGGGTGCTCTATGACCTGAAGCACAACCCCGCCTCCCGCCGGATCATGACCAACATCTATAACTTCCAGGATCTCCACGAGATGGCCCTCTACCCCTGCGCCTACTCCATGACCTTCAACGTCTCCGGCAACACTCTGAACGCTATTTTGAACCAGCGGAGCCAGGACATGCTGGCAGCCAACAACTGGAACGTGGTGCAGTACAGCGTGCTGGTGCACATGATGGCCCAGGTCTCCGGTCTGCAGGTGGGCGAGCTGGTGCACGTCATCGCCGACGCCCACATCTACGACCGCCACGTGCCGGTGATCGAGCAGATCATCCAGAACGAGCCCAAGGCCGCGCCGAAGTTCCTCATCGACGAGAGCGTGGATGACTTCTACAAGTTCACCCGCGACAGCTTCCAGGTCGAGGGCTACGAGTTCAGCGAGTTCACGGGCAAGATCCCCATCGCGGTCTGAGGTACGGCCATGGACGCGATCGTAGCCGTATATTCCGACTGGGGCATCGGCGCCAAGGGCACCCAGCCGCTGGTGATCCCCGCCGACCGGAAGCGCTTCCGCACCCTCACCGACGGGGCCGCCGTCATCGTGGGCAGAAAGACGCTGGAGGATTTCCCCGGCGGCAAGCCGCTGAAAAATCGCCGCAATCTGGTGATCACCCGGCAGGATATCACCATCGAGGGCGCCGAGGTCTTCCACTCCACCGAGGAGGCCGTGGCCGCCGCTGCGGAATCCGAGCGCTGCCTCGTCATCGGCGGAGACAGTGTATTTCGGCAGTTCTTCCCCCACATGAAGCGGGTTTATGTGACAAAAATCTATGCCGCGCCCCACTCCGACGTGTTTTTCCCGGATCTGGACGCGGATCCCGACTGGCAGTGCACCAAGGCCGAACCCATCCAGGAGCATGACGGGGTGCAGTATCAGTTCTGCACCTACGAGAGAATTTAAAAATCAGAACCGCCCTCGCATGAGGGCGGTTTTTTATTGGATTCGGATCCGCATGGGCTTCGGCACCTGGTCCTTCAAAACCCGGCGGATGAAGCTCCGGTAGCAGGCCTCGTAACGGTCAGGATACAGCAGATAACTGAGGGCGTGGCCGGCCCTGGGGAAGAGATGCAGCTCGATCTTTTCCCGGTTGGCATTGCGGATCTGCTCGCTCATATAGCTGGGCACTGCGTAATCCGACTCGCCATGGATCAGCAGGATCGGCAGGCGGGTACGCTTCACGGACTCGATGGCATTGGGGCCATAGAGGGAAAAGCCGCCGTAGATCCTGGCAGCCGCCTCAGTAAACAGAGTGGCGGAGCGCGGCATCAGGTGCAGCTGCTGTGCGCGGTAGAACACGATGTCCTTGGCGCTGGTGAAGGGGCAGTCTGCGATGATGCCCTTGACACTGTCCGGGAAGGCGAACTCCGAGGCCATCATCACCGAGGTGGCGCCCATGGAGACGCCCACCAGCAGCACCGGCACCTCCCGGCCAAAGCGATACTGGACATACTCCGTCCAGTCCAGACAGTCGAACCGCTCCTTGACGCCCATGGTGATGGTGTTGCTCTCGCTGCTGCAGTGGGCCCGGTGCTCCACCAGCAGGAGGTTGAAGCCCATTTCTCTGAGGAGGCGGATGGGACCGTACAGATCCCGGTTGGGGGTGCCGCGATAGCCGTGGAAGCAGATGCAGATGGGCGCGCCGGGCGTCTGCTCCATGTAGCGGCCCCGGAGCACGAAGTCGTCTCTGGAGAGGATCTCCACGGTTTCGTAGGGGATCTCCCGCACCTCGTCGATCATCTTCAGGATCTGCGCACGGCGGTTCGGGATCTGGGAGACCCGCGCAAGTCTCCGGTCATCGTTTTGATTTTTGTTGGGAGAATAAAAGAACACCAGATAGAGCGCGAAGGTGAAGGCAAAGAACACTGGAGTCAAAAACAGAACCAGCCAGAGCAGAAACATTTGCCGCACCTCCCATCTCTTCTCTAAATCTTAAAAAAACGTGGCAAATCTTAAAATCTTTTTCATTGTACCCGAAACCGTCGGCAGAATCAAGTCTTTTGAAACAGAATTAATAGAAATAATAACAGGTTTCTTTCAATTTTCTGCTGGTGAATAAAAATGGCGCACCGAACCTGTACAGTGCGCCATTTTTTGTTTACTTTTCAGCGGACAGTTCCGCTGCGGCATGAAACCAGTCGGTGATGGTCTCGTCGGCGAGGGCCTGCAGCGCCTCCCAGCTGTGGGCGCCGTTTAAGTCATAGACGCCGACGGTGTAGAACCCGGCTTTGGCGGCAGTCTCCACGGCGAAGATCGAGTCCTCGTAGGAGGCGATCTCCTCCGGCTTTGCCCCGAACCGCTCCGCCGCTGCCAGAAACACATCCGGCCGATCCTTCCCGGCTCCCACAGTGTCGCAGGAGAGCAGGAACTCAAAGCAGTCCGCCACACCGAGACGGCCCAGACAGGCCTCCACCAGCCGCTCCACCGTGGCTGAGGCCACGCACATGCGCACGCCCCGATTTTTCAGCGCCCGGAGGTACTCCGCCGCACCGGGCTTGAGCTGGATGTCGTTGCGGTAGTAGCCGCTCATGATCCCGTTCAGCTCGTCCGCGATCTGCTGCGGCGAGCCAGAGAGCCCCAGCTCCCGGTAGAACATCTCCGTAGACTCCGCCATGGTCATGGGCTTGATCCGCTCCAGCAGCTCCTGAGACACCTCGGTGACCCCTGCCCGTATGAGGTATTCCCTCCCCAGACGCTGCCAGTAAGGCATGGAGTCCACCAGGGTACCGTCCATGTCAAAAATCGCAAATTTCCTGTTCATTGGTATTTCCCGATCTTCTCGTCGATGGTCATGACGCCTTCGGGGGCGTAGTTGATCTTCACATAGCCCAGCATCCCGGGAGCGCCGGCCTCCACGCAGACCTTCGGGCAGCCCTTGACAATCTCCATCAGCACATCGTAATCGCCCTCGATGACGGTCTCAAAGGGCGTCACGGTCATGGGCAGGTGGAAAGATTTGATATAGTCGATCACCGCGTCCACCACGCGGCAGGTCTCGGCGTTGCCGTCCACCTTCGGCAGAACCTGAATGGCTACACTTGCGTTCATGGGGATTCCTCCTTTTCCATCATTCGGTATGGCTGCATTATAGCAGATTCCCGTCCTCCGGAAAAGCCCGCAGCGGCAGAAAAACCGAAAAATTCCAACGATCCAATCCACACAGATTCTGTTGGTTGACAACTGTCTAATTTGGGATATAATAATGTGCAATCGAAAAATTTGATTCGGAGGTTTTTCCAATGAGCGACGAATTCAACGAAGTACAAAATGAAGTACCGGAAGACTGCACCCACGACTGCAGCACCTGCGGTTCTGACTGCGCCAGCCGCAACGCCCCGGAGTCCTTCCTCCAGAGCCTGCGTCCCGGCGCCCGGGTGGACAAGGTCATCGCCGTAGTCTCCGGCAAGGGCGGCGTGGGCAAGAGCCTGGTGACCAGTCTGCTGGCCTGCGAAATGCAGCGCCGCGGACATCAGGCCGCCATTCTGGACGCGGACATCACCGGCCCCTCTATCCCCCAGGCCTTCGGCATCCACGGCGGCGCCATGGGCGGCGAGGACTTCCTCTATGCCAACCGCAGCCGCACCGGCATCGAGATGATGAGCATCAACCTGCTCCTGCCCAACGAGACCGATCCCGTGGTCTGGCGCGGCCCGGTCATCGCCGGCACCGTGACCCAGTTCTGGACCGACGTGCTGTGGGAGGACGTGGAATACATGTTCGTGGACATGCCTCCCGGAACCGGCGACGTGCCGCTGACGGTGTTCCAGTCCCTGCCTGTGGACGGCATCGTGGTGGTCACCTCTCCCCAGGAGCTGGTGAGCATGATCGTCAGCAAGGCCGTGAACATGGCCAACATGATGAACATCCCGGTCCTCGGCATCGTGGAGAACATGAGCTACTACGAGTGCCCCGACTGCGGCAAGAAGCACGCCATCTTCGGTGACAGCCACATCGAGAAGATCGCCCTGGAGAACAACATCCAGACTGTGGCGAGACTCCCCATTGACCCCGTCATCGCCGAGAGCGTGGACCACGGCCGCATCGAGACCGTCGACGCCCCCTGGCTCTCCGAGCTGGCTGACAAGATCGAGAACAAGTAAACAAAAAAGAAGCTCGCCTCCCGAATCGGGGGGCGAGTTTTTTATTCTCCAAACAGCATTTCCGCCATGGAGGCGATAGCGCCGACGGCGCGCTGGAGCACCTCGTCGCCGGTTTCAGTCTTCCCGTGCTCCACCCAGGTGGTCAGGATGCCCACCATGCCGGAGGTGACGATGGAGACGAAGTAGTCATATTGGGCCTCGTCCTCCTTCAGCGCCTGCATCCGCACATGATCCGACGCCGTTCTCCGGAAGCTGGAATAGAGGATGTCCGTCCGGTGGATCCGCACCAGCGCCTCCAGGATGCCGCTGTTCTCCGACCAGTAGCGGAACACCGCCACCGGCACATTGCCGCCCCGGTCAAAGGCCGCCCGGAACCCCTGATCGCACAGCAGCTCCAGCACGTCCTCCAATCTGTCAAAGCTCCGGTAGAAGGTGCTGCGGCTGACGCCGGAGTGCCGCTGCACTTCGGTGATGGTGATCTCGTCGAAGGATTTCTCCTCCATCAGCGCCAGAACCGCCTGGGTGATCAGCTTCGCGGAGGTTTCCGTGCGCTTATCGGCTTTGATATGATACATTTCCCGCTCCTTTGTTGCACTTGTTTCGATACACTTGTATTGTATCATTCTTTGTGATAAAATGCAAGCATCAAAGACAAAGGAGCGATCCCCATGTATGAAAATGTAATCTTCTTCTGGTCTGGCACCGGCAACTGCCTAGATATGGCCAAGAACATCGCCAAGGCCATGGGCGGCGCGGATCTCATCTCCCTGCGCAAAAAGCCTGAGGTCACCGATGTCCGCAGCGCCAAGCGCGTTGGCTTCGTGTTCCCATGTCACGGCGGCGGCGCCCCCATCGACTTCCTGGAGAACGTGAAGCTGCTGCAGGTGAGCCCCGAGAGCTACGTCTTCGGCATCAGCCAGAGCGCCAGCTATCCCGGCATCGGCCTCAATGACCTGAACCGCATCGTCCCCTTGGACTACTGGAAGGCCGTGACCCACCAGTGCACCTGCATCTGGCTGTTCCCGCACCAGATGATGGTTCCCATGGTCACCCCGAAGATGGCCCAGAAGCGTTCCGAAAAGCTCTCCAAAAAGATTGCCGCCGACGTCCTCGCCGGAAAGAAGACCGAGAAGACCGAGCCCTCCCGCTTCTTCCTGAACGCCGCCGAGAACAAAGCCTGGTCCTCTGTTCTGAAAATCAAGGCCAAGGGCTTCAAGGTCAGCGACAAGTGCATCGGCTGCGGCCAGTGCGCCAAGATCTGCCCCCGCGGCAACATCGAGATCCGCGGCGGCAAGGCTCACATCGGCACCAACTGCATCAACTGCCTCGGCTGCCTGCAGTACTGCCCCACCGAGGCCATCTCCCTCGGCAAAGTCACCGACAAGCGCGAGCACTATTACAACAAGAACGTCAGCGTCCAGGAGCTCACCTCCTCCAAGCTGGAAATCCGCTGAATTTCCCATCAACATACAAAGCCGTCTCGTTTCGAGGCGGCTTTTTCTATTGACAACCGCTTTCTTCTGTGGTATGTTATGTATAACAAATCATACTTTTTTGGAGATGATGCAGATGAAAAAACCGAAGGGAAAGTGCGCCTGGAGCGTCACGGTGGGCACCAAAGGGCAGATCGTGATCCCGAAGGAGGCCCGGGAGATTTTCCACATCCAGCCCGGCGACACGCTGCTGCTGTTGGGCGACGAGGAGCGGGGCATCGCCATCCCGCCGAAGTCCATGTTCTCGGATTTGATGGGCCACATCTTCCCCAAGGGGGAAGTGGAGGAGGAATGACCATGGCCATCCTGGAGGTATCCGGGCTGCGGAAGCAGTACCCGGCCTTTCTGCTGGAGGACGTCAGCTTCACCCTGGAGCGGGGCCGCATCATGGGGCTCATCGGCCGCAACGGCGCCGGCAAGACCACCACGCTGAAGTCCATTTTCAATCTGGTGCACCCGGACGCCGGTGAGATCCGGATCTTCGACCTGCCCATGCCCGCCGAGGAGCGGGAGATCAAACAGCGGATCGGCTACGCCGGCGGCGCGGTGGATTATTACAAGCGGAAAAAACTGCGGGACATCGTGGCCGTGACCCGCACGTTCTATGAAAACTGGGACGACGCGGCCTACCGGAAATACGCCGACACTTTCTCGCTGGATGAAGAAAAGACACCCATGCAGCTGTCTGAGGGCATGCGAGTGAAGTTCAGTCTGACACTGGCCATGTCCCACCGGGCGGAGCTGCTGATCCTGGACGAGCCCACCAGCGGGCTCGACCCCGTCTCCAGAGCGGAGCTTCTGGACGCCTTCCTCTTTCTGAAGGAGCAGGGCGTGAGCATCCTGTTTTCTACCCACATCACCACGGATCTGGAAAAGTGCGCGGACGACATCACCTATCTCGCCCGGGGCAAACAGATCGCCTCCCAGCCCCTGGATGCCTTTTTGTCGGCGCACGGCGGCCAGTCGCTGGAGGACATTATGGTGCAATACGAAAAGGAGTCGCTGCATGAAAAACTTGCTGAGTAAAGAGTTCCGGCTGGCGGCCTCGCCCCTGGCCTACTGGTTTCTGCTGGCGGCGCTGATGACGCTGCTGCCGGGGTACCCGATTCTGATGAGCGCGTTTTTCATCTGCTTCGGAGTGTTCCACTCCTTCCAGAACGCCAGAGAGGCCAACGACATTTTGTATTCCGTGCTGCTGCCGTTGCAGAAGCGCGACATTGTAAGGGCGAAGTTCCGCTTCACCTGTCTGATCCAGATGATCGGCTTCCTGCTCTGTGCCATTCTGACGGCGGTGCGGATGACCGCGCTGTCCGGGGCGGTCCCCTATACAGGCAACGCGCTGATGAACGCAAATCCCGTTTATCTCGCCTTTGTGCTGCTGATTTTTACGTCCTTCAATGTGCTATTCGTGGGCGGATTTTTCAAGACCGGCTACAAAATCGGCATCCCGTTCCTGCTCTACAGCATCGTCGCCGCTCTGCTGGTCACCGTTGCGGAGGTTCTGCCTCATCTGCCAAAGCTGACCTTTCTCCACGATCCCGCGGGAGCGCGCCTGGGCTTGCAGTTCGGCATCCTGCTGGCCGCTATGCTGATCTACGCAGTCGTCACGCTCCTGGCCTGCCGGAAAGCGGAACAAAGATTCGAGAAAATTGATCTCTGATCTCTGATGCAATAAAAAAGACACGCTGCAGTGCAGCGTGTCTTTTTTTGTTGGGGTTTAATTAATTACTTGATCTGGCCCTGATCATCGAGGGTGACGTGGTCGCCGGCGAAGTCAGCAGCAGTCTTGGTGATGTCGTTGGAGACGGAAACCTCACCGGAGAACATAGCGGCGACGAGCGCAGCGTAGTCAGCCTCGGAGAAGCCATCGCTCCACTGGGTGCTGGCGGGCAGACCAACGTAGTTCAGGTTGGCGTCCTCACCGGAGACGAGACCCAGAGTCTCGATCTGGCCGGCGTAGTTGTCCCAGTTGCCGGCGAGGATCTCGCTCAGCAGGGTGTTGACGGTGGCAGCCAGACCCTTCATAGCGGAGGTAACGGTCATGCCCTCGCCGTAATCGCCGTCGATGGTGCCGGCCTGGTCGACGTCAACGCCGATGACCTTGCCGTCAACCTTGGCAGCAGCCTCAGCAGCGGACTGATAGATGCCGCCGCCGCAGGCGAAGACGACCTCAGTGCCGGCCTTGTACCAGGTATCCATGGCAGCGGTGATGTCGCCGTCGCCAAAGAACTGGCCGCCGTAAACGTACTTCACTTCCACATCGGTGCCCAGCTCCTCGGCAGCAGCGTTAACGCCCTGCACGAAGCCGTAGCCGTAGCGGATAACAGCGGGAACCGCCATGCCGCCCAGGAAGCCCAGCTTGGTGTAGCCCATCTTGGCAGCAGCATAGCCGGCCATGTAGCCGCACAGCTCTTCCTGGTAGACCGCGCAGTAGACATTGCTCATGTCCACATACTCGTCCAGGTTCCAGTTGGTGGGATCGTAGTCATACTCGCCGCCGGCAGCAGTCACGCCAGCCTCGAGCAGATCGCCCAGAGCCACGTCCAGGGCGACGAACTTCACGTCGGGATAGTTGGGAGCAGCCTCAACGATGGTGCCGGCGAACGCATAGCCGGGCATCACGATGACGTTGTAGCCCTCGGCGACGGCCTGGTCGACCATCTCCACACGGGCAGCGGTGCTGTCATCGGTGGGCTTGTAGTACTTGAAGTCAACCTCGTTGGTCTCGCAGAAAGCCTTGCAGGCCTCATAGGTGGTCTGGTTGAAGCTCTGGTCTGTGATGTCGCCGTAGTCGGTGATCATAGCAACATGGTAATCACCAGTGGCAGCAGCATCGGCGGGTTCTGCGTCGGCGGAGCCGGCGGGGGCCGGAGTGCTGCTGTTGCCGCAGGCGGCCAGCGCGAAGACCATCACCAGCGCGAGAAGCAGTGCGATGTACTTTTTCATGCGTGTTTCCTCCATATAAAAATTTTGGTTGAGCCGGAAAATATTCTAAGTCCCGGTCTGCGCATAGTATATCACAGACCGGGACGGATGTGCAAGGCGGAATTATTACAAAAATATTAAATATTTGTGAAATCTATTGTCGTTCAACCCTCTGTCGGCCGCTCGCAGACGGTGGTGACAGTGCTGCCGTCGGATATGCATACCACCGTTCCGCTTTCGTCTGTGCGATAGGCCTGCACCCCCGCATCCTCCAGACGGCTGAGCAGCTTCTCGTGGGGGTGACCGTAGTCGTTGTTCACGCCGCAGCTGATGACGCAGGTCTCGGGACTGGCGGCATAGAGCAGCTGGAAGCCGGTGGAATCCTCGCTGCCGTGGTGACCGGCCTTGAGCACGGTGCAGTCCAGATCACAGCCCGCGTCCAGAAGGGACTTCTCCTCCTCGTATTCCATATCGCCGGTGAGCAGAAATGCCGTGGCGCCGTAGTCCACCCGGAGGACGAGGCTCATGTTGTTCACGTTGTCGAGGCTCTCATAATCCCCTCTCGGCCCCAGTACCGTGACCGTGGCATCGCCGATGGTGAAGGTGTCGTCCGCCGCAGGGACGGTGATGTCCAGCTTCGATTTTGCGGCGGCGGCGGTGAAGCTGCTGAAGTATTCGTTCTCACTTTCGATCACGGGGCTGAGCGCGGCTTTGACGGGGTAGTTCTGCACCACCTCGGCCAGCCCGCCGCAGTGATCCCGGTGGGGGTGGGTGGAAACCAGATAGTCGATTTTGGCAACGCCCTGGGCGCGGAGATAATCCACCACATCGTCGCCCGCGGTCTCGCTGCCGGCGTCCACCAGCATGGTCTGCTTGCCGCAGGTGAGCAGGATGCTGTCCCCCTGCCCCACGTCGATGAAGTGCACCGTGAGCCCGCTGCCGATGGACGGCGAGGGGGTGACGGTCTCGCTGTCCCGGAGCTTCTGGTTATTCAGATTCCACAGGGTGCCCAGGATGCCGATGATCAGCGCCATGATGATGGCGGCAATGTGGCCCCGGTGGTTGCTCTGGTTCTGATTTTCGTACATGGATTGTCGCCTCTGAAAAATAGATGAAAATATTTTCGCATATTTCTGTAGAAAATGCAAGGGAAACGCGGTTGATTTTCCGGCACAAAACGAGTAGAATAAGTAGGAATTTGATTGGAAGGGAATGGGAACTCCCATTGGACAACGAGAATAAAACCATCGAACAGCCGAAGGGCAGCGCCCGCCGCAGGATCGCCTGGATCTGCGGGATCGCGCTGGTGCTGGTTCTGGCGCTGCTGCTGGCCATCGCTCTGGTGGGGCAGCGGCAGACGATCTTCCCCAGAGTCACCGCCGAAGGGATCAACCTCGGCGGCATGAACGTGACGGAAGCCGCAGCCGCACTGAGAGAGGCCGGCTGGGACGGCCCGGATCACACGGTCCTCACCGCGCAGCTGCCGGCCGAAAAGCAGATCTCCGTTACCTCCGGCACCGCCGGCTGGGTCATCTCTGCCGATGAGGCCGCGAAGAAGGCCTGGCAGTACGGCCGGACGCCGGATCACCCCTTCTCCAACTTCATCGCCTATGTGGCCTCGGCCGTCACAGGGCTGGACATCGGCAGCCACATCGCTGACGCACCGGACGCCGACGCCATCCGACAGGCTGCGGACACCGCCGTGGAGCAGGTGAACAAATCTCTCCTCGGCACCACGGTGGATGACACCCCCGGCGCCCAGGCCGTCTGTCTCTACAAGGGCGGCGAGCTGCTGACTCTGAAGGCGGACGCCGTTTACGACAACCTGATGTTCGCACTGAAGGAGCACGTATCCCAGCTGGATCTCACCCCCGCACTGGCCGAGGACGCCGAGGCGGAGAAACGGGACATGGCGGAGCTGCACTACTATCTCTGCGACGAGCCCCAGAACGCCTACTATGACACCGCCTCGCAGACCGTCATCAATGGCAAGCCCGGGGTGGCCTTCGACGTGGACGAGGCGGAGCGGCTCTGGGACGCGGCGAAGATCGGCGATCTGATCCGCATCCCCGCCACCATCACGGAGCCGGCCCTTTTGAACGCGGACGAGACCGTGCTCTACGCCGACCTGCTGAGCCAGAAGAGTACCTCCCTCGGCGGCAGCAGCGCCAACCGCGTGGGGAACGTTTCGCTGGCGGCTTCACGGATCGACAACGTGGTGCTGATGCCCGGCCAGAGCTTCAGCTATAACGACGTGGTTGGCCAGCGCACCATCGAGGCCGGCTTCCGGGAGGCGGGCGCCTACGCCGACGGCCGGGTGGTCCAGGAGGTGGGCGGCGGCATCTGCCAGGTGAGCTCCACCCTCTACTACTGCGCCCTGACCGCGAACCTCCAGATCGACCAGCGCACCAACCACTATTTCTCCGTTGGCTATATCGAGCCCGGCATGGACGCCACCGTCAGCTGGGGCGGCCCGGAGTTCGTGTTCACCAACAACCGCACCTTCCCCATCGTGATCCGCGCCAGAGTGGAAAACGGCGCCGTCACCGTGGAGATCTGGGGCACCAATGTAGACGGCTCCACCGTCAGCATGAGCTATGCCCAGAACGGCATGTCCGTGGTCACCTACCGCGGCGTCTACGACCGGGACGGCAACCTGATCTCCAAAAACCAGGAGGCCACCAGCCTCTACCATACCCACGATTAAACATTCCGCGCTGCAGGTTTCTGCAGCGCGTTTTTTAATTGGATTCTCCGAAAAAAGCCCTCCTTGCCCTACAAATCCTGCAAAATTGTATTTTACCGGTTTTCACTTTTGCAATATTATTAAAATGAATATGGACCATTCCATATTGCATCCGCTTCAAGCGGATTGGTTTGGGGGGACATGAAACCCACATTCGTCTGAATGTGGGTTTCATACAGTCTATAAGTGATTCCGTATTGGGGGATACGGAGCGGAAGTCAAGAAAAGGAGAATCCAGATGAAACAAACCGGAAAGAAGCTGCTGAGCCTGGTTCTGGCGGCGGTCATGGTCTTCACGCTGGGCGTCACCGCCTTTGCCGCCACTGCGGACAACGTGAAGCAGTACAGCACCTATGTCTGCCTGGGCGACAGCATCGCCGCAGGATTTGGCGACTACGCACCCACGACCTACTGCTTTGAGCGGGTACCGGCGGCCTATCACAGCCTCGTGGCAGACGCGGTGGGCGCTGAGCTGATCCCCATGGCCCACGTGGGCACCCGCACCGAAGAGCTGCTGCAGGACATGGCAAATCAGGCGCTGAAAAGCTTCTGGGCCTATTGGGAAGCCCACGTCCCTCAGAATCACGAGCCGAAGATCAACAAGGAGAATGTGAAAGTTTTCTTCTCCTATGTGCAGGAGCATCAGGAGCAGGTTCGCGTCCTTTTCACGGAGCCGCCCACGGTTTTCTGGGAGCCGATCTTAAATTGGGTCATGGAATGCATGAAGCCCATCACGAAGGATCCGGAGCAAACCCGCTATACGGCCATCTTTTATCTCAGCGGCGTGGTCAATGTGGCCAATCGCTGGCTCTACACCGGCTGCAAAGAGAGTGTCGAATCCCTCTGCGATCTGATCTTCAGCTGTCTGCCCAGCCAATAATCCCATTAAAAAATCCCGCCTCAGTTGAGGCGGGATTTTAAGATTTTGTATCATTCAGTATCGTCGGAGATCACACCGTAGCCGCCCTTTTTGCGGCGATAGACCACCGAGATGGCGCCGTCGGACTCCTCATCCCGGAAGACGAAGAACTCATGCTCCAGCAGATTCATCTGGAGGACAGCCTCCTCCACGCTCATGGGCTTGATGCTGAAGTGCTTGCGGCGGACGATCTCGAACTCCTCGGGCTCCTCCGGCTCGACCACCGGAGCCGCAGCGATCTCGCGCTCCACAGCACCCTCCCGGAGCCGCTTGGCCAGGCGGGTCTTGTTCTTGCGGATCTGCCGCTCGATGGTGGCAACGGCGGAGTCCACGGACGCGTACATGTCGCTGGTGATCTCGCTGGCGCGGAAGAACGTGCCGTGGTTCTTGAGGGTCAGCTCGACCAGATAGCGGCCGCGCTCGGTGCTGAAGGTGACGAATGCCTCGCTCTCCTCCTTGAAGAACCGGTCAAGCTTGCCGGCCTTTTTCTCGGTATGGGCGCGGAGGTTTTCGGAGGCCTCCATCTTCTTCTCCGTGAATGTGAACTTCATGTGGTTCAGCTCCTTTCTTAGGATCTAATTCCATTATAGCGCATTGCTCCGAAAAAGAAAAGACTTTTCTGTGAAAAATCACCGTGAACGCCGAAGAGCACCCGGCGGTTCACGGTGATATTGTACAAATGCAGGGGTTTCAGGCCCTGCGATACCGTTTCTGGTTTTTCTCCCAGAGGATCCAGAGGCCGTTGAGCAGCAGGTTTTTCTCGTAGCGGATCTCCCGCTTGCAGAGGGGAACGATCTTTCCGCCGAGGCCGCCGGTGGCGATGACCGTGGCGGGTCTGCCCAGCTCTTCTTCCATCCGCTCGATCATGCCGTCCATCATGCAGGCGGCTCCCACCACGGCGCCGGAGCGCATAGCCTCCACGGTGTCACCGCAGATGACCTGCTTCGGCGGTTCCAGAGAGATGTGGGGCAGCTGAGAGGTGCCGTTTGCCAGCGCCGCCACGCTGATGCCCACGCCGGGAGCGATGCAGCCGCCGCGAAAGCGACCGTTTTCATCTACGACGGTCATGGTGGTAGCGGTGCCCATGTCCACGATGATCAGCGGCGGCTCCGCCATGGACATGGCGGCCACGGCGCCCACCACCAGATCGGCGCCGATCTGGGCGGGATCGTCCACACCGAGATTCAGCCCGGTCTTGATTCCGGGGCCCACCAGCAGCACGTCGCAACCGGTGACCATCCGCACCGCCGCGCTCAGAGCAGCGTTCAGCGGCGGCACCACGCTGGAGAGGATGCACCCCTCCATGTTGCCGGGGTCGATGTCCCCGAAATTCAGCGCCGAGCGGAGGGAGATGGCATACTCATGGGCGGTCTTGCGCCGGTCGGTCTCCATGCGGGTGACGCCGACGATCTTGCCGTCCTCCATGCAGCCCAGGACGATATTCGTATTTCCAACATCGATTGCGAGGATCATGGGGATCCATCCTTTCTCAGAAAAAACGCTGAAACTTCCTTCGAGGCTTCAGCGTTTTCGGATTGACTTACTTCTGGGTCTTGCGGCCGAGATTCACCAGGCGCACGATGACCGGCGCCAGGATCACGTTCACCAGCAGCTCGAACAGGAAGTTCAGGCCCACGAAGCCGGTGATCATATAGGTGCCCACGTTCTCAAAGCCCGCAGCCTTGCCCCACTCGGTGACGGCGTCCAGGAAGAACAGCACGCAGCCCACGAGAAACAGGCCGGTGTTCACCACAGGCGCGGTGATGGCGGCGCAGACGACGGCGGCGAACTGGTTTTTCTTCTCCAGCGCCCGATAGACCAGACCGGCGCAGAGACCGGCGCAGGTGCCCTTGATCAGAACGGTCAGAACGGTGCCCAGGGGATTGATGGCCAGGAAGGGGGCGGCGTCTCCGGTCAGAAGTACCATGACACCGAACACCAGACCGAGCCAGGCTCCGATCCACGCGCCGTAGAGCGCAGCGCCGATGACGATGGGAACCAGCACCAGCGAGATCGAAAAGACTCCGAAGTGGATCGCTCCGCCGATGAGCTGCAGAACGATGACGATGGCGGTCAGAATGGCCGCGCCCGCGATGGTGCGGGTCTTGTTGTGGTTTTGCATATGTAATTCCTCCTTGCTGCCGTTCCCGTTTGGGTTCGGAAAACCGCTCCCCGGGATATAGCGCAAGACACATTATACATAGAATCGCAAAAATTGCAAGCAGATTTTTGACGGTGGGTTTACACATCGACCACCGGTTGTTCAGCATTTGTCGAAATGACGAACGATTTCCGTTTTCCGGGAATTTTTTCTCCGTTTTCGAAGGCCGGAAACCCTTGACATTCCGGCCATTTTTCGTGATAATGTATGATATATTCGATATTGTAGTTTTTATGGCAGTGTTCCAAATTTCAATTTTGGCGCTGCCGCAATTTTTCCGGGAGGTAATCGCCATGCACAAGGTCGGCGTAATCATGGGCAGCGACAGTGATCTGCCCGTCGTCGAAAAAGCCATCCACACCCTGCAGGAGCTGGGCATTCCCACGGAGGTTCACGTTTTCTCCGCGCACAGAACGCCGGAGGAGTCCCGCGCCTTCGCTCTCGGTGCGCGCAAGGCGGGCTTTGGAGCCATTCTGTGCGCCGCCGGCAAAGCCGCCCACCTGGCAGGCGCCATTGCGGCCAACACCACGCTGCCGGTCATCGGCATTCCGATCAAATCTTCAACCTTAGACGGCATTGACGCTCTTCTGTCCACGGTCCAGATGCCCAGCGGCATCCCGGTTGCGACCGTGGCCATCGATGGGGCTGTCAATGCCGCTTTGCTTGCCGCCGAGATCCTTGCCGTCTCCGACGAGGAGCTGGCAAAGCGTCTGGACAACCGCCGCAGGGCCGACACCGAAAAGACCCTTGAGAAAAACGCCGCCATCGAGGCGAAATACAACCACTGAATCTTCCGCTTGAAAGGAGCGCTTATCATGAACAAAGGACAACAGCTTTACGAAGGAAAGGCCAAGAAGGTCTTCGCCACCGAGGATCCCGATCTCGTCATCGTCTCCTACAAGGATGACGCCACCGCCTTCAACGGTCAGAAAAAGGGCACCATCGTGGGCAAGGGCGTGGTGAACAACAAGGTCACCAACTACCTCATGCAGCTGCTGGAGAAGGAGGGCGTCCCCACCCACTTCGTCGAGGAGCTCAATGACCGCGACACCGTCGTGAAGCACGTCTCCATCGTGCCGCTGGAGGTCATCATCCGCAACATCTCCGCCGGCAGCTTTGCCAAGCGCTTCGGCGTGGAGGAGGGCATCGTGTTCGACGAGCCCACCATCGAGTTCAGCTACAAAAACGACGATCTGGGCGACCCCCTGATGAACGCCTATCACGCCAGAGCCCTGAAGCTGGCCACCGACGAGGAGATCGAGACCATCAAGGCCATGGCCTTCAAGGTCAACGAGGTTCTGAAAGCCTTCTTCAAGGCCGTGAACGTGGATCTGGTGGATTTTAAATTGGAGTTCGGTCGGCTCACCGACGGCACCATTGTTCTGGCCGACGAGATCAGCCCCGACACCTGCCGCTTCTGGGACAGCACCACCCACGAGAAGCTGGACAAGGACCGCTTCCGCAGAGATCTCGGCAACGTGGAGGACGCCTACTCCGAGATGATGCGCCGCATCCTCGGTTGATATCATGAAAGGAACCACACCCATGAACGAACATATTCATGAGGAATGCGGCGTCTTTGGCGTTTTCGCGCCGGAGAGCACCGACGTGGCCGCTCTGACCTACTACGGCCTCTACGCCCTGCAGCATCGCGGGCAGGAGGGCTGCGGCATCGCCGTGAACGACGACGGTCTCATCACCTATCACAAAGACGTCGGTCTGGTGGCCGATGTGTTCACCCCCCAGGTGCTCCAGTCTCTGGGCCAGGGCAGCATCGCCGTGGGCCACACCCGCTACGGCACCTTCGGCACCAAGACCCGCTCCAACTGCCAGCCCATGGTGGTGAACCACATCAAGGGCCGCATGGCGCTGGCCCACAACGGCAACATCGTCAACGCCGCCGAGCTGCGCAAAACCCTGGAGCTTCAGGGCAGCATCTTCCACACCACCACCGACACCGAGGTCATCAGCTACACCATCACCAAGGAGCGGCTGACCACCCCCAGCATTGAGTCCGCTGTCAGCTGCGCTATGTACAAGCTGGAGGGCGCCTACTCCCTGGTGCTCATGAGCCCCACGAAGCTCATCGCCGCCAGAGACCCCCACGGCTTCCACCCCCTCTGCTACGGCCAGACCGACGACGGCGTCTACGTCATCGCCAGCGAGACCTGCGCCCTGGATTCCGTCCATGCCCATTTCGTGCGGGACATCGATCCGGGTGAGATCCTGGTCTTCAGCCGCGACGGCATCCGCTCCATGCGGGAGCACTGTGAGACCAGGGAAAAGCGCCTGTGCGTGTTTGAGCACATCTATTTTGCCCGCCCCGACTCCATCGTGGACGGCGTCAGCGTACACGAAGCCCGCGTCCGCGCCGGCCGGTGTCTCGCAATGCGTCACCCCGTAGAGGCCGATGTGGTCATCGGCGTGCCGGACTCCGGTCTGGACGCGGCCCTGGGTTACGCCCAGGAGAGCGGCATCCCCTACGAGGTCGGCTTCATTAAAAATAAGTACATTGGCCGCACCTTCATTGCCCCGGGCCAGAGCGCCCGCGAGAATCTGGTGCGCATCAAATTGAATCCTGTCTCCGCCGTGGTCCGCGGCAAGCGCGTGGTGATGATCGACGACTCCATCGTCCGCGGCACCACCAGCGCCAGGATCGTGAAACTCCTGAGAGAGGCCGGTGCCACCGAGGTCCATGTCCGCTCCAGCGCGCCCCCCTTCATGAACCCCTGCTACTACGGCGTGGACATCGACAGCCGCGAGCGGCTCATCGCCTGCCACCACTCCATCCCGGAGATTGCGGAGATCATCGGCGCCGACTCCCTGGGCTATCTGCCGGTGGAGGACGCCGGCGAGCTGATGCAGGTCAAGTGCGGCGAGGGCTACTGCCACGCCTGCTTCGACGGGGAATATCCCACCCGCGTACCGGAGGGCAACGACCGCAACCGCTTTGATTACAAGATCAGCGAGGGTAAGAACGTATGAATACCAACAGCTACAGCGATCATTACGCCGCCGCCGGCGTGGACATCACCGCAGGCTACAAGGCCGTGGAGCTGATGAAGCAGCACGTGGCCCGCACCGTCACCGAGGGCGTCCTCGGCGGCGTGGGCGGCTTCGGCGGCCTCTTCGAGCTGGATCTCACCGGCATCCAAAAGCCGGTGCTGGTCTCCGGCACCGACGGCGTGGGCACCAAGCTCAAGCTGGCTTTTAAAATGAACAAGCACGACACCGTGGGCATCGACTGCGTGGCCATGTGCGTCAACGACATCGTCTGCTGCGGCGCAAAGCCCCTGTTTTTCCTGGACTACATCGCCTGCGGCAAGAACGTGCCCGAGCGGATCGCGGACATCGTCTCCGGCGTGGCCGAAGGCTGCGTCCAGTCCGGCGCGGCGCTGATCGGCGGCGAAACTGCCGAGATGCCCGGCTTCTACCCGGTGGACGAATACGATCTCGCGGGCTTCTCTGTGGGCGTCGTGGACAAGGACAAGATCATCGACCGCAGCCAGGTGCGCCCCGGCGACGTGATCGTGGCGCTGCCCTCGAGCGGCGTGCACTCCAACGGCTTCTCCCTGGTGCGCCGGGTCTTCGACGTGGAAAACGCCGATCTCACCGCGCCGGTGGAAGCTCTGGGCGGCAAGAGCCTGGGCGAGACCCTGCTGACCCCCACCAAGATCTATGTGAAACCCATGCTGGCGCTGATGGAGGCCGTGCAGGTCAAGAGCATCGCCCACATCACCGGCGGCGGCTTCTATGAAAACATTCCGCGCGCCCTGCCCCAGGGCTGCACCGCGAAGATCGACCGTAGCGCTGTAAAGGTGCTCCCCATCTTCGATCTCATCGCCAAGACCGGCGAGATCCCGGAGCGGGAGATGTTCAACACCTTCAACATGGGCGTGGGCATGATCGCCGTGGTCTCGAAGGAGGAAGCGGACAAGGCCGTGGAGGCCCTGAAACAGAGCGGCGAGGACGCCTACATCCTGGGCGAGATCGTCTCCGGCGACGAGGGCGTCATCCTGTGAAAAAGACCGCCATCGCCGTGTTCGTCTCCGGCGGCGGGACGAATCTCCAGGCGCTGATCGACGCCGCCGCAGCCGGGAAGCTGAATAGCGGAGAAATTAAACTGGTCCTCGCCAGCAACCCCAAGGCCTACGCTTTGGAGCGGGCCAAAAAGGCGAACATCGAAACCGCCGTGGTGACCCCGAAGGAGCCCGACGCCGAGGAGAAGATCCAGTCGATCCTGGAGGCTCACGGCATTCAGATGATCATCCTGGCGGGCTATATGAGCATCCTGTCCGAACGCTTCACCAGGCGCTGGGAAAACCGCATCCTGAACGTCCACCCCTCCCTGATCCCCGCCTTCTGCGGAAAGGGCTTCTACGGACTCCGGGTCCACGAGGCGGCTTTGGCGCGGGGCGTGAAGGTCACCGGCGCCACGGTTCATTTTGTCAATGAGATCCCCGACGGGGGCGAGATCATCCTCCAGAAAGCGGTGGAGATCCTCCCCGGCGACACCCCGGAAACCCTGCAAAAGCGCGTCATGGAGCAGGCGGAGTGGAAGCTCCTCCCTGCCGCCGCCGAACTGGTGGCAAACAAATTGTTGAATGAGGAAAACTGATATGTGGAAAACGAATGATCTGGAAACCCTGCTGAGAGAAAACGACTACCCCGGCCGCGGCATCGTCCTTGGCCGCAGCGTCGACGGCAAGCACGCCGTCATGGTCTATTTCATCATGGGCCGCAGCGTCAACAGCCGCAACCGCGTCTTTCTGCTGACCGAGGACGGCATCCGCACTGAGGCCTATGACCCCGCGAAGCTGAGCGATCCCAGTCTCATCATCTACCACCCCGTCCGCGTCTGGGGCGGCCGCACCATCGTCACCAACGGCGATCAGACCGACACCATCCGCGATTTCATGCTGGTGCAGAAGACCTTCGAGGCCGCCCTCCGCACCCGCACCTTCGAGCCCGATGACCCGAACTTCACCCCCCGCATCTCCGGCGTGGTGAAGGAGGACGGCAGCTACAAGCTCTCCATCCTCAAGAGCATCGACGGCGACCCCAACTGCTGCTCCCGGCAGTTCTTCGAGTATGACACCCCCATCCCCGGCGTGGGCCATTACATCCACACCTACCAGATGGACGGCGAGCCGCTGCCCAGCTTCTCCGGTGAGCCGGAGCGGGTGGACATCAATACCGAGACCGCCGAGGAACTGGCGGAGCTGGTCTGGAACGCCCTGAACGAGGACAACAAGGTGTCCCTCTTCGTCCGGTATCTGGATCTGGAGACCGGCGAGGAAGAGACCGTCATCAAAAACAAACACGACGTGCAGTGAGGTGCCGAACATGAACGAACTGGAACTGAAATACGGCTGCAACCCCAACCAGAAGCCCGCTCGGATCTATATGAAAAACGGCGGCGATCTGCCGATTCAGGTTTTGAACGGCAAGCCCGGCTACATCAACTTTATGGACGCGCTGAACTCCTGGCAGCTGGTGCGGGATCTGAAGAAGGCCACCGGCCTGCCCGCCGCCGCCAGCTTCAAGCACGTCTCCCCCGCCGGCGCGGCCGTTGGCCTGCCGCTGAGCGAGGTGGAAAAGAAGATCTACTTCGTGGACGAGAATGCGAACTTAAGCCCCATCGCCTGCGCTTACATCCGCGCCCGCGGCGCCGACCGGCTCTGCTCCTACGGCGACTGGGCCGCCCTCAGTGATATTTGCGACGCCGCCACGGCGGAATATCTGAAGTATGAGGTTTCCGACGGCGTCATCGCCCCCGGCTACACCGACGAGGCGCTGGACATCCTGAAAACCAAGAAGAAGGGCAACTACAACGTGGTGCAGATCGACCCCGACTACGTCTGCGCACCCGACGAGCACCGTGACATCTTCGGCATCACCTTCGAGCAGGGCCACAACGACTGCCTGATCGACGCATCCTGCCTGGAGAATCTGGTCACCGACTGCAAGACTCTCCCCGAAGCGGCGAAAATCGACCTGATCATCGCGCTGATCACTCTGAAATACACCCAGTCCAACTCCGTCTGCTACGTGAAGGACGGCCAGACCATCGGCGTGGGCGCCGGCCAGCAGAGCCGCATCCACTGCACCCGTCTCGCCGGCTCCAAGGCGGACAACTGGCTCCTGCGGCAGCACCCGAAGGTCCTGAATCTGGACTTCGTGGACGGCATCCGCAGACCCGACCGCGACAACGCCATCGACGTCTACCTCTCTGACGAGTGTGACGACGTCCTCAGAGACGGTGAGTGGCAGCGGGTGTTCAAGACCCGCCCCGAGGCCATCACCAACGAGGAAAAGAAGGAGTGGATCGCAAAGCAGACCGGCGTCAGCTGCGCCAGCGACGCGTTCTTCCCCTTCGGCGACAATGTGGAGCGCGCCCGCAAGAGCGGCGTGTGCTACATCGCCCAGCCCGGCGGCTCCATCCGTGACGACCATGTGATCATGACCTGCAACAAGTACGGCATCGCCATGGCCTTCACCAATCAGAGACTGTTCCACCACTAATTTCAAGTGTGGAGTTTGGAGTGTGGAGTTTGGAGTTGAAGGTTTCATCACTTTAACCCGCTTTCTGCATCCATCTCCGCTTCCTCGCAATGACAGCCTTTATTACAGGAGGAAATCGAATGAACTTAATGGTCATCGGCGGCGGCGGGCGGGAGCACGCCATCATCAAGAAGCTGCGGGAAAATCCCACCGTGGAGACGATCTACGCCCTGCCCGGCAACGGCGGCATGGCACAGGACGCCGAATGCGTGAACATCGGCGCCAAGGACATCCCCGCCATCGTGGAATTTGCCAAGACCCACCCGGTGGACTTCGCCGTGGTGGCGCCGGACGACCCGCTGGTGCTGGGATGCGTGGATGAACTGCAGAAAGTCGGCATCCCCTGCTTCGGCCCCGAGGCCAAGGCCGCCATCATCGAGGGCAGCAAGGCTCCAAGGATCTGATGAAAAAATACGGCATCCCCACCGCGAAGTATGAGACCTTCACGGAGATGGATGCGGCGCTTCAGTATCTTGACGCCCAGAGTGCCCCCATCGTGGTGAAGGCCGACGGCCTGGCCCTGGGCAAGGGCGTCATCATCGCCGAGACCATCGACGACGCCAAACGGGCCGTACAGGACATGATGGCCGGCGGCAAGTTCGGCAAGAGCGGCGAGTGCGTGGTCATTGAGGAGTTCCTCACCGGCCCGGAGGTCAGTGTGCTGGCCTTCACCGACGGGAACGTGGTAAAGCCCATGGTCTCCAGCATGGATCACAAGCGCGCCCTGGACGGCGACAAGGGGCTGAACACCGGCGGCATGGGCACCGTGGCCCCGAACCCCTACTATACCGACGAAGTGGCGCAGCGCTGCATGGAGGAGATCTTCCTGCCCACCATCCATGCCATGAATGCTGAAAACCGCACCTTCCGCGGCTGCCTCTATTTCGGATTGATGATCACCCCCGACGGCCCCAAGGTCATCGAATACAACTGCCGCTTCGGCGATCCGGAGACCCAGGTGGTGCTGCCGCTGCTGGAAAGCGATCTGCTGACCATCATGCAGGCCACGGCCAGCGGCACCCTCGCCGATGTGGACGTGAAGTTCCGCGACGAGCACGCCTGCTGCGTGGTGGTGGCCTCCGAGGGCTACCCGCTGAAGTACGACAAGGGCTTTCCCATGACTCTGCCGGAAACCGGCGCGGACACAGAGATCTACATCGCCGGCGCGAAGCTGGATGATAACGGCACCCTGCTCACCAACGGCGGCCGCGTTCTGGGCGCCGTGGCGAGAGCCGAGACCCTGGAGGGCGCCATCGGCAAGGCATACAATCTGGCTTCCGAGGTGCAGTTTGAAAACGCCTATTACCGCAAGGACATCGGCCAGCGCGCTCTGGCCGCAAAAGCGTAAATCTTTTTATCAACGTCAACACATGAGGTGAACACATGGTCTATCGCGTATTTGTGGAAAAGAAACCCGGTCTGGATCACGAGGCCGCGGCGCTCTGCGCGGATCTGCGCAGCTTCCTGGGCATTTCCGGCCTGAAGTCCGTGCGCATCCTGAACCGCTACGACGTGGAAAACATCACGCCGGAGCTGTTTGAGACCGCCCGCAGACACGTCTTCTCCGAGCCCCAGCTGGACAACACCTATGACCAGCTGCCGGAGACCGACGGCATCGTCTTCGCCGTGGAGCCGCTGCCCGGTCAGTTCGACCAGCGGAGCGACTCTGCCGCCCAGTGCATCCAGCTGATCTCCTGCGGGGATCGGCCTCTGGTGCGGGCGGCGAAAGTCTACATCCTCTCCGGCGATTTGAGCGCCGCCGACGTTGAGGCCGTGGAGAAATACGTGGTGAACCCGGTGGAGAGCCGCCTTGCCGCTTTGGAAAAGCCCGAGACGCTGGCCATGCAGTACGACATCCCCACCGAGGTGGAGACCGTTCAGGGCTTCATCGGCTGGAGCGACGAACAGCTGGAGGCCTTCCGTGTGGAAAAGGGCCTCGCCATGGACATGGGTGACCTGCAGTGCTGCCGGGATTACTTCCAGTCTGAGCAGCGGGATCCCACCATCACCGAGATCCGGGTGCTGGACACCTACTGGTCTGACCACTGCCGCCACACCACCTTTTTGACCACCATCGACAAGATCACCTTCTCCGATCCCCTGCTCCAGAGCGCCTATGAGGATTATCTCAAGGGCCGCGAGGAGATCGGCCGCACCAAGCCCGTGAATCTCATGGACATGGGCACTCTGGCCGCCAAGGTGCTCCGCAAGCGGGGCATGCTGGAAAAGCTGGACGAGAGTGAGGAGATCAACGCCTGCACCGTGAAGATCACGGTGGAGGTGGACGGCGAGGAGCAGCCCTGGCTCCTGCTGTTCAAGAACGAGACCCACAACCATCCCACGGAGATCGAGCCCTTCGGCGGCGCGGCCACCTGCATCGGCGGCGCCATCCGCGACCCGCTCTCCGGCAGAAGCTATGTCTACGCCGCCATGCGCGTCACCGGCGCGGCGGATCCCACGAAGCCCCTCAGCGAGACCATGGAGGGCAAGCTGCCCCAGCGGAAGATCGTCACCACCGCCGCCGCGGGCTATTCCTCCTACGGCAACCAGATCGGCCTTGCCACCGGTCAGGTGGATGAGATCTATCACCCCGGCTATGCGGCAAAAAGAATGGAGATCGGCGCGGTGATCGCAGCCGCTCCGGAAGAGAACGTCCGCCGCGAGCGCCCGGCCCCCGGCGATGTGGTGCTGCTGCTGGGCGGCCGCACCGGACGCGACGGCTGCGGCGGCGCCACCGGCTCCAGCAAGAAGCACACCCTCTCCAGTCTGGAGACCTGCGGCGCAGAGGTGCAGAAAGGCAACGCCCCCGAGGAGCGCAAGCTCCAGCGGCTGTTCCGCAACGCAGAGGCCTCCAAGCTCATCAAGCGCTGCAACGACTTCGGCGCCGGCGGCGTCAGCGTTGCCATCGGCGAGCTGGCGGACGGTCTGAACATCGACCTGAACGCCGTGCCGAGAAAATACGACGGTCTCGACGGCACAGAGCTGGCCATCAGTGAGAGCCAGGAACGCATGGCCGTAGTGGTCGCCGCCGAGGACGCCGAGCGCTTCTGCGAGCTGGCGAAAAGCGAGAACCTGGAGGTCACTCCGGTAGCAGTGGTCACCGAGTCTCCCAGACTGGTGATGCACTGGAACGGCAAGACCATCGTGGACCTCTCCCGCGCCTTCCTGGACACCAACGGTGCGGAAAAGCACATCACCGCCGAACCCGCGGCGGCCAAGAACATTGAAAAAGCGATCCCCGCCGACTTCGCTTCCGGCATGGCGGCCATGGCGGGCGACCTGAATATCTGCTCCAAGCGGGGTCTCAGCGAGCGGTTTGACTCCACCATCGGCGCCGGCACCGTGCTGATGCCCTTCGGCGGCAAGCTGCAGCGGACGCCTCCGCAGGCCATGGTGCACAAGCTTCCCGTCCGCCACGGCGAGACCGAGACCTGCTCCTTCATGGCCTGGGGCGGCAACCCCTGGATTCTGGAGCAGAGCCCCTATCACGGCGCCTATCTGGCGGTGGTGGAATCCTGCGCCAAGCTGATCGCCACCGGCGCGGACTTCAACGATACGTACCTGAGCTTCCAGGAATACTTCGAGCGTCTCGGCTCCGACCCCAAGCGCTGGGGCAAGCCCCTAGCCGCGCTGCTGGGCGCCTACAAAGCCCAGGTGGGTCTGGGCGTCGCGGCCATCGGCGGCAAGGACTCCATGTCCGGCAGCTTTGAGGATCTGGACGTGCCGCCCACGCTGGTCTCCTTCGCGGTGACCACCGGCCGTCTGTCCGACGTGCTGCCCAACGTGTTCGCCCTGCCCGGCGACCAGGTGGTGCTGATGGAGCCGGAATACGACGAAAACGGCTTGCCCACCCCCGAAAGCCTGCTGGCGCTGTTCGACCAGGTGAACACCATGATCCGCAGCCAGGACGCGGTGGCGGTCTGGACCCCCGGCATGGGCGGCGTGGCCGAAGCCGTATTCAAAATGGGCCTCGGCAGCGGCATGGGCTTCAACTTCTACGAGGACGTCCCGCTGGAGACCATCTTCGGCTACCGCTACGGCTCCTTCGTGGTGGAGCTGGCCCCCGGCTCTGAGTGCGAGGGGCTGCCTCTCGGCGTGGTCAGCGGCCAGCCGGACATCTATCGCGGCAGCGAGAAGGTGCCCGAAACCGCGTGGATCGACTATGAAAACAAGCTGGAGGGCGTCTACCCCTGCAACATCCCCCAGAATCAGCCGGAGATCGAGCCCTACGTCTACGAGGGCGGCATGATCGCGGCCCCTGCCGTGAAGTGCGCCAAGCCCAAGGTGCTGATCCCGGTGTTCCCCGGCACCAACTGCGAGTTTGACTCTGCGAGAGCGGTTGAGGCTGCCGGCGGCGAGGCGGAGATCTTCGTGGTCAGAAACCTCTCCAGCGCAGACATCAGCGCCTCCGTCAGGGCCTTCGCCAAAGCGGCGGACAGCAGCCAGATGATCTTCATCCCCGGCGGCTTCTCCGGCGGCGACGAGCCCGACGGCTCCGGCAAGTTCATCACCGCCTTTTTCCGCAACGACGAGGTGCGCCACAGCGTCACCCGGCTGCTGGACGAGCGCGGCGGTCTCATGTGCGGCATCTGCAACGGCTTCCAGGCGCTGATCAAGCTGGGTCTGGTGCCCTACGGCAAGATCCTGGACACCGACGTGAACAGCCCCACCCTGACCTTCAACACCATCGGCCGCCACCAGTCGAAGATCGTCTACACCAGAGTGTGCTCCGATCTCTCCCCCTGGCTGCAGCATGTGGGCGTGGACGAGGTCGTGGCGGTACCCATCTCCCACGGCGAGGGCCGGTTCCTGGCAGATCCCCAGCTGATCGCGGAGCTGGCGGCCAAGGGCCAGATCGCCACCCAGTACGTGGATTTCTGGGAAGAGCCCACCGCCAACGTGCAGTTCAACCCCAACAACTCCGTCTGCGCCGTGGAGGGCATCACCAGCCCCGACGGCCGCGTCTTCGGCAAGATGGGCCACGCCGAGCGCATCGGCTCCGGCCTGTACATGAACGTCCCCGGCAGCTACGATCTGGGCATGTTCCGGTCCGCGGTAGAGTTTTTTGAATAATTACCAATCTGACATTTCACAAAGGAGGACACCCCATGGCTTACATTTATCCCGAAGCTTCCCACACCTTCAATGAGTACCTGCTCGTCCCGGGCTACTCTTCCAGCGAGTGCATCCCCGAAAACGTCTCTCTGCGCACGCCGCTGGTGCGCTTCCGCAAAGGCGAGGAGCCTGCCATGAGCCTGAACGTGCCGATGGTTTCCGCCGTCATGCAGGCGGTCTCCGGCGACCGGCTGGCCGTTGCGCTGGCTCAGGAGGGCGGCGTGTCCTTCCTCTTCGGCTCCCAGACCATCGAGGACGAGGCCGCCATGGTGGCCCGCGTGAAGAGCTACAAGGCGGGCTTCGTGCGCAGCGACTCCAACATCTCCCCCGAGGCCACCCTGGCGGACGTGCTGGCCCTGCGTGAGCGCACCGGCCACTCCACCATGGCCGTCACCGAGGACGGCGCCCCCGACGGCAAGCTGGTGGGCATCGTCACCAGCCGTGACTACCGCGTGAGCCGCATGGCGCCGGACACCAAGGTCGCGAGCTTCATGACCCCCCTGGACAAGCTGATCACCGCCCCTGCCGGCACCAGCCTGAAGGAGGCCAACGACATCATCTG
Organism: uncultured Eubacteriales bacterium; assembly: GCA_900317905.1. Taxonomy (GTDB): domain Bacteria; phylum Bacillota; class Clostridia; order Oscillospirales; family Oscillospiraceae; genus CAG-103. The sequence goes on along the minus strand of ONIN01000002.1, from coordinate 166,815 downwards.
GGACCACAAGCTCAACGCCCTGCCCATCGTGGGCAAGGACGGCAAGCTGCAGTCCTTCGTCTTCCGCAAGGACTATGACCAGCACAAGGCCAAGCCCAACGAGCTGTTGGATGACCAGAAGCGCTTCGTCGTCGGCGCCGGCATCAACACCCGCGACTACGCTGAGCGTGTGCCCGCGCTGGTGGAGGCCGGTGTGGACGTGCTGGTGATCGACTCCTCCGAGGGCTTCAGCGAGTGGCAGAAGCGCACCCTGGAGTGGATCCGCGCAAACTACGGCGACACCGTGAAGGTTGGCGCCGGCAACGTGGTGGACGCCGAGGGCTTCCGCTTCCTGGCCGACTGCGGCGCCGACTTCGTGAAGGTGGGCATCGGCGGCGGCTCCATCTGCATCACCAGAGAGACCAAGGCCATCGGACGCGGCCAGGCCACCGCCCTGATCGAGGTGGCGAAGGCCAGAGATGAATATTTCAAAGAGACCGGCATCTACGTCCCCGTCTGCTCCGACGGCGGCATCGTTCACGACCACCACATCACCCTGGCCCTGGCCATGGGCGCCGACTTCGTCATGCTGGGCCGCTACTTCGCCCGCTTCGACGAGAGCCCCAGCCAGAAGGTCAACGTGAACGGCACTCTGATGAAGGAGTACTGGGGCGAGGGCTCCAACCGCGCCCGCAACTGGCAGCGGTACGATCTCGGCGGCTCCAAGAAGCTGAGCTTCGAGGAAGGCGTGGACTCCTACGTCCCCTACGCCGGTCCCCTGAGCGACAACGTCCAGATGACCCTCGCGAAGGTCCGCAGCACCATGTGCAACTGCGGCGCGGTGACCATCCCCGAGCTGCAGCAGAAGGCCAAGCTCACCCTGGTCTCCAGCGTCTCCATTGTGGAGGGCGGCGCCCACGACGTGGTGCTGAAAACCTCCAGCCAGAACGTGTAAGCAATACCTCCATTCCATAGAAAACTCCCCTGCCGCGAATGTGCAGCAGGGGAGTTTTTTGTTGGTTTGTTTACGCTTTTACGATGTCTTCGCCGCGGAAGTACTTTCCGAGGGGCTTATACAGCAGCGCGAACACCAGCACGGTAATCAGGATGTTCGGCAGCATGTAGGCCAGGTTGTAGAGCAGAGAATAGAACCAGGGGGAGTGCATGGACATGCCGAAGAAGGAGTCGGGCATGTACTCCGCCCAGACGGTGGCGCCCACCACATAGTGCACCAGGAAGCGGGCCAGGCCGCCCACCACCGCGCCGGTGAAGATGCCGTAGCGCTGGCCGCGGAACAGTCCCGCGACGCCCAGAGCCGTGAAGGCGATCAGATAGTCGCCCAAGATACTCTGCCAGCCGATGGCAAAGCCGCCGTCAAAGGTGAACTGCAGCACGCCGAACACAAAGCAGGCGGCGAGACCGCTGCCCAGACCCCAGCGCACGGAATACAGGATCAGCGGCACCATGGCCAGCACGACGGAGCCGCCCCAGGGCATCTCCCAGAGCTTAATCATGCTCAGGATCTGGGCCACCGCGATAAACACAGCGCCCTCCACAAGGGCTCTCAGCTTTTGATTTTTCATCTTTTTACCTCCAAAAAAATTGCAGGTCCCGCAAAGGAACCTGCAAAGAAATACGATATCTTTCCTACGCCGGCATTACCCGGGTCAGGTTCGATGGTATCAGCGCTCCATTACGCCGTTCTCAGCCGGGAAAACCCAGCTCCCATTTGCAGTTTTCAATTTACTCTTTTTCTGTGCATTTGTCAACCCCTTGTCAGACTTAATGACAGGGCGTTGTTGAGCATGTGCAGAAAGACCGGCGCCCAGATGGTGCCGCTGCGGTCGTAGGCATAGGTCAATGCGATGGAGATCGGGAAGTATTGCAGCATCCCCAGCAGCATGGTCCAGTCCTGGTAGGCCACGGCGTACTGCCAGACGTGGTAGAGACTGAAGGCCAGCACCGAGATCACATAGGCGAGGATCCGGTTTTTCCCTCGGATCGACCCGAAGATCACTCCGCGGAAGAGGCACTCCTCCACGATGGGCACCATCAGCACCGCCATGGCGAACATCTGGTTCATGTTCCCGACGGCGATATCCTCCACCATGTCCTGATTGGGGCTTGGCGGGGTGCCGAGCAGCTTTGTGACGGCTCCGTAGATCAGCGACAGCACCATGGTGATCACATAGGCCCACACCAGCGCCAGAAGAACCCCCCGAAAGTTTTCCGTCATCCGCCGGTAGCTCAGCTTCAGATACTTCCACATACCGACCACAATCACCAGAAAGCCGATGCCGAAATAGAGCAGATTCATCTTCATGGAGTCCGGCTCTTTCCCGGTGATGGCATAGAGCAGAACGCCCAGCAGCAGCGGCAGCAGGATCACATGGATGGGCAGGTAGATCCAGCCCAGCACCCGCTCTCCGCGGGTCATGATGTCATTCCAGGGTTTTTTGTTCATAGCCTCAGCCTTTCGCTTTTTTCTGCAGCTGATACAGCAGATTCATAGCCTCGATGGGGGTCACGGTGTCCAGATCGATCCGGAGCAGCTCTTCGGCGATCTCGCTGCCGCCCACGTCCGTGAGGGAGATCTGATCCTCGGTCGGCATCACCGGCACCGGCATTTCCGCCTTCCCGGCCTCCAGATCCTTCAGATAGCTCTTGGCTTTGTTGATGACGCTCTCCGGCAGGCCGGCCAGCTTCGCCACCTCGATGCCGTAGCTGTCATCGGCGGCGCCGCGGACGATCTTTCTTAAAAACAGCAGCTTGCCGCCCTGTTTTTTCGCGGTGATGTTGTAGTTGCGCACACCCTCCAGCTCCTGTTCCAGGGCGGTGAGCTCGTGGTAGTGGGTGGCGAACATGGTCTTGGCGCCCAGCTTCCGCTTGTCGGCGCAGTATTCCAAGACCGCTCTCGCGATGGCCATGCCGTCGTAGGTGGAGGTGCCGCGACCGATCTCGTCGAGGATCAGCAGGCTCTTCGAGGTGGCGTGCTGCAAAATGGCGGCGGTCTCGCTCATCTCCACCATGAAGGTGCTCTGTCCGGCAGCCAGATCGTCGGAGGCGCCGATTCTGGTGAACACCCGGTCCACCACGCCGATGGTGGCGCTTTTCGCGGGGACGAAGGAGCCGATCTGCGCCATGAGGACGATCAGCGCCGTCTGCCGCATATAGGTGCTCTTGCCCGCCATGTTGGGGCCGGTGACGATGGCCACCCGGTCGGTGGTGTCGTTCAGGAAGGTATCGTTCGGCACGAACAGCACGTCCTGCTGGGCCTGCTCCACCACGGGGTGCCGGCCCTCCCGGATGTCCAGAGAGCGGCTCAAGTCCACCTCCGGGCAGACGTAGTGGTTCTTCACCGCCACCTCCGCCAGGGCGCAGAGCACGTCCAGCTGCGCCACCGCGTCCGCCGTGGCCTGGACTCTGGCGACCTCTCCGGCCACCAGCTCCCGCAGCTCCTGGAAGCGGCGGTACTCCAGATCCGCGATCCGCTCTCTGGCCGTCAGGAGGGTGTTTTCCAGCTCCTTCAGCTCCGGGGTGAAGTAGCGCTCGCTGGAGACCAGGGTCTGCTTGCGGATGTACTCCTGGGGCAGCTCCACATCGCCGGCGCTGTTGGGCACGTCGATGTAATAGCCGAAAACTTTATTGAAGCCCAGCTTCAGCTTCTTGATGCCGGTGCGCTCCCGCTCCCGCTGCTCCAGATCCGCCACCATGCCGGCGCCGTTGTCCCGGATCTCTCTGAGGCGATCCACCTCGGGATCATAGCCGGTACGGAGAATGTTGCCCTCCCGGATGGTGAAGGGCGGTTCATCACAGATGGCGGCGCTGATGTGCTGCTCCAGATCCGAGAGCACATCCATGGCGGCAGTCTGCTTCAGAAGGGCGCTCTGGGTGCCCTCCAGCAATCTGGTGAGATTCGGCAGCTCCCGGCAGCAGGCGGCCAGCTGCACCATGTCGCGGCCGTTGGCGCTGCCGTAGACCATTTTCGCGATCAGCCGCTGCATGTCGCCGATGTTTCGAAGGGCCAAAACCAGCTCCGGCCGCCGCAGGTTGTCGTTCACCAACTCCTGCACGGCGGAAAGGCGCCGCTTGATCTGCACCGGGCTCAGAAGGGGCCGCTCCACCCAGGCGCGCAGAAGTCTGCCGCCCATGGGGGTTTTCGTCTTATCCAGCACCCAGAGGAGGGTGCCCTTTTTCTCCCCGGAGCGGAGGCTTTCGGTGAGCTCCAGATTTCTCCGGGTGGAATAGTCCAGCTCCATGTACCGCTCGTCGCCGTAGAGCTCCGGCTGCCGCAGATGACCAAGATCGCATTTCTGGGTCTCCTGCAGATAGCCCAGCAGAGCGCCGGCAGCGCAGACCGCGCCGGGGGCCTCCCCCATGCCCAGCTGGTCGATGTCCGGGGCGTCAAACTGCTCGCAGAGCCGGGCAGCGGCCTCCATGGCCTCGAAGCGCTGCTCTCCCGCCTCCAGCATGCAGTTTAGGTTTTTCTGCAGAAACAGGCGGATCTCCTGGGTCTCGGCGGCGCCCATGCTGAGAACCGCCTCTCTGGGAGAAAACCTGCCCAGCTCGTTTAAGATATGCGTCACGGCGTCGTTCGGGAAATCCGCCGCGCAGAACTCGCCGGTGGAAATGTCGCAGAAGGCCACAGCGCCCCGATCCCCCGCCAGATACACGCTGGCGAGATAGTTGGAGCGGCCCTCCTCCAGCATGGAGGTCTCAGTGACGGTGCCGGGGGTGATGACGCGGATCACGTCCCGCTTCACCAGGCCCTTTGCCAGCGCCGGATCCTCCAGCTGCTCGCAGATGGCCACCTTGTAGCCCTTGGCGATGAGTCTGCCGATGTACGCCTCCGCCGCGTGGTAGGGCACGCCGCACATGGGCGTCCGTTCGTCGGGATTCTCCACGTTGCGGTCTCTGGTGGTCAGCGTCAGATCCAGCTCCTTCGCCGCCGTCCGGGCGTCATCGTCGAACATCTCATAAAAATCGCCCAGCCGGAAGAACAGCAGACAATCCGGCTGCTGCTGTTTGATCTCCTGATACTGCCGCTTCATGGGCGTCAATTCGGCCATGTTGATTCCTCTTTCTCAGAATAGTTATACCAGTTCCCCGTACAGGGCCCAGGTGTTGCTGTCGGTGATTTTGACCTCCGCGAAGGTGCCGACGAGGCTTTCATCGCCCTTCATGTGCACCAGGCGGCCGCCGGTGGTGCGGGCGGTGAGATTCCATTCCCCTCTGCCGTCGGCGCCGTCGATCAGCACCCGCTGCACCGTACCCTCATAGGCCTTGTGCTTCTCAGCGGAGATGGTGTTGGCTGCGTCCAGCAGGGCGTCGAAGTGCACCTGCTTTTCCTCTCGGGTGAAAGGGTCTTCCATCTTCGCCGCCGGGGTGCCCACACGCTTGGAGTAGATGAAGGTGAACATGGCGTCGTATTGCACCTCGTTCACCAGACTCAGGGTCTCCTGAAATTCCTCCTCGGTCTCGCCGGGGAAGCCCACAATGATGTCCGTGGTGAGCACCAGATCGGGCATGTACTGTCTCGCGAGACGCACCTCGTCGAGATATTTCTCCCGGGTATAGCTGCGGTTCATGGCCTTTAAAACCCGGTTCGAGCCCGCCTGCACCGGCAGATGCAGATGGTGGGCGCATTTTTCGCACTCCGCCATGGTTTGGAAGAGCTTTTCGGTGGCGTCCTTGGGGTGGCTGGTCATGAAGCGGAGCACGAAATCCCCGGGAATGTCGTTGATCATTTTCAGCAGATCCGCGAAGTCCACATCCTCTTCCAGATCCTTGCCGTAGCTGTTCACGTTCTGGCCCAGAACGGTGATGTCCTTGTAGCCTGCTTCCACCAGCTGCCGCGCTTCCTTGAGAATATCGGCGGGCTTGCGGCTGCGCTCTCTGCCGCGGACGTAGGGGACGATGCAGTAGGTGCAGAAGTTGTTGCAGCCGTACATGATGCTGAGCCAGGCCTTCACGCTGCCGTCGCGCCGGAGGGGAATGCCCTCGGCCACGCTGCCGTCCTTCGGTGTGATCTCAAAGACCCGGTGGCGATCCTTTGCCACGGTCTCGAACAGCTCCGGGAAGCGCCAGAGCTCGTGGGGTCCGAATACCAGATCCACGATCCGGTAGGATTTTTTCAGCTTCTCCGCCATGTGGGGCTGCTGCACCATGCAGCCGCAGACCGCGATGATCTGATCGGGGTTGTGCTCCTTGGTGTGGTTCAATGCGCCCACGTTCCCCAGCACCCGCTGCTCCGCGTGCTCTCTGACGGCGCAGGTGTTGAAGATCACCACGTCCGCCTCCTCGGGGTCCATGGTGAAGCCGAAGCCCATGGCATTTAAATAGCCTCTGAGTTTCTCGCTGTCGGCCTCGTTCTGCTGGCAGCCGAAGGTGTCCACCATGGCCAGGGGCTGCCGGTTTCTGGAGGCGTAAAACGCGCGCATCCGGTCGCAGATGTTCAGCTGCTCCGCGACCTGATCCGCCGTGATTTCCGTTCGTTTGTAGCTCATAATCCAAATGACCTCAATGAAAAAAGTATTACATATCAGTTTAACATTTTGCAGTAGAATTTTCAATGAAAATCTATTATAATGGGAAAAACAAGAATGAACCGGAGGATTCCGTTATGCCTGAAATTCAAATTCTCTCCCCCCACGTGGCGGATCTGATCGCCGCGGGCGAGGTGGTGGAGCGGCCCGCCAGCGTGGTGAAGGAACTGGTGGAAAACGCCTTCGACGCCGGGGCCAAAAGCGTCACGGTGGAGCTGCGCGGCGGTGGTATGACCTATCTTCGGGTGACGGATGACGGCTGCGGCATGAGCCCGGAGGACGCGGGCATCGCCTTTCTGCGCCACGCCACCAGCAAACTGCGCACCGCCAGAGATCTGGAGGCCATCGGCACCCTGGGCTTCCGGGGTGAGGCGCTGGCCGCCATCAGCGCCGTGAGCCACATCGAGCTCACCACCAGACGCCGGGAATCCACCAGCGGCACCCGCATGACCCTGGCCGCCGGGGAGATCGAGACCATGTATGAGACCGGCTGCGCCGAGGGCACTACCATCATCGTGAAGGATCTGTTTTACAACACCCCGGCGAGACTGAAATTCATGAAATCCGACCGCTCCGAGGGCAGCGCCTGCGTCATGGCGGCCTTCCGATGCGCATTGGGCAGGCCCGATGTGTCCGTGCGCTGCATCCGGGACGGCGAGGAGCAGTTTTTCTCCCCCGGGGACAACCGGATGGAGTCCTGCGTTTACAGCCTTCTGGGCAGAGACGAGGCAAAAACCATGCTGGCCTGCACCGGCGAGAACGAGGGCGTGAAGGTGGAGGGCTTCGTCAGCTCTCCCGCCGCCGGAAAAGGCAACCGCACCAAGCAGTTTTTCTTCTGCAACGGCCGCGTGATCCGCTCCCAGGCGCTGCAGGCCGCACTGGAACAGGCCTACAAGCATACACTGCTGGTGGGGAAGTTCCCCGCCTGCGTGCTGTACCTCACCCTTTCCAACGCCGCCGTGGACGTGAACGTGCACCCGGCCAAGACGGAAGTGAAATTCACCCGGGAGCGGGAGGTGTTCGACGCGGTCTACTACGCCGCTCGCGCCGCGCTGGACTCCGAAAGCCGCACCGCTGAGGTGCAGGTATCCCCCGCTACCCAGAAGAAGGCAGAGCCGCGGGCGGATTTCTATCAGACCATGACCAGCGCGGAATTTCGTGCAAAACAAAGCGGCAGCGGCAGTTACGCTCCCGCGAGAACCTACGAGACCCGGACGCCCAAGGTAGATGCGTCCCTGCGCTCCCCCGCCGCCCAGCCGCGGCCAAGCTACACCCCTGCCCCGCCCATCCAGCGGCCCATCATGCCGAAACCGAAGGTCAAACCCGAACTGAGGCCCGCTCCGAGACCAGAGCTGAAGCCGGTGCAGACCGCCATGGAGCAGTTCCCGGAGCACCCGGTGGATCAGCAGCCGGAGGCCCCTGCCAGATTCATCGGCGAGGCCATGCACACCTACATCCTGGTGGAAAAGGGCGAGACGCTGATCCTCATCGACAAGCACGCCGCCCATGAGCGGATCAACTTCGACCGGCTCAGCGCCCAGAACGAGCCGCTGATGAGCCAGAGCCTGCTCGCCCCGATCCCCTTCGACCCCGACGACACCGACGCGGAGGTGCTCAGAGCGCAAATGCCGCTGCTGGAGGAGATGGGCTTCGAGCTCACAGAGCTCAGCGGGGACAGCTTCCTGATCCGGGCGGTGCCGGAGCTGATCCGGGAGCAGGACGCCAGAGCCGCGCTGGAGGAGATCTGCGCCGACCTCCGCCACGGCGGCACCCTGGATCCCAAAGCCGTCCGAGACGAGATCCTGAAAACCGTCTCCTGCAAGGCCGCCATCAAGGCCGGCTGGCAGACGGAGCCTCAGGAGCTTTTGAAGCTGGCGGACGCAGTGCTCTCCGGGGAGGTCAAATACTGCCCCCACGGCCGCCCCGTGGCAGTGACCATGACCAGAAAAGAGCTGGATAAGCTGTTTTTAAGGATCGTATGATTGTAGGGCGGTGACCTGTGCCCCGCCGTTGATTCAACGCAATTCCCTATGCGGCGGGGCACAGGTCCCCGCCCTACAGAGAATTATTTAATGATGCATCACCCCCAAAGGAGCCCTCATGGAACCCAAACGTTTTGATCGCCGCGACCTGATCTGGGCCGAGGACGACAATGAAATTCATCCGCTGCAGCGCGGCAAGCGCGGGATCTTCCGCGTGATTTTCAGCCGTGCGTTCTTCATCGCGCTCTTTTTGCTGGTGGAATTCGTTCTGGTGTTCCTGGCGGCCCACTATCTGGGGGAATACTCCTATACATTTCTCATTTTCAGCCGAATTCTGGCGGTGGTCATCATCCTCTATCTGATGAACGAGGCCGGCAACCCCGACCAGAAGATCACCTGGATTATCCTGATTCTGGTGGTGCCGGCGCTGGGGATCTCCCTTTACTTGATCGTGCGCATGGACGTGGGCCACCGGGTGGTGAACCGCCGCTTGACCGAGACGATCCGGGAGACTGCGCCCCTCTTTCCTGACCAGAGCGCGGTCATGGAACGGCTGAAGTACGAGGATCCCGCCCTCCGGGGTCTCGCCGCCTACACCCAGCGCGCCGTCAGCTGCCCGGTCTATGACAACACCGCCGCCGAGTATTACCCCGGCGGCGAGGAGAAATTCGCCGCGCTGCTGAAGGCCATCCTCAGCGCGAAGCATTTCATTTTCCTCGAGTACTTCATCATCGACGACGGTCAGATGTGGGGTCGGATCCTGAAGGTGCTGGAGCAGAAGGTGCGCGCGGGCGTGGAAGTACGCGTAATGTACGACGGCATGTGCGCCTTTTCCCGCGTGCCCTACCGCTATCCGAAGCAGATGGAAGCCCTTGGCATCCGCTGCAAGGTGTTCTCTCCCCTGCGGCCCTTCGTCTCCACCTTCTACAACAACCGCGACCACCGGAAAATCGCCGTCATTGACGGGCGCATCGCCTTCACCGGCGGCGTGAATCTGGCGGACGAATATATCAACCTCAAGCCGCGCTTCGGCCACTGGAAGGACGCCTCCATCAGCTTCGAGGGGCCCGCGGTGCGGAGCTTCACATTGATGTTCCTGCAGATGTGGAATCTGGACGAGACGGAGAAGGACGACTACGCGAAATTTCTGGCCTACGAGCACAGCCTCACCGCCCCCGGCTACGTACTGCCCTATTTCGACAGTCCCCTGGACAACGAGCTGGTGGGCGAGACCGTGTATCTGGACATCCTGAACCGGGCAGATCGGTATGTGCACATCATGACACCCTATCTGATCCTGGACCACGAGATGATTACGGCCCTGACCACGGCGGCCAAGCGGGGCGTGGATGTGGAGCTGATCCTCCCCCACATTCCCGACAAAAAATACGCCTTTGCACTGGCAAAGGGCCACTACCGGACGCTGCTGGACGCTGGGGTGAAGATTTTCGAGTACACCCCCGGCTTCCTCCACGCCAAGGTCTTTGTCAGCGACAACAAAAAGGCCGTGGTGGGTACCATCAATCTGGACTACCGAAGCCTGTACCTCCACTTTGAGTGCGCCGCCTACCTGAGCGGCTGCCCCGCCGTCGCGGACATCGAAAAGGACTTTATTAACACCAGAGACGAGAGCATGGAGATCAAATCCGAAAACTGGGGCGTCAGCTTCTTCATGCGCCTGAGCGGGATTCTTCTGAAAATGTTCGCGCCTCTGATGTGAAAATAAAATGAAAAAAGCGCGCTGCGTCTGCAGCGCGCTTTCTGTTTTTTTATTCTCCGAAGGTCACATTGATGTCGCCGGTGTCGGTTTTGATAAACACCGGGATGCCGCCTTCGGTGTTGTAGAATTTCCCTTGCTTCAATCCATCCACCAGAATGTCGCCCACGTCGGTGTCTACCATGAGGGCGTAGTCTGTCAGCGGGCCGGTGAGATTCACATTCAGGTCGCCCACATCGCTGGTTGCGGTGACGGAGCGGGCATTCACCGCTGACATCGTCACGTTGCCCACATCGCACTCCGCATCCAGGCTGTCGGAGACGGTCACCTGGTTCAAGAACACGTCGCCGGTGTCCACCTCTGCTTTGAGATTCGCCGCCTGCACATCCTTAAGCGTCAGATTTCCCACATCCGCTGAAAGTTTTGCGCCCCCAAGGGTGAGCCCCTCGATGCGCACATCGCCCACATCCGTATCCAGATCCAAAGCGATCTCCGCCGGCACCGTGACATTGATGTACGGGCTGGCGCTGATGCTTTTGCCGAAGCTGAACCAGCGCGATTTCTCTTTCTTCGGCGCGTCCTGAATGGTGAGCACGCCGTTTGCCTCCGTGATCTCCGGTTCGAAATAGAGTGCGTACTCCACCGACCATGTGTCACCTGCGGTCACGTTGACGTTTGCCACGTCTGCGTCGATGACCAGGGATGTCGGGTTTTCCGGGATGAAGCTGCCCTCCACCAGCTTTTTTGACGCTGTTCCGCCATTTCCGAAATGCACGGTTCCCCGCACGTAGCCGATGCCGATGTAAGCCGCGGCCAATATCAAAAGGATCAAAAGCACGATCCCGATGTCTCTCCAGATGCGATTCATGGGTGTTCGCTCCTTTCTCCATAGAAAGCAGATTCTGCCCTTACTATATTTCATGGCAGAGAGAACGTCAAGACTCTCTGCACACAGAGTATGATGTTGAACAGAAAATGTCCATACATCGACCTATTCAATTTGTCAACCGCAGGTTGCAGATGCACAAAAACTCCCCCGACACTTCTGCATCGGGGGAGTTCATTATGCGTATTTTTCCCGTTCCTGAACGGCCAGGGCGTCGCAGCGGTTGTTGTATTCGTTCTCCGCGTGACCCTTGACCCAATGGACAGTGACGTCGTGAGTCTGGAGCAGGCTGTCCAGCTCCTGCCAGAGGTCGGGATTTTTCAGCGGGCCTTCCTTCCGCCGCCAGCCCTTCAGCTTCCAGCTTTGCAACCAGCCCTGGTTGATGGCATTGGAGATGTACTGGCTGTCGGTGTAGAGATCCACCTTGCAGGGCTCCTTGAGCTTTTTCAGCCCCGCAATGACGCCGGAGAGCTCCATACGGTTGTTGGTGGTGTCCGCTTCGCCGCCGGAGAGCTCCAGCTCGTGGCTGCCGTATTTCAGGATCGCCGCCCAGCCGCCGGGGCCGGGATTGCCGGAGCAGGCGCCGTCGGTGTAGATGGTGACGGATTTCATGCCTCAGGCTCCTGCGCGGTTTCCGCCGGTGCCTCGGTCTCTGCCGGCGCCTCGGCTGCTTCCTCCTCGGTGTCCTCCACGTGCTCGGTGAGGGCCACGGAGATGACCTTGGAGCCTTCGCCCAGACGCATGACGCGCACACCCTGGGTGGCGCGGCCGGTGATGGAGATGCCCGCCGTGTGGCTGCGGATCATGGTGCCGTCGTTGGAGACGGTCAGGATGTCGTCCTCGTCGGAGACCAGCTTCACGGCTGCCACGGCACCGGTCTTCTCGGTGATGTTGTGGTTTTTCAGACCCTTGCCGCCGCGGTGCTGCACACTGTCTCCGCGGAGATATTCCTCCATGGGGGTGCGCTTGCCGTAGCCGTTTTCGGTGATGGAGAGGACAAACTTGCCCGGCACAGCGACTTCGGCGCCGATGACCTCGTCACCCTCTCGGAGGCTGATGCCGCGGACGCCGGTGGCCGCTCTGCCCATGGCGCGGACGTCGGATTCTGCAAAGCAGATGGCCATGCCGTTTCTGGTGGCAAGGAGGATGTTGTTCTCGCCGGTGGTGCCCATGACGTTGATGAGCCGGTCACCCTCCTCCAGATTCACGGCCCGCAGGCCGATGTTCCGGATGTTCTTGAATGCTGAGACTGCCGTGCGCTTGACGGTGCCGTTCTTGGTTGCAAAGAACAGGAAGCTGTCGTCGTCGGTCTCACGGAAGTGGAGCATGGCGCTGACGCGCTCACCGGGCTCCACGGGGATGATGTTGACGATGTTGGTGCCCTTGGCGGTGCGGCTGCCCTCCGGGATCTGGTAGCCCTTGCGGCGATAGACCTTGCCGGAGTCGGTGAAGAAGAGGATGAAGTCGTGGGTGGAAGCGGTGAACACCGTCTGCACGTAATCTTCCTCTCTCAGTGCCTGGGCGCGGACGCCCTTGCCGCCGCGCTTCTGGGCGGTGTACTCCGCAGCGGGGACGCGCTTGATGTAGCCGCCGCTGGTGAGGGTGAAGACGCAGTCCTCCTCCTCGATGAGATCCTCGATGTCGATCTCGTTCTCCACATCCTGGATCTCGGTGACGCGGTCTTCGCCGTACTTGTCGCGGATGGCGATGAGCTCGTCTTTCAGCACGCCCTTGATCTTCTCGGGGTCGGCCAGCAGCTCGCGGTAGTAGGCGATCTTGGCTTCCAGCTCCTCGTATTCCTTCTGGAGCTTCTCCCGATCCAGACCCTGGAGTCTGCGCAGCTGCATTTCCAGAATGGCCTGGGCCTGCACCTCGGAGAGGCTGAACCGCGCCATGAGGTTTTCCTTGGCGTCGTCGTAGCTCTCGCGGATGATGCGGATGACCTCGTCGATGTTGTCCTGGGCGATCAGCAGACCCTGGAGCAGATGCTCCCGCTCCAGCGCTTTCTTCAGATCGTGCTGGGTGCGGCGGGTGATGACTTCCTCCTGGAAGACCAGATACTCGTCCAGGATTTCCCGGAGGGTGAGGATCTTCGGCTGCCGCTGGTTGTTCACCAGAGCCAGCATGATGATGGAGAAGCTGGACTGCAGCTGGGTCATGCTGAACAGGCGGTTCAACACCACCTGGGGATTGGCGTCGCGCTTGAGCTCGATGACCATGCGCATGCCGTTGCGGTCGGACTCGTCACGCAGGTCGCTGATGCCGTCCAGGCGCTTGTCGCGCACCAGCTCCGCGATATTTTTCAGCAGCTGGCGCTTGTTCACCTGATAGGGCAGCTCGGTCACGATGATGCGGGTGCGGTGGTCGCGGCCGTATTCCTCAAACTCCGTGCGGGCACGGACCACGATCTTGCCGCGGCCGGTGGCGTAGGCCTGGCGGATGCCCATGCGGCCCATGATGATGCCCTTGGTGGGGAAATCGGGGCCGGTGATGTGCTCCATCAGGTCGAAGAGCCCGGCGTCGGGGTTCTCCAGCACGCAGATGCAGGCGTTGATGACCTCGGTGAGGTTGTGGGGCGGGATGTTGGTCGCCATGCCGACGGCGATGCCGCTGGAGCCGTTCACCAGCAGGTTCGGGAAGCGGCTGGGCAGCACGCGAGGCTCCTTGCGGGTCTCGTCGAAGTTGGGATCCCAGTCCACGGTCTCTTTGTCGATATCCCGGAGCATCTCGTCGGAGATGCGGCTCATGCGGGCCTCAGTATAACGGTAGGCTGCCGGGGGATCGCCGTCCACGGAACCGAAGTTGCCGTGACCGTCGATGAGCGGGTAGCGCATGGAGAAATCCTGGGCCAGACGCACCAGCGCGTCGTAGACCGAGGCGTCGCCATGGGGGTGATAATGACCCAGCACGTCACCGACGGCGGTGGCGCACTTTTTATAGGGGTTATTTCTGGTCAGGCCGCCCTCGTACATGCTGTACAGGATGCGGCGGTGCACCGGCTTCAGGCCGTCGCGGACGTCCGGCAGGGCGCGGCCCACGATGACCGACATCGCGTATTCGATGTAGCTGGTCTGCATTTCGCGCACCAGCTCGGATTCGGTGATCTTCTGCTCGGGGAAGGCGATGTCCTCCGGTTTGTAGCTTCTGTTGTGTGCCATTGGAATCTCGCCTCCTTAAATGTCCAGATTCTGCACGTACTGTGCGTTCGACTCGATCCACGCGCGGCGCGGCACCACTTCCTCACCCATCAAAACGGTGAAGATCTGGTCGGCGGCCACGGCGTCGTCGAGGGTGATGCGTCTGAGGGTGCGCTTCTCCGGGTCCATGGTGGTCTCCCACAGCTCGTGGGGATCCATCTCACCGAGACCCTTGAAGCGGCTGATGTCCACCTTGGCGTTGGCGTTGTCGGCCCGGAGCTCGGCGCTGATCTTGTCTCTTTCGGCGTCGGAATAGGCCACCCGCTGCTGCTTGCCTCTGGAGAGTTTATACAGCGGCGGCACGGCGGAATAGACGTAACCGTTCTCAATCAGCGGCCGCATATAGCGGAAAAAGAAGGTCAGAAGCAGCGTCCGGATGTGGGCACCGTCCACGTCGGCATCGGCCATGATGATGATTTTGTGGTAGCGAAGCTTTTCGATGTTGAACTCGTCCCCGATGCCGGCGCCCAGCGCCACGATCAGCGGATAGAGCTTGTCGTTGCCGTAGATCTTGTCGGCTCTCGCCTTTTCCACGTTCAGCATCTTGCCCCACATGGCGAGGATCGCCTGGAAGCGGCTGTCGCGGCCCTGGATGGCAGAGCCCGCAGCGGAATCGCCCTCGACGATGTAGATCTCGCAGAGGCTGGGGTCCCGCTCGTTGCAGTCCTGCAGCTTGTCCGGCATCTGGCCGGAGTCCAGACCGGTCTTTCTTCTGACGGATTCTCTGGCCTTTCGGGCGGCCTCACGGGCGCGGGAAGCGGTGAGGGCCTTCTCCACGATGGCTTTCGCCACAGCGGGATTTTCCTCAAAGAAGTCCGTCAGCTTCTCCTGCACGATGCCGTCCACCAGGGTTCGCATCTCGGAGTTGCCCAGCTTGGCCTTGGTCTGGCCCTCGAACTGGGGCTCAGTGAGCTTCACGGAGATGATGGCGGTGAGTCCCTCGCGGCAGTCCTCGCCGGAGAGGGAGTCCCCCTCCTTCAGGGCACCGGTCTTTTTGCCGTAGGCGTTCAGCACGCGGGTCAGCGCGGTCTTGAAGCCGGTCTCATGCATGCCGCCCTCTGGGGTGTGGATGTTGTTGGCAAAGGAGACCAGGGTCTCGCTGTAGCTGTCGTTGTACTGCAGCGCGATCTCCGCCTCGGAGTCGGTGCGCTTCCCGGCCACATAGATCACATCATTGTGCAGGGCGGTCTTGTGGCGGTTGATATAGGTGACGAACTCACGGATGCCGCCCTCGTAGTACATGCTGTCGGAGACGGGGCCGAGATCGACGCCCTCTTCATTGATGTGGGGGCGCTCGTCGGAGATGGAGATCCGCAGACCCGCGTTCAGGAAGGCCTGCTCCCGCATGCGCTTGTGGAGGGTCTCATAGTCATATTCCAGCACCTCGAACATCTCGGGGTCGGGCTTGAAGCGGACGGTGGTGCCGGTGCGCTCGGTCTTGCCGATAACGGTTTTGTGCTGGGTGATGTCGCCTCTGGAGAACTTCATCTGGTGGATCTCGCCGTCCTTGTGGACTTCCACTTCCAGCCACTCAGACAGGGCGTTGACCACGCTGGCGCCCACGCCGTGGAGACCGCCGGAGACCTTGTAGCCCCCGCCGCCGAACTTGCCGCCGGCGTGCAGAACGGTGAAGACGACCTCCAGAGCGCTCTTGCCGGTCTGAGGCTGAATATCCACGGGGATGCCGCGGCCGTTGTCGGAGACGCGGATGATGTTCCCCGGCTCGATGACCACCTCGATGTGGTCGCAGTAGCCGGCCAGGGCCTCGTCGATGGAGTTGTCCACGATCTCATAGACCAGGTGGTGCAGACCGGAGGCCGACGTGGAGCCGATGTACATGCCCGGCCGCTTGCGGACCGCCTCCAGTCCCTCCAGAACCTGAATTTGACTGGCGTCGTATTCCTGTGTAATTTTATCCGTGATTTCTGCCATATAGATACCTCTGTTTCCAGAATTGAAATTACGATTTTAGAGTCCCAGTCCGCTCTGCTCACTGCGCTTCTGCAGGGTGGCGGGGCTGATTTGACTGAGAATGTACCGCTGGCCGCTGCCGAGGGAACAGATCACCAGGGAGCGCGGCAGGTCTTCGGCTGCGTTTTCCACCTGTCCGGCCTGCTCTACCATGGCGAGGGTCTCCCTTGTCCGATGGGACCAGGTGACGGTGTCCAGATCGAAGATGCCGACGATGCTGTTTTTTCTCACGATGCAGTTGTTACCAAGATGCAGGTACATTATCGAATCATCCCGTTTCTGACGGTCAGGACCTTGCCGCCGGTGCGCTCGGCGATGTGCTCGTCCTCGCAGCAGGTGATCAGCGTCTGGCCGCCGCCGATGCGGTTTAAGACGAACTCCTGCCGCTTGGCGTCCAGCTCGGACAATACGTCGTCCAGCATCAGAACCGGAGGCTCCCCGAATTCATCGGTGAAGATCTCCCGTTCCGCCAGCTTTAAGCTCAAAGCCGCCGTTCTCGTCTGTCCCTGAGAGGCGAAAGCCCGGGCGCTCTGGCCGTTCAAATAGATCAGCAGATCGTCCTTGTGCGCCCCGGTGAGGCACTGGCCGCTCTCCAGCTCCGCCCGACGATGGGCCTCCTGATGCTCGCAGATCTCGTAATAGATTTCCTTTTCCGAGGCCAGCGGGTTCGTGACGGTGCTGACCGTCTGATATTCCATGG
The DNA here is from genome assembly GCA_900317905.1 of uncultured Eubacteriales bacterium. Taxonomy (GTDB): domain Bacteria; phylum Bacillota; class Clostridia; order Oscillospirales; family Oscillospiraceae; genus CAG-103. The sequence goes on along the minus strand of ONIN01000002.1, from coordinate 149,838 downwards.
AGAGCTGCTCCCGTCCGCCGGCGAAGTCGCTGTGGATGGGTGTGGCGGCTGCCTCCAGCCGTTTGGCGTAGGCCGCACGGTAGCGGATCAGCTTGGCGGAGACTCTGCACATCTGGTTGGAGAAATCGTCCAGCATGTCCAGCAGCGCCGGTTTTTCGTGCCAGTCCTTCAGGATGCTGGCTTTCTGCTCCTGGAGCCGGTGATAATCGCTGAGCAGCTGACCATAGTTGGGCCGCAGCTGGGCGATGGCCAGATCCATCATTCTCCTGCGTTCTGCGGCTCCGGAGCGGATGATGCTCAGATCATCGGGACAGAACAGCACGGCGGCAAAGCTTCCCGCCAGCTCGGTAGCGGTCTTTTTCACGCCGTTTTGCAGGATCTGCTTTCGCTGTCCTCTGCGCATCCGGATATGGACGGTCTGGTCTCTCCCCTGTCCGTAGACATCCGCCAGCACGGTGGCCTCCGAGTAATCAAAACCGATCAGCTCCCGATCGAATCGGGTCCGGAAGCTCCGGCCGCCGGTGAGCAGATAGACCGCTTCCAGCAGATTGGTTTTCCCCTGGGCATTCTCGCCGGAAATGACGTTGGTGCCGGGGGAAAACTCCGCCGAGGCCATGTCATAGTTCCGAAAGCCGTTGAGGGCGATGCGCCGGATCTCCATTACTGGGCCTCTACCTTGATCTCCGCGTCGGCGAAGGACACCACGTCACCGGGGTGGATCTTCTTTCCCCGCATGGTGCAGACCTCGCCGTTCACGGTGACCATGCCGTCGGCAATGACCATTTTTGCCTCACCGCCGGTGCCCACCAGCGCCGCATATTTCAGCAGCGCGTCCAGCTTGATGAATTCACTTTTGATCTGAATGGTTTCCATAGCGCGTTACTGGCCGGCTCTCAGACGCACCGGCAGGATCATATAAGTAAAGTTGGCGCTCTCGTCCGCCGCCTTCAGAATGCAGGGGGAGGAACCGGTATTCAGACAGAGCACCACCTCGTCCGTCGGGGCATTTTTCAGCGCATCGGAGAGATAACGGTCGTTGAAGCCAATCTCCAGACCCTGACCGTCGCCCTCGCTGGGGCAGACGTCCTCGGCCTTGCCCATGGGGGTGGCGCAGAGAAAATCGACGGCGTCCTGGTTGAAGGTGAGGCGCAGCGGCGTGCGGACTTTGTCGTCCACGATCAGACTCACGCGCTCCACCACGTGCAGCAGCTCGGCCCGATCCACCTTCACGGTGACACGGAAGGTCTCGGGAATGGCCTTTCTGTAGTTCAGGAACTCACCTTCCAGCAGGCGGGAGAGGATCACGGTGTCGCCCACGGTGAAGGAGATGTATTTGTCACCCACCGCCAGCTTGACGGTCTCCTCGCTGTCCTCGCAGAAGCGCTCCAGATCGCTGAGGGCCGTGCCGGGAACGATGAAGCTGCAGTCCTCGCCGTAGCCTTCCACAGCTTCCCGCCGCAGGGACAGACGATAGCCGTCCACAGAGACGATCCGCAGCTCGTTCTGCTCCAGCTCGAACAGAGAGCCGGTGTAGACCGGGCGGGCGTCGTTGTTGCTGATGGCAAAGGAGGTCTCATTGATCATGGTCTTCAGCAGATTCTGCGGCAGCTCCAGACCCTTGGCACTCTCGATGGCCGGCAGCTCCGGATAATCGTCAGCGCTGATGCCGATGACGTCGAAGTGGGCCTTGCCGCACTTGACGCTGACGGTGTTGTTCTCCACCGAGAAGGTCAGCACGCCGTCGGGCATTCTTCTGAGCATCTCGCAGAACAGTCTGGCGTTGATGACGATGCTCCCCTGCTCCGCCACGTCGGCGGGCATGTTGGTATAGATGGCGCGCTTGAGATCATAACCGGTGATGCAGACCGCGTCGCCGGCCTCCACCAGCAGACCCTCGAGGCTGGGCACCGGGCTCTTGGACGCAACGGCTCTGGCAGCGGACAGGGCTGCCTGCTGCAGCACATACTTTTCGCAGGAAAATTTCATGAAAGGCTCCTCCTTGATCCTGTAATTTATTTTTTTCTCGTTTCTCCGGAAGGAGAGTTTTTAAAGATTTAGTAGCAGTAGTAGAGCTGTGGAAACCGTGGAAAGATGGGAAGAATCCCTGAAACAGCGGGAAAACTGCCTGTGGGGAATTTGTGGAGAAAAAACAGCACTTTCCACAGACGGTTTTTTCCAGTTACAAAAGGATGAAGCTTCCACAGAAAATCAACCGAATGTCCACAAAAACTTTTGGAAAACGAAACTCAGTTTCTGCTGTGGATATTGCTGGTGATGTCCTTCACCGCGGAGGCAATCTCCGGGTCGGATTTCACCAGAGATTCGATCTTTTCCACCGAGGTGTGGACCGTGGAATGGTCGCGGTTCATTTCCGCGCCGATTTGGGCAAGAGACAGATTCGTGTTGGTCTTGATCAGATACATGGCGATCTGTCTGGCAAAGGTGGTGTTCCGGTCCCGCTTGGAGCCGCGGAGTTCTTTGGACTCGATCTGGAAATACCTTGCGGTCTCGTCGATGATGATCTCCGGCGTGGGGATGTAGACTCCGGTGCGGATCACGTCCCGGATAGCCCGGTCGATGGTGACGGTGTTGATGGGATTGTGGTCCAGATTCTGATAAGCGGTGAGCTTTTTCACCACGCCCTCCAGCTGGCGGACGTTGGAGGTGATCTGCTCGGAGATGTAGTGCACGCATTCGTCCGGCAGCAGCATGCCCACCTGGGCCGCTTTGTAGCGGGTGATGGCCATACGGGTTTCCAGATCCGGCGGCGCCACGTCAGCCAGGATGCCGCCCTCGAACCGGCTTTTCAGTCGGTCGCTGAGGTTGCGGATCTCCATGGGCGGACGGTCGGATGTGACCACGATCTGCTTGTGGGCGTTGTAGAGCGCCTCATAGGTGTGGAAGAATTCGTTCTGGGTCTCCTCTTTTTTGGAGAAGAACTGGATATCATCCACCAGCAGCAGGTCGGCCTTGCGGTATTTCTCGCGGAAATTGTCCATATCGCCGGTCTGCATGGAGTGGATCATGTGGTTCATGAAGTCCTCGGCCTTGGTGTAGACCAGATTCACATCCGGCTGCTCTTTCCGGATGTGATTTCCGATGGCCAGCAGCAGATGGGTCTTGCCCAGGCCGGAGTTGCCGTAGATGAACAGCGGATTGTAAAGGGTTCCCGGATTCTGTGCCGCGCCAAGAGCCGCCGCGTGGGCAAACTGGTTGGAGGGGCCCACGATGAAGTGGTCGAAAGTGTAGCCCTCCAGCTCCGGAAGGTCATCCTTCGGCGGCAGCTTGCGCTTGTACTCCTCCAGCTCGTCCTCCCCTGCGAGGATCTTCAGCTCAAACTGGCAGGAGAACAGCTCATACAGCGCCTGGGTGATCAGCGTCTCGTATCGGGAGAGGATCACGTCCCGCTTCATGGAGGAAGTGGTGTGCAGCAGCAGCCGGTTTTCCCCAAGCTCAATGGCGGTGCAGTCGGCAAACCAGGTGTTGTAGGTCGTGGGGGTCAGATGCTCGGAGATCATCTTCAAGACCAGTTCCCAGACCTCATTTGTGGCGTTATTCATAGCTTCCACCTCAAAAAGCAGATAGTAACCGAATTATAGAGCTATTATAGCAGACTACAGACCCGATTGCAACAGATATTTTATTTATATAGTATATTTAAATCAATTATAGGTTTAAAAGAGAAATAATAAGGCTGATCTCTCTCATATTTGCTTTTTCGTGATCATTTATGGTATAATTATATTTCAAACGCAAAAATCAGGAGGAACTGTTTTGATCCTATCACAGCAGACTGCAGAACTGTTTCATGCCAAAGACGCCGCCTCGCTCCGGGAACTACTGGAGGGAGGTCAGCTTCCTGCGCTCTTTACGGGTCTCAGCGCCGCCGCCAGAGCCCATCTGGCCTCCGTCCTGTGCGGAGAGACCGGCAGCCCCGTGGTAGCCGTCTGCGCCGACGAGAGCGCGGCTGAGACCTTCGCCAGAGACGCCTCTGCCCTGTTGGGACAGCCGGTGCCGGTGTTGGCGGCCCGTGATTATACCTTTTATACCGCAGTCAGTGTATCAAGGCAGACCGAGCAGCGGCGCATCGGCGCCCTTTACGCCATCGCCGAGGAAAAAACGCCGCTGATCGTGGCGACGGTCTCCGGTATGCTGCAGCGGGCCATTCCGAGAAATCTTCTGATGCAGACGGCCTTCACCATTGAGGACGGTTCCACCGTGGCGCCGGAGGATGTGGAATATGCCCTGCTCCGCTGCGGCTATCTGCGCACCCAACAGGTGGAGGGACCGGGCCAGTTTTCCCGCCGCGGCGGCATTCTGGATCTGTTCTCCCCTGCCGACGATCTGCCGGTGCGCATCGAGTTCTGGGGCGATGACATCGACTCCATGAGTTATTTTGAAATCGACTCCCAGCGGCGCACGGAGGCTTTGAAAATCTGTCGGATTCTCCCCGCTGCGGAGACTTTGCCCACCCTCTATCCCGGCGGTATGACCGCACTCGGCGGGCAACTGATCAAAATGAGTGAAAAGGCCGCCAAGCGCAAGGCCTCCAAACAGGTGGAAAACCTGGTGAAAGCCCTGCGGCAGGACGGCGAGATCCTCTCTGAGGGCAATCCCCTGCCGGCGGCGGATCGCTATATGAGCGTGGTCTACGAGCAGTTTGAGACGGCTCTGGACTACCTCTCCCCCGATACGGTGGTGTTGCTGGATCAGCCTGGCCGCTGCGCCGACCGGGCCAAAGAATATGTCAAACAACTCTCCGACGACGTGATCCAGCTCACTGCCCAGGGCATCATGCTGGCAAAGGCGGATCAGTTTTACCGCCCCTGGAGCGAGCTGGTGCGGGGACTTTCGGAATACGCGCTGTTCTTTGCCGACAGCTTCACCATGGGCCGCTATCCGCTGGATCCCAGGGCGGTCTGCGGCGTCACGGTCAAGCAGCTGGCCTCCTATGGCGGCAGCATCCAGACCGCCATGGAGGATATTAAGCACTATCTCGCCATGGAGTATCAGGTGGTGGTGCTGGCTGGCGACGAGCGCAGGGCAAAAATGCTCAGCGAAATGCTGCAAAACCACGACATCCCCGCCGCCTTTGCCCTGGAGCCGAAGCATTTGCCGGAGCCGGGCAGCTGTCTGGTGCTGGTGGGTTCCCTCTCCGCGGGACTGGAATACACGCATTCCAAGTTTGCCATCCTCACAGATACCCAGATCGCCGGCGGTTTCCGCAGACAGTCGAAGCATAAGAAATCCAAATCCAACCGGGAGGCCATCACCAGCTGCGCCGATCTGACGGTGGGTGATCTGGTGGTCCACGATGTACACGGCATCGGCCGCTTCGGCGGAATCGTGCAGATGCCGGTGGACGGCGCGGTGAAGGATTACATCAAGATCCATTTCGCCGGCACAGACTGCCTCTATGTCCCCGCCACCCAGCTGGACATGGTGTCGAAATACATCGGCGCAGGCGAGGATCATCCGGTAAAACTCTCCAAAATGGGCGGCGCTGACTGGAACCGCACGAAAACCCGGGCCAGAGCAGCCGCCAAGAAGCTGGCGGTGGATCTGCTGGGCCTCTACGCCGAGCGATCCAAGGCCGAGGGCCACGCCTTCGCCCCGGACAGCCCCTGGCAGATGGAGTTTGAAGAGCGGTTCGGCTATCTGGAGACCGAGGATCAGCTCCGCTGCATCCGGGAGATCAAAAACGATATGGAAAAGCCCACCCCCATGGACCGCCTGCTCTGCGGCGACGTGGGTTACGGCAAGACCGAGGTGGCCCTCCGCGCAGTGATGAAATGCATCCTGGACGGGAAACAGGCGGCCATTCTGGTGCCCACCACGGTTTTGGCGCAGCAGCACTATCAGACCGCCGTCCAGCGGTTTTTCGGCTTCCCCATCGAGATCCGCACCCTCTCCCGCTTCAATTCCGCAGCCCAGAACAAAAAAACGCTGGAGGACATCCGCTCCGGCGAGTGCGATCTGGTGGTGGGTACCCATAAGCTGCTGCAGAAAAATGTGGAATTCAAGCAGCTGGGTCTGCTGATCGTGGACGAGGAGCAGCGCTTCGGCGTTGGCCACAAGGAGCACATCAAAGAGATGAGCAAGAATGTGGACGTGCTGACCCTGTCCGCCACCCCCATTCCCAGAACCCTGAATATGGCCCTCTCCGGCATCCGGGATATGTCCACCATCGAGGAGCCGCCCATGGATCGCATGCCCGTGCAGACCTTCGTCATGGAGCACGACTGGGGCATCCTCTGCGACGCCATGCGCCGGGAGCTCCAGCGCGGCGGTCAGGTCTACTACCTCCACAACCGCATCGACTCCATCGAGCGCACGGCCCTCAGAATCCGGGAGATGCTGGATAACGTGGCCGTCACTGTGGCCCACGGGCAGATGAACGAGGAGGAGCTCTCCGCCGTCATGCGCAGCGTGGCTGAGGGCGAGACTCAGGTGCTGGTCTGCACCACCATCATCGAGACCGGCATCGACATCCCCAACGTCAACACTCTTATCATTGAGGACGCAGATAAAATGGGTCTGGCCCAGCTCCACCAGCTTCGCGGCCGCGTGGGACGCTCCAACCGGAGAGCCAGCGCCTATCTCACCTTCCGACGAGGCAAGCAAATCACAGAGCTGGCGGAAAAGCGTCTGAACGCCATTCGGGAATTCGCGGAATTCAACTCCGGCTTCCGGATCGCCATGCGGGATCTGGAGCTTCGCGGCGCCGGCAACATTCTCGGCGCGGAGCAGTCCGGCCACATGATCGACGTGGGATACGATATGTACCTGAAGCTGCTGGAGGAGGCTGTGCAGGAGGCCAGAGGCGAAAAGCCCCAGAAAAAGGCCGAATGCTCGGCGGATCTGGCCATCAGCGCCAACATCCCGGAGAGCTATGTCCCCTCCCAGGAACATCGGCTGGATCTCTATCGTCGTATTGCACTGGTACGCTCCGAGGAAGAGGCCGACGACCTGATGGACGAGATCATCGACCGCTTCGGCGATCCCCCGCCCCAGGTGAACGCCCTGCTGCAGGTGGCGCTGCTGCGGGCTGACGCGGGTCTTGCAGGCATCACGGAGATTGCCCAGAAGAAGGGCGAGCTGCGGTTCCTGATGTCGGATTTCGACGTCCGTGTGGTCAACGAGCTTTACCAGAAACCGGAGTTTAAAAAGCGATTGCGGGTAGACACGGGCCCCGTTCCGGGTGTATTATTAAAGATAAGTCAGCAAAACCGCATCCTCTCCGAAGCCCGCGGATTCATTGCCGCCTGGGCTGAGACCGCCAAAAAATACGCCCCCGAGGAAGCGGAAACCGATAAAGGAGATTGATTTATGAAACGACAGCTTTCCATCCTGCTGATCGCGGCGCTGCTGCTGTTCGCGCTGGCAGGCTGCACCTCCACCGAGGTACAGAATTTTTCCGATGATGAGGCTGAGGCGACGGAGAATGTCTATGCCAACGCCCTGACGGCTTACCCCGCCGACAAGCAGGTGGCCACCATCAACGGCACCCCGGTCTACTGGAACGAGTATGCCTACAATCTGATCAACCTCGCCACTCAGGTGGCCAACTACTCCGGTCTCGATCCCATGGACTGGAGCGCTGTCTATGACGAGGACAGCGGAGAGACCTATGGCGAGCTGCTGCAGGAGAACGTTGAGAAAAGCCTGCTGCAATTCCATGTGATCGAGTCCAAGGCCGCCGAGAACGGCATCGAATTCGGCGACGAGGGCGAAGCCTACGTCCAGGATCTGGTGGATCAGACCCGCATCGGACTGGTGGGCGAGGACGGCACCGAGGAGGAAATGGCCGAACACCTGCTGTCGGACTACTTCATCGATGTGGATACCATGCGGTATCAGGCCAAGATCCAGTATTTCTATGAGCAGCTGTTCAACAAGCTCTTCGGGGAAAACGGCGAGAAGCTCTCTGACGAGGACATCGCCTCCTTCCTGGAGGAAAGCGGTTATCTGAATGCCAAGCACATCCTCTGGAAGACCACCGATGACGAGGGCAACGACCTCTCCGACGCCGACAAGCAGGCGCAGCTGCAGAAGGCCCAGGCCGCCGCGGCAGAGCTGAAGGCCATCTCCGATCAGGAAGCCCGGGTGGCCCGGTTCGATGAGATCATGAACTCTGAGAGCGAGGATCCTGGTCTGGCCGCCTATCCCGACGGCTACGTGTTCACCTCCGGTGAGATGTATGAGGAATTCGAAAACGGCACCGCCGCGCTGGAGTTCTATGAGGTCTCCGACGTGGTCACCTCCGGCGCCGGCTACCATGTGATCCTCCGGCTGCCCATGGACGAGAACACCGTCATCGATCAGGATACCGACGGCAGCGATGTGACCGTCCGCAAGGCCGCCGCCTTTGACGCCTTCTCCCATCTGGCCGACGGCTGGATGGAGGACGCCGAGGTGGAATGGGAATCCGGCTTCGACAGCCTCAACTTTGATGAGATTTTCTCCGAGCATGCCTCCTCCGGCGGCTTCTTCAAGAAGATCTTCGGATAAGAAAAAACAAAAAATACGCGCTGCAGAAAAACTGCAGCGCGTATTTTTATTGCTTATGGATTAGAAATCGGCGTTTCCGACGGTTCTGGGATGGAGCTCCACGTCGCGGATGTTGCTGACGCCGGTGAGGTACATGACCATGCGCTCGAAGCCCAGGCCGAAGCCCGCGTGCCGGCAGGAGCCGTATTTCCGCAGATCCAGGTACCACCAATAATCCTCTTCCTTGAGGCCCAGCTCATTCATGCGGCGCATCAGCACGTCGTAGCGCTCCTCACGCTGGCTGCCGCCGATGATCTCGCCGATGCCGGGCACCAGGCAGTCCGCCGCGGCGACGGTCTTGCCGTCGTCGTTCAGGCGCATGTAGAAGGCCTTGATCTCTTTCGGATAGTCGGTGACGAACACCGGGCGGCCGAAGATCTCCTCGGTGAGATAGCGCTCATGCTCGGTCTGCAGGTCGATGCCCCATTTGACCGGGTAATCGAACTTCTTGCCGCTCTGCTCCAGCTTCTCCACCGCTTCGGTGTAGGTGATGCGGCCGAACTCGTTGTCCACCACGTTGTGCAGACGGTCCAGCAGGCCTTTATCCACGAAGGAGTTGAAGAACTGCATCTCGTTGGGGCAGCGCTCCAGCACGGTGTTGATGATATACTTCACCATGCTCTCCATGCACTCCAGATCGTCGTCCAGATCGGCGAAGGCCATCTCCGGCTCGATCATCCAGAATTCCGCCGCGTGGCGCTGGGTGTTGGAGTTTTCGGCGCGGAAGGTGGGGCCGAAGGTATAGACGTCACCGAAGGCCAGGGCGAAGTTCTCCGCGTTCAGCTGGCCGGAGACGGTGAGGTTCGTGCTCTTTCCGAAGAAATCCTTGGAGAAGTCCACCTTGCCGTCCTCGGTGCGGGGCAGATTCTCCAGATCCAGGGTGGTGACGCGGAACATCTCGCCGGCGCCCTCGGCGTCGGAGCCGGTGATGATGGGCGTGTTCACGTAGACGAAGCCGCGGTTCTGGAAAAACTCATGGACCGCCTGGGCCGCGACGCTGCGGACCCGGAAGGTGGCGTTGAACAGGTTCGTGCGGGGGCGCAGATGCTGGATGGTTCTGAGAAACTCCACGCTGTGACGCTTTTTCTGCAGCGGGTAATCCGGCGCGGAAACGCCCTCCACCTGGATCTCAGTGGCCTTCAGCTCAAAGGGCTGCTTGGCCTCCGGCGTCAGGGTCAGGATGCCCTTGACGATGAAGGCGGTGCCCACGTTCTGGCGGGCGATCTCTTCATAATTGGCGAGCTTTTCGCGCTCCATGACGACCTGCAGGCACTTGACGGTGCTGCCGTCGTTGAGCTCGATGAAGCCGAAGTTTTTCATGTCGCGGGTGGTTCTGGCCCAGCCGCAGACGGTGATCTCCGCGCCGGAAAATGCCTGCGCGTCGGCAAAAATCTGGGAAATACGGGTTCTTTGCATGTGGACACCTTCTAACTTAAACAATGATGGAAATGGGGGACGGATGATTGACCAGATGGACCACCTGATGGGCGCCGCCGTCCTCGCCGTCCCGGGTCCAGGCCACCGGCTTTTCAAAGGTGACCGTCAGTTCCTTGGCCTGGAACATGATCACCTGATCGTTGTCGTAATCTCTGGAGACGATGCGGTGCAGCAGTCGGGAGAAATGCCCCGCGCTCTTCGGCACCGGCACCAGCATCACTTCGAACATGCCGTCGGACAGACCCACCAATTGGCGATCCAGCTTCAGCACGCCGCCTGCCACGTTTACGGAGTTGGAAGCGCTGCCATAGAGGAATCTTCCCTCTATGACGCCGCCTTCATACTCCACCTTGGCGTTGTAGGCCTCCAGTCTCGGCAGATAGGCCGCCGCCTGGAGGAAATAGGCCGCGTGGCCCAGGGCCTGCTTCTCGTTCTGGGGCGTTTCGTAGCTCACCTCGGTGAAGGCGCCGAAGGCCGCCACGTAGGTGAAGTAGTCTTTCTCCTGAAAGCCGCCCACGTCAAAGGCGTGGGGCGTTCCCTCCACGATCCGTCTTGCGCAGTCCACTGCGTTTTTCGGCAGCAGGAGGGTATTGGCCACGTCGTTGGTGGAGCCCATGGGGATATAGCCCAGCGGAGGCGGATCCTGCACCTGCATGAGCCCCGCCACCACTTCGCTGAGGGTGCCGTCGCCGCCGATGCAGGCGATCACGTCGAAATCCTTGGCGTACAGCGCCGCGAAGGCCGTGGCGTCCCCTCTCGCTTCGGTGAAAAACACCGTGGTGCGGTAGCCACCGTTGGATAGGGTCTGCATGACTTCCGCAAAGTCGTGCTTATAGCCGCAGCGCCCCGCCTGTGGGTTGATGATCAGCATCAGTTTCTTTTTCATGGGCGTCCCTCTAACCATAAAAGATAATTACTCCATAAAATGCAAAGAGCATGGCGCAAAGCCATGCCCGTTATTTTGCATGAATCAGCCCAGCGCGTTCAGCTTCTTTGCCATAGCGGACTTCTGGTGCGCGGCCTTATTCTTGTGGATCAGACCCTTGCCGGCGGCACTGTCAACGGACTTGACGGCAGCCTGGAACGCGGCGTTGGCAGCCTCCTTATCACCGGAGACAACAGCTGCGTCGAACTTCTTCAGAACGGTCTTCATCGCGGACTTCTCAGCCTTGTTCTTGGCGTTCAGCGCCTTGGACTTGATGTCGTTCTTCATCACGGATTTGATGTTCGGCATGTTTCGTAGACACCTCCTCATCGTATTCTGCATTTGTAGATAATATCATCAACCAACTGAAAATGCAAGCTTTTTTTTCATTTCTTCGGTATAAATCTTTCGAGTTGTGGAAAAATGTTATGTGTACCACTGTATCTTGTGGTTTCAGGGAAGGAGAATGCGCTATGATTCCGTTTCCGCGAACAGATTTGGCCGTGGAAGCCCAGACCCGCGCCCCGTCCATCAACGGTGTCCGCACCGAAGAACGGACGGAGGGTGGCTTTCGTGTCTCCACCGTTTCTATATTAAATAGTACAGCCTCAAAAGAGTTATGTAAACCAATCGGCAATTACCATACCATCACGTTGGATCCGGTGCTGCGCCGGGAGGATGCAGCTTTCGCTGCTGCTTCAGAGCTGATCGCGAAGGTTCTGCAGTCCTTGCTTCCCCTTTCCGAGGATGCATCCGCCCTTGTGATCGGTCTTGGCAACCGCGCCATTACCCCGGATGCCGTCGGCCCCAAGGCCATGGAGTCGGTTTTGGCCACCCGACATCTGCATAAGCAGTTCCCCGGATCTTTCCCCGAGCTTCGTCCGGTCTGCAGCATCGCTGCGGGTGTCCTCGGGGACACAGGGATCGAATCTGCATCCATTGTCAAGGCATTGGTTCGGGATCTGCGGCCGGATCTTGTGATCGTAGTGGACGCCTTGGCCTGCGCAGAAGCGGAGCGTCTTTGTCGTACCATCCAGTTGACGGATACGGGCATTACCCCCGGTTCAGGCGTTGGGAATGATCGTGAGGCGCTTTCTCAGGAATCTCTCGGCATCCCTGTTCTTGCGGTGGGTGTTCCCACGGTCATGGATTTCCACGGTTCGGAACCCGGGCTCTTCGTGACGCCCAGAAACATCGATTCGGTGGTTTCTGATTTTTCCAAGCTGATTGGTTATTCGATCAATCTTGCTCTGCACCCATCGCTTTCTATTTCGGATTTTGATTTGCTGCTCAGTTGAGTGTTTCACGTGAAACACTCCCACCAATGTTTCACGTGAAACAGGAAAGAAACTGGAACAGAGCACTTGAAAAAATGACATTATGGTGTTATGATAACCAAAAACAGAAAAATAGGAGAAAAGCAATGGCAATTACAATCGCTGTTGCGAACCAAAAAGGCGGCGTCGGCAAGACGACCACCTGTGTGAATCTGACCTGTGCGCTGAAAAAGCGGGGCCGTCGAGTGTTGCTGGTAGACTGCGATCCCCAGGGGAACAGCACCTCCGGCATGGGCGTGGAGAAGCAGACCCGGCCCAACTGCTATGACATGATGATCGAGGGCGCCTCCGCAAAGGACTGCGTCCGGCATACCAAGTGGGGCGACGTGCTCCCGGCCAACGTGAACCTCTCCGGCTGCTCCGTGGAGCTGGTGCAGGTTCCGAGGCGCGAATATGTCATGAAAAACGCACTGGCGGAGTTGCAGGAGGATTATGATTTCGTCCTGATCGACTGCCCGCCGTCACTGGAGCTGCTGACCATCAATGCGCTGACCGCGGCCAACAGCGTACTGGTGCCGGTGCAGTGCGAGTATTACGCGCTGGAGGGCATTGCCGACCTGATGCGCACCATCAAGATGTGCAACAAGGGGCCGAATCCGGAGCTCAGCGTCCAGGGCATCGTCATGACCATGTACGACGGAAGAACCAAGCTCTCCGATCAGGTCGTCACAGAGGTTCGCAGATTTTTCGGCAAAAAGGTATATAAAACCATGATCCCGCGGAACGTCCGTCTCTCCGAGGCGCCCAGCCACCGGAAACCGGCTATCGCCTACGACCGGGAATCCAAGGGCGCCCGCGCCTACTTACATCTGGCGGATGAGCTGATCAAGCGGGAAAACAAAGCGGCCAAAAAGGCGAAGGAGGCCGCAGGTGAGTGAAATGAGCAAAGAGAAAAAGAAACGCCTGGGCACCGGCCTGGACGCGCTTTTCGGGGAGGATCTCTCTCTGGAAGAGGAAACCGAAGAGGCCGTGTTCGAGCTCCCGGTGGTGAAAATCGAGCCCAGGGAAGACCAGCCCCGCCGCCGCTTCGACGAGGACGCATTGGAAGAGCTGGCAGAATCCATTCGGCAGCACGGCTTGATCCAGCCCATCACCGTCCGGCCTGAGGAAAACGGCTACTACCAGATCATCGCCGGTGAACGCCGCTGGAGAGCTGCGAGACTGGCCGGATTGAAGACCGTTCCGGTGCACGTGCTGACGGTGGACGAGCAGAAGGCCATGGAGATGGCGCTGGTCGAAAACCTGCAGCGCGAGGATCTGAACCCCATTGAAGAGGCACAGGGCTACGAAATGCTGCAGCAGACCTACGGCATGACCCAGGAGGCCGTGGCCAGCTCTGTGGGACGCTCTCGCCCGGCCATTGCCAACGCGATCCGGCTGCTGGCATTGTCAGAACCGGTGCGAAAGCTGGTGGAGAACGGCGAATTGTCCGCCGGCCACGCCAGAACGCTGCTGCCGCTGTCTGACCCGGATATGCAGCTGAAGACCGCTCGGACGATTCTGGAAAAGAATCTTTCCGTCAGAAGGGCAGAGGCGCTGGTAGACAATCTGTTGAAAGAACCACAACTGGACGCCGGGGTGCAGCGCAAATCCAGCGGGGTAGACTACTTAGGGGAGTGCGCCAGATCTCTGGAACAGGCATTGGGCCGGAAGGTGCGCATGACTCAGGGCCGGAAAACCGGCAAAATCGAATTGGAATACTATGACGCGGACGACCGCGAGGCGCTGCTGGAGGCGCTGCAGCAGCTGCCGAAGCGTCAAAAGAAGAATACAGGGGAGAGAGATAAATGATCGACATTCGACTCATCCGAGAGAACCCCGACCTGGTTCGGGAGAACATGAAGAAAAAATTCCAGGAGGCCAAGCTGCCTCTGGTGGACGAGGTGCTGGAGCTGGATAAGGCCAGCCGCGCTGCCATCAGCGAGGCTTCTGACCTCCGCGCAAAGCGCAACAGCCTGTCCAAGGAGATCGGCAAACTCATGGGCCAGGCCAAGAAAGACCCCTCCAAGCTGGAGGAGGTCGAGGCCATCAAAGCGCAGGTCAACGCCCAGGCAGAGCGTCTGGCAGAGCTGGAGAAGCTGGAAGAGGAGTATCAGACCAAGATCCGCGACATCATGATGCGGATCCCGCAGATCATCGATCCCTCCGTGCCCATCGGCCCCGACGACAGCTGCAATGTGGAAGTGCAGCGCTTCGGCGAGGCAAAGGTTCCGGAGTTTGATATTCCCTATCATACGGAGATCATGGAGTCCTTCGACGGCATCGATCTCGACGCTGCCCGTCGGGTATCCGGCAACGGATTCTATTATCTTATGGGCGACATCGCCCGTCTCCACGAGGCGGTGCTGGCCTATGCCCGTGATTTCATGATCGGCAAGGGCTTTACCTATGTGATCCCGCCGTTTCTGATCCACGGCGCCGTGGTGGAGGGCGTCATGTCCTTCCCGGAAATGGACGCCATGATGTATAAGATCGAAGGCGAGGATCTCTACCTGATCGGCACCTCCGAGCACTCGATGATCGGCCGCTACATCGACCAGATCCTGCCGGAGAGCGCGCTGCCCCAGACCATGACCAGCTACAGCCCCTGCTTCCGCAAGGAGAAGGGCGCCCACGGCATCGAGGAGCGCGGCGTTTACCGCATCCACCAGTTCGAAAAGCAGGAGATGGTGGTCGTCTGCAAGCCCGAGGACAGCATGTACTGGTATGAAAAGCTGTGGCAGAATTCCGTGGAGCTGTTCCGCAGCCTGGATATCCCGGTGCGCCAGCTGGAATGCTGCTCCGGCGATCTGGCGGATCTGAAGGTCAAGAGCTGCGATATCGAGGCCTGGAGCCCGCGCCAGCAGAAGTATTTCGAGGTCTGCTCCTGCTCCAACCTGGGTGACGCCCAGGCCCGCCGCCTGCGCATCCGCATCAAGGGCGAGGACGGCAAGAACTACCTGGCCCACACCCTGAACAATACCTGTGTGGCCCCGCCGCGCATGCTCATCGCCTTCCTGGAGAACAACCTCCAGCCCGACGGCAGCGTCCGAATCCCCGAGGTGCTGCGTCCCTACATGGGCGGCAAGGAAGTGCTGATTCCGAAGCAGAAGTAATCTGCCATAACCCCGTACAAATCCGGCGCGCAAAACCCCATGCCGGAAATATATAAAGAAGGAGTGTAGTAACGTGGAAAAGAAGTCTCTCGTGCAGGAATTCAAAGAATTCATCATGAAGGGCAACGTCATGGACCTGGCAGTCGGCGTGATCATCGGCGGCGCCTTCGGTGCCATCGTCAACTCCCTGGTTGCTGACGTCATCGGCCCCGTCATTGGCATGATCTGCGGAGGCATTGATTTCAGCGCCCTCGCGATTACCGTCGGCAGCGCCCAGCTCATGATCGGCAACTTCATCCAGGCGATCATCAACTTCCTGATCATTTCCTTTGTGATCTTCCTGGTTGTCAAGGCCTTCAACAAGGCCCGCGACCTGGCTGTGAAGCCGGAAGAGGAAGCTCCGGAAGAGCCCGCAGGCCCGACCACGGAAGAACTGCTTGGCCAGATCCTCGAGGAGCTGAAGTCCAAGAAGTAATCTGGAAATACATTCCAGAAAATTTTGCTTGACTTTGGAAAGCTTGTGTGGTATACTACATAAGCTTTCCAGAGAAAGCAATTTATATCGCGGAGTGGAGCAGTCGGTAGCTCGTCGGGCTCATAACCCGGAGGTCGCAGGTTCGAGTCCTGTCTCCGCAACCACAAAAATCCCTGAAATCTCAACGATTTCAGGGATTTTACTTTATCCGCGGATTTCCAGAAAATGTATTCTCGGTGTTAATTTGGTGTTAGTTTCATAGGCTAAAGTGAGAAGGCGAGGTACGAGAATCCATTGATTTTGAATGAATATTCAGGATTTCAGACATTTTAAGACCTGCATTGTGGTGTTAATGTGGTGTTATTCATCGATCTGTTCGTCAAAGGAATACTCATTCAGCTCCGGAAAGTCCAGAAACTCGGATAGTGTCATGCCAAAGGCAAGCGCAATCTTGTGCAGGGTCATCGCACGGGGATTTTTGGTCAAACCACGAACAATATTGTCGATCGTGGACTGATTGATTCCGCTCATGGTGGCGAGCTTATTGATCGCAATGCCGCGCTCTTTGCAGAGCTGCCGAATCCGTTGAACATATAAATCTGAATACTCCATGACACAACCTCCCACTACCCGTATTTGGGTTAAGAAAATGATAGCAAGAGATCTGTGCCGAATTACCCGAATACGGGTTGACAGAGGCAGATAATTCAGATTAAACTGTTTATACCCGAAAACGGGTAATTTGAAGCAGGGAGGATGCGGTATGGCAGATTATAAAAGGATGTATACGCTGCTGTGCAAGACCATTGATGATGTGATCGATCCTCTTGCACAGATTCCGGCTGCAAAGATTTATGCCTTGCATTTGCAGAATGCGCTTTTGCAGACGGAGGAAATCTACATATCAACCACTCCCTATGCGGAGGAAACCTCTGATGCTAAAATCATACAGATGAAAACAGATATAGCGGAAACGTGAAACCGGAGCAGATCAATCGATCTGCTCCGGCTGCGCTTCTTTGGACTTGATGAGATCGAACACGCCGGATCGCGCCTGGGCGGCTTTGGCCTGTGCGACGGCGATGCTGTGGGCGTAAATCGTGGCGGTGGTCGTGGCGTTTGCATGCCCCAACTCGTGCGCTGTCGTGACAAGATCGATGCCGCTGGCAATCATCGTTGAAGCAGCGGTGTGACGGAAGGCGTGTGGATGGATGTGCGGGAGATTATGCGCCTCCGAGAATTTCGCGAGCCACTGCGTGATGCTGTCCGGCGTCATGTGGTTGCCGTTGTCCGCCGTGAAGACGTATCCGGTTTCGATCCAGCGGTCGCCGTTCTTTTCCTTTAGTCGCTGCTGCGCCTCTTTGTGCTTGCGCAGGAGCTCCAGCGTCGCGTTGGAAATGCGCACGGCGCGGATCTTTCTGGTCTTGGTCGGCCCTTCGTAGATGCCGCGGGACGGCGTATACAAAAGCGCGCGTTCGATTATGATGATTCCTTCATCCAGATCGACGCTCGACCATTTGAGGCCCATGATCTCGCCGCGGCGGCATCCGGTGTCAATCAGCAGATAGGTAATGGTCTTCCACTTCAGAGGAACATGCTCGAGCTCTTTCAGGATGGCCTCCAGCTCCTCTGGTTCAAAGTAGTCGCGTTCCGGCTCCTCTGCTTTCGGCGGTGTGGCTTTGGCAGCGGGATTATAGGGGATCAGCAATTCTTTTTCCGCCTGCGCGAATACCGTGGAGAGAAAGCCGTGATACTCGAGAATCGTTTTGTCAGACAACGGCTCGCAGTCCTTGGCAGGGGAGAACAGACGCTTCCAATCCTGATGCAGACCGTTTGCGATCTTCTGTGCGGTTTCGAGCGTGATTGGTTCCCGCCGGATTGCCCGGTTGACTGTGGAGGCGCTGAGTGAAACCGTCTGAGAAAACGAGGCCTTGGAGCGATACTGTCGGCGAATCTCTGCTTCCAGATTCTTTTTCGCGATGGCCTTATCCGGCGAATCTCGCACGCCGGGTTGCGCCAGTTCCTTATAAAAGCTGTTCAAATGCTGCGGTCGGATCTGGCTGGGCTTCATGTGACCCAGCGCTTTCAGAATCCTCGTCCGCAGGGAACGATAGCGATCCAGCGTCCGCGGCGCAATGCCGGCACGTTCCTTCAGATCCAATACATACTCGATATAATCTGCCAATGTCTGCTGGGAATCGAGCTGATAGCCGTATTCGATCTGCTCTTCAAATTTCACTGCGGCGGCGTTCAGTTCCTTTTCGATCTGGTGCTGACTCATGCCGGGCGTCGGCGTCCATGTCATGATGCGCCGGATTTGCTTTCCGTCGAGATCCATGCCATCGGAGACGACGATCCGGTAGCTGGTGATTTCGCCCTTTTTGTTTTTCCTTGGTTCAATGTATGCCATAATCAATACTCCTTTTTGATGCCGCAGGGACAGTGTAGTCCCTGCGGCGTTGGTTGTGAATTGTGCGGATTTTAATTGCGAGAATTGTCGCTGCCGTCCTCGCAGCTGAGCCAGCGTTCCACATTGGCCCATGAGATCAGGTACGTTCTGCCGACGATGCGGCAGGGGAGTGCATCGCTCTTGAGAGCGCGTCGGAGCGTATACTCGCTCAGCGGAATACCACGCAACTTGCAGCGTTCCACGGTCTCCCGGATGTTCAGAATATCCTGCTTCTGAGAAATGTGGCGATTATCTTGCATCTCGATCCCTCCTTGCTTTCTGCTGTCGCTGAAATTCAGATTCGATCAGCCGCAGAATGGTGTCGTGGATCTCCTTCGTGCTATGATTCGGGAAGAATCGGCGGAGATCGTCATAGCGGAACACGATTTTTTCCCGCTGGTTGGGCTTGGGTTCCGTCATGATCCGGAAAATGGCGTCCATGGTGAGATAATCCTCTTCGCTGATCTGTTTCATCCGCTGTGCCTGCGAGAGTGACGGAGTACAGTCCTCGCTCTCAATGGTTTCCAGCAGATCGTACTGCTCCTGATCGCGCAGGTAGGAGAGCGCCACCGCAGGCGTGAGCGCAATGCGGCTCTCGTCCACCAACTGCAGAAGCTCCGGGATCAGCTGCGTCAGCCGGATATAGCGATAAATCTGGCGTTCGCTCTCGTTTGCCGTGGCGCTGACCGCGGAGACGCTCCACTTCTTGCCAAGTTGGCAAGAAGTTTTCCCCTGATGAAGCAAAGCGGACATTTTCAGCTTGTAGGCAAAGGCTTTTTCGCTGGGCAGCAGCCGTTCCCGATGGAGATTGCTGTCCACCAGCATGACGGCGGCCGCGTCCCGGTCGATGGCATAGATTTGGGCAGGAACCTCTTGGATTCCTGCCCGCTTGGCGGCGTGGAGTCTCCGGTGGCCGGAGATCACTTCATATTCGTTTTCGATGTCGTCCATCGGACGGACGATCAGCGGCGTGAGGATGCCGAATTCCCGAACGCTGTCTACAAGCGTATCCATTTCGGCGTCATCCTTCACATAGAACGGATGCCCCTCGAACGGATGAAGGGCATGGATGGGAATGGTGATGGATTCTATTTTCATTTTGTGTTTCTCCTAATTTAGATTTGAAATTTGTTGTACATCTGTACATGTGTACGCGCGGTCATTGGAGCGCGCGGATATTCCGATAGCCCCATACGCGGGCGTTGTGATATTTGACATTGTTGTGCTTGACGAGACCGTAATCCTTTGCCAAAAGCCCGAGCTGTCTGGAAAAGCCGGTCTTTGTCAGCGCCGGGAACGCGTTGTCCTCACACCAAAGGCTGTACAATTCGTACAGCTTGGCAGAGGCGGTGTCTGCACCGTCCGCAAAGGAGATATAGCCCTCGGACTGCAGGAACATGAGGACGTTGTTGCCCTCCTCGATGCTCTGCTTCAGATTCTCCTGGCTGCGCTCGCTGACGGTGAACCGGTAATCGTTCGCGATCAGACGCTGCAGACCCTCGAACGCCCAGAGAAAGATGCCCTCGCGTTCTTCTGCCAGCTTTTCCGACAGAAACGGGTCGTCCACGCGATCCGGCGGACGATCCTTCGCGGTCAGAATGATCTGTCTGCGAAAGAAGCCGAGACTGCGGTCGTATAGGGACTTCATGGTGCCGTTGCCGAAGCCGATGAGGCGGGCATACATCGTGCCCTGATAGCTTTGGATGCCCTTTTTCTCCAGATCCATAGGAAGCTCCGCCGTGACCAGCGACTTGATGATGTTGGTCTGGGGCAGAGCCTCCAGCTTCATGTCGTCATCGACCATCACGAGCTTGTTTTCCAGATCGGCACGGGCGAACTTGTTGGTCTCGACCTTGGCGATGCTGCCGGTGTTCATGCTGCTTCCGAGCAGCGCGTGCATCACGACGCCGATGCGGCTTTTGCCCTCACCGCCGCGACCCACCAGCATCAGCATCCGCTGGCCTTTGGTGGTGGGGATTAGGCAGTAGCCCGTGTACTCCTGCAGGGTCGGGATGTCCTCCGGATACAGAAGCTCATTCAAAAACGACAGCCACCGCTCCGGCGGCGGAGCGCCGGGGTTGTAGCGCACCGGCAGACGGTTGCGGCAGATGCTCTTCCCGATGGAGAAGATGCCGTCTACGAACAAAGTGCCGTTTGCCACGTGGATCATGGTGGGGTCCGGGAGTGTGGGCTCTACATAGCACTCATGCTTCAGCGCTTCCAGAAGGGTCTTTACGGTTTTGGCGAGATTCTTGCGGAGATAGGGCTTGATCTCGTCGTAGATCATCTGCTCGACGATCCGCGGATGGATCAGCCCGTCCTCGCCGAAGAAGCTGTCTCCCACGTGCTGCATCGGGTGCTGGGCGAGGAACGCTTCGCAGAACATTACCTCATCGAGATCGCCTGTCTGGAGCCATTCCGGTGTGTCCGGGCGCTCCCAGAGCCGGAGATTGCTGTTGGTTTCTTCCATTGTTGGTCACCTCTCATGTGTCAATTGTTTGTGTTGTTTGCTGCGCGCCTGTTCCTGCTGTCGATGCCGGACTTCGTTGTCATAGACCAGATCGAGCGTTTTCTGCATATGAAAAGACCGCGCCTCCACGGACTTGGCGAGCTTCAGCTGCTCGCGCAGTGCCGTGATCGACGCGGTCTTTTCGGTTTTCTGCTGCCGCAGCGATTCCTTTGTTTCTGGATCGGCATGGCGCATTTTGTTTTGGATGGATGTGCGATCGGCAATCAAGCGGTCGAGCGCTGACTGCTGATCTGCGATATAGGCCTGCAGTTCATCCATGGTTTCGATTCCGGTTTCGCCAAGAAAGCGTGTTTCCCTGTCATACTGATCCAGCTTCCGCAGCTCCTCCCGGAGGAACGGGCTGTTTGGCTTATACTCCGTTTTCTTCGGCAGGATTCCGAGCTGATAACAGTAGTACAGATACAGCCGATAGATGTGAGATGGCTTCTGATGCGGGAAATGGGCATGGCGAAGGTGCTCGGGAACATCAGTCTGCCAATGGACGACGGCTTTCACGCTGGGCGTCCATGACAGCATTCGAGACAACCGCTCCGGTGTCCAGTGGGAATCGAGCGTGTCGAGTCGGGTGAAGTGCTGATATTGCGGCAGCCGGATTCGGTAATGTACGCGGTCGGAGAAGTCTGTGATATACCCTAGCCGCCGAAGATATGCCTCTGCATCCTGTAACGTGCAGCTGTTTTGAAACGCTTCGCGAATGTCCTCCCGGTAGACGTTGTATCGGGTCGGCTTGCCGTCCTTTTCATCGAAATACGCGGGACGGGACGGCGCCTTGTGCGGTACGGGAACGACGGACAGGTGATAGTATTCGCAGTAGTAATCAGAGTACTCCCGCAGCCGGTGCAGCTCGCGCTTGGAGTAGTTGTACTTCTTTCCGTCTATGAAGGAGACGGAATTGAAGACAAAGTGATTGTGCAGGTGCTCCTTGTCCAGATGTGTGGTGACGATGATCTGAAAGCGATCGCCCCACATGGCCTTTGCAGTCAGCACACCGATTTTGTGGCAGAGCTCCGGAGAGATCTCGCCGGGCTTAAAGCTTTGGTAGCCGTGCCATGCGATAAACCCGTCCGTTTTGCGAAACTGCTGTTTGGTCAGAATCATCTGCTGCACGGCGGTCTCTCTGGTGCAGTTGATGGCAGTGACATATTGACCGGTTGCCGTCGCCTCGGGGCGCTCGGCATACCGGGCGGCGTTCCAGAGATCCTCCAGATCCGGGATGGGACATGTTTTCTCCGGGTTTTCAGCGTAGTCGATCACGTCCTCAATTCGACCGGAGATGTGCCACAGCTTGGTTGTTGCCATCAGGGCACCTCCTCATCCAGCGTGTATGCCTCCTGAAGCTCCACGATGCTGCGCTCCAAGCGGTGCGCTGCTTCTTTGAATTGCGGCGAAAGATTCGCGGCACGCAGCAGCATTTCGTGGATGTCGTAGAGCTGCTGCATCACGTCCCAGAACTGCTTGGGCGGCATGGCCTCCGAGGATCTGCCTTCGATGACGGCGCAAACGTATTTCGATTGCGACATTCCGCGATCCCTTGCCAATCGTTCCAGCCTGCGTTTGAGCTTCGGCGGAAGTCGGATAGTGGTTTTCATGGTTTCGTGTTTCATAATGATTACTCCTTTGAAGATTTGAATGGGGGTATTCAGGGGTGCTCCCCTGGGACGAATGGATTGTGACGGCACAATCCGATGCTCGCTACCCCTATGGACAAACGTGGGCGCTTTCCGATAGGGACAGAAAAAGAAAAAACTCCCTGCGCCGGATTTGGCGCAGGGAATGGAGACTGAGCCGGATTTGGCTCAGCCGAAAAGAGAGAGATCCTCCAGAATGTTCTGCACATTCTGCTTCTCCTCCTCGGCGGTCAGCGCATCGGGCTTCGGTGATTCAAGCGCGACAGGCGGGGCAGCGACAGCAACGTTTTGCAGCTCATCCTGCAGGATCCTGCGGAGCATGGATTCCTGATCTCGTGATTCCGGCTCCGCGATGACTGCATCCACGACAAAGCGGTTTCTGGATGTGCCGAGCCGTTTCAGGCACTCCGCCGCTCTGCGCTCTCTTGGAAGCTCCAGATTGAACCGGACGTTCATTCGGTAGCTGCTCATCCGGCATTCGCTCCCAGCTGCAGCTCCGCGAGCAGCTCGTAGCCCTTGGCGGCAGCGCAAATGTCATCCACGAAGATGACGCGGGAGCCGGGCTTGCCGAAGTGCTTTACAAGGCAGCCGCCTCCGCCCGTGATATACAGCTTCATGGTGTTTGCGTCATAGCCGTGCTCTCGGAGCCTGCGGAAGATCTCCTGCACATATTCTGCCGCGGCAGTCTTGATGATTCGGAGCTCGGTGGGCGGGATGTCTGCCTTCCCGGTGCGGAGCACAGACTCGATGACATAGTCGCTGATCTCCCGTTGGGTCGCGCGGGAGAACGCCTCCCGGATCGCGAGCGTACACTGATGCGTTCCGAATTTCTCAGTATACATCTTCCCGGGCTGCGGTCTGCCATCGACCATGTAGAGCGTGTTCATGGTGCCATTCCCAATGTCGCAGACCAGGTTGACGCCCTTCATGCCGGCGGCGAACTCTGCGATGGCGGCGTAGCCCTGCGGATAGATTTTCACGCCGACGATGCGGATCTTGTATTCCGTGCCGCGAAACACAAACGAGACCTGTTCATTCCGCGAGAGGTAGGCGGCGAAGGCGTCCTTTTGCCTGCCAGTCCATGTCAGCGGCAGACCGGCGGCGAGAAGCACGTCTGCTTCGGTCAACCCGGCGTCCTGCAGCTCCATGGCGACAGCGGCAAGGGTGAGAATGTAGTAATCCTCGTCCTCGACCTTTTGGGGAAGGAACTCCTTGTGCCCTTCTCCGATTAGATGGTACCGACCTGCGTAGATCAGCAGATCGGTCGTGAATGACGGCTCCTCGCCCTGTTTGAGGATGCCGGTGGGGAAGCAGTGGTTTGCGGTCTTGATGTTGCCGTAACCGTGATCGACCCCGATGATTGTGATTTCCTGGGTGGTTTTCATGGTGTTAATTCTCCTTGAATTACGATAAAATTGATTTTTGCAGCTTCGGCGCTGTCGGCAATACTGTGTTTTTGAAATACCGGCAGATCAGTTTCTTTGACCGGATCTGTGCACATGGTGCGTCCATCAGCAGACAGATCCCGTCATCGCAGTTGCAGCAATGCGTTCGCGTGAGAGAATGCACTGCTGCAGCCTGCCGTGACGTGAGTTTGAGCGGCATGTTCAGCCCTCCTTTCGTAAGAAAATTGGATAACAAAAAAGCCCCCACTGAAAAAAGTGGGAGCAGTTATCAATAAAGAGATAGTGAATAGATTATCTCGTTTTACGGTATCACTAATATCGCCCTTGCACTTGGAAACATTCTGAGATAGACTTAAGGCAAAGGAGATGATTCCTGTGCCAGAAAAGCTGTTTGTATCTTCGTGCAGCGACGGCGGCAGAAGAGAGCAGGATGATGTTAAGATACAGCTTCAAATGATGAACGAGAAGCAGCCATTGTTTAAAAAACCTATAGCCTTAGGTGCAATGAGCAAAGAAGAACTCGATGCAGAACTACAAAAGGGCGTGAAATCGATTCTTTGTGGGAACGTCATCGCCGCAGATGACGTCGATGCAGAATACGATTAGAGATCATAAATCCATCTTTGATAAAAGTGGGAGCAGTTATCAATATACGAATTGAAATGCATTTTCTTTTGTGCTATGCTTGTTTTATCTCGATTTTGGAGTCTCTGCTATGATAACAGTAAAATATGCCATTCCCGAAATCATGGCGATACAACTTCTGGAGGCCGTAGGATGCTTTGATGCGACCGATCCCTCCAAAAAGCCGTTGGTGACAGAGTCGCTGCAGGACGTCAGCCCTATGTTTGATCAGGCGCGTAAGGCGCTTGACCTGCGTGAGCCTATGGCCGGAGTTTGCCGTGACCTGTACGATGTATTTGTCCGCGTGGACTTTTCCGGTATCTTTGACCGCCGCCCGGTCGGCAAAGCGCTGGAGTATCAGAAAATCGCGGATCGGTTGTTTCGCCCGGAAGGTATCGCCATGAATTTTGGCGGCGCCGATCATATCTATCGTGTGTTTGAGGGCTCCGCGAACATGAGCCGACACAGTCAGATCTATTTCGTTCGTTCAGATCTCTATGAAGTGCTGCGGGAGCGCACGATGCTGGGCATGATGATCGGTACCTGTCAGCTTTCCAAGCTCTGCGCCTATAACGGCCTGCTTTTTACCAGCGGCGAGCGCATCCGGGAGGAGCGGCTGCTGTATCCGGATCGGATCATCGTCATCGACAATCCGAAAAGTGTAGTCAAAGATGCGCCGGTTATTACGGTCGAGGACGACGGCACAGATGATCCCGTGCGTACCTATCACAGGGTGGAAAAGCGCATGGATGTGGAGGTGCTGGAGTTCGATGGAGAGGGTCTTGTTTCCAAGGAGCTTGCCAAGTCGTTGGGCTCCGCTTGGGGGCATCACTCGTTTCAGATTCGTATGCCCTATGTCAAGGGCGTCGTGCATGAGGTGGACTATAAGAAGCTCTTTCAAGAGCTCGGCGTCACGGAGATTACGGATATCTGGGGTGGGAAGCACCGCGTATCCGATGTGGATCTGATTCTGACAAAAAGCATGTTCAAGGGCTTCGGATGGATGACGGAGAACGGACTCACATGGGCGGCGTATCTGGAGCGCTGCCGGAAGTATGACCATGCGCTGTATGTTTCCGGCAGGGACACCCTGCAGCCGCAGACCACGACGACGCTGAACTATCAGTTTTTGTCCACCCTTGCCATGACGAATGAGGAATTCCGCCCGAAGGATCTGTCGTTGGGCTGGGAGCATTCACCGGCGGAAGATACGCGGGATTGGCTGACCAAGACCACGGAGACCGCTTATTATGATTTCGCTGCGAACCGTCAGGCGCGACTGAACTATTTTCTGCAGGAGCTGGCCTTTCCTGTCGAGCAACCGGATCGCCGCAGACAGCGGATCGAGCTGCTGCAGCGGAACCCGGGCTTTCTGGATGAACCCTTCTTTGTCAAGGAAGCAGAGGAGCGGGCAAAGCAAATCGCGGCGCAGTATGCGAAGGGTGAACTGCTGACGACCGGCGACACGCGCTATTTGTCCGACGATCTGATGCGCCTGCTGGCATACATTTCCGGGAGCGATACTTTGGAAGCGGAGTTTCTCTCCGGGAATATGATCTATGCGCCGAAGGCGGCGTATCCGGAGCAGGAAAGCTATACGCTGCTGCGCAGTCCGCACATCGCGCGAAACGAGGAGGCACTTGTGCAGCCGCTGAAAACTGTCGGAACGATCCGGGAGAGGTACCTTTCCCATTTGCACTATGTGCTGATGGTGGATTCCCGCTCTCTGATTCCGGATCGACTCGGCGGTGCGGATTATGATGGCGATCCGGTGAAAACCATTGCCGATCCACTGCTGAACGCATGCGTGCTGCGCGGATATACGGATGGCACGCCTCCTATTTTGAAAATCCCGGCAGCGAAGCCGCGGCTTTCGGATGCAAATGATTGGGAAGCCCGATTTGAAACAGCGAAAAGCACATTTTCCTCTCGCATCGGACAAATCAGTAACGCCGCGCTGCGCCGCAGTCTGATTGCATATGACGAGAACAGCGATGACGAAATGCGAAAACAGTTTCGGGAGGAGACAGAGGTGCTGGCAATCCTTACCGGATTGGAGATCGACTCTGCCAAAAGCGGCGTCAAGCCAAATCTTTCGGCGTATTTGGGCGTCCGGGACATTCCGCAGAGTCTGTTTCTGCAGTACAAAGAGATCTCGACGGATCGGAAGCCGCACAAATGGTATGAGCCGACAAAGGCAGAGCGAAAGCAGAGACTGTTCCAATGGATCGATTGGAACGAAGAGACCTCTAATCTGGAAAAGTTGCCGTACTACGCTGAACAGCTGGAACAGCAGACGCCGAAATACAAACCCCACCCGGCAAGTGATGCAGAGCTGTTTCCGTTCGCGGCAGACGCGGATTGGAAGCAGCAGCGTAACCCTGCAATGATGGCGCGGATCGAGAGTTTGGCGGGGGATTATGAAACGGCAATGCAGCGTTGCCAGCGGCAGCGCCACCGAAAAACCAAGCGGAGTCGGGAGAGCGACATTTACCGAATTCTTTATCTGCGCGGACAGGAGAAGACCGTTCCGATTGACCAGCTGTATGAGACGTTTGACCGCGTGCATCCTGACGATCTTCACCGTGCGCGGCTTGCGCTGGAGCTGCAGCAATGGCATTTGACTTCGCCTGCGGAGCGGGAGCGGATCTACTACGAAATCATGCCAAAAAGCGCGAACCATTTTCGCTTCATGGATGTGTTCTGTGACTTCCGAAACAGCGGCTTTCGCCTGTTGGGGGATGTGATCTGCGATCTGGACGATCTGAACCGAACACAGGACGGCGTTGTACGTGATACCGACAGCGCGGATTTGAAACGCATCCTTTCGCAGGCGCAAACGGAAGCGGATTACCGGGAAGGTGTCGCGAAGGGCAGCAGGTATGCACTGGAGCCACCCGGTGAGGAGAAAGTCGATCTGGATGAGGCTGTTCGTTGCGCGCTTGCGCTTGGAAAGCGGCGGTTCGTACTGGCAGCATTCCCCGGAGTACTGCTGCAGATGCTGAAGGCGAAGCCGGAGAAAAAGAAAAGGGGGCTGTTCCGCCGTGACAAATGAATGGAAGGAGTTTCCGGCGTACACGGGACAGCCGGATTACAGCGCCACAAAAAAGAGCGACACGCACTGGATGAGCCGTTTCACGATGAAGATGATTCTGGACACGTTGGGCTATCATCGGGTTCTGATGATTATCGCACGCGGCTATCTGTTTCATGAGCCTGACGGCAGTTTGAAAGCCGGAGATCCGTATGAACGCATCGAGTACGCCCGAAACGCGCTTTGCGCGTGGTGCAGCGTACCGTTGATAGAGAAAAGCGATCCACAGACGAACTTCGGAGCGCTGGCAGACGTGTTCCCGGAGCTGGTGGACGCATCGGGGCTCGGGTGGATGTGCCGTCATGTACAGAACATGGTACGGTTCATGGATGAGCACCCGGAGCTGATCGCCAGGGCAGACTTGAGCCGACGGGATGCGCTGCGAACCGGGTTTCAGAAGGCATGGCGGAAAAAAGTGCGTCAGCTTCAAGTACCGATTTTTGCCGTCAACACGGAAGGGCACTGGACGCTGCGGTTTGATGATCTGATCGCCGCCGCCCTTTCGGAAGGACCGCTTCGGACGGAGGAATACCCGCTGAACGACGAGCTGGTTGCTCTGATCGAGGAGAAAAAGCCGCAAAAGATGCCGTCGCACATGGCGCAGGAGGTAGTGCGATATTACCTTGCCAATCGCCAGCCGGATACGCCGTGGGTGCCGTTGCCAGTTATCAACTTTGACGCCTTCTTCGGCTCCGGCACGTTTAGCAAAAAATGGCTGAAGCCGCTGGGAGAGACCATCATTGAGCGGGACGCGACCGCCTACGGCCTGAGCCGATACTGCCTGCGGGATGACATCTTGTACGCATGTACAGATGTACAACAGAATTGAAATTGCTTTTAAAATGAAAAAACAGATGTACGAACGACTGCGCTCAGATTGCAAATCATTCGTACATCTGTACTTTTGGACGGTGTTCAGGTTTCGATCCATTCCTTGCGGACAATTTCCTCTGCCGTCAATCGGATAGCATTCATCCGTCGAACCCACTCCAATTGGCTATCGGCTTTCAAGCCTTCGGTGATGCCGTCGCGCTTTGCCATCTCCTCTTTCAGCCGGTCAAACAACCGTTCTGCTTCCCGATCGACTTCCTCCAAATGCACGTTCAGCGTGCCGGACATCAGCATCCCGCTGTAGAGCGGCTTTCGCTGCCTGCGGAGAAACTGCCGCCTGCGCTCGCCCCAAACGCCGATCCGCGGTGATTCGGGTGGAACCAGATCGGGAATGAGATAATCGTCCTCCTGATGATATGTGATTTCCATAGAAACAGCCTCCTTTACTTGATGGCACCATTACTTGATGGCACCATCATAGCGAAGGAGGCCGATGCTGTCGAATGTGAAAATAAGATGTTAATTACACAATCCCGCCATAGACCGCATTACAAGATCAACATCCTTGTTTTCCAGCTCCTGAATGATGTGTAAGTATGTTTTCTGTGTTGTGGTCATGCTGGAATGACCAAGGCGGCGCGCCACACTTGCGATTGACACACCGGCAAACAACAATAGCGATGCGTGCGTGTGTCGGAGCCCGTGAACGGATATCACCGGAATATTCACAGCCCTGCAATGACGGCTGAGGATGTCATTTGCCGTGGAGTTATATACACGCTTATTCCCGACAAAGATGGGCTTATCCGCAGGAAGACCTTTGAGAAGACCGGAAAATTGCGAAACAAGCTGCCAATCTATCTGGATTTTCCGCACTGAGGAGCGGTTTTTTGTTGGAAGAAAGCCGCCGCCTTCCTTGTAATTCCAGGTTTTGTTTACGGTCAAAGTCTGGTGAACAAAGTCGAAATCAGCAGGAGTCAGAGCCAATGCCTCTGAAAACCGCAGCCCTGTTTTTGCAATCAACAGAATCAGCCAATCCCAATTCACACCGCTGATGAGATCCAGGGACGCCAGCAGCTTTTGCATATCATAATGGTTTAAATATTTTGTTTTCTTTGCCCCGGGTGTTTTCCCCTTGATGATGGCCTTCCGCGTCGGGTCGCGTTCGATCAGCCCTTCATCCACCGCGTCCAGAATTGCTGCTTTCAGCTGGTGGTGAAAGTCCATGGTTGTCTGTCGCTCATGAAACTCCGCATAATCATTGAGCAGCTTCTGGTAATTGATTCGGGTCATATCACAGACCCGAAGCTCCGGCACGAGCCTTTTCACCCACTGCGCGGTCAGGTGATATTTCGCCATCGTCACTTTTCGGATGGCGCCTTCTTTGTAGATGCCGATCCACTGTGTGTAGTACTCGTGAAACAACATGGTCGCCGTGCTTTCTCTGATCATTTTTGATCCTCCTGTATTTGTTTTTATGATGAAATCATCATAGATTCCTTACGCTGATGAAGGGTGATAAGGGTGTCGAGCCGCAATAACGCTGTTGAAATATGATGCTGTTCCTCTCTTGTGGGAACCATCATTTGAACTCGCATAGCGTCTTGTAATAAAGCCTGGTTCGCGTACCGCCTTTTTTCTGCTCTGCGCAAAACGTTCTGAAAGAATCGCTTGAATTGATATGCTGAACTATGAAATCCAAATCATTATCTTCGGTAGCAAAAAACACGGGATATTCCTTGCTTACAAGGCCTTTTTCGAGCGTGTTAATGTTCAAATGAAATACATCATCATCGCTCATATGACGATAAGTACACGATCCTACAGGGACAACGCTGAATAAAGTTTCTGCGCTATCCGTTGTCAGATTTCCGCGATACTCATTTTGATACATCAACCCGTTTCGAGAGGATGTAAGCAAAGGCAATCCGGAATGCAGATTCACATATTCGGTGGATTCTTTTGTGATCTCTCCAACCTTACGCTGTTCCCAAGTAATAGCTGAAACGATCAGAAAGGGCATCTCTGTGAGAATACAAACGCTTGGGAACAGCGTAAGCTGGGAGATCTGGCTATTTTCAATCCAAAGGCAGAGCTGCCAGACACGTTTGAGTATGTCGATTTGGAATCCGTAGTAGGAACGGAAATGTTATCTCACAGGACGGAATCGAAAAGAACAGCCCCTTCAAGAGCACAGCGTTTAGCCCAGAACGGCGATCTTTTCTATCAGACTGTCAGGCCGTATCAGAAAAACAATTATTTGTTTGAAAAGCCTGATAAACACTACGTTTTCTCGACAGGCTACGCTCAAATGCGCCCTGTTGTGGATGGTCGTTTTTTGCTTTGCCTAGTACAGAGTGACAGCTTCGTGAAAGTAGTTTTGGATAATTGCACTGGCACAAGTTATCCGGCGATCAACTCAAATGACTTGGCGGAGATCAAAGTATATTCGCCTTGCAGTCCCCAAGAGCAGAAACAAATTGGTGATTTCTTCAAAGGTATCGACACCCTTATCACCCTTCATCAGCGTGAGTATGACAACGAAAAAAGAGCCAAGATTTTCGTCTTGGCTCTTATCGGAAATAGATTTATCAGCTGATGTCCATCCCGCCGTTCAATATGAAGCTCCGCAGCAGCTTGTCTGTCTTTATCATAACTTTAGGCGGCGGCAAGCGGACACCCTCTGCGCTTTCGAAGTAAGCGCGGGCTTTTGCCTTATCAACGGTCGAAATCAAATCGTCGTATCGACCATATTCATTTAGAGTGGACTCGGTCACATGTGCGTCCATCAGCCGGCGTAGCTTTTCTTCATCGAGGCCCAAAGCAACAGCAACCCTATGAATCTGGTCGTTTTTCGCTCGAATGATGTATTCGGTGATATAATCCCGGAAGCTCTTTCCGGACTCCACCTGTACAGCGCCGTTCTGAATATCGTGCAAAAAGATGTTCGCAAATTTCTGCTCTTCTTGCGCCAAAGCCGCGAATGATTTGTGGAGATCGTCCAATGTTGCTTGCAGCTCGTCGGGATCAATATCTTTTTGCCCCAGTTCCTTCAGGTATTTTTTGAACCGGGAGTTCATATATTCGGCATCGATCCGACCGGTGTCAATCTCGGTCAAATGACTGTCGATTTCATATGGGATGTCCGGCAGAACGGGTATATCTGTTTTCGTGAACAGTTCTTTGTAACGCTGGGCGAGAATCAAATACACGCGCTCATCCAGCGCCATTACAACCGATGATGTTTCACCGGTTTCCTGGTCTTTGAAATGGTATTCGGATTTGCTCCAGATGAAGCCCTGGACTTTTGCGGCTTCCAGATATTCGTTCAGTTCACGGAACAGCTTGGCAAATTTGCCTCTGACGGCCATATCGGCGGGGTTCTTGCTGAAATCCGGTTCGCCGGCGTGTGCAAACAGACTTTGAATCTCCCCAAACACGCGGTTCATTTCCTGCAGATTGTGCTCCAGCTTCTGCACGAAGAGACCAATGGGGCGATCGCCGGAATAACGCTTGATGGCTTCGTCCACATAGCGCTTCATTGTGTGCGGATAGCGATAATAGCGGATTGTACCAAAAGGCTTGTCCGGCCCGAAGAGACGATTGGTGCGGCTGAAGGCCTGGATGATATTCTCGCTTTTGAGAACCTTGTCCATATACAGTGTGTTGATCCACTTGGAATCATAGCCGGTCAGCATCTGATCCACGACGATCAAAAGATTAATCTGCATGGAGGGATCGCGGTCGATATATTGATAAGGTGCTTTGTGCGCAAGTCGGGCTGCAATGTCTTTCTTCATCAGCGCAAAGCCCTTCATGCTGAATTCCTGCCCGTAGTTTTGGTTGTAGTCAGTAATGATCTCAACCAGGCCGTCTTCCTTTTCAAGCTGACCGTCGCCGGTGTTGTCGATGCTCGGATCAAAGAGCGCCGTAATCTTCAGCTCAGGCGCCAGTTCCTTGAAGCGGCGATAATATACAATGGCTTCCGGGATGCTGCTGGTGGCAAAAATGGCGTGGAATTTTCCTGCGTGGCTCAGCACAGGGAAATTGTCCGCGATATCCCGAATCACCGCATCAATGTGTTCTTCCCGGCGATACTGCGCTGTTGGCACAAAGTCCTCAATTCCCTTGCTGTAAGTGCCGTCAGCGGCATAGGTCCCGGCCATGGGTACCTTGGCGGCGTCCATCCAATGGTAAAACACCGCGCTTTTCGCCGGGTCGGCAACCGCTTCCGCAACGCTGGATGCTTTGGCTTTTTCCAGTGCAACCGCCTGACGGATATCTTTGTCACGGTAGGTCATGACCATATACGGGTCGAATCCCAGTACATTCTTGTCCCGGATGCCGTCCGCAATCGTATAACGATGCAGCTCGTTGCCGAACACATCAGAAGTGTCGCTGTTCTTACGGGCATTTTCATCAAAGATAGGCGTGCCGCTGAATCCAAAGAATACTGCATTGGGGAACGCCTTTTTGACGTCCTGCATCATATCGCCAAAAACGCTTCGGTGGCACTCATCAACGATAAAAACGATACGCTTTTGGTTGATGCGCTCAATATCACGCATGTGACGTCCGCCGTCTTCTGCCGCAATGCGGCTCATTTTCTGGATCGAAGTCACGATCAATGTCTTGGCAGGATCGCTGCTTTTCAGCTTGTCGATCAGCATAACGGTGTCTTCCGTGGCCTGCACGTCATCGCTGTCATCTGCAAAAGCGCGATATTCCTTCAGCGACTGGGTTCCGAGCTCGATTCTGTCCATCAGAAATACAACCTTATCGGCGTCCTTGCTGTTGGCAATGAGCTGAGCGGATTTGAACGACGTCATGGTTTTGCCGCTGCCGGTCGTGTGCCAGATGTAGCCGCCCAGACGATCGCGCCCGTCCCAATGGATCTTGGAAACGCGGTCAGAAATGCGGCTTGCCGCATAATATTGATAGCTGCGCATGACTTTCAAAATGCCGTCCGCGCTGTCTGCCACAGTATAAAACCCGATCAGCTGGTGCGCCATGGGGATGGACAACAGATCCGATGCGATTCGGTTCCAATTGTTGATCGGCTCGTTATTGGCATCAGCCCAGTGAAAGTAAAAGTCTTTGTTAAATTTCCCTTCGGGACCGGGATTGGCAAAATACAACGTTTCCGCAGGCTCCATCGCCACAAAAACCTGAATCAGGGAGAAAATACCGGAGAAGATTCCCTCGTGGGCGTATTTTTCAATTTGATTGGCAGCCTGCGTCACGGAAACGCCGCTCTTTTTCAGCTCGATATGGATGACGGGCATACCGTTGATGAGCAGCAAGAGATCGCCGCGCCGATCCTGCAGCACCTTGGACTTGCTTGCAAACTTCGGCTGCTGCGCAATCTGATAGCGGCTCTGACCGGCGGCGATCTCCCTTCGGTCGTAGATCTTCAGGGAAACTTCTTTTCCGAAATGCAGCGTGTCGTCGGGATTGTCACGCGTGATGGTCACGGTTTTTCCGTTAATAAAGCCGTTCAGCTTCATCGGTGTGCGCAGATTGGCGATCTGCTCCAAAACCTGCTGCATTTCTCCGTCAGTCAGCGGCGTGTCGTTCAGGCGGTCGATGCCGCGATTGTTCTCAAAGAGGATGCTTGCCCAGTTGTGAATGAGGTCCGCTTCCGTTGGGTATTTCAGAACGGCGGGTTCCCATCCCTTGTGCGTCAGAGCCTCAATTAATGCCGCTTCAAATATGGATTCCTGATCAAATGCCATGCATGATCTCCTCTTTTTCTCTGGTTTGTGGATTTGCGTGGGCGACGAATAATAACAATTTGTATTTCTTCTTTGGCGTTAGGAATATTTACGCTGATGAAGGGTGATAAGACTGTCAAGATAGATGAAGTGCTGTCCAATAGCTGCTTGCTCAGCGACATCCGAAGGGAAAGAAATAACTGTGTCTTGCAGCGCACCTTTTGATATGGAAGTCACTTTGATACCTTGCATTAGGGGCAGGAGTTGATTATGGTACGTTTCCGAATTCATGTAGTACCCAAGGAACCCCGTGGCAAAATTATCCTTCGGTCTTAAGGGGATTGTATGAAGGCCCGAGATTGCCGGAAACCCTTGTAAATTCACTATTTCCGTACACTTCCCGACAGTTTCATCTTCGGCAGTGTCGGCCATAATGATGTCACCATCTTGTAGAATTGAGCCTTTGTATTTTTCTGCAATCTGTTGCGATGTGATAAATGGGAGCGCTGTTTTTGTTGCATCGAGATACTCGCCAAACTTGATCAGAACATCCCCATAGTGGATGTTCTTGGCGACACCACTATCAAGGCTTAAATCTGCCCTCGAAAGGGTGTTGTTTTGCAAGAAATCAAAGGTATCTTTCAGCTTACGCTGTTCCCAAGTAGTGGCTTTACTTCAAATCCTCTGCCTTAAAGGTTGAATACCCTTCGTAATAATAGCTGTGGTCAATGCCCTTCATGTAGACCTCGCGGTCATGGATTTTGTCTGTCAGCGCCGCTTTCAGCAGCACTTTGATCTCCACGTCCCGGATGGGGCTGCGTTCCATGGCCAAAAGATAGTCCTCCTTGTCCACGAGGCTCCAGTCAACGACCAATCCAAGCTCTTTTTTGAAAATGAGATCCAGCCAGATACGCGTGCTGCGGCCGTTGCCCTCCCGGAAGGGGTGAGCGACGTTCATTTCCACATATTTTTCTACGATCTGGTCAAAGGTGCTCTGCGGCATCTGCTCGATATTTTTCAGAGCGGCTTCCAGATACATGACCGGCGCGAAGCGGAAATTGCTTTTTGCGATATTTACGGTCCGCATTTCTCCGGCAAACGCATAGATGTCTTCAAACAGGTAGCGATGGATCGCGGACAGTGCAGCAAAGGTACCGGGCTCCAGATGGTCCAAAACCCCGCTGTCATAGAGCGCAACGGCTTTCTTTTTGCTGATTCGCTCCTCTTCGCGGGCGAGTGCGGCGGAATCGGTGATTCCCAATTTGTTTTCCAGTGCCATCACACGCATTCCTTTCTCAAACGAACATGCTTTCCAGCATAGATTTCTTGATGGTTTTCAGCTTTTCCAACTTACGCTGATGAAGGGTGATAAGGGTGTCGAGAGCCTCGAAGTGCCCCGCTATCACATCCTGTTCAGGCTTGCTGGGGATCATTACATCAAGGTTACCGAGCATCTTCCCGGAGATTTCCAAAAACGTGGATCCTGAGGCTACAGTCTCAGCTTTTTCCTTAATGCTATCACTCATGGAGAAGATGAAATACGGGTTGATGCCATCCTTCAAAACGATAGACTGGAAGCCTTGGTTGGTAGCCCCAGAACGGCGTAAAATAGCGGTTTTTCCAATTCCAGCACGACTCGTGAACAGAATTGTCCTGCCCGCTGGAAGAATTGTCGCGGAGCTTTTTTGTAGCCCTAATTTAGTGATCCTCCGGACGCTCCCATCAGCATATCTTTCCTCACCGATTTCGGCAGGAGCATACCAATCAATGTCACCATCCCAATATTCAGGATTTGCAGTACTGGGCGTTCCACCGCCGATTGTATCAGCGATTTGATTAAGCTTACGCTGTTCCCAAGCATCAGTAAATCCCGCAAATCGGATTTCCGGAACCTTGGCGTCGCCTTTCGGGAACATTTTTTCCAGCATCGCTTTTTTCACCTTCACGAGCTTGTCATACTTACGCTGATGAAGGGTGATAAGGGAGTCGAGAGACTCGAAGTACCTCGCTATCATATCCTGTTCAGGCTTTTTGGGGATCATTACATCAAGGTTCCCGAGCATCTTCCCGGAGATTTCCAAAAACGTGGAACCGGATGCTACAGTCTCAGCTTTTTCCTTAATGCTATCGCTCATGGAGAAGATGAAATAGGGGTTAATGCCATCTTTCAAAACGATAGACTGGAAGCCTTGGTTGGTAGCCCCAGAACAGCGTAAAATAGCGGTTTTTCCAATTCCAGCACGACTCGTGAACAGAATTGTTCTGCCCGCCGGAAGAACGGTAGCAGAGCTTTTCTGAAGCCCCAATTCAGTGATCTTCCGGACGCTTCCATCAGCATATCTTTCCTCGCCGATTTCGGCAGGAGCATACCAATCTATGTCACCATCCCAATATTCAGGGTTTGCAGTACTGGGCGTTCCACCGCCGATTATATCAGCCAGCTGATTAAGCTTACGCTGTTCCCAAGCATCCGTGAATCCTGCGAAGCGGATTGCCGGAATGGATTTGCTTTTACTCATCTGCAATCCCTCCCAACAGCGCTTTCAGTTCCTGCAGGCCAGCGGTATCATAGGGATTTCCTGTGAGCTGATCCAGCATGGCGGTCAAAGAAGCCTCTGTCTGTTTGATTTCAGCCTCCAGCCCTGCCAAAGTGACGTCATATTTTGTGGACAATGCCTTGACCTTGTCGGTCAGCGCCGCAAGAATGGCATCCGGGAGACTGTAAAGGTTCTGCATCAGGGGAGAAATCCATTTTGCTTCCAGAAGCTTCTGCACCTGATCGTCGGAAAGCTGCTCGATGGTTTGCCGGGTTTGATCCTCCAGTGCGCTTTGTGCGGATTTGAGCGCTTTCTTGACGGCTTTTTCTTCTGTGATCAGCTCGTCTACACGCAGGAGGATTTGCTCCGGACTGTCCTCGGCAAAGGCGGCGCCTTTTTTCATTGCGCTGCGGATCTGTTTTGCTTCCTTCGCGACCGCCGCCGGAACGAAGCCGCTGCCGTCCTCAGAAAAGCTGTCTCCGCTGCGGTCATCCTCCGGAATCGCATCCAAAAGTTCGTCATAAGATGCGGAGATTTCACTCAGGCGTGTTTCCTTCGCTGTCAGATCGGCGAGAGACGTCTGAAGCAGTTCGCGCTGTACCAGATCAAAGGGAAGCACTCGACCGACCCAGCCGTCCTGCACTTCACTTTCCTTGTCGCCCTTTTTCTTCAAAATCATCCGGGGATCCACCTTGCGAACGGCGTCCATACCTTCGGTCTGAATGATCTCCAAATCAACGGCTGTTTTTGCCCAGCTGTCATCCAACAGCTGATACGCCTCATAGCGATCAATCAGCGGAAGATGGGACAATCGCTCAAAAATCATGTCGGCGAGGACGTTTTCTTCTCTCGCGGCAGGCAGCGTTTCAGCATTCCCGATCAGCTCCGAACGAAGGAACTGCGGGAAATCAGAGAATGCATGGTCAAACGCGCTTACAAAGCTTTGCACTGCGCTGTGTGTCCGAATCGCGTTGGCGATATCATCGATGGTAAGCGCTGCATAAGGCGTGTCATTCCATGTGAAAAGGGTTTCTTTCAGCCCCGGGAACGCATCCCAATAATCGGAGAGCGCATCGATTTCGCTCATGGGAATACCGCCAAACATGGATGCATAGATATCCCAGCTTTCCGCGCCCTCGGAGGAATCCACATAACGCGGGATGTTCAGATTGTATTCATTCTTCCGGATCTCATCCCGGCTGATTTTGCGCGAAAACTTCGGAAGATTGGCGCGGGCGATATAAGCGTCTACGATCCTGCGAATGTCAGAAGAGCGGAGACGGTTGTTCTTGCCGACCTTTTCAAAGCCCTTGGAAGCGTCGGTGATCAGGACATCGGTGTTTTCCCGCTTTTGACGCAGCACCATGATGATGGTGGGGATGCCGGTTCCGAAGAAAATGTTGGCAGGAAGACCGATGATCGCGTCAATGTGGTTGTTCTCAATCAGGTTGCGGCGAATGTCGCCTTCTTCACCGCCGCGGAACAGTACGCCGTGGGGGAGAACAATGGTCATCAGTCCGTCCGGTTTCAGATGGTAAAGGTCGTGAAGCAAAAACGCATAGTCGGCCTTGGATTTCGGCGCCATACCAAATCGGGCATAGCGCGGGTCTCCGTCCTTTCCGGTGGGATCCCAATGCTGAGAGTACGGAGGATTGGAAACTACTGCGTCCACATAGAGCGGATTGTAGGTTCCGACCGGGTCGCTCTCGTCAAACCAAGGCCAGTCGTTTTCAAGTGTGTCGCCGTTACGCACTTCGATGTTCGCGGGCAGGATGCCGCGCATGACCAGATTCATGCGCGTGAGGTTGTAGGTGTTCTGCTTCAGCTCCTGCGCGTAGTAACGGATGTTGTTCTCGTCGGCCATGTGCTTGGCGACGCTACGGCCGATGTTGATCAGAAGCGAGCCGGAGCCGCTGGTGGGGTCGTAGATCTTGATTTCCTTCCGATCGCGCAGATGATACGCCACGATTTCGGACATGAGCAGACTGACTTCGTGCGGGGTGTAGAACTCTCCGGCCTTTTTGCCGGCGTTTGCGGCGAACTGGCTGATCAGGTATTCATAAATGAAGCCAAGCACATCATAGTCTTGTTTGCCGTCCATGGGAATGTCCTTGATCAGGTGGATCAGGTCGCTGATTGCTTTCGTGCGGCTGGCGGCGCTGTCGCCCAGCTTGGACAGTCCGGTTTCCAGCGTCTCGAAGATTTTGTCAAAGACCTTTTTGTAATTGGGATTGATCAGCCGGCTGAAAGCGGAAAGCGCATCGGTGACGTTGGAAACGTCGAAATCCTTTCCCATGGTCAGCCAGGTAGAGAACAGATCCTTATATGCGATGAAGTAGCCCACGTTGTTGCGGACATACTGCATGGTATCGTCGTCCTCTTCCGAGAGCGCCTCAATATCCGCCTGCTCAAAGCCCTGCTCTTTTAGATAGCGTACTTCCTTGTCGGAGAGAAATTTGTAAAAGATGAAACCGAGAATATAATCCTTGTACTCATTCGCTTCGATTTTGGAACGCATTTTGTTTGCGGATTCCCATATTTTATTTGCAAGTTGCTGTTTGTTCATGAAGTGTTCTCCTCTTTGTCCTCTGTGTGTGTCACGCTCTCCGATATAGCTCGTCCAGAGTCTTGCCGTCTGTGTTTTTCCACTCTGTCCAGCCGTTCGTAGAGCCGCCAAGCACAAAATCGCTTGCGCCGCTTGGCGTATTGAATGTAATGGTGACATTCAAAATGTAATGGGCGCCTTCCTGCATAATGCCGCCGTTTTCCAGCAGCTCATCACGCTGCGCTTTATACTTGGGGAGGTTTGGAGCCTTTTTCATATTGATTTCGGAACCGGCAAGAACATCGAATTTTTCGCCGGTATAAATGCCGAGGCCTTTGATCCCGTTACGTGTTGTATGCAAGACAGCGGCATTCATTGCTGAATCATCAGCATCCTCCATTTTATAGCCCAAAGTGGCCATGATGAATTTGATTTCCTCGTAAATCTCTTCGATGGAGGCAAGATCATATTCATCAATTTCGTATTTCGGGTTTACAGTATTTTCTACGGTGTACCGCTTGGAGTCGCGGGCTTTCAGGATTGCAAATTCCTCCAGTCCGCTGATAATATCCAGTGAAAATGTCTTGCTGTCAGCCAGAAACAGAATTGCTTTGTTCCAAAAGTCCTTGGAGCGGTTGTGATCGTCCAGCCGGGAGATGCCGTTGCGGGTCTGACCGATATAGATCTGCGCAATCTTATTGTCCGAATCCTCATTGATCAGATAATAAATACCCGGGCGGTGAATACCGGAAATGCTCTTCGCCTCTGAAAGCATTGTGCGGGGCACGACATAGGTTGTCATCGTGGAAAGATGCCGCCGCACCAGTCGAATGCCGTCAGGCTGACCATTGTGATAAATGGTTTCCAACTTTTTGCTGATGGCCATCTCTCTTCACCCCTCCTTTTTGATCCAGGCGTCTTGCAGATCATCAAACGGAATGCTGTGGAGCTCACAGAATTGCTTGATTTGCTTCATGGCGGAAATACTCGGGCGAATTTTCCCGGACTCCCACCGGTTGACCGTCGTATAGGCAACCTGCAGTTCTTTCGCAAACGCCTCTTGCGTCAGAAATGCTTTTTGACGAATGATCTTTATCTCATTTGGAAGATTCATCTGCATCACCCTTGCATTTTTATAGCAATATTATAGCATTTTTGAGATTACAGTTCAACAGGTACAGTCCAATTTGCCGATTGGTGCAAATGAAACACAAATGGAAATGTGCGGGTATAAAATCATCTCTAACAATCTCCGAGATACTTAGAGATCAGTTAGAGATAAATTAGAGATAAATCAGCCATCAGCGTTTTGACAGAACGATTCGGAACAATGCAAAAGAACAATATCAATCTGAGTACAGATATTGTTCCGATCTATTGTTCTTCTGTGTGGATGTTGTTCTTTTCGAGTCGTGCTATTTATCTAAATTAAGCAAGTCTTGTCAAAATTGAGCAAAATTTGCCTAAAATAATCTTTTTAACGAAACTAGTTGATTTCGTCATTTTGCCCTGCGACCTCCGGGTTTATGAAGCCATCGTGATATGCATAAAAAACCGTTGATTTTGAATGCCTTTTGACCCGTTTTGTGGTGTTAATTTGGTGTTAATCTATTCAAAAACAGGCGAAATTGCTCGAAGTTTCTCGCAGATGTAACGCGAGAAACGCGTTTATTTTCAATGGTTTGCGGTTTTTTGTAGATTTTCAACAAGGTCGTTCGGCTTCTCATAACCCGGAGGTCGCAGGTTCGAGTCCTGTCTCCGCAACCATGTCGAGTGAAGATAACGGATTTCGTTAGGGGCAGAGCAAAAAGTCTCTGCGAGTGTTGAGGGACTCTTTTTTGAATAAAAATGATGGAGCAGATCATAGATCTGCTCCGTTTTTCTTTCTTGAGATTTTCCTTAAATACCGCCGAAAACTGCCTGCACGATTCTTCGAAGCGTGCTTTCAATCTCCATATTCCCGTCGTCCAGCGCCCATTCAAATACACAGCCTTTTACAATTGTGCAGATGTCCATGCTCAGCGTGTGGGCGTCTGCTTCTTTTTTCAGGAAGCCGAGCGTCTGGGCGTCAACGAGTTCCTTTTCGCACCGCGCCATAACGGTTCCCTCCGCGAACCTGCCGTCTGTCTGCCCCATATAGGCCGAGAGTGCCGTGTTCCCGGTGGTGTAAAAGCTCTTCATAAAATCATCGCCCAGCGAGAGATAGCGGCGGATCAGATGCATGTAGAGCTCGCAGACACGCCCGGCAATGTCGCTCGGCGGCGTGGCGAGCACAAAGCTGTCGAAGGATTCCTCACGAATAAAGTGCATCAGCAGATCGTCCTTATTTTGAAAATGGTGATAGAACGTGCCGATGCTGAGCCCGGATTCGTCGCAGACGTTCCGCACCGTGATGCTGTCCGCGCCGTATTTCTTGATCAGCGCAACCGTCGCGTCGATCAGCTGCTGCTTCGTATCCGTCGGCACCGCCGTCTTGGAGGGGCGGCCGCGTTTTCCTGCCATTTGGAGTCACCTCAAAAAGAAAAATAAAACCTGTTCTAAAAAACTGTTGACATCATAACACACTTTGCGTATAATTTCAAATAGAACGTGTTTTATTTTTGAAAGAAGGAATTTCTATGAAGATCACCTACTGGTCGGATTACGTCTGCCCCTATTGCTACATCGGAGAGGTGCGGCTGAAAAAGGTCCTCTCCTCCGCGCCGGAGCTGCGGGATGTGGAGGTGGAGATGAAGAGCTTTCAGCTCGACCCCACGGCAGGGGAGCACGCCGCCGGCGATACGCAGACGCGCTTTGCCAAGAAGTATCGCATCTCCTTTGAGGCCGCCGGGCAGCAGATCGAGACCATCTCCCAAATGGGGCGCGACGAGGGCATCGATTTCCGATACGCTACGACGCTGTTCACGAACACCATGGACGCCCACCGCCTGACGAAGCTGGCACAGAGCAAGGGCGACGCGAAGCTAACCGAGCGTGTGATCGAGGCGCTGTTCGACGCCTACTTCACCCAAAACCGAGAGCTTGCGGATCACGCTTTGCTGCAAAAGATCGGCGAGGACTGCGGCTTGGACGCGGACGAGGTGCGCGAGGTGCTTTCCTCCGATCGCTATGAGGCGGAGGTGCTGGCGGACGAGCGCGAGGCGGCTTCCCGCGGGATCTACGGTGTGCCGTTCTTCCTCATCAACGGACGCTATACGGTCTCCGGCGCGCCGAGCGCCGAGGGGCTGCGGCAGGCATTGTTGAAGCTCGCGGTGCAGGAGCAGACCGAGGTCGCGTCTGGTGTGCAGTGCGGCCCGGACGGCTGCCGGATCCGGTGAGTCCATGGTCAGATGCGTACCCGTAAAGGGTTATTTTGCGGAGAACTGCTTTTTCTATCTCGACGAGGAAACCAGGCACGGTTTTCTCATCGACCCCGGCGCGGAGGCAGAGCGGCTGCTCGCCATCATTCAGCGCGAGGGCTGGACGATCGAAAAGATCCTCCTGACCCACGGCCATTTCGACCACACCGGCGCCGTGGATGCGCTTCGGAAGGCCCTGAATATCCCGGTGCTGGCGCATGAGAACGCCGATCAATACCTGCTCGATCCGAGGATGAATCTCTCCGCCTTCTGCGTCGGGAACTGGATCTTGCAGAATGTGGAGAAGCTCCGTAAAGGGGACCTGATTTCGATGGAAGCCAACCCGGATTTCTCTCTGCGCGTGATCCATACGCCCGGACATACCACCGATTCTGTGGTCTATTACAGCGAAAAAGACCGCGCCGCCTTTGTGGGCGACACGATCTTCAAAGCCAGCATCGGCAACTTCCAGTACCCCGGCGGCAGCCGTCAGGACATCGTGGAGAGCATCCGCGACAAGATCCTGACCCTGCCCGACGACACCGTCCTGTACTCCGGCCATTCCGTGGAAACCACGGTCGGCGCGGAGAAACGAAGATATTTTTAAGGAGGAGCACCCCATGTTTGAAAAGCTTTTGGAGCCCGGCAGAATCGGAACCATGCCCCTTCGGAATCACATCCTGATGGGGCCGACGGAAACCCACTTCACCCGCGAGGACGGATGCATCTCCCAGGAGGAGATCGCCTACTATGTGGAGCGCGCCCGTGGCGGCGCGGCGCTCATCACGACGCACCAGGTGCAGGCCAACACGAAGATCGACCCAATCGACCCGTATCCCCGCTCCGCGCGGCTGGACGACGATGCGTTCATTCCCATGATGGGCGAGCTGACTGACGCCGTGCATCTGGAAGGTGCGAAGATCTCCGTCCTGCTGACGCCGGGCGGCGGTGCACAGGCGCTTGGCGTTCCCTATGACGCCGGAACAGACGGCATGACGGAAGCCATGAACGTCGCGCCCGGCACGATCCGCTGCCCCGTGGCGAACAAGCCCGTCCGCCCGCTGACCGTCGAGGAGATCCACCAAACCGTGATTAATTTCGGCAAAGCTGCCGGACGCGCCCAGCGCGCGGGCTTTGACGCCGTCACAATCCACGCGCACTTCGGTTATCTGATCGCTCAGTTCCTCTCTCCGTTCTTCAATAATCGCACGGACGAGTACGGCGGCAGTTTGGAGAACCGCGCCCGTTTCCTCATGGAACTGATCGCGGAGACCCGCAAAAATGTCGGCCCCCGGTTCCCGGTCATTCTGCGTATTGCCATTGATGAGAAGATCGGCGAGGCCGGACGGCAGATTGAGGAATCCGTGGAGCTCTGCAAGATGGCGGAGGCCGCCGGTGTGGACGCCATCGACTGCGCCGCCGGTCTGATGATGTCCATCCCGTG
Source organism: uncultured Eubacteriales bacterium (assembly GCA_900317905.1). Classification (GTDB taxonomy): domain Bacteria; phylum Bacillota; class Clostridia; order Oscillospirales; family Oscillospiraceae; genus CAG-103. The sequence continues at coordinate 105,879 of ONIN01000002.1, read as the reverse complement.
GCTCTGCCCGACGGTGTATCATGAGAAGGCCGCGCTGGCGCCGCTCTCCAAGCAGATCAAGGACGCGGTCAGCATCCCCGTGTTCGTGCAGGGTCGTCTGCAGGACCCGGAGGTCGCGGAGCAGGTGCTCGAAAACGGACAGGCGGATTTCGTCTCCCTCTCCCGCGCATGGATCGCGGAGCCAGAGTGGGCGAAGAAGGTCGCCTGCGGCGACGCCGAGGGCATCCGCCGATGCGTGTCCTGCAACCACTGCATCGGCGACCGCATTGCCAATCTGCGCGTGCTGCGCTGCCGCGTCAATCCCATCGCGGGCCGTGAGTGGAAGTTCGGAAACGCCCTGCCCAAGGCGCAGGAGAAGAAGCACATTTCCGTCATCGGCGCCGGGCCCAGCGGACTGGAGATCGCTTACCGCTGCGGCAGCATGGGGCACGAGATCGATATTTATGACAAGACCGACCGTTTCTGCGGCGGCCAGATCATGGCGGCGAAGGCCTCTCCCGGCAAGGAAGTGCTGAACAACGTCCCGCGCTATTATGAGGCGCAGCTTGCAAAGCTGCCGAACGTTCATGTGCATCTGAACACGGAGCTTTCTGAGGAAGCAGTAAAGAATCTCGACTGCGACGTGATTGTGCTCGCCACGGGCGGTCACCCGTTTGTTCCGCCGATCCCCGGCATCCGCGAGATCGAAACCGTGACCGCGCCGGACGTGCTGACGAAGAAGGTCTCCGTCAATGGCAAAATCCTCATCGCCGGCGGCGGCCAGACCGGTGTGGAGTGCGCTTATATGCTGATGGGCGAGGGCTATGACGTCTCGATCATCGAGATGCTGCCCATGCTCGGCAGCGACGAGGAGCAGCTGACCCACATGACCATCATGCCCGTGCTGGAGGAGATGGGCCTCAAGAGCTTCGTCAGCCACCAGATTCTGCAGGTGAACGCGAACAGCGTGCAGGCGAAGGATCTGCTCACCGGCGGGGAAGTGGAGATCCCCTTCGACACGCTCATCACCTCTCTCGGCACGCGGCCGGAGACCGCGCTGCTGGATGCCGTCAAGGCTTCCGGCAAGCCGTATCATGTGGTCGGCGACGCCGTGCAGGCGGGCAACATCCGCGCTGCCATCGAAAGCGGCTTCTTCACCGCGCAGAAGATCTGAGGAGGTATTCCCATGGAAGTCATGGAAGCGATCAAAGCCCGTTACAGCGTCCGAAAGTATGCCGACCGGCCCATCGAGCCGGAGAAGATTGCGCAGATCATGGAGGCAGGACGCCTTGCGCCGACTGCAAGCAACCAGCAGCTGAATAAGCATATCATCGTGACGGACAAAGATTTGATCCGTCAGATGGTGGACGCCTGCGAGGGACAGAAGTGGATCGAAACGGCGCCGGCGATTCTGGTGGAGTGCGCCTCCGGCGACCGCACGATGATCTGCGGCCAGAGCGCACGCAGCATGGACGGCGCGATCGCCATGTCCTATATGACGCTGGAAGCGGTGTCACTGGGTCTGCAGTTTTGCTGGCTGGGCTGGTTTCAGCCGGAAAAGGTTCGTGCGCTGCTGCATATCCCGGAGGATTACGTCGTGATCGCGGTTGCACCGCTTGGGTACCCGGCAGTCCCCGGTCAACCGTCGAAAAAGAAAACAGCGGACGAGGTCGTTGTGTATAATCAGATGTGAAAGAATCAAAACCACTAGTTCACTAGTGGTTTTGATTTGCGACTGACAAATTTTAAGTCTGAGGAACTGACTTTGAAGAAAAAGGGCAATACCATAACAAAAGGGAGGCAGGCAAATTGGCCTGTCTCCCTTGCTGCGCGGCTGTATTCAAATTTGTACCAAAGCGCTCCCAGTTTGCCTTTTGCCGGTGCTTTTACCAGCGGTTTTCCACGTACTCACAAAAGGCCGGAAGGTCACGGATCTCCAGCACCTGGCCGTCATCCAGCGTCACCGTGCCATTCCACAGGCCGTGTACCTGGTGGCTGTGCATGCGCATGACCAGCACGTTCAGATCGCTGTGGTGGTCGTAGGTCGGCGTCATGGTAAGGTTGAAGCGCCCGTCCTCCGACACGAAGCGCCAGGGCTCCATCCAGCGGTCCGGCTTGGGGAAGGTCTCCACGTCCACGGCGCCGAACTTGTGGGCCTTGCCGTCGCAGAACAAACAGGTCTCGGTGGCCTGGGACTCGTCCCCGATGCCCCAGGTAATCTCAAAGCCGAACAGGTGTTTTCCGCCCTGTTCGTCCACTGCCCAGCCAGAGCCGTTGCCCCAGTACCACACCAGGGAGTAGGGCGTACAGACGCGGCCCCAGTCCAGGATGCAGAAGGTGTCCTCCCGGGAGAAGCGCCAACTCTGCCCCTTTGCCTGCACCGTGCCCTCACAGGGCATACAGTTCTGCTTGGTGGTCATGAAGTAGCGGTCGGGATAGCCCCGGAAGGGCAGCACGGTGGTGATGTTCTCCAGCCCCGGGGGGATCTGGGCGCGCATCTCACATTTCACGTCCCCGTTTTCATAGCGGATGGTTTTCCATTCCTCGCCGGTATCTACCTCAAACAGGGCTTTCCCCACCCGGAAGCGCACCAGATTCGGCACATCGCCTATGGCGGGCAGCACGTAGCGGTCCTTCCCGCCCAGGAAGGGGGCCATGTCGGAAATCAGCGTCTTACCTGCCCGCAGATCCACCAGTACCAGCGAGGCATAGCCGCCCAGAGAGATGTTGGCGAAGCTCACCTGCAGCATCAGCCGCCCGTCGGAGATTTGATAGAAGTCCCACTCCTTGCGCCGAAGCACGTGCTTCACCGCGCTGCGGTCATAGCGGAACACGTTCCGCCGGGCCCAGCCTGCGGCCAGCAGCGTCCCGTCCGGCCCCAGCAGCGGCGTCTCCTCGGTGTATTCCTTTTGCAAACTCGGCTTGTCCCATTCCCGCCAGCTTCTGTAAGTCCTTTCCATCGGTATCCCCCCGTCGGCGCATCATTCCGCCGTGATTTTCGGTATCTGTGCACATTATACATGATCGGCTCCACGCACACAAGCGCCCCCTTTCGGCCAGCCACTGGGGGCGCTTGCGGTAAACAAGAAGAAAACAGACATCCCGGCAAGATTGCCGGGATGCCCGTTTTTCGGATTAGGACTTATAAAATGAGAGAGGATCATTTGCTTAGTGCTCCACAGGGGTGACGGTGGACCAGTAGTTCTCGATGGCCTTGGCCAGCTCCTCGCGGGTGCACTGGTCGGCGAGGTAGCGCTGCATCTCGGCGCCGAGCTTGGAGTAGTGGTCGTCGGGATCGTAGTCGTAGCTGGCGATGGTCATACCGGCGTCAGCGTACTTCTTCACGTCCGCGCCGATGTCGTTGGCGCAGGTGACGGTGTTGCTCTTGAAGGGGGAGATCATGGCGCAGGTCTCGCTGACCAGGGTCTGACCCTCTTCAGACAGGGCGAACCAGTTCAGGAAGTCCACAGCGGCGTCGCGCTGGGCCTGGGTGGTGTTCTCGCTGTTGTCGATGTAGAAATACTTGCTGCCGAACACGACCATCTTGCCGGTGTAGTCGTCCTCGATGTTCTGGGGGATGGGCATGAGACCGATGTTGCCGGTGTAGTCATAGTCGATGATGTCGTTCCACTCCCAGCAGCCGCCGAACTGGAAGGCGTCCTCGCCCTCAGACAGGGCCTGGTGCACCTGATCGTCCTCCACGGAGATGGGGGAGACTTTGAACTTGTTGTACTCCTTGAGCACGTCGAAGGTGTCCATCAGGGCGTTGAACTTGGCGTCCTGCATCAGATCGACGTTGCCGGCGTAGAGATCCTGCACGAAGCCTTCCACGTCCGCGCGCTCCTCATAGACATGCTGCAGATAGTGGGCAGCAAGGGACCAGTCGGGCTTCAGAACACCCACGGGGCCTTCCATACCGGCGGCAACCAGCTTGTCCAGCATGGCCTTGAAGTCGTCCAGATTCTTGATGGTTTCGGGGTCGAAGTCCTCGCCGAGGGCTTCCTTGATGGCGGCGGCGTTGTAGAGCACGCCGCGGGCCTCCACGCAGACGGGGAAGCCGATGACCTTGCCGTCCACGCTGATGGCGTAGTCGGTGTCGCTGATCCACTCGGCGCCGGTCATGTCATAGCCGTACTGGGCGCCGAGGGTGTAGACGTCCTTGGCGTCGACCATGTTGATGGTGTAGGGATCCTGAGCCGCATAGCGGGTGGAGAGGTGGGCGGAAACGGTGTCCTGAGAGTAGTAAACCTCGATGTTCACGTTGTTGGCTTCGCCGTAAGCGGCGGCGGCAGCCTCCAGATCCTCCTGGATCTCGTTCTTGGAGTTGAAGATGGTGATGGATACCGGCTCCGAACCGTCCGCCGTGCTTCCGGCGGGGGTGCTGACGATGCCGCCGGAGAGCGCCTGCAGCAGTGCGAGACTGCGCGCCTCCTCCGGGGAGAGCAGCGTGGCAAAATCCCGCAGCAGCACAGCGTCGGGATCGTTCTGCCAGAAGACATGATTGAAATAGTGGTCGGCGGGCAGCTCCCGCAGCATGTTGATGGGGCCGAAGGGCTCCGCCCACTGTGCGCCGCAGTCGCCGGCCAGGCGCATGCCGTCGGCGTAGCCGATGAAGGGCATGAACGGCGCGATACAGCCGAGGAGATAGCTCTCCTCTCCGATGGCGCGGCGGATTACGTCCAGCGTATTCCGCATGATCTCCACGGAAGTGAGGCTCGGATCGTGACGGAGCACCGTGTCTGTATCGTGCATGCTCCAGAGCATGAAGTCGGTCTTGAACAGGGAAAAGCCCCAGCTTCTCAGCGTCCGGAAGACCGTCTCAATGTATGCCAGCGCTTCGGGATGGCTGGTGTCGAGCACATAATAGTTGCAGTCGGGATTGCCCCACATCTTCGGCTCGGTGTAGCTTCGCAGCTGCACATGGGGCCTGCCGTCAAGATCCCGCAGCACCCAGTCGGGGTGGTCGCAGTAGAGCTTCGAGCGGTCACCTATGATGAAGGGCGCCACCCAGATCCCGGGCTGCAGTCCGGCGGCGGGCGCCCTCTCTGGCGGAGCAGATCCGATATTACATCGATGCAAAATACAACGAAAAGCTGTCGATCTCGGCGGTTGCATCCCACTTCGGTATTCACCCAAACCATCTCTCCCGGCTGTTTCGGGAGGCCTTTGGTGAATCTCCGAAGCAATACCTGCAAAAGATGAAGCTGGAGAAGGCGGCGTTCATGCTCTCGGATACGGATATCCCGGTCAGCCTGATCGCCGAGACCCTCGGTTTTGACGATCCGCACGCATTCTCTCGGCAGTTCAAGCGGCACAAAGGCATATCCCCGCTGAAGTGCCGAAAGCAGGCAAAACCTAACGAATAAAGCGTAAAATCCGTAAAAACGGCCGCCGCAACCATCTGGGGCTGCGGCGGCGCATTCTATTTAATTATCGAATCTCAATCACAAAAGCTTTCCATGACCTTTCGGACGGAGCGGGACATCTCCCTGGAGAAATCCGAATTGTATTTGCGGTCACAGAATGCCTGAATCCAATCTTCAAAAGAACGGGATCCGCTTCTAACCGCAAACATCTCCCTCAGCTCTGCATCATCCAGCTCGTGATAGGCGTTTTCCTGCACGATATATTTCAGATCAAAGCGCGCCGGCTTTTCCCGGGCTTTCTGCTGTTCTGTCGGGTAGCCGAACACCAGCATTGCGGTTGGGAAAACGTACCTGGGCAGGCCCAGGATATCCTGCTGGGTTTCGATGTTTTCCATGATATCTCCGATATAGCAGCTGCCGATCCCCAGCGACTCGGCAGCTGTGACTGCATTCTGGGCCGCAATATTTGCGTCGCATACAGCCAGCATCAGATCGCCGACATCCGGATCCCTCGGAGTGCAGCCTCCCGCCTTGTATGCATTGTACCATTTCAGGCAGTCCGCACAGAAAACCAACACGAGCTTCCCCTTTTCAATGAAGGGCTGATTGTCGCAGGAAATGCTCAAGCGGTGTTTCAAATCCGGATCTGTGATCCGCAATATCGTGTAAAGCTGCTGATTCCCGGGCGTCGGCGCCTGGGCCGCAGCAGAAAGGATCGTGCGGATATCCTGTTCCGATATTTCCCGGTCCGTATATGCCCGTACGGATTTTCGGTCAAAGAGTGATTGAACAACAGGATTCATGATTTGTTCCTCCCTCGGAGCGATTATAGCAACAGCATATCATGCCGCAACGCTTTTTCCAAGGGGTGACGGCTCTTTTGTTCATGAAAAAGGAGAGGACCTCTTTGCGTATCATTTCCTGCCACTTCCATTCCTGGGATGAGCCGCAAAACGCACGTATTCTTCCATGTTTCGGCGGTTGCGATTGCTGACGGTGAGGCGGATCTTGCTCTCGGGACCGAGAGGATCGCACGCCAGATCGACGGTCTGGACTTCATTCCGCTGCTGGAAGAGCGCTTTGATCTTGTCCTGCGAAAGGAGACCCTTGAGACAGAGGCGGCAGCCGCCATTCTGGAGATTCTTCGTTCCGTGCCCTTCAAAAAAGAGGTCCGGCACTTTACGGGGAATGACTACCGGGACATGGGGAAAATCATTGCGGAGGAGTAGGTGGAGCGGTGACAAAACGGGAACCACCGACCCATCAAAAGACAACAGCATTTAATCCAATAATCAAAAATGGCTTAAATATCTATTTTGGTCATAACCCTCTTCGAAAGGATCCATTTCGGTCACAACCTATTTTGAGAAAAAACAAAGGAACTTGCTGCTTTTTGAAAATCTCGGCATGGAATAAGGTATATAGAGGGACGATCCCCCCCACGTTCACACGCTCCGCCTCCTGTCTGCTGAAAAAGGAAAATACCCATGCCATTTGGTTTTCTGCCCAAAGGAAGTCAAAACGACGGCGAACAACAATGCGGCCGGAGCAGGTCAATTGACCTGCTCCGGCTCTGTCTTTTTGATATTTGTCCGGGAAGCGAAGCTGCGGTTTACGCCCTCCACATCAAAGGATGACCGACATGATGCAGACGATCACGCCGAAAGCGACGCAATAGCCCACAGTCTTGCGCATGATTTTGCCGTCCACACCCTCCAGGCCGATGGCAGCGCAGGCAACGGCGATGGACTGCGGGGAGATCAGCTTGCCGATGGCGCCGCCGGCCATATTCGCAGCGACGAGGGAAACCTTGAGCGGCGTATCTCCGGCGCGGATCATCTCGGCGACCTCGGTCTGCATCTTCGCAAACAGCACGCCGGAGGACGTGGTCGAGCCGGTGACAAAGGTGCCGATGATGCCGACCACCGGCGCAAGCGCGGCATAGAACCCGCCGGTAAGCTCTGCGAGCAGATACGCGATCGAGGTCGTCATGCCGGAGTAGCCCATGACCTTTGCCACGGCAATGATAAAGACGATGGTCGCGATCGCCTTCCACATCTTCTTGCAGGTGCTCACGAGCACCTTTCCCATCGTGGCGGGAGACGCGTGCTGGCAGAGTCCGCCGATGATGCCGGAGATCAGGATCAGGAAGCCGGCGTTTCCGAACCAGGAGAAGGAGACCTTGCCGGGGTTTGGACCGCTGTAGACCTCAAAAACAGACTTGACCGCATTGACGGGGGCGTTCAGCACAGGCACCAGCTTGGAGGTGCCGATCAGCAAAACCAGCATCAGAATGTAAGGCACCCATGCCGTGGCGGTTCCGAATTTGATGCTGTTGAGTCCTGCGTCCTCTTCAACGGAAAGATCCATTTTCCACTCCGGGTCGGTGCAGGGCGGCATCAGCTTTGCCGCAGCGATCATTGCAACCAGGCTCAGTGTATTGCCGACCAGATCCACGAACTCAGCGCCGACAAAATTGCCGATCAGCATTGCGGGAACCACATAGGTCAGTGCCGCGATCAGCGTGAAGGGCAGCATGCCCTTGAGCGGATTTTTCTTTCCCATCGCCTTGCCGGTGAGCAGCACGACGAGGAAGGGGGACAGAAACGCCGGGATCGCCAGCATGTTGATCGCCGGACCTGCGATCAGCGCAGAAGCAACGGAGGCGTCGCCGCCGCCGATGATGTCTGCCACCAGACCGCCCGCCGTCGTGGTCGGGATGCCGATGGAGCCGAAGGTGGGGTTGCAGGCATTCGTCAGCAGACAGGCAACCGCGGAGAACATCGGGTCAAAGCCCACGGCGACCATCATGGCTGCCGGAATCGCGACCGCGGTGCCGAAGCCAGCGACAGCCTCCATAAAGCCGCCGAAGCCCCAGGCGAGAATCAGAACGAGCATCCGCTTGTCATTGGTCACGGAGGTCATCATCTTTTTGATGCGGTCCATGGCTCTGGTTTCCACACAGAGGTTGTAGGTGAACATCGCCGCAATGATGATGATCGCGATCGGGAACACAGCGCCGAGCACACCCTCCAGCGTGGCTGTCATCGCCTCGCTGAAATTCAGTCCGTGCAGCATCAGCTCGCTCGACGTGCCGCCGTTCACCATGCCGAGGACGATGCTCTCGACGATCGCAATGAGCAGCGCGATCAGACAGCCGAGATAGCCGGGCATCTTCAGCCCGAGGAACGCAATAAACAGCCAAATGATCGGCAGCAGCGCCAAAAGGAAATTCAAAAACATCATGGAATGGGTTACTCTCTATATAATCTGTAGCTTGTATCAGGCGAATTTTCTGTTGATCACATCGATGATCAGTTCTGCCGTGCCGTCGATGCCGAGAAGGCTGCTGTCGATCATGAGGTCGTGGTGGTCCACCGCGCCCCAGGTTCTGCCCGTGTAGTACTCAAAGTACTGCCGGCGCTCCTTATCGACACGATCCATTTTCGCCTTGGCGTCGCTGTCGTATTCGATTTTGTAGTCCTCCTTCACGCGGGGGATCCGGAAGCTGTCCGGCGCGTAAATGAACAGACGAAGCGCATCGGGATTGTCCAGCAGAAAGTCGTTCGCTCCGCGGCCGATGATGACGAAGGACTCCTTTTCCGCCAGCTCGCGGATCAGGCTCCGCTCCTGGATAAACAGCCGGTCGCTGTCGCTCAGCCGGTTCATCAGATCCTTCTGCTTCGAATCAAACCCGCCTTTGCGCATCAGAAAGCCGGAAAGCTTCTCTTCGAGGCGCGAGACGGTCTCGGGGTCCTTGTCCATCTTTTCCGCCAGCATCGCGATGATGTTGCGGTCATAAAGGTTGATGCCAAAGTGCTTGGCAAGCTTTTCGCCGATCTCATGACCGCCGCTGCCGCACTGACGACCGATGGAAATAATCATCTTTTTCATGATAAACTCCTTTCAATTTTTGGTTGACCAATTTTCTGCGTAAAAAAATGTATTCTCTTTTGTGACGATCCTTTCTGATTGGTTGACCAATTCTGACTATAATATAATCGCTTCAGCCCGTGTTGTCAAGAAAAAAAGAATCTCCGGCATAGGTTATGTCGGAGATTCTGAAATTGATTTTTACTGTCAGGTGTCGAAGTCGCGGGCGATGTAGGTGAAGTGCTGATCGAGGGCATCCTTACCCAATGCAAGGTTCCCGGTCACGACCGCTTCGGCCAGCTGGCGGTGAACGTTCTGGAAGGCCTCGAATTCATCCGCGCTTTGGTCACGGATCTGACGGCGCACATCGCGAATGAAGCGGTTGATCACACGATTGAGCGCATTGTAATTGGCGATGACCAGCCGATTGCCGGACATCTGCACCAGTGTGAGGTGCAGCATGCGGTCGCACTCTGCCTGCTCCTCTTCCGTCTCTGCATGCAGCAGTCCGTCTAAATGCCGCTGCAGCGCCTGCTTTCCCTTGGCGTCTGCGTTTCGGACGGCCAGGACCAGTGCCTGGCGCTCCACCGCATAGCGGAACTCGCGGATCTCATCGTAACGCATATCGTCCAGCGCATACATCATCGTCAGCACCTGGTCGAGCGTCTGGTCGAAGTGCTGCGCGATGTAGTTTCCGCTGCCGCGCCGGCTCTCGACAATGCCGATCACCTCCAGCAGACGGATCCCCTCGCGCACGGCAGTTCGGCTGACATTCAGCGTCTGGGCAAGCTCCCGCTCGGCAGGAAGGCGGTCATCGGCCTTCAGCTTTCCGGCCAGAATGCGCGTCTCCACATATTCAATGACTTTTTCGGATGATTTTTCGTTCATATTCATAGCAGGTTCAGTATATCATCAGAAATACGATCTGTAAAGGAAAAACGCATTTTTGGTCAACCGCTCTTGACAAAGCGGCGCGATTTCTCTATAATAAGGCCAAAATCGGTCAACCAATTTCGGTTTGGCCCTTTTGACAGTTTTTCATTCTCTTTGGCAGTCATAATTCCTCCGTGCGCGGTCAGCCGCACGGCGCCGTCCGCGGCGATAAGCTGCTGACCAACGATCTGCCGCGTCCAGTAGCGCGGCAGATTTTTTATTCAGTTCACGAACGCAGGTGTATTGGATCCGTTTCCGGTTATGGCGTCATGGAGCTATGTACACGAATTCAGGGTTAAGAAAGCAACTGATTTACTGCGTTAACAGGAATCGGTTGTGGAGGTATATCCTCAGTCACCGCTGCTTGGCTGGTCGATTTGGCGTATTGCAGGGATCAAAGCAACAAGCAGAAAAAATAGCGGAATGCTTATTTCTCATTCTCTGTATGCAGTATGCCTCAGATTATAAACCATAAATGCTTCAGGCTCTCCGGCATCAGGGCGTAAAGCGCGTCCGCCGCAGCGTCGGACTGCAGCGGATACTGCCCCAGGGTCCATTTCTTATACATGTAGCTGATGCCGTAGCACAGCACGTCCACCTGCATGTTCTCCTCCGGCGTCAGCGGGGCGCCGCCGCGATTCTGGGCGGTGATCTGCTCCACCACGGATTTGGAATAGGTATAGACGAAGTTTTCCAGAGAATTCACGCCGGTGGTATAGAAGGCCCGGCGGAAACTGGTCCACTCCTCCCGGGCGAAGCTGTACAGCTCGTAAAACAGATCCCGGTAGTTGTCACACCGGCCGATCGCCTCGTCCAGAAGCTGCTTGTAGTTGTAGTTCAGCACGTCATATTTGTCGCGGAAATAGCGATAGAACGTGGCCTTGCTCACCTCTGCCTCCGCGGCGATCATCTGGGTGGTGATCTTCTCGATCTCCGCCCTGGCAATCAGCCGATTGAAGGCGGCGACGATATCCCGCTTCGTGCGCTCCGGCATAAACTCAGCCTCCTTTGAGACGAATATATATTATTGTATCATAATAAGACAAAAATGCAATAATGTTTCGTGACTTCAAGAGACCAATCCCGTATAGTGGAACCAAAGGGTGTGAAACATTTGTCATTCTATGGGAGGGAAAATTATGGCAGACCACGTATTCACGGAAGGCGAGAAGAAATGTCTGGAGCAGTACTGGAAGGAGTGCAGCAAGACGCCGCGCAAGAACCTGATCAAGCTGGTGCGGCATATCAACATGTTCAATCCCCTGCCCAGTGAGACGAGCTGGGAATACATCTTTTATGACCGCCAGCTGAGCGACGCGCAGGTGGACTTCGCCCTGAAAATGAAGCTGCGCAAGCCGTACTACATCGCGGAGCTTGCAAAGCGCGAGGGCATGTCCGTGGAGGATACGGCGCAGATGGCGGACGACCTGGTCCACATCGGGCTGCTGGAATACTGCTGTGACGATGATGGCGTGGATCGCGTGATGCTGCCGGTGTTCGCCCCCGGCAACATGGAGAGCACCGTCATGACCAAAGAGCGCACCGACGCCTATCCCGAGACGGCCCCGGCGTTTCTGAACTATGTGCTGGATCTGCAGAAGATGATCTCCTGGGCGGTGCCCATGGGCCAGGCGCTCATGCGGGCCATCCCCGTGGAGGCGGCCATCCAGAACGAGCCGAAGCGCGTGAAGTATGAGGAGATCTCTTACTGGCTGGATAAGGCGGGGGAGAGCATCGGCGTTGCGCCCTGTGAATGCCGCAAGCTGCGCCGCATGGTTGGTGAGGGCACGGCTGATCTGGAATTCGACTGCTGCATCAATCTGGGCAAGTACGCCGAGAGCTGCATCCGCGCCGGAAAGGCGCGCCGGATCACCCGCGAGGAGGCGGAGCACATTATCCTGGAGGCCGAACGCCGCGGCGCTGTCCACCAGCTGTCGAACATCGACGGCAAGGACTTCTCGCTGTTCATCTGCAACTGCCAGTGGGACACCTGCATGGCGCTGAAAACCAGCTGGTACACCCAGTCGCCCAGCCTCTCCCGCTCCAACTACATCGCGGAGGTGGATCCGAAAAACTGCGTGGCCTGCGGCGGCTGTGTGGAGGTATGTCCCCAGAACGCCGTGAAGCTGGGGCAGAAGCTCTGCCAGAAGAATCCCGTGGAGATCAAAAACACCGTGATCCCGGACAACAAGGTCTTCTTCGGCAAGGAGCACTGGCAGACCGACTTCCTCACCGAGCGGAAGAACGTGGTGCCCGAGACCGGTACCGCCCCCTGCAAGACCAACTGCCCGGCCCACATCGCGGTGCAGGGCTATCTGAAAAAGGCCGGCGAGGGCAAATATCTTGAGGCGCTGGAGCTCATCAAGAAGGAAAATCCCTTCCCGGCCGTCTGCGGCGACGTCTGCGCCAGATTCTGCGAGCAGGTCTGCACCCGCGGCGACATCGACCAGCCCGTGGCCATCGACGAGGTGAAGAAGTTCGTCTCGCGCCTGGAGCTTAACGCGGAAAACCGCTTCGTGCCCCAGAAGCTCTATGACCATGGACACAAGATCGCGGTCATCGGCTCCGGTCCCGCGGGTCTCAGCTGCGCCTATTATCTCGCCGTGCTTGGCCACAACGTGACAGTGTTTGAAAAGGATCAGAAGCCCGGCGGTATGATGGTCACCGGCATCCCCTCCTTCCGTCTGGAGAAAGACGTGGTGGAGGCGGAGATCGACGTGCTGCGGCAGCTGGGCGTGGAGATCCGCTGCGGTGTGGAGGTGGGCAAAGACGTCACCATCCCGCAGCTCAGAGAGCAGGGCTACAAAGGATTCTATGTGGCCATCGGCGCACAGAAATCTTCGAAGCTCCGCGTTCCCGGGGAGGATCTGATCGGCGTACAGGGCGGCATCGACTTCCTCCGGAAGGTGAACCAGAGCGGCGAGGCCGCCATCGGCAAGAAAGTCGCTGTCATCGGCGGCGGCAACGTGGCCATGGACGTCTGCCGTACGGCGGTGCGTCTCGGCGCGGAGGAGGTCTCCATCGTCTACCGCCGCAGCGCCGACGAGATGCCTGCGGATAAAGAAGAGGTCGCTGAGGCCGAGGCCGAGGGCGTGGTGTTCCGCTATCTCAGCGCGCCGGTGGAGATCCTCGGTGACAACGGCAAGGTCTGCGGTCTGAAGGTGGAGCACATGTCTTTGGGCGAGCCCGACGAGAAGGGCAGAAGAAAGCCCGTGGGCACAGGCGAGTTTGAGATCCTGGATGTGGACACCGTCCTCGGCGCCATCGGCCAGGTGGCGGACTGGGGCGATCTGCTCCAGGGCAGCAAGGTCGTCCTGAACAAGAAGGGCTATGCCGAGGCGGACAGCTGGACCTACCAGACCGCCGAACCCGACATCTTTGTGGGCGGTGACATCTACACCGGCCCCAGATTCGTCATCGACGCCATTGCCGCCGGCAAGGAGGGCGCGGACTCCCTGCACCGCTTCGTGCACGAGGGACACAGCCTCACCCTCGGCAGAGTCAAGCGGGACAACTTCCACTATATTGACAAGAACAATCTGGTCATTGGCTCCTACGACACCGCCTCCCGCCAGAAGCACGGTGTGGACGAGAAGAAGGTCAAGACCTTCCGGGACGACCGTCTCCCCTTCACCGAGGAGCAGGTCAAGAGCGAGACTGCCCGCTGCCTCAGCTGCGGCGCGGCCAGAGTGGATCGGAATATCTGCATCGGCTGCGGCCTGTGCACCACCCGCTGCAACTTCGACGCCATCCATCTTCACAAGGAGTTTGACGCCTGGGGCACGGACTACGAAAAGCTGGTGCCGCTGGTGCTGAAGACCACCGCCCAGAAGATCGGCCGCCGGATCGTGAAAAAGGAGATCTGAGATGCACGAGATCGGCGTACTGACCAAGGCGGTGGATCTGGTGGAGGGCGTGGCGAAGGACAATGGCCTGGATCACGTGGGTTACATCACGTTAGAGATCGGGGAGCTCACCGGGTATGTGCCGGTGTTCTTCGAAAAATACTTCCCCGTGGTCACGGAGGGTCGCCCGATCTTCGAAGGCACGGAGCTGCGCATCCAGACGGTCCGCGGGCAGGCCCTGTGTCGGGACTGCCAGAGCCTGTACAACGTCATGAAGCAGGAGGGGCGCTGCCCCAAATGCGGCAGCCGGGAGAAAAAAATCCTCGGCGGCCAGCAGTTCCTGGTGAAGGATATCGGATATTGAAAAAAACATAAAATCTCCGAGCGGAGTGGAGCCGAAATGGTGAACAGTTGATTTGGACTGATTCCATTCGGCTCCCTCTTTTTATGTCCAAAAGTCTTGCTTTTTCGAGCGGGCTATCATTTTTATGAAAATGCTTGCAAATATGGAGAAGTTGCTTTATAATCTGGTTAGCATAAACTAACTACGAATTCCGAAAGGAGCTTATAGTATGAAGCCAGACTATAAAAACTGGATGCCGAAGGGCATGATCTATGCCGGTGCGTGCGGAGCGGGCGCCTTTCTCGCGCTGTATCTGGCCGTGCGGCTGAGCGGGCGGGTTTCCGCCGGATGGCGGTCTGTGCTGCTCACCATCGATCTCGCCGGATTTGCTGTGGGCACGGTCTCTACCATCTGGATGACGCTCATGTACCGCACCTTCTCCTACGACGGCAGGCGCCAGCTCTCCCGCCGCATCATTGAGGAGATCGCCTCCCACGTTTCCCTGCCGGAGGGCAGCGAGGCGCTGGACATCGGCTGCGGCAGCGGGGCGCTCACCATCGCCTGCGCCAGACGCAATCCCGGCGCGCGCTTTCTCGGCGTGGACCGCTGGGGGAAGGAGTACGCCTCCTTCAGCAAAAGGCTCTGCGAGCAAAATGCAGAAGCGGAGGATCTGCAGTATATCGCCGACGTGCTCCACGCTCTGAGCCGAAAAACGATTTGGCGGACCTTTGACTCCTGCAACAACTATTCCATGCCGGAGCCGGTGAAGATCGCCTGCAAGCGCATTGAATACTGGTACGCGCAAGCGGAAGCGAAGGACAGAGCCTGGGACATTGCCTATGTGAAGAAACACATCCCGCAGACCGAATTCCACGCACTCGAGAACGTCGGCCACGGTGGCCTGGCACCGCTCCAGCCGGAACGCCTCGCGGCAGGATTGGAAGAAGCTTTGCATTGCTGAAGCCGAAAAAGGAGAAACCGAGGGTCACGTCAGTGACTCTCGGTTTTTCTAATTCCTTCTGAATCGGCCCGCATGAATTTCAGCTCACTGTATGCCATGGGCACGGCGAGCAGAAAGGCAAGCACGTCTGCCCACGCTTGGGTCATCTCCACGCCGGTCAGCCCGAAGAAATGCGGCAGGATCAGGATGAGCGGAATGAAGAAGATGCCGTTGCGCGCAGAGGATGTGATGGATGCCTTGATACCCTTGCCGATGGATTGCAGCAGCATGTTCGTCAGGATCGACGTTGCCAGCAGCGGCAGCACACATGCCTGCCAGCGCAGCGCCCGGGCGCCGATGGGGATGACCGCCGGGTCATCCCGGAACCAGCCCACGACGGTGGGCGCGAAGATGACACAGAGGGCGCCGGCGACGGTCATCATGATCGTGCCGTACTTCAGGCAGTAGTGGAAGCCCTCCCGCACACGGGAATAGCGCCCCGCGCCGTAGTTGTAGGAGCAGAGCGGCTGATAGCCCTGCCCAAAGCCGATGAGCACGGACACGTTCAGCATCAGAATGCGGGTGACGATGCTCATGCCCGCGATGGCAGCATCGCCGCCATAGATCCTCGCGTAGCGATTGAGCAGCAGTGTGGACACCGCCGCAAGCCCCTGCCGCGCCAGAGAGGGCATGCCGCCGTTGGCGATCTGCAGGAGATTCTTGCCGTTGAGCCGCGTGTTTTTGGGCCGCAGACGGAGATTCTCTCCTCTGCCGGAGCCGATCAGCAGCGCAAGGAAGCTCGTGATCTGCCCGCAGACTGTGGCAATGGCTGCGCCGCGCACGCCGAGTCCAAACACGAACATCAGCAGCGGGTCGAGCCCGATGTTCATCACCGCTCCCAGCATCAGACCCACCATGGCGTACATGGCGCTGCCCTGAAAGCGGAGCTGGTTGTTGATCACGAACTGGCCCATCATGAACGGCGCGCCTATGAGGATGATGCGCATATAGGCCATGGTATCCGCACGGGAGGCGTCCGTTGCGCCGATGAAGTCCGCGAGCTTCTCTGCAAAGAGGTTGCCGACCACGGCGACGATCGTGCCCAGCAGCAGCGCCAGCGCAAATCCCGTTGCCGCCATCTCCTCGGCTTCCTGCTGCTTCCCGGCGCCGAGCATGCGGGAAAGGCAGTTGCCGGAGCCGTGCCCGCAGAAAAAGCCCAGCGCCTGGATGATCGCCTGCACCGAGAAGACCAGGCCCACCGCCGCTGTTGCCTGTGTGGAAATACGCCCGACGAAGTAGGTATCGGCCGTGTTGTAGATCCCGGTCACCAGCATGCTGATGATCGTCGGAACGGCAAGGCGCCAGATCAGGCTGGGGATGGGCGTCTCGGTCAGATTTGTATGTCTGTCCGGATGTTTGGATCGCATGGATACCTCCTCAGTAAACAGCGTGCTGCTTCACCCAATTCGAAAGCGCGTCATGATCCATGGAGCCCTCGGCAACCGGGAGGGCCACGCGCAGCATCTTCGCTGGTGCATTCCATCCGTGTGCCGTTGATTCCAAAAATGTGAGCATGACACACAAGCAGATGGTATTGCTGCCGTCAACAAAGGCATGGTTGGAAATCAGGCTGCAGTCAAGTGGAGCGCCTGCCGCTTCGGCGATCAACTCTGAAAGGAATTATATCGCGCGGATAGGTGATAATCAATCTGTTTTTCTAAGAAAAACGCGCTCGCAGACAATCATCCCGCGAGCGCGTTTATCTTGTTTACCCAAGTGCTACGTCCAGGATCATCATCAGCACAAAGCCCAGGGAAAACGCGATCGTTCCCCAATTGGAGTGCTTGCCCTCCGACATCTCCGGGATCAGTTCTTCTACGACCACATACATCATGGCCCCAGCGGCAAACGCCAGCAGATAGGGCAAAACCGGCACGATCGCGCTGGCGGCCAGGATCGTTACAACCGCCGCTATCGGCTCTACCGCGCCGGACAGGACGCCCATCCAAAAGGTCTTTCCTTTCGGCATTCCCTCTGCCAGCAGCGGCATGGAGACGATGGCCCCCTCCGGGAAATTCTGAATGGCGATGCCGATGGCCAAAGCCAGAGCCGCAGCTTGACTGACGCCTGCCTTTCCGGCCAACCACCCGGCATATACCACGCCGACGGCCATTCCCTCAGGAATGTTATGGAGGGTGACCGCCAGAATCAGCTTGGTCGTCCGTTTTATTCCGCTCTGCGGGCCTTCCACCTGCTGATCCATGTGCATATGCGGGGTGAGCACATCCAGCAACAGCAAAAAGCCGATGCCGACCAGGAAACCGCACGCTGCGGGGAGAAACGACAGCTTTCCCATCCCCTCGCTGCTCTCCAGCGCAGGTTGCAGCAGACTCCAAAAGGAGGCGGCCACCATGACCCCCGCCGCAAAACCGGTCAAGATTTTCTGCAGAGTCCAGGAGATCTGCCTTTTGAGAAAAAACACCATGGCAGCTCCAAGGCTGGTTCCCAGAAAGGGGATCAAAATCCCCCGGAGAACGACACCGGTCACAGCTTCAGCTCCACACGGATCTCGGGATCCAGGAGCTCTGCAAACGTCTCGGCGTCCGCGGGGCTGCCCACGATGCTGCCATAGTGGATCGGGATCACGACGCCCGGCCTGATCTCATTGATCAGCCCGGCAGCAGTTTTAGCGTTCATGGTGTAAGTCCCGCCGATGGGCACCATTGCAATATCGCAGCGCACCCTTCGGTTGTCCTTTGTGGCGTCCGTATCTCCGGCGGCATAGATGCGGATCCCATCCACGATCAGGATGTATCCGACCCAGCCGGCGGACTGCGGATGGAAGGGTTTGATATTGTTATAGGCGGGAACGGTTTCCAGCGCAAGATCCTTTACGGTAAGCGCCTCACCGGGGCGCACCGTGACGATGCTTCCGACAATGTCGCGCAGCTCCTGCGCCTGTGTCTCCATTTTCTGCGGAACGACCAGCACCGTATCTGCTCCGACGACCTTCCGGATATCGGAAGGTGAAAAATGATCGTGGTGGTTGTGGGTGATGAGAACAAAGTCTGCGTCATGGGTTGCTTCACCGATTTCCAGCGGATCCAGATAGACGACCCCCGCAGGGGCTGCGATTCGAATGCTGCTCTGTGTGTTCACCCGGATGCTTTCAAGCATGCTTTGGATCTCCATGTTCGTTGCTCCTTTCTATGCCCATAAGATGACGGATAGATTCATCGCTTACGGATCAGTTTATTCGGCTTCTCCCGATAATAGTCTCCCAAAACCGGCGCTTTCATCTTCTCTTTCGCGTTTAGCGTACCATAAAACAGGCAACGCCGCAAGACAAAGAAATGAGCTGAGGCTGCAAATCAAGGTCATATATTGCTTGCCATCTTTTGGTGCTGAGGATATAATAATTCCAATCTGCAGATTCTTGAGAAGAGAGGGAAATCGGATGAAAGCAATCCTGGAGGAAAACAAACGCCGCATTGACCAGCGGCTGGAGGCGGGGCTTGCGCTGCTGCGTGAGACGTATCCGGTGGCGGCCTGCCCGGCAGATCCGCAGCTGTCGGATCCGGTGATCGGCGGGCGGCCGCACCACGCCCGGCGCTATGACATTCAGGGCGTCGGCAATCTGCTGGTGATGACGGTGAAGGAAGCGGAGGCCAACCAGCTCAGCTCCTTTGTCCTCATGCCCTACGCCAAGAACCTCCCGCTGTTTTCCACGGACTACGTCTATGCGGGGGAGAAGCGCTTTTTCCTGCTGGAGATTTATGACCTCTCGGTTCGGCATGACGCAGCGTTCGACGCCGGGATCGATGCCTTTCGGCAGTTCGGGGACAGAATTTCGGCTTTACCGGACTTTCCCACCAGAAGCGCCTGGTATGACAGCATCCGCCCGGTCTGCTGGGCAAAGACCTACGGCCCGGAGCAGGACGATTTCGTGCTGGAGCAGTTTTTGGCGTTTCTCAAATTGTTCGTGTCCATGGAACAGGCTGCACAAAACCTTACCGGAGACGAGCTTGTTGAGAAGTGGAAGAAAAACAAAGCCTACGCCGATCAGCTGATCGACGCGGGCGGCGTGTCCACGGATCTCTTTACCCAGGCGCTGGGCGCGGAGAATACACGCAGGTTCTTCCATGAGGTGTTCTTCGGCGCAAAATGGTACGAGCCGCAGCCTGTCAAAATGCAGCAGATCGACGCCTTCCTCGACTGGCGGGACGCCGACGGCATCAGCAATCGGGAGAAGATCCAATCGAATCAGAAGGTGATCCGCAGAGTCGCCACAACGGACAAGGACAAAAGCTACGAAGCGTCTGACGCTGTGGCAGAGACGGGCGCATATCCCGCAGGCGTCGTGCTGCGGGACGGGAAGCTGATCGGCGTAGGCATCCATATCTATAACGAGGACATCTACCCCCTCCAGAGCTTCGAGATCTATCTCCGGAACTGCGGGCTGGGCGGGCCTCTGGATCTTTCGGGCTTTGCGGATCTTCTGTTTGTGGATCTCTATCACAATGAGATCGCGGCGATCGACGTCTCCGGCGATGCTTCGCTGCGGATCCTCGGCGTGCAGGACAATCAGATCCAAAGTCTCGATGTGCGCAGTCTGAAAGCCTGCCAGGGCATCGACGTCGGGAAGAACCGGCTCTCCGCGCTGGACGTATCGCAGAATGCGGAGCTGGTGGAGCTGTACATCAACGACAATGATTTCGCGTCCATCGACCTCTCGAAAAACCAGAAACTGAAGTACTTCTACTGCCACAACAACCACATCACATCGCTGGATACGACGGCGAACCCGCTGTTGCGGCATCTGGACGCCACCGGGAACCCCATGAAGCAGATCCGCTCGCTTGCGCCACAGCGGGATGAGTGGCTGCCCCTGGAGCTCACGGCAGAGGGACCCGGGACGATCGGACTGAAATTCAACCCGGTCTACAACGCCCAGTGGAAGGAGACCGGCGAATGGCAGCAGACCTATTTCGCCTATCCGGAGCCCGGCGCCGTATTCACTGGCTGGTATGATCCGGCGGGAACCCTGCTCTCCCGGGATCCAGTCTGGCAGGACGCCTACGGCAGCAGCCGGATCCTGACGGCAAGGTTTGCATTGTAAAGCTTTATTTCTCACCAATCGGAGAAACAAACAATGAGACTCTTTCTTGCAATCAACCTATCGTCTGAAATGAAGGCTGCGCTGACCGATGCGCAGCGAACCATGTATGACCGCGGTGTGCGCGGAAACTTCACACCGGAAGAAAATCTGCACCTGACCCTCGCTTTCATCGGGGAATACTCGAGTTCGGAAGCTGTCATGGACGCGCTCGCGGGGGTCACATTCACCCCGTTTGAGCTCGTGCTGGACGGCGTCGGACGCTTCGGTGACCTCTGGTGGGCGGGGCTTCGGGAATCGGCGGCGCTGACCGCGGTCGTCCGGCGCATTCGCAGAGCGCTTGCAGAAGGTTCGATCCCCTTCGACCGGAAGCGCTTTTCGCCGCACATTACCTTGATTCGAAAAGCGTCCCGGGACGCGGCGGGAATTGCGATCACACCGGAAACCATGACGGTGCGCACCATCTCGCTCATGTCCTCCAGGCGCGGCCGGAACGGCATGGTTTATACCGAAGTCGGTGCGATCGAGGCAGATTTGCTTTGACCCGGCCTTTTTCAGGTGCCGGCGAGGGAATACCTCCTTGTAAGAGGTGCATTAAAAACGGAATGAAGCAGCACGGAAGCTCGTCAGGTTGTCGATCTTCCGTACATTTTTCTTATCTTATAAAAAAACCAGCTGCTGAAAAGCAGCTGGTTTTCGTTTACCGGATTTATCCGATGATCATTTGGACCTCGCTGCTGGTGACGGAGTTCCCGACGGCGTCGGTGACGACACACCGGACCATGCGGCCGTTCTTCGCAGCAGTCAGTTTGGTGGAATAGCTGGCGGCCTTCACGGAGCTGTTGACCCAGGTGACACCGTCGTCATCGCTGATCTGCCACTGATAGGTGAGACCGTTGCCCTCGGCAGCGACCGTAAATTTCGCGGTGGAATTCACCTTGCCGGTATAATCCTTCGGCTGGGTGGTGATGGAGATCGCCTTTTTGATTTGCATGGTGGCGGCGTCGCTGATGGCGAAGCTGCCGTACTGATCCGTGACCATGCACCGCACCATGCGGCCATCCTTGGCAGCGGTGAGTTTGGTGGAGTAGCTGGCAGCCTTCACGGAACTGTTCGACCAGGTTTTGCCGCCGTTGTCACTGATCTGCCACTGGTAGGTGAGCCCGTCGCCGACAGCCTTGACCGTGAACTTCGCGGTGGCGCCTTCCTTACCGGTGTAATCCTTCGGCTGGGTCGTGATGCGCAGCTCCTTCTGGAGCTTCATGACGGCAGCATCGCTGGTGACGGAGTTGCCATACTTGTCGGAGACGATGCAGCGAACCATTCGACCGTCCTTCGCGGTGGTCAGTTTGGTGGAGTACTTCGGGTTCTTCACAGAGCTGTTCGTCCAGGTCTCGCCGCCGTCATCGCTGACCTGCCACTGGTAGGTCAGCCCGTCACCCTCGGCAGAGACGGAGAAGGAGGCGGTGGAGTTGACCTTGCCGGTGTAGTTTGCGGGCTGTGTGGTGAAAGCAGGTTCCGTGGGGCCAAAATGAATGGTGGCATTCAGCAGCGGGTCATTCTCGTCGTCGCTGATTGCAATGGCATCCCACTGCTCCGCGCTGCCCTGATAATAGACGTCTGCCAGGCTGCTGCACTCCCTGAATGCCTGCTCACCAATGCGCGTAACACTGACTGGGATCGTCACGTTGGCAAGGCTTTCGCAGTTCCAGAATGCGTACCGTCCAATTGTGGGAACGCCTTCCGGGATTGTAATGCTTTTTAGATTGCGGCAGTTTTCAAACGTATTGCCGTCCATGCTGCTGACACTTGCGGGAATGCTGATTTCCGGCAGGCTTATGCAGGCCGAGAATGCGCCGCCTTGGATGCTGGTGACGCTGTCCGGGATGGTGACTTTCACCAGGCTTTCACAGTGCCAAAAGGTTTCTGATCGAATTTCGGTAACACCGTCCGGAATGGTGATGCTTTTGAGACTGGTGCAGAATGAGAATGCATAGGGGCCAATGCTGGTGACGCTGTCCGGAAGCGGCACCTCCTCCAACGATTTGCATCCGTTAAAGGCAAAATCGACGATGCCGGTAACGTTGTCCGGGATGTTCACGTGCTTCAGATTCTCACATTGCTGGAACATGGCCCAGCTGATGTGCTTGAGAGTATCCGGCAGCACGATGCGTTCCAAACTGGCGCAGTTATTGAAGATAGACTCGCCAAAGTACTCGGGACCGTCCCCGATCTCCGCGTACTTCAGACTGCTGCAGTTCTCGAAGGCGGAATGCCCGATTCTGGAGAGTCCTTCCTCAATCGTCACGCGCTCCAGACTGTTGAGACCGGAAAAGGCGTAATTCCCGATTTCACTGACGCCGGATTTGACCACAAGGGATGTTACCGTGACATCCTCCGGCCAGCTGGATCTCAAATCGCTGTCGATCACGCCCGTGCCGCTGATCACGGCGGTGCCGTCGGAGGTGATCTCCCACATGAGATCCTCGCCGCAGGTACCACTGGCCGCCACCTCCGCAGCATTCGCCGGGAGAACCAGCAGCGAACAGGCCAGAGCCAGCACAAGAAGCAGGGATATAATCCGTTTTTTCATATTGCGCCTCCTTCTTTCTTGTTCGGATGGCACTATTTTATCATTTGAATTGTGAAATGGCAATAATCGCTTTTGGATTGTAAGAAAAACTAGAGAAAGAAGAAACTGATTGCGAACCAGTGACATCGGTCACTGGTTCGCAATGACAGGGTTTTAGTCTGGTATGTTGAATTGTTCTGCCAGCAGTATCCACCGTTGGAATCCTTAAGGGCGGGAGATCTTAAGCCGTTTTAATGAGGGATTCTTAAGGGGGAGAAAACGGAATCTTCCCCTTAAGCGATTCTTTGCATACTTTCTGATCGTTCAGATAGTATGGCCCGCCCGGCGAGGGCAAGAGCGGCACGTGTTCTATGCGGGACGTCGAGGACGCCGTCCCCTACAAATTCTGTTGAAAGCCGAAAGAAACGGCGGGGCACTTTCTCCCCGCCCTGCGCCCTCTCAGTCGCTCGCAGGCTCGCGCCAGCTCTCCCGGGGGGAGAGCCGAGAATGAAAGGGTATTATCAAATAAAGGAGAGCTGCGGTGCAGCTCTCCTTTTCTCTGTTCCGTTAAACAGCTTCATGCTCACATACTTGCTCTTGCTGCTGAAAACGATGTCCAGCCGCAGCGCGCTGTTGCTGATTTGCAGTTGGTTTATCAGTAGCGGCAAACCTCAAAGCCAAACAGGCTGGCCAGAACCGAGAGAGTCTCGGCGTGGCGGCCCTTGATGACCACGAAGTGGGGCTCAAAGCCAGCGCGGATGCTGTCCTCCACCACCTCACGGCTGCTGCGGTCGGTCTTTACCACGATGGAGGTGCCGATGAACTGCTTGGGCTTGTCCAGCACGGAGCCCTCGGCGATGAAGAAGCGGAAGCTGCCGTCGGGCTTTCTGCCGATGCGGAACACGGTGGCGTCGGCAAAGGCCTCGCAGCCGAAGTCCATGGCGGGGCCGATCTTCCGGTTGGGGTGCACGCCCACCACGGCTCCGGTATCGCGCCGCGCCAGAGAGCAGGCGGCCATGCCGCAGTGCCAGTAGGTGATGCTGCTCTCTTCCTCGTCCAGCGCCACGGGGTCGCCGAAGAACACCGGCTCGCCGGACAGCTGCATGCCCATCCACATGGAGAGTGCGCCGTAGGCGTCCGCCTCGCAGGCGGCGGCGACGCCGGCGTCGTTCAGCATGGAGAGCACCGTGCACACGGGGGTGCCGAAGGAGGTGAAGAAATCGGGCCAGCAGCGGGAGGACAGGGCACCGATGTGGTTTTCTTTGACATAATCGGAATAGGCCTTCAGAAGGCGGGCGTGATCCAGCTTGTTGCGCTCCGGCGTCTTGTCGAAGTCCGTGGTGCAGTTCTCGGTCTGCCGCAGGTAGTCCGCGCAGTCGGTGTCGCTGTAGGTCTTGGCGCGGTCAATGAGCTCTCTGGCCTCGATGGACTGCAGCTCCACGCCGAAGGTGCTCATCATCTCGCTGTCCAGGGCGCGGCCGAAGCCGAAGCCCTCGGGCGTATGGCCGATGGAGGCGACGGTGAGAGAGCGCATGGCCTTTTTGAGCTTTGCAGCCTGATAGGTCGCTTTTACCGCGGAGATCACGGACTCCTCCTCCGGCGCGCCAAAGCACCAGTGAAAGGCCTTGCCGTCAAAGGCGGCCAGCGCGTTGGCAGCGGAGTAGGCGCCTGTGAGGGAGTTGAGGCGCAGACGGCCGCCGTCAATCACCGGCTCCCGCAGGGTCCAGAGCAGCACCGGGCAGTCGAACCGGCGCAGTACCTGGGACATGAAGGCGGCGTTGGCGAAGGTGAGATTCTGGAACACGATGAGATCCGGGTTCTTCCCCTCCAGATAAGCGCGCAGCTTGTCAAGGCCAAGGAGCATCTCCTCCGGGCAGACGAAGTCCGGATCCACGGAGCGCAGCATGGCGCAGGAGCGCCCAAACTGATCCTGAGCGGTCTCCAGATGATAGGTGGGCACGCCCACCGGAATATAGACAGCATTGAAATTCATATTGGAACCTCCAAACAAATAATGCAAAATTGGTTAACGCTGTGAAACAGAATATGCCGTCCGGCTATCTGTGTCAAGAGTTTTTTTGAAAAACCACCGAATCATCAGGATGCTTTTCAGCAATCCTCCAAAAAACAAAAAAACGGCAGATGGCATATTGACAAAAGCGGTTGGAAGGCTTACACTGCGGTTGCTTAAAAGCGTAAAATAAATTGCTTTGGGGCAAACAACGTTTTAGATTTCAGTACCAAGGAGGACAAACCGTTGAACTACGATCTGAAAGAAATCTGCAAGGATATCCGCTGCGATATCATGACTTGCATCGGACACCTGGGTGTGGGACACATCGGCGGCTGCCTGTCTGTGGTGGAGGCGCTGGCTGTTCTGTACTTCAAGGAAATGAACATCGACCCCAAGAACCCGCAGATGCCTGGCCGGGATCGCTTCATCTGCTCCAAGGGCCACGCAGGCCCCGCCGTGTATGCGACGCTGGCCAACCGCGGCTATTTTGATAAGAAAGAGCTGCTCACCCTGAACCAGGGCGGCACGAATCTCCCCTCTCACTGCGACATGAACCGCACCATCGGCATCGACATGACCACCGGTTCTCTGGGCCAGGGCTTCAGCTGCGCCGTGGGCGTTGCGCTGGGCTCCAAGCTTGAGAAGGACGGCGCTACCATCTATGCCATGATCGGTGACGGTGAGAGCCAGGAGGGCCAGATCTGGGAGGCCGCCATGTTTGCCGCCGCCAAGAAGCTGGATAACCTGATCGCCTTTACCGATTATAATAAGATGCAGATCGACGGCACCGTTGCCGAGGTCAACGACATTGCTCCCCTTGGTGACAAGTGGGCTGCCTTCGGCTGGAACGTCATCGACGTGAAGGACGGCAACGACGTGGAGCAGGTGGAGCAGGCTGTGGCACAGGCCAAGGCAAACCGCGGCAGCGGCAAGCCCACCATGATCATCCTCAACACCCTGAAGGGCTGCGGCGTGCAGTGGATCGTGGATCTCGGCACCGCCAACCACAACACCAACGTGACGGAAGAGCAGGCTGCCGCCGCCATCCGCGAAATCAGAGGGGAGGACTAATCCATGGAAATGAGAGCTGTTTATGCCGCGTGCCTCGCGGAAATGATGGAAAAAGATAAGCACGTCTGTGTGCTGGACGCCGACCTGAGCAAGGCCAGCGGCACCATCAAGCTGTACCAGCAGTTCCCGGACCAGATGTTTGACTGCGGCGTTGCCGAGCAGAACATGGCGTCCATCGCTGCGGGCCTCAGCAGCTACGGCTTCAAGCCCTGGATCGAGAGCTTCACGCCCTTCGCCACCCGCCGCATCTGCGATCAGATCGCCATTTCGATCTCCTATGCCAAGCGCAACGTGAAGATCGTCGGCACCGACCCCGGCATCTCTGCCGAGCTCAACGGCGGCACCCACATGAGCATGGAGGACATGGGCGTCATTCGCTCCATCCCCGGCATGGTGATCTTCGAGCCCGTGGACGAGGTGCAGCTGCGCGCTGCCATGCCCGTGCTGAACGATTACGACGGCCCGGTCTATGTGCGCATGTTCCGCAAGCAGCTGCCGGTGGTCTTCGGCGAGGATTACAAGTTTGATCTCTTCAAGGCCGACACCCTCAAAGAGGGCAAGGATCTGACCATCTTCGTCAGCGGCATGCTGACCGCCGACGTGGTCGAGGCCTCCAAGCTTCTGGCAGAGGAAGGCATCGACGCCGAGGTCATCAACATCCACACCATCAAGCCCATCGACAAAGAGACTGTCATCGCCTCCGCCCGCAAGACCGGCGCCGTGCTGACCGTGGAGAACCACAACGTCATCGGCGGTCTGCAGTCCGCCGTGCTCGAGGCCCTGGCTGCCGAGAAGATCCCCGTCTGCGCCGTGGGCGTGGAGGACCGCTTCGGTGAGGTGGGCAAGCTGCCCTACCTGCGTGAGGTCATGGGTATGACCGTTGAAAACATCGTTGCCTCTGCCAAGAAGGCGCTGAGCCTGAAGTAAGGAGAATGAAAATGAAAATTGCCATCGGAAGCGATAAGTCCGGCTTCTCCGTGAAGGAAGCCATCAAGGCCTGGCTGACCGAGTCCGGCATCGAATTTGACGATCTGGGCACCACCGATCTGGAGCAGGTGCGCCCCTACTATCAGGTGGCCAGCGAGGTCGCCCCGCTGGTGCAGAACGGCACCTATGAAAAGGCGATCCTGATCTGCGGCACCGGCGCCGGCATGTGCGTCGTCTCCAACAAGTACAAGGGCGTCTCCGCCGTGGCCTGCGAGGGCGTGTACTCCGCCAAGATGGCCCGCGCCATCAACAACGCCAACATCCTCTGCATGGGCGGCTGGATCGTCGGCCCCGAGATGGCCGTTGAGATGGTCAAGACCTTCCTGAACACCGAATGGTGCCAGGATCTGGAGGATTGGCGCGCCGAGAACATGCACAAGTTCGCTGCCAAGGTCCGTGAGATCGAGGATAACATTTATGGCGCTTGATTTTGTCTATTCCCAGCCGGTCAAGATCTATTTCGGCGCGGGTACGTTTGAGAAGCTCGGCGAGATCCTCGATGAGCTGGGTCTCCAGCGCTGTGTGATCGCCTGCGGCAAGCACTTCGCTCCAACGGCGAAGGCCATGCAGGAAAAGGACAGCCGCATCGCGGCGGTGTTTGGGGAAGTCGAGCAGAACCCGCAGCTTTCCGGCGTGATCGAGACCACCCGTCTCGCCCGCGAGACCAAGGCGGACGCCGTGATCGGCATCGGCGGCGGCAGTTCCATCGACACGGCGAAATTCGCCGCGGCCATCGCCCTGGGCGACGGGGAAGCACTGGAGTACTATCGCGGGGAAAAACCCTTCCCGGCCCAGCGGCTGACCATCATCGCCGTTCCCACCACTGCTGGCACCGGCAGCGAGGTGACGCAGGTCTCCGTCATCAGTCACGATACGGAAAAGCGCACCATCAACAACCCCGTCTTCATGCCGAAGGTGGCCATCGTGGATCCGGTGCTCAGCAGCACGGTCCCGCCGCGCACCACCATGAACACCGGCCTGGACGCCATGGCCCACGCCCTGGAGGGCTACTGGAGCAAGAACCACCAGCCCATCTCCGATTTGATGGCGATCGAGGCGGTCCGCATGATCCTTGCCAATCTGGAGACGGCCTACACCGACGGCTCCAACATGGAAGCTCGTACCAATATGGCCTACGCCTCTCTGCTGGGCGGCCTGAGCTTCGCACTGCCCAAGACGGCGGCCTGCCATGCCTGCAGCTATCCGCTGAGCGAGGATTATCATCTTCCCCACGGTGAGGCCTGCGCCTTCACCCTGGACAGTTTCGTGCGCATCAACGCCGATGAGCGGCTGGAGCTGCTGTGCCGCCGCGTTGGACTCTCCGGCACGGAGGAGCTGGCGCAGAAGATCCAGCATCTCAAGCAGCTTGCGGGTCTCCGCAGCCGCCTGAGCGATCTGGGTGAGGTGGATCTCAACAAGCTGGCCCATGACTGCGCCGTGCACGGCCTCATGGCAAACAACCCCGTGAAAATGGACGAGAAGGCCCTGCGCGCGATGTTCGAAAAGCTCGCGTAACACATCAAAAACAGATATAAGATCCCCACTCCCTCGGGGTGGGGATCTTTTGCAAGGCAATACCTGAAGGACAAAACAGCGATGAAGGAAAATCTGAAGTATACTCTGATGGTGGCCGGGATGGTGATCTCCTGGTCGATTTATTATGCAATCAGCAAGATCGTGGTGGATGCAACCGGCTCGCCGCTGCTGGCAGGCTTTCTGCTGCGCACGGCGGCGCTGGTATTCCTGACGATCCAGCTGCTGGCGGACAAAAATTTCAGCCGCCTGTTCCATCAGGGGAAGGCGGTGCTGATCCTGATCGTGATCGGCGTGTTCGGTTTTCTGCTGGATCTGTTTGCCAACCTCGGGTATGCCGGGGGCTCTTTGAGCACCGGCACCGCGCTGCTGAAGACGGATGTGCTCATGGTGAACCTGGCCACGGTGGTTTTGTACCACAAGAAGCTGTACGTCTCCGACTGGCTGGGCACCGTGATCATGCTCTTCGGCGTTCTGCTGGTGCTGGGCGTGGACTTCGGCGGCATGACGCTGCATATGACGGATCTTTACTTCCTGCTGTCCGCCGCCTGCGTGAGCGCCAATGCCTTCATCATCAAGGCCGCCCAGGAGAAATATCACGAGGACGCGGATATGATCTCCTACTACAACAACGCCGTGGTTCTGATCCTGTTTGCCGGCAGCGCAGCGTTCGTCGGTGATTTTCACCTCCCGGCGGCCATGGGCAAGGGCTTCTGGGCGCTGGTGGTGCTGGGCGGTCTTGCCCAGACGGGTATTTATTTCTTCTATTATCGGAATTTGAAGCATTTTGAAGTCTGGCTGGTCAAGCTGTACCTGCTGCTGATGCCGGTGCTCAGCTGCTTCATCGGCGTGTTCTTCCTGAATGAGGAGCTGAGCTCGAAAAAGTTGCTGGGGATCCTGATCGTGCTGGCAGGCGCGGCTGTGATCCTGCAGCGCGGCCGAATCAATCACCACAAGCAGATGAACACTTGACGGACCGGGAATCGGTTTCATGATAGAAAGGTAACGCGGAAAAGGAGCGAGTATGTCCTACAAGGGCGACAACCTGATGAGTGTCAAGCGCACCAACCGGAGCGTTGCGCTTCGCGCGCTGCACGAAAAAGGCGCCATGTCGCGCAAGCGGCTGGCGGAAAATATGAATCTGACCCCAGGGGCGATCACGAAAATCGTCGCCGAGATGATCAGCGACGGACTGCTGTCCGAGGGGGAGGCGCTCACCAGCGGCAACGCGGGGCGGCGGGAGATCCTGATCGACATCAACGCCCAAAAAGCCTGCGGTCTGGGCATCCTGATCAATCTGCAGCAGGCTATTCTGTCCGGCACCTGGCTGGACGGCACCGTGATCTTCGCCCGGGAGTTTCCCCTGGAGGCCAATGCCCCGGCGGAGGAGACGGCGAAGCAGCTCTCCCGGCACCTGTTTGCGCTGATGGAGGAATACGACATCCCGCGGGAGATGGTGATCGGGCTGGGCATCGCGGTCCGCGGCATCACCTCCGCCGACGGGCGCATGGTGCGCAATTCCTTCGGCGCGCTTGCCGAGACGGACTACCCGCTGTGCGAGCTGTTTGAAACGCTGACCGGTTTCCATTGCGTGATGGAGAACAACGTGCGCTCACTGCTGGCGGCGCAGATGTTCCTCTCCCGGGACGAGAACGAGGGCTCCCAGTTCTTTCTGCGCTGCGGCCACGGCATCGGCGCTGCCCTCTCCATCGAGGGGAAGATCTGGCACGGTGTGACCGCCCAGTGTGCGGAGGTGGGACACATTCCGGTGATCCGCCGGGGCGGCAAGCCCTGCCACTGCGGCAAAAGCGGCTGTCTGGAGACCATCGCTTCCCCGGGCGCCATGCAGGAGGAGGCCATCGCCATGCTCTCGCCGGAAAAAACGCCTCTGCTCTGGCAGATGTTTCAGGATCGGGACGCATCGTCGCTGACTGTGTTCGATGTGCTCACCGCTGCCAGCAACGGGGACGCGGGCGCCTCGGCCATTGTGGACCAGGCAATTCAGGCCTTGGGCATGGCCATCAAGGCGCTGATCTATCTGGTAGATCCGGGAAAGATCATCCTGTATGGCAGTCTGTTTGAAGATGCGTACTACCTCTCCCGGCTCAGCAGTGAACTCCGGGAGGGCGTGGATATGCGGCACGAAGTCGAGATCGGGAAAAGCCGCTACAACCTCCAGCTGGAGGACAAGGCCGCGTGCCTGCTGGCAGTACAGGACTTTATGGACAACGGAGGAATACAGGAATGAACGAAGTTTTGACCATGCTCCGCGAAAAAAATCCGGGGCTTCCGCTTTTCAGTGTGCTGGATCCGGAGTTCCGCCGCTATGGCCGTGTGCTGAGCGCGGATACCGCACAGCTGTCTGATGCCCTAGCGGCAACGCCGATCCCGGAAGCGGGAAACAGCTATGTGGCCTCCCTGCCCGCGCTGGAGGCGGTGGATCTCATGCCCGGCCTGCAGCGCTGCGCCTTTGGCGAGATGCCGATTCAGGCCGGCTACTGCAACGGCAACGGCTTCAAGCTCAATGCCATGGAATATCATAAGTGCAGCGAGATCAACTTCACCACCACCGGTCTGGTGCTGTTGCTGGCACTGCCCGAGCAGCTGGACGACGGCAAACTGAACAGCGCCGACGTGGTGGGCTTCTATCTGCCGGAGAACGTGCTGGTGGAGATTTTCCCCATGGTGCTGCACTTCGCCCCCTGCCGGATCGCGGAGACGGGGTTCCGCTGCCTGGTGGTGCTGGAACAGGGCACCAACGCCGCGCTGCCCTCCGTGAACACCGCAGCCCCCGGAGAGGAAAAGCTGCTCTGGATGCGCAACAAGTGGATGACCTGCCACCCGGATTCTCCCCAGAAGGAAAAAGGCGCTTTTGTCGGTATCTATGGCGAGAACCTGACGCTGAAAATCTGATCAAGTAAAAACAGAATAAAAGAAAAGCCCTGAATCTCAGTGGATTCAGGGCTTTCTCATGTCAAAAAGAGAATCATTCGAATCATTTTTGCTCCCGGTGGCAATGGAGTAATAGCGTTTCTGAGGCCCTTCGGCCACCGGGGTGTTTCCAATGAAGAATTGGGTTAACAAAACAAGAGACTATCGATTATCGGTTGAGATAGGCCATCAGCAGATCGTAGGTGTTTTTCAGCCCGTCGATATGGGTGCGCTCATAGCCGTGGCTGTTCAGGGTGCCGGGGCCGATGGCCGCGTGGCGGATATCATGACCGGCGAGGATGCTGCCGTCACAATCCGTGCCATAGTGCGGGGTAAAGATGTCCATCACGTAGTCGACACCGGCTTCGATGGCCGCCTGGCGCAGCTCGTTCGTGAGCCCCCAGTGATACGGGAAACGCGAATCCTTGGAGAAGATGGAGACCTTGCGCTCGTCGGAGTTCTGCTCCGGCCCGGTGGGCGCGATGTCCACCGCGATCATATCCTTCACGTCCGCGGGCAGGACGGTGGTGCCGTGGCCGATCTCCTCATAAACGGCGAAGTAGAAGTAGACCTTCCGCTGCGGCGGACAGTTGCACTTGGAGAGCTCCCGGAGCACCTGCAGCAGGACGGCGGCACTGGCCTTGTCGTCCACGAAGCGGCTCTTGATGTAGCCGTTTGAGAAATGAAAGCGCGGCTCCAGCGCGATGATGTCCCCGGTGTCGATGCCGATGGCGCGGGTCTCCTCCGCTGAGGAAACCGCCTCGTCCAGCACGACGCAGACGTTCTTGCGAAAATCCCCCGGCGTATCGCGCAGCTCCTCCTCCGTGACGTGGATGGAGTTGGGCGTGCGGCAGACGGAGCCGGTGAAGACCTTGCCGTCGCGGGTGTACACGCGCACATTTTCGCCCACGCAGTAAAACGGATAGAGTCCGCCCACGGGGCAGACGTTCAGCGTGCCGTCGGCGTTCACATGGCGGACCATGAGACCGATATCATCCAGATGCGCCGTGACAGCGACGGGGTCGCCGCCCTCGCCGAGACGGGCGATGACGCCGCCCTTATGCACAAGATCGTAGGCCACGCCCCATTCGTCCAGCAGGTCGGTGACCACCTTCTGCACGGCCTCATACTGACCGGTGGTGCTGTCGGCCGCGAGGAGGCGCTCAAACAGGCTGAGACAGCCTTTTGCATCAAATACCATGGTTCCTTCTCCTTTGTTCTGGCGGAATAGTGCCATAACGAAGTATTCACCTCCGCAAAGCGGGGGCAGGCATTTGCCTGCCAAATTGCGCGAAAAAAAGCAATTTGAATACACCGTTGTAACGGCATCATCCGCAATTTGCATTGTAGCCTTACACAAAGCATTGCTTTGTGCTGCACAGCGAACGCTGTGGTGATGACAGAGTTATTGTACCACGCAGAGAGGAAAATGAAAAGGAGGGATCCTCTCCCTGCGGCAAATACCCCGTTGCAGATGCAAAACCGACGGCAGACCGGTCATCTATTCGAACGAGAGAAAACCGCTCCGGCAATGCCGGGAGTTTTCGTTAAACAAAATAATCCGAACCTGCTGCCGTTCGGCACCAGGTTCGGATTTCATTTCTCTGCTCTGTAATGCTTTGCTTGATGTCCGAATACCATTTCCAGAACCCTGCGGTCACCGGATTCTGTTTGGGAACGGAAGGGGATTTATACCAGATAGACGATCACTGCCACAATGGTGCTCACAAGACCGATCAGTGCTTCGTAGGGGATCAGACGCATGCGGTTTTTGATGGCCATGTTCACCGCACCGCCGGTGGCGTGGAAGAACGAGCCGTGGGGCAGGGAGTCGATGACGGTGGAGCCCGCGTGGATCATGGCTGCCGCGCTCAGAGCGGGCACGCCGGCCTCCAGCAGGGCGCCGGAGAAGGTCTGGCTGGCGACCGTGGCGCCTGCGGTGGTGCTGGCGGTGGCGCCGGCCATGAGAATGCCGCTGAGCGGCGCCAGAACGAAGGCGGGCATATGCATGGCGTCCAGCAGATGGATCACATCCGTCTGCAGGTTGGAGGCCTTGATGATCCCGGCGACGGTGCCGGTGCCGATCAGCAGGATGGACACGCCGATGACCTTGCTCAGGCCGAACTCCATGTAAGGGATGGTGTTTTTGATCTGGCCGGTGACCAGAATGGTGACGAGGCCGCCCACCGGCAGCGCGATCAGCGGATCGATGGCGATCCCGGCGATGGGGCGCAGACCCAACAGGATGATGACCACCAGCGGGCCGAGGATGGCGGAAAGGAAGCCGGGCAGCTGCTTCTGGCCGGAGGACTCCGCGTCCGCCTCTGTGATGCGCTCGGCCTGCTGCTTTTTGGCCAGCAGCCCCGCCACGAGGATGGTGACGATGAGGGCGCAGATGGCGGGTATGATGTTCTTCATCATCAGGCTGGTGAGATCCACGCTGAAGGCCTCACTGGCGGCGATGGTGTTGGGGTTGGGGGAGATGATGTTGCCCGCCTTGCCGCCGCCGATCATGGCCAGCAGCACGCCCGGCTTGGAGAGCCCGGCCTTGTTGCCGATTGCAAGGGCGATAGGCGCCACGGTGATGACGGAAATGTCGATGAACACGCCCACGGCGCAGATGATCATGGTGGCGATGCTGATGGCGGCAACGGCCCGCTTTTCACCCAGTTTGGAGACGATGGTCTCGGCGATCTTTTCCGCGGAACCGGTTTTGATCAGGGCGCCGGCGAGAATGCCGCTGGTGAGAATGCGCAGCACGCTGCTCATCATGGAGCCGGCGCCGGAGACCATGGTGGAGACCGTCCCGCTGAGACCGCCGCCGCCCACCAGACCGCCGATGAGGGCGCCGAGGATCAGGCTGTATGCCGGATGGACCTGCTTGATGATCAGAACGATGGCGACTGCCAGACCCAGCAGCGCGCCTAGGGTGGTAAAGGTAATATCCAAGGTGTTTTCCTCTCTTTCTCTCAAACCTTGCCGCAGGCGCGGATCAGACGGAAGACCTGCTCCACGGTGTTTGCCATGTTGTGGGCGGCGCTGTCGTGGTCCATGGCGTCCTGCAGAGTGACCACGCTGCGGAGAATGGGGAAGAAGGCGTCGATGCCCTTGGCGTTGCAGGCCGTGGCGTCCTCGGTTACGCTTCCGGAGAAGGCGATGACCGGCTTGCCGTGGCGCTTGGCGATTTTCGCCACGCCGCTGGGGGCCTTGCCCATCATGGTCTGTTCGTCCAGTCTGCCTTCGCCGGTGATGACGAAGTCCGCGTCTTTCACGTAATCCTCCAGCCGGGTCTCGTCCAGCACGATGCGCGTGCCGCTGTTGAGCTTGCCGCCC
The DNA here is from genome assembly GCA_900317905.1 of uncultured Eubacteriales bacterium. Classification (GTDB taxonomy): domain Bacteria; phylum Bacillota; class Clostridia; order Oscillospirales; family Oscillospiraceae; genus CAG-103. The sequence goes on along the minus strand of ONIN01000002.1, from coordinate 71,043 downwards.
AGGAAGGCCAGGAACGCGAAGCCCAGTCCGCCGGCAGCGCCTGCACCGGGGATGTTCGGGTCGGCGTCGGGATTCACGGTTTTGGCCAGCTCTGCGTAGTCGGCCAGCCACTTGTCCATTTGCAGGATCGTTGTCGGCGTCGCACCCTTCTGGGGACCGTAGATGGCGCTGGCGCCCAGCTCGCCGCAGAGGGGGTTGGTCACGTCGCAGGCTACGCGGAACTCGCAGTCCTTCAGCTCCGGCAGCACGTGTTCTGTGGTGATCGTTCTGAGCTCCTGCAGACCCTTCGCGCCGAAGGAGACCTGAGCGCCGTTTTCGTTCAGCATGCCGAAGCCCAGGGCTTGCAGCATGCCCACGCCCCCGTCGTTGGTGGCGCTTCCGCCCAGACCGATGATGAACCGGCGGCAGCCCTGCTCGATGGCCCGGCGGATCACCTCACCCACGCCATAGGTGGTGGTGTTCATGGGGTTGCGCTCACTTTCCGGCACCTGCGTGATGCCCGCCGCGCCGGACATCTCCACCACGGCCAGCTTTTCCTCCGGCAGCAGACCGTAGGCGCACTCCACCGGACGGCCCAGAGGCCCGGTCACCATGGCCTTCTCCAGTCTGCCGCCCATGCCCAGGGTCAGGGCCTCCACGGTGCCCTCGCCGCCGTCGGCCAGAGGCCGCACCACGACATCCGCCTCCGGGATCGCCCGCAGCACGCCCTCGCGGATGGCCTCGCCCGCCTCCAGAGAGGTGAGACTGCCCTTCAGAGAATCGATTGCAACGACTACTTTCATGGTATTTGCTCCTTTCCGTTTTTCTGTTCTGCTCCCAGTATAGCAGGAAAGTGAAAGATGAAATATGTTCTAATAACTGAAAAATTGTTGATTATAGAAGAAATAAATGGTATAAAGAACATAAAAGAGAAAAGGCGGGTGTGAAATATGCCGATTCGAGTGCACAAAAGAGTGGCCGAGGAGATCGTGCAGGCGGTCAAGGACGTCTGCGGCCATGACATCAATTTCATCGAACCCTCCGGCAGGATCTTTGCCAGCACCAATCCCGTCCGGGTCGGGCAATATCACGAGGCGGCGCGGAAGGCGGCAAAAACCGGCGAGACGCTGGAGGTGCTGCAGGCGGAGGACTATTTCGGCACGCAGCCGGGTGTGAATATTCCCCTCTCCCATGAGGGGGAGACGGTAGCGGTCATCGGCATCACCGGAGAGCCGGAGGAAGTGCGAAAATACGGCGTCCTTGCCCAGAAGATCACGGCGTTGATCCTCAGAGAGCATGAGCTGGAGCGGCAGAGCAGCACCGAGCGGGCGCAGATGGACCATGTGGTGCGGGCGCTGGCCCTTGGTGAGCACCTGAATTACGACTATTACCGGGAATTCATGGAGCGGCATCGGGTGGATCTGGAGGGGATCCATACGGCAGTGATCCTGCGCACCCACAGCGGGGATAAGAACCTCACCCGGCTGAAAGGGGAGATCACCGGCATTATCCGCCGGCTGGGGATCGCGCTCTACACCTTCTGCTATCCCCATGAGTTCATTCTCCTGCCGGAGCCGGAGCAGGTGGCGCCGCTGCTGGAGGCGGTCACGGCGCTGGAGCGGGAGTTCCCCGGGGCGGTGCGCGCCGCGGTGGGCAGTCGCGAGCAGCTGAGCAGACAGTCCAGATCCTATGAGGCCGCGCGGATCGCCCTCCATGCCTTGGCGCCGGGAGCGTGTGTGGCGAAGTTCGAGGATCTGGATCTGGAGATCCTGCTGGGCAGTATCCCGGCGGAAGCACAGGAACGATTCCGGGAGCGCACCGGAACTGCCGTCCTCCCGGAGAAGGATCAAACCCTGCTGCGGACATATTTTGCCTCCGGCTGCAGTCTCAAGCAAACCTGTGAGCTGCTGTATCTCCACAAAAACACCCTGCAGTATCAGCTGGACCGCATCCACCGGGAAACCGGCTATAACCCCCGCAGCTTTGCAGACGCGGTGGTGCTGTACTTGGCTTTGAAGCTGCGCTGAGTCTATCGATTGCTTGCCAATCATTTGCACAGACGATATAATACTGTTATCTGGCAGCATACGGAACGGACTTGAAACATGGACCAAAAGAAGACATCAATCGAAAAAGCCCGGGAACGGGCCCTGCTCTGGAGGTTTCTCCGGGGAAGCAAGGGCTGGTTCCTGATCAGCATGGTCTCCGCCGCCGTGGCAGCACTCTCGGACATGGTGAGCCCGCAGATCGTGCGCGCCGCGGTGGACAACGCTCTGGGCGGAAAGGCGGCGGATCTTCCGGCCTTCGCCATGAGACTGGCGGAGCGCGCGGGCGGCTGGGAATACCTCGGCGAGCACATCTGGATCATGGCGGCGGCGATCCTCGTGGTGGCTGCCGTGAAGGTGGCGGCCCAGTATACCTTCCGGGTGTCCAACACGCGGGGCGCCGAGACCCTCACGAAAACCATGCGCGATGAGCTGTTCCGCCACATTGAGCGGCTGCCCTACGCCTGGCACAGCCAGCACCGCACGGGAGATATCATCCAGCGCTGCACCAGCGACATCGAGACCCTCAAAAGCTTCGTGTCCGAGCAGATGACCAGCATCTTCCGCATTGTGGTGCTGCTGGCGCTGAGCCTGACGTTCATGCTGGGCATGAACTGGAAGCTCACCATCATCGCCATGCTGCCGGTGCCGTACATCATCCTCCGCTCGGTGCACTTTCACGGGAAGATCGGCAAGGCTTTTCTGGACTGCGACGAAAACGAGGGCAAGCTCTCGGACATCGCCCAGGAGAATCTCACCGGCGTGCGGGTGGTGCGCTCCTTCGGTCAGGAGCGGCGGGAGCGGGAGCGCTTCGAGGCGCAGAACGAATATTACACCGGCCTCTGGATGAAGCTGGCGCGGCCCCTCGCGCAGTTCTGGAGCCTGAGCGACGTGCTCTCCGGGGTGCAGATCATGCTGATCGTGGTGTTCGGATCGGTGTTCTGCCTGCGCAGGGAGATGACCGCCGGCGAATACATCGCCTTTCTCTCCTACGGCGCCATCATGACCTGGCCGGTGCGGATGCTGGGCCGCATGATCGCCGAGATGAGCAAGGCGGGCGTCAGCATGGACCGCATTTCCTACATCATGGAGGCGGAGGAAGAGCGGGAAACCGGCCTCGGCCTCAAGCCTTCGATGGATCAGGATATCGTGTTTGAAAACGTCTCCTTCCGCTACGCCGCTGAGCGCCGGGAAGTTCTGAAAAACGTGAGCTTCACAGTGCCGGCGGGCACGACCCTGGGCATCCTCGGTGGCACGGGCAGCGGCAAGAGCACACTTATGCTCCTGCTGGACAAGCTCTATGACCTCCCGGAGGGCTCCGGGCGCATCACCATCGGCGGCGTGGATCTGAAGGACATCGAGACCGCTCATCTGCGCCGGAACATCGGCATGGTGCTGCAGGAGCCCTATCTCTTCAGCCGCACCATCCGGGAAAACATCGCCATCACCGACGAGACCATGTCTCTCGAGGAGGTGCGGGAGGCGGCGCGGGCCGCCTGCCTCGACGAGACGGTCATGAATTTTGCCAAGGGGTACGACACCTTTGTGGGTGAGCGGGGCGTGACACTCTCCGGCGGGCAGAAGCAACGGGCCGCCATCGCCAGAGCGCTGACCCAGCACACGCCCATCCTGATTTTCGACGATTCCCTCTCCGCCGTGGACACGGAGACCGACGCGAAGATCCGCGCGGAGCTGGAGCGCCGCTTCGGCAGCGCGACGATCCTGCTGATCTCCCACCGCATCACCACCCTCTCCAAGGCTGACCAGATCCTGGTCCTCGACCGGGGCAAGATCATCGAGCGCGGCGACCATGAGACGCTCTCCAAAGCGGGCGGCATCTACCAGAAGATCTGCGACATCCAGAGCAGCTCCGTGGGGGAGGTGGGCGCATGAAACAGCACACCTCCGAGACCGTGCGTCTTCCGTTCTTCGGCATCGGGAAGCTGCTGCCCTATCTGAAAAACTACAAAACAGCCGTTTTCGGCATGATCCTCGGCTGTCTGGTGGGCTCGTTGGTGGACATCGGCGTGCCGCTGTTCCAGCGCTATGCCCTGAACCACTTCATCGGCGAGGGCACCATGGACACCATTGTTCTCTTCGTGATCCTCTATCTCGCGCTGATCTGCGGCGGGGCGCTGGTGAACTACGTCGCCTGCATCTTCAGCATGCAGATCGAGGTGGGGGTGGACAAGGATCTGCGCAACGCCGCCTTTAACCACCTGCAGACGCTGTCGTTTTCCTACTTCAACCAGAACAGCGTGGGCTATCTCCACGCCCGGGTCATGTCTGACACCCAGAAAATCGGCGCGCTGGTGAGCTGGACGCTGCTGGACAGCCTCTGGCAGCTGGGCTATGTGATCGGCGCGGTGGTCGTCATGCTGGTGATCAACGTCCGCCTGGCGCTGCTGGTCATGGCGGTGCTGCCGCTGACGGTGCTGCTGTTCTCGGTGTTCCAGCGGGGCCTGACCCGGGCCAACCGGGAGATCCGGGAGATCAACTCCCAGATCACCGGCAATTTCAACGAGGGCATCACCGGCGCCCGGACCATCAAGACCCTGGTGGTGGAGGACACCATGGAACGGGCTTTCGTCTCGGACACCAGCCGCATCCGCCGCCGGGCAATCGGGGCGGCCAGACTCCGGGGACTCTTCGCCGTGACCATGAACTTCGCCTCCTCCCTGGCACTGGCTGTGGTCCTCTGGAAGGGCGGGTACATCGCCAAAACCCAGATCGGCACCTTCTCCATGTTCATGAGCTACGCCCAGGGACTCATGGAGCCCATCCGATGGGTGGTGGACGCGATCTCCGATCTGATCACCACCCGGGTGAACATCGAGCGGCTGACCAAGCTGCTGGAGACCGAACCTGACGTGAAGGACTCTCCCGAAGTGGTGGAGACCTACGGCGACTGCTTCACCCCGAAGAAGGAAAACTGGGAGCCGATCCGGGGAGATATCTCCTTCCGGGACGTGTCCTTCCGCTACCCCGACGGCGAGGAGACCGTGCTGGAGCACTTCTCGCTGGAGATCCCCTTCGGCACCAACGTGGCCATCGTGGGGGAGACCGGCGCCGGAAAATCGACGCTTGCCAACCTGATCTGCCGGTTCTATGAGCCCACGGAGGGCCAAGTCCTCATTGATGGGCGTGACGCCCGCGAGCGCAGCCAGCTCTGGCTCCACAGCGCCATCGGCTATGTGCTGCAGACACCCCATCTCTTCTCCGGCACCCTGCGGGAAAATCTGCTCTACGGCAATCCGAATGCCACAGAAGCAGACATTCGCCGTGCGCTGGATCTGGTGAGCGCCACAGAAGTGGCCGACCGGCTGGAGCACGGACCCGACACCGATGTGGGCGAGGGAGGAGACCTCCTCTCCACCGGCGAAAAGCAGCTCATCAGCTTCGCCCGCGCCATTCTCGCCGATCCCCGCATCCTGGTGCTGGACGAGGCCACCGCCTCGGTGGACACCATCACTGAGCAGAAGATCCAGTCCGCCATCGACACCATCATTCGCGGCCGCACCAGCATCGTCATCGCCCACCGGCTGAGCACTGTGCAGCACGCCGACGTGATCCTCGCCGTGCACCACGGCCGGATCGTGGAGCAGGGGCGGCACGACGAGCTCATGGCAAAGCGCGGCTACTACTACCGGCTCTACACCAGACAGTATGAGGACGAGGCGACAAAATCCGCCCTCGGGTGAACCGCTGGCCCGGAAAAGCGACTTTGCATGCCGAAAATGAGTATTGCCTTGTCCCGGAGCGGAATGTGTGCTACAATCAAATTTGCATAGATTGCTGTTGCCTGAACAAGCCCCTGGATCCTGTGGGATTTTGGGCATGAAGAGGAACAGACAATAACCTATCCCAAAACCATAAGGAGGAAAAACAGATGAAGAAAGTATTGTCCATGATGCTCGTGTTCGTCATGGCACTGGCGTTGTTTGCCAGCCCCGTTCTGGCAGACGGCGATGGCCAGAGCGCGCCGAGCGACGTATCTGTGACCGCGGAACCCACGGAGACTGCGGAACCCACGGAGACCGCGGAACCCGCGGAGACTGCGGAACCCGCAGAGACCGCTGTGCCTGAAGAGACCGCTGTGCCTGAAGAGACCGCGAAGCCCGAAGAGACTGCGGCCCCGGCTGAATCCCCCAAGCCCACTGAGAATCCGCTGAAGATCGTCTCCGTGACCGTCCTCGGCAAGGACCTCGAGGGCCGCGCCGTCAAGCCGGACACCACCATCACCGTCACCTTTGACCGTGCTTTGGAAAAGAACAGTGACGAGAACGATAAGATGATCTACGCCGAGGATCTGCAGAGCATCGTTGCCTTCGACGGCGACCGCACCTATACCGTCAAGTTCGGAGACGCCACCGGCGGCAGATATACCTTGATCATCAAGGCCGGCATGAAGGCCGACGACGGCAGCACCTTGGGCGAGGACCACAAAGTGACCTTCTATGTCATCGACGGCTCCGGCGAGGATTACGGCGAGGCCTGCCCCAGCGAAGCCTTCACCGATGTGGACCACAGCAAGAACAGCTGGTATCACACTGCGGTGGATTGGGCGGTCTCCAATGATATCACGAAGGGCACCTCTGGCACCACCTTCGCCCCTGCGAAGACCTGCACCCGCGCTGAGGCGGTCACCTTCCTGTATCGCGCTGCCGGCTCTCCCAGCGTAGATGGTCTGAAGAACACCTTCACCGATGTGAAGGAAGGCAGCTTCTACTATGACGCGGTGCTGTGGGCCGTGGATAAGGGCATCACGAAGGGCACCACCGATACGACCTTCGCGCCCGATACCACCTGCAGCCGCGCAGAGATCGTCACGTTCCTGTTCCGCGCTGCCGGTGAGCCGGAGCTTGCGGATGCGGAGCTCACCTACGTGGATGTCCCTGCCGGCGTATGGTACACGGTCCCGGTCATCTGGGCGGACAGCGCACGCATCACCACCGGTGTGGACGAGACCCATTTTGCGCCGATGAATGACTGCACCCGCGCGCAGATCGTCACCTTCCTGTATCGCGGCGTGTAAGCGGCAAAGCAGAGACGAAATCATATTTCTTACAGCCAACCAAATGCAATCCCTCAGAGCAATCCGCTCTGAGGGATTTTCTTTATAATATGGGCTTGCGCGGGTTCCGGATTCTCTGCCTGCGCGCGGAGGAATCTGTTTTTGGTTCGGTGCCAATTCATGGTTTCATTCTGAAGTGTGCTTGACACGCTCTCATAATAATGCTATATTTAGTTGCGAACCTCGGATACATACCACTATATATAGTTATGGAGAGTCAAACATGATACAGATGATTATCAAGCGGGATGGCCGCGTGGTCCCCTATGACAGAGAGAAAATTGCCCTTGCAGTGCTGCGGGCGATGAAGGCCTCGGGCGAGGGCACCGTGGCGGACGCTGCGCGTGTGGCGGAAGCCGTCGAGAGCGCGCTGGAAAGCCGCTGCGGTGCGGAGCCTCCGCAGATCGAGGTCATTCAGGACATGGTCGAACAGGAGCTCATGCATCATGAGTTCACCAACACGGCGAAGTCCTATATTATTTACCGCGCTACCCGCACCCGCGCCAGAGAGTCCCGCACTACGCTGATGAAGACCATCGATGAGATCGCCAGCAAGGACGCGAAGCTCTCTGATCTCAAGCGTGAAAACGGCAACATCGACGGCGATACGGCCATGGGCGCCATGCTGCAGATCGGCGCTGCCGGCGCCAAGGCATACAATGAGGCCTATCTGCTCCGCCCGGAGCACGCCAAGGCCCAGCGCGAGGGCGATATCCACATCCATGACTTCGATTTCTATGCTCTCACCACGACCTGCACGCAGATCGATATCATCCGCCTGTTCAAAGACGGTTTTTCCACCGGCCACGGCTTCCTCCGGGAGCCCCAGTCGATCCAGAGCTACGCCGCGCTCGCCGCCATTGCCATCCAGTCCAACCAGAACGACCAGCACGGCGGCCAGTCCATCCCCAACTTTGACTACGGCATGGCCCTGGGCGTGGGCAAGACCTTCCGCAGCCAGTTTCTGAAAAAGCTGACGGATGTGGTGGAGGACCATCTTGACGAAGACGATCTCGCTGATTCAGTGGCGGAGGCCATCGAGAAGACGGAGGTCTCCTTCGGGCAGAACGCACTGGAGCCCACGGAGGGCTTTGACGGCGCTCTGACCAGGCATCTGTATGAGGTGCTGGGCATCGAGTCGGAAGACGCGGCCCGTCTGGTTGCCCGTGCGCGCCGCCGCGCCGTGAATCAGACCGAGCGCGACACCTATCAGGCGATGGAGGGCTTCGTGCATAACCTGAACACCATGCACTCCCGCGCCGGCGCGCAGACGCCCTTTTCCTCCATTAACTATGGCACCGACACCACCCCCGAGGGCCGCATGGTCATCCGCAACGTGCTGCTGGCGCTGGACGCCGGTCTGGGCCACGGTGAGACCTGCATCTTCCCCATCCATATCTTCAAGGTCAAAGAGGGCGTGAACTACAACGAGGGCGATCCGAACTACGACCTGTTCCGTCTGAGCTGCAAGGTGTCCGCCAAGCGTCTGTTCCCGAACTATGTGTTCCTGGACAGCCCCTACAATCTCAAATACTATGTGCCCGGCCGCCCGGAGACCGAGGTGGCCACCATGGGCTGCCGCACCCGCGTGCTCGGCAACGTCTATGACCCCACTCAGGAGATCTCCTACTCCCGCGGCAACCTGTCCTTTACCTCCATCAATCTGCCCCGTCTGGCGCTGGAGGCGAAAGGCGACGAGGAACGGTTCCTGAAAATGCTCGATGACATGCTGGAGCTGGTGGCGCAGCAGCTGCTGGACCGCTTTGAGATCCAGGCAAAAAAGCGGGTCTATAACTATCCCTTCCTCATGGGACAGGGTGTGTGGCTGGACTCCGACAAGCTGGGCCCCTATGACGAGGTGCGCGAGGTACTCAAGCACGGCACCCTCTCCATCGGCTTCATCGGCCTGGCCGAGACGCTGACCGCCCTCTACGGCAAGAACCACGCGGAGGATCCCGCCATGCAGGAAAAGGGTCTGGAAATCATCGGCCGCATGCGCAAATTCTGCGACGACAAGTCTCAGGAGATGCAGATGAACTTCACCCTGCTGGCCACCCCGGCCGAGGGTCTGTCCGGCCGTTTCACCCGCCTGGACCGCCAGCGCTACGGAAGGATCCCCGGCGTCACGGACCGCGAATACTACACCAACTCCTTCCACGTCCCGGTCTGGTATCCCATCGGCGCCTATGAAAAGATCCACATCGAGGCGCCCTATCACGCGCTGTGCAACGCCGGTCACATCTCCTATGTGGAGCTGGACGGCGACACCGCCAAAAACGTGGAAGCCTTCGAGCAGATCGTCCGCTGCATGCACGACGAGGGCATCGGCTACGGCTCCATCAACCACCCTGTGGACCGCGATCCCATCTGCGGCTATGTGGGCGTCATCGGCGATACCTGCCCCCGCTGCGGCCGCAAGGAAGGCGAGGCCATCTCCGAGGAGCGGATGCAGGAGCTCATCAAGAAATTCCCGCAGATCAAGGCCTTTGTCGGCATTGAATAAGTAAAACTTTAAAAACGAAGATACAAGGAGGAACCTGTCATGACTGTAGAATCCAAGCAGAGCAAACTGGGCGCCGGCGTCGGCTTTGAGCGCATCCGCCGCATCACCGGCTATCTGGTGGGTACCATGGACAAGTGGAACGACGCGAAAAAGGCCGAGGAACGCGACCGCGTCAAGCACAGCGTGGCGAAATAACCCATGATGATCCAAATGGCCGGGATCGCCGAGGACTCTATTGTCGACGGCCCCGGCATCCGTACCGCGTATTTTGCCCAGGGCTGTCCCCATCATTGCGAGGGCTGCCAGAATCCCGAGACCTGGGAATTCGGAACTGGCACCCCGATGGACATCGAAACCCTCGCTCAGATTGCGATCCAAAATCCCCTCTGTCACGCCGTGACCTTCTCCGGCGGCGAACCCTTTGCCCAGGCGGAGGGCTTCTGCGCACTGGCTGAGCGGCTGAAGGGGGAGGGCTATGAGATCGCAAGCTACACGGGCTATACTTTCGAGCATCTGCGCGACGCCGGAACCGAGGCGCAGCGCAGGCTCCTGTCGCTGCTGGACGTGCTGGTGGACGGGCCGTTCCTGCTCTCTGAGCGGAGTCTGGAGCTCATGTTCCGCGGCAGCGCGAACCAGCGCCTGATCGACGTGCCCAAAAGCCTCGCAGCCGGTGAGGTCGTTCCCGCGCCGCCCCGCTGGCAGGGTGAATACTAAAAAACATGACGTGTGCAGTTTTTGCACACGTCATGTTTCGTCCATAGGGGTTTATTGAAAACCTTGCGGATTTGTAGTACGATTATACAGCTGCGGCCATTGCTGCCCCGGGGCAGGCAGCTGAGAATGCGGTTTCGGATCGCGGAACCGTCAGGGAGGGATCTCATGTGAGAACCATGAAAAAAACAGTTGCTGCATGGCTTGCCCTGCTGATCTGCGCCTTGGTAACGGCCTGCGGAACCGGCGGCCGAGGCGACGGGGATGGAGCGCCGGCGACTCCGGAAATTCCGGAAAACGCCAGGATCAGCTACCTGGGCCCCGCGGGAACCTATACCGAGGAGGCTGCGAAGTTTTTCTTCGCTACCGGAACCTTCCAGCCGAAAGAGACCGTGCAGGACGCCATCGCGGATGTGACCGACGGCGTGGCGGATTATGCGGTGATCCCCCAGGAAAACACCCTGGGCGGCGCCGTTACGAACTATGTCGACGCTCTGATCGCACAGCAGGAGATCTATGTGGTGGGGGAGGTTATTCTCCCGATCAACCAGACCCTGATGGGCGTCCCGGGCGCTTCTCTGGAGGACATCCGGACGGTCTGTTCCCACGCCCAGGGACTTGCCCAAAGCGCCGCCTGGCGGACGGAGCACCTGCCGGACGCGGCCACGGAGGAAATGGCCAGCACTGCGGCGGCCGCCAGCTATGTGGCCGAAACCGGTGACAAGACCATCGCCGCCATCGCTGCCCCCGGCGCGGCGGAGCTGTACGGCCTTTCGGTTCTGGCTGAGAATGTGCAGATCACGGACGCGAACAAAACCCGGTTTTACGTCCTGTCCGCGTCGCCGCTGGAGGGGACCCATGGCGTTTTTGTGGCAAGCTGTGAGGCGAATCGGATCGATGACATCATCGTGGAGATCCACAATGCCGGCGCGGAGCTGGTGACCATCCACGACCGGCCGGAGGGCAGTGCGCTCGGCGCATACAACTACATCCTTGAGGTGGAGGGCGTCTCCGGCAAGCTGCTGAAGGCGCTGGAAGCTTTTCCCGAAGTGTCTTATCTGGGGAGCTTTTCCGTGATGGAGAAGCAAAACCAGGGGTAAGGAGGATACGAAATGAAGCCATTTGAAGCGAAGGACTACAAGGTCTTTGATATGTTCAACAACCAGTGGGGGCTGGTGACCGCCGGCGATCCCTCCCACTACAACACCTGCACGGTTGCCTGGGGCAGCCTGGGCACGATCTGGGGCGGCCCCTGCCAGGGCAGAGCCATCGTCACCGTTTATATCAATCCGGATCGATATACCTGGGAGGTCCTGAAGGACAGTGACACCTTCACCGTGGATTTCTTCCCGCCGGAATACCGCAAGGCGCTGGGGTACCTCGGCTCCCATTCCGGCAGAGACGGGGATAAAGTGGCTGCGGTTGGGCTGACGCCAAAGGAACTGGCCGGCGGCGTCACCTTTGAAGAGGCAAACCTCACCTTTGTCTGCAAAAAGCTCTATCAGGGCGAATTCCAGCGGGAAGGGCTGGCCGATGAGATCAACCACGGCATCTATGAAGGCTGGCATCCCCACTGGATGTTCGTGGGCGAGATCCTCGAAGTGGAGGATAAACGGCAGCTTTAATGGTTGCATATCAAAATAAGAAACAGACCTGGAATCCTTGGGATTCCAGGTCTGTTATTTATAGCGCCGGAAATTACATCAGCGGGGCCACCAGCTTCAGGATCGAGCCCATAAGCTTGTAGGAGAGTTTTTCGTTTTTGATGGTCTGGGGGGTGACCTTGCGGCACTTTTCCAGGGTTTCGTCAAAGTCTTGGGCGATCTCGGTGATGCAGGGCACCCGATAGAGATAGGTGGCGCACTCGAAGTGGTGGTACAGGCTCCGGTAATCCAGATTGATGGTGCCCACCACGGCGCGGACGTCGTCGCTGACGCAGACCTTGGCATGGACGAAGCCCGGCGTGTACTCATAGATCTGCACGCCCGCCTCGGTCAACGCCCAGTAGTGGGACTTCGCCAGGGCGTAGGCGGTGGATTTGTCCGGGATGCCGGGGAGGATCAGCTTCACGTCGGTGCCCCGCTGGGCGGCGTATTTCAGGGCTGTCAGCAGCTCGTCGTCCAGGATCAGATAGGGCGTCATGATGTGGACATAGGTATTGGCGCGATAGAGCATGTCGATGTAAACCGACTCACCCACCTTGTCGTTGTCCAGCGGGCAGTCGCCGTAGGGCATCACGAAGCCCGGCGCAGAAACCGCGGGGGAGGGGGCTTTCGCAGGGGTGAAGTCCGCTTCCCGCTCGGTGAGATTCCACATTTGCAGAAACAGCAGCGTGAAGCTCTGCACCGCCTCGCCCCGGAGCATCACTGCCGTGTCCTTCCAGTGGCCGAAGCGCTCTCTGCGGTTGATGTATTCGTCCGCCAGATTCACGCCGCCGTTGAAGGCCACCTTGCCGTCGATGACCAGGATCTTCCGGTGGTTGCGGTAGTTGTAATGGGTGGAGATGAAGGGCAGCACCGGCGCGAAGGCCTTGGCCTTGATTCCCACCTTTTCCAGACGCTTGGGGTAGTCGGCAGGGAGGTTGGAGATCTCGCACATGCCGTCGTACATGACGCGCACATCCACGCCCGCTGCGGCTTTCCGCTTCAGGATCTCCAGGATCCGGCCCCACATGTAGCCCTCTTCGATGATGAAGTATTCGAAGTAGATAAATTCCTCGGCCTTTTCCAGTTCCTCCAGCATGGCGGCGAATTTCTCTTCTCCCAGGGGAAAGTAGCGCACCTCGGTGTTCCCGAAGACCGGGAAGCAGCCGCTGCGGCTCAGATAGGTCTGGAGGTCGTCGGTGCCGTAAATGTCTCCCGCGAGGGCCATCCGGACGCCCTCATCCTGGGGAATCAGATCTCTGGTCTGGTCGATGAGCTCCGCCTCCCGCTTCCGGATGGTGCGGTGGCCGAAATTCATCTGGGTGAACAGCAGAAATGCCGCGCCCACAAAGGGAAACACTGCGATCAGCATCAGCCAGGTCAGCTTGGCGGAGGAGTCCATGCTGCTGTTGAACAGATACAGGATCATCAGAATCGTGAATACGATCTGCACGGTTACGTAGTGGGGCATGTACTGTTCCAGCCAGAGATAGACCGAAGCGAACACCAGCAGCTGCAGGATGATCAGCAGCACGATCACGAAGAACCGGCTGAACACCAGACGCAGCAGCCCCTTCTTTCTGGGCTTTGCCAGCATGACCACAGTTTCGTTGGAATCCATCGCGTGTCCCTCCCGTTTTTTGTTTATTATAGAATGCGCCCGCATCTACGTCAAGCAGATGCGGGCGTAAAAAACTGTGCAATCAAGACGCTGCGCCGTGTGTGAAGTCAGGGCTGCGCCTCTGCGGGTGTCTCCGTCTCCACAGGCTCCTCGGGAGCTGTGGTCTCTTCCGGAAGCGGGGACTGTGCGGGCTCCTCGGGAGCGGGGGTTTCCTCCGGAAGCGGAGATTCTGCGGGCGCGGGAGATTCCTCGACGGGGGTGGTCGGTTCGGGCGTCTCCGGCTCTGCCTTGGGCAGATCCGCCGCCCGGAGCAGCATCGTCACGGCCTCGGCGCGGCTGGCGCTCAGCGCGGCGCCGATGGTGTGGTTTTCAAAGCCCTTGATGATTCCCAGCGCCACCATGGCGGCCATGCTCTCTTTGGCCCAGGCCGGGACGCTGCCGGCGTCGGCGAAGGACTCCAGCACCGAGAGATCTGTGGGCAGCGTGTGGCCGATGCTGCCCAGATAGCGCGCGATCATGGCGCTGAGCTCCCCACGGGTGATGACGTTGTTGGGGCGGAAGGTGTTGTCCTCATAGCCGAGCACGATCCCGTTCTGCACCGCCCAGCACAGGGGCGCGTAGTAGTACTGTCCCAGATTCACGTCCGTGAAGGGAACGGCCGCGCCGGCGCTTTCGGGGGCAGCCAGTCGGTACAGCATGGTCACCAGCATCGCGCGGGTCAGAGCGGTGTTGGGGCTCATGACCTCCGGGGCGGTGCCGTTTATGATCCCCATGCTCACGGCGCGGTCCATGGCTTCATAATGCCAGTCTGTCACCCTGACGTCCCGCATCACCGTGCCGCTTCCGGCGTAGGTGATATCGCTGACCGGGCTGTTGTCCATGCCGGCGCGCACGGCGCAGGCGCGGACGGTGGTACCCTTGGAAACCGGGAACGGTGCAGTATAGCGGGCACTGCTCGCCGTGGGAGCAGACCCATCCAGTGTATAGTGGATCTCCGCATCTTGGGTGCTGCAGCTCATGGAGACGGTATCGCCGCGCATGGAGAGCACGGGCGCTTCAGGGGCCAGCGGGATCTGGGTGCCGGTGGATTCATCGATCCGGTAGCTGCCGGAGTAGATGTTCCTGGAGACGGGCACGATGGAGTAACCCTGAGCGAACAGCGTTTCGATGATCTCCGGCAGGGCCTCGGTGGTGTGGGCGCCGTCGTTGTGGAAGAGAATGATGCTGCCGGGCTTTACCTTGGAGAGCACGCGGCTTTTGATCTCATCGGCGCTGATGCCGGACCAGTCCAGGCTGTCCACGTCCCACTGGATGGGGGTGACGCCCAAATCGCGGATGGCGCGGATGACGGTGTCGTTGTATTCCCCGTAGGGGCAGCGGAAGAGGGTTGGCCGCACATCGGTGATGGCCTGGATCTTGTCAGAGCAGCCGTTGACCTCCGCCTGCACCCCTGCATAGGAAAACTGGTTGAGATGCGGATGGGTGGAGGAGTGGTTGTTGACCTCCATGCCGCTGTCGGCCAGGGTCTTGACCCAGGCGGGATAGGCGTCCACCCAGGTGGAAACCAGGAAGAACGTGGCCTTGATGTTGTAGCGGTTTAAGATGTTCAGCAGGTTCTGCGTATGGTCATCGCCCCAGGCGGCGTCGAAGGTGAGGGACACGACCTTGTCGTTTCTCTGCACGCAGTAGATCGGCAGCTCCCGCGCGGCGGACGCGGCGAAGGGCAGCAGGCTGGTGACCATCAGAATGGCCAGCAGCAGTGCGACAACTCTCGATTTCATTTCAGTTTCTCCTGTCTGTTTCGTAGAATATACTGGGATCATAATATCAGAAAACGCCAAAACGCAATACCGGATTACAAAACCGCGCGTCTGCGCGACATGTCATGGTGATGCGGGTTTCTCCGGATGTCGGCTTACAGCCCGTAGACCTCAGAGAATTTCTTCTCCAGATAATCCAGATAATAATCCGGGTTCAGGCTTTCGCCGGTGATGGCGCGGATCCATTCGTCCGGCGTAGTGATGGAGGCGATGGAGAAGACCTTCTCCTTCAGCCAGCCGCCGATTTTGGCGAGATCCCCCTCCCGCAGGGCGGCGTCCACGTCGAAGTCCTGCCGCATCCGGTGGAGGATCTGGGCGCCGTAGGCGTTGCCAAGGGCGTAGCTGGGGAAGTAGCCGAAGCCGTAGCCGGTCCAGTGCACATCCTGCAGACAGCCCCGGGCGTCGTTGGGCACGTCGAGACCCAGATATTCCTTGTATTTTTCGTTCCACATGGCGGGGATCTCGTCCACGGAGATGTCGCCGTTGATAAAGGCCTTCTCCAGCTCATACCGCACCAGAATGTGCAGGCAGTAGGTCAGCTCGTCCGCCTCGATGCGGATCAGACTGGGCCGCGCCACGTTCACCGCTTCGTAGAGCTCCCGCTCCGTCACGTCTGCGAAGGTGTCGCCGGTGAGTTCGCGCAGCTTCGGGAAAATGTAGTGCACAAAGCCCTCACTGCGGCCGACGATGTTTTCGAAAAACCGGGAGATGGTCTCGTGCATGGCGTTGGTCATGTTGTCGGCGCAGTGGTTTTCGTAGATCTCCTCCGGCTCGTTCTGCATGAACAGGGCGTGGCCGCCCTCGTGGAGGGTAGAGAAGATGTTGGAGATGAAATTCTCCTCATAATAATGGGTCGTCACGCGCACATCCTTCGGCCCGAAGTTGGTGGTGAAGGGGTGCTCTGTGGTCATCAGCACCAGCGCCGTGGAACGGAGCCCCTCCAGCTCCAGCAGCCAGCGGGAGAATTCCTCCTGCTTCGGAATGGGTACCTTGCGGGTCATGAAATCCTCGCGGATGGGCTTGCCCTCTTTGGCGATGCGCTGCACCAGCGGCACGATCCGCTTTTTCAGCGCCTCGAAAAACGCATCCATCTGCGCTTCGTTTCCGCCCTTTTCGTTGTCATCCAGGCAGGTGTTGTAGTAGCCCTCGGGGTGCTCGTCCCGCAGGTCGATCTGCATCCGCTGATAGTGGATCAGCGAAGCCAGAGAGTCACGGAATTTGGTGAAGTCCGAGGCTTTCTTGGCCTCCAGCCAGTCGCTGTAGGAGTGGCTGGCCGCCATATCCATCTCGAAGCTCAGCTCCGGGGAGATGTTCTTTTCTTTTGCCCAGTGCTCGTAAAGATGCTCCACGGCTTTCTTCTGCACGTGGGTGAGTCCCTCGCTGTCTTCGTGGAGAGCGGTGAGCAGATCGGTGTATTCTTTCGCGTGGGTCAGGGCATAGACCTGCTTTCCCAGAATGGCCATGTCCTCCCCGGCTTTGGCCATGCCCTCCGGTGGGGCGCAGCAGGACATGTCGAAGCTCACCTTTCCGAGCACACGGTAATAGGCCTCGATCTCATCCAAATGGGTAAACAGCGCCTGCAGGCGTTCCTGATTGGTCATCGTTTGTTCTCCTTTCGTTTGTTTCTGAGATTATTGTAAGATAGATCTTGAAGAAAGTAAAGCGCAAATCGGTACGCAGCAAACGGGCAGGGAAGAAATCTGATTTATAATTATTCACATTTCTTTCATGAATTGCACGGAAAAATATGCTATAAAATAATTATGACAAACATTTAACAAGAAAGGGTGTACAACTATGGCAAATCGCATCGTACTGAACACCATTTCCTATCACGGCTCCGGCGCCGTTGCGGAGATCGGCAACGAGCTGGAAGCCCGGGGCTACAAGCGGGCCTTCATCGCCTCCGGCCGCCATGTGGTCAAGTCTGGCGAGATCAAGAAGATCACCGACGTGCTGGACGCCAAGGGCATCGCCTATACCTTCTTCACCGACATGAAGCCCAACCCCACCATCGAGAACGTCCAGGCCGGCGTGGAAGCCTTCAAGGCCTTCGACGGCGACTGCATCATCGCCGTGGGCGGCGGCTCCGTCATGGATACCGCGAAGGCTGTGGGCATCATCATCAAGAACCCCGAGTTCGCGGACGTCCGCTCCCTGGAGGGCGTTGCCCCCACGAAGAACCACGCCGTGTTCACCATCGCCGTTCCCACCACCGCCGGCACCGCCGCCGAGGTCACCATCAACTACGTAATCACCGACGTGGAGAAAAAGCGGAAGTTCGTCTGCGTGGATGTGAACGATATCCCCGAGATCGCCGTGGTCGATCCCGACATGATGCACTCCATGCCCGAGGGTCTCACCGCCTCCACCGGCATGGACGCCCTGACCCACGCCATCGAGGGCTACACCACCGCCGGCGCCTGGGAGATGACCGACATGATGCACCTGGAGGCCATCCGCCTGATCTCCGCGAACCTCCGCGCCGCGCTGAAAAACGACGAGGAAGGCCGCAAGGGCATGGCCCTCGGCCAGTATATCGCGGGCATGGGCTTCTCGAACGTCGGCCTTGGCATCGCGCACTCCATGGCCCACACCCTGGGCGCTGTGTATGACACGCCCCACGGCGTCGCCTGCGCCATGATGCTCCCGATCGTCATGGAGTATAACGCCGACTGCACCGGCGAAAAGTATCGCGAGATCGCCCGCGCCATGGGCGTCAAGGGTGTCGACGAGATGAGCGTCGAGGAGTACCGCGCCGCCGCGATCAACGCCGTCAAGCAGCTTTCCGCCGACGTCGGCATCCCGGCCAAGCTCGAGGCTCTCAAGGAAGAGGATCTCCCGTTCCTCGCCCAGAGCGCCTACGACGATGCCTGCCGTCCCGGCAACCCGAAGGACTGCGATGTGGAATCCATCACCGCCCTCTTCCGCAAGCTGATGTAAGCTTTTACCCAAACACAAGACGCCGCCGAACAGCTTCGGCGGCGTCTTTCTCTGTTTGGCTCAATCTGCCTCGGGCAGACAGTGCATGTGGCTCGCGTCCAGCACCCGGAAGCCCTCTGCCTTGCCTTTTCCGGTGCGGAGACCAAAATCGAAGGCCCGGAGCTTCAGATAAAAATGCAGGGTTCGCGTGGCGGCGCAGTCCGCGGGGAATTGACTCGCGTGGCAGGCAAGCGCTTTGAGCTGCCGGTCGAAAAAGCCTCTGGTGCCCACGAAGCGATTGGGCTTTGCGGTCATGTAATAGGCGATGGCCTCAGTGGGGGCGTGCTTCGCGCCCATCCGCCCCATGACGGTGGGGGAGTGGGCGGCGAAAACCACCCGTCTCGCGCATTCACCGGTACGCAGGTGATCCACGTGACACTCGCTGTCGACGCAGGGATCCGGCGCAAACAGTACCTGGGGCTGCACCTCGCCCACTACCTTGGCCACGGCGAGCGTCAGCTCCTCCTGGTCGTAAAAACCGCCGTCCTCAAAGGGGAGGAATCGCACGTCCTTTACGCCAAGCACTTTTGCTGCCTCCATGGATTCCCGCTGCCGCAGGGGGATCAATTCCTCCGGCGTCATGCCTTTCGGTGCGTTGGTGAGGCCGTAGCGCCCGTCGGTGCAGATGAGGAAGGTCACCTGCTTTCCCAAGGCGGTGAGCTTTGCCACGGTGGCGCCGGCGCCGATCTCGATATCGTCGGGGTGGGGGCCGATGAAGAGGAAACGGTCATAGTCCTCGATCTTCGGCAGGGGAGCCAGGATTTTCAGAACGGTTTTTGTGATGCTCATACTGCCGCCTTTCTCTGCTCCAGCTCGGCGCAGATCCGGTCATACTCTGCCTCGTCCAGCTTATAGCGCCGCTT
Source organism: uncultured Eubacteriales bacterium (assembly GCA_900317905.1). GTDB lineage: Bacteria > Bacillota > Clostridia > Oscillospirales > Oscillospiraceae > CAG-103. Next base: position 51,802 of record ONIN01000002.1, on the reverse strand, counting down.
ATACAGAATATAGGACGCGAACATCAGGGCACAGGGCAGCATGGTCATCACCAGCAGCAGTCCCAGGGACTGGCTGCTCTGGACGCCCTGGAGCAGCTGCGTAATGGCGTCGGCCTTTTCCTCGCTGGTCATGGCGCCCTGGTTTGCCATCTGCTCATATCCCGCGATGCCGTTGGTGTACTCCAGAATGTGAAAGACGATGTAGGTGATGTTGGCGATGGCCACGGTGAGGGCGGAGGCCAGCTTCGTCAGGAAGGGGCGCAGGGAGGACACGATGCCCTCGTCCCGGGTGCCGTGCTTCAGCTCGTTGTACTCCACGGTGTTCATGATGGAGATCATCATGATCAGATAGAACCCGTACTGGCCGAAGTTTGCCAGCATATAGCCCAGGGTGATCAGCAGGAATTTCAGATCCATGCCCGCCACCGCAGGCCCGCCGGTTTTCAGCAGCAGGCCCGGCAGCAGCATGATGATGTAGCCGATGAAAGACACCAGCATCAGCACGTCCATGAGCTTTTTCCGGTTCATGTGGCGGGAAATGGCGGGATAGAAGATCATCAGCAGACCCGTCACCGCCATGCCCAGCATCTGGAACACCGTGAAGAAGATGCCCCGGTAGCCGAACTCCACATAAATATAGGTCTGGCCGATGCCGGAGAGGACGATGCCGTTGCCGATCTGCTGCAGCAGGAAGATCAGTGAGATCCACAGCAGCTGGTCGTTGCCGGTGATGGTGCCGATGATCTTTTTGAAGCTGATGGGCGGTGTGGGCTCGTCGCGGTAATCCCGCTGCTCCGTCACGCCGAAGACCGTGAAGGCCAGAAACAGCGGCGCGAGAATGGCGATCCCCAGGGCTACCAGACCATAGGCCGTCACCGCGTTGCCGCCGAGGGCATTGTCACCGGCGGTGAAGTTGGGGATCAGCGCCGCCGCCAGCATGCCGCCGATGCCCGCAAAGAGGGTGGCGCGGCTGGTGAGCTGGTTGCGGGTGTTGGCGTCGGAGCTCAAGGCCGGTACCATGCCCCAGTAGGCGATGTCGTGCATGGTGTAGGTGATGCTGTAGAGGAAGTAGATGACGCCGAAGAACCACACGAAGCTCCAGCCCTGGAGTTTTACGTTGAAAGCAGCATAAACCACCAGCGACGTGGTGAGGATGCCGATCACCAGCCAGGGCTTGAACTTGCCCCACCGGGTACGGGTGCGCTCGATGATGTTGCCCATGACGGGATCGTTCAGCGCGTCGAAGATCCGCGCCGCTACCATGATGGCCGTGATGGCGGACAACTGCGCTGCGTTGAGATTCCGCGTAAACAGCACAAAGGTCAGCAGATAGCTGGTCACGAGGTTGTAGACCATGTCCCGCCCCACGGTGCCCAGGGGGAACATGATCAGATTGCGCTTTAGAGTCTTCTGATTGTCCATTGGATCATCTCCCTAAAGAGGATAGTCTGATTTTACCAGCCTTTTCCCCGGGATGCAACCCCGGAAAACCGGCGGGGTGGTGCCGGATGGGATGTCAATACGGATGGTGTATTACTTGACAAAATTCGGATTTTTTAATATACTGGGCACCTCGCGCAAAGCAGGGCGGAGATCATTCGGTCTCCGCTCCGGCCTGTCATGCATACTCTGGAAGAAGGAAAAAGCCAATGAACGAAAAAACCATCCGCTCCAACCCGGCTGCGCTGCTGCCCATCGGCGTATTTCTGGTGCTCTATCTGGGCCTGGGCATCCTGTTTGAATATGTGCTCAAGATCCCCATGGGCTTTTACAATATCCCCATCGTGGTGGTCTTCCTGGCGGCGCTGCTGGTGGCCTGCCTGCAAAACCGCGCGCTGCCCTTTGACGAAAAGCTCACGCTCATGGGCCAGGGCATCGGTGACAAGAACATCGTGACCATGATCCTGATCTTCATGGAGGCCGGCATCTTTGTCGGCGTCGTGGGACGCGGCAGCGCCGAGAGCGTGGCCTACTTCATGCTCTCCATCATCCCGGCCCGCTACGCCGTGGCGGTGCTGTTTGTGGTCAGCTGCTTTGTCTCCACCGCCATGGGCACCAGCGTCGGCACCATCACCCTGATCACGCCCATCGCGGTGGCCGCGGCGGACGCCTCCGGCTTTTCGCTGCCGCTGTGCATCGCCTCCGTCATGGGCGGCGCCATGTTCGGCGACAACCTCTCCTTTATCTCCGACACCACCATCGCCGCCTGCAACGGTCAGGGCTGCGATATGAAGGACAAGTTCCGGGAAAACTTCGCCATCGCCCTGCCGGCCGCGCTGGTGACCCTGGTGCTGATCCTGGTTTTGAGCCTGCGGGCCAACATCGGCGCCATGGAGCTCAAGCCCTACAACCTGATCCAGATCATCCCCTATGTGCTGGTGCTGCTGGGCGGCCTCGTGGGCGTCAACGTGTTCGTGGTGCTGCTGGTGGGCATCGTCTCCGGCGCAATCATCATGCTGGCCACCGGCGCCATCCCGGCCACGGAGCTGCTCTCCAGCATGGGCAGCGGCGCAGCCGGTATGTTCGAGACCACCATGGTGGCCATCCTCGTGGCCGCGATCTGCGCGCTGATCCGGGAGCACGGCGGCTTTGAGGCACTGCTCAACGGCATCCTGAAGGTCTTCAAGGGCAGAAAGGGCGGCCAGCTGGGCATGGGCCTGCTGGTGGGCGCCATGGACATTGCTACCGCCAACAATACCGTCGCCATCGTTATGGCAAACCCCATCGCCGCCCAGATGGCGGAGCGCTACGGCATCTCCAAGCGCAAGACTGCGTCCCTGCTGGACACCTTCTCCTGTGTGTTCCAGGGCATCATCCCCTACGGCGCCCAGATGCTGGTGGCACTCTCGGCGGCGAACGAGATGGGCCACGGCGTTTCGGCCTTTGAAGTGATCCCGAATCTGTTCTACCCCTTCCTGCTGCTTTTGAGCTCCTTGGCGTTCATCTACCTCATCCCCGAGAAAAAGGCAAAATAAACACTTCTCCCGCCCTGCGCAGTTTTCGCGTGGGGCGGGATGTTTTTTCGCCGCAGAAAGCAGCCTGCTGCCGGCAGTGATGCAGAAGAAACGCTCTTGCAAATTCCGGCGCATGTGGTAAACTGGAAGAAACTATCATGCGCCTTGCGCAAAGCAGGAGCTGGGAGGCCCTGCCCGACGGAACCGCCGGGGCCTGTGCGGCGCTTGCAGAGGAACCAGTATGATCAAGCTGAAATACGGCAATACCAATACCTTTTTCCTCCATGGTCTGCTGATCGATACCGACTATGCGGGAACGCTGCACGCGTTTTATCGAGCGCTGAAGCAAAACGATCTGACCGTCAGGGATATTCGATATGTTCTGGCGACCCACTACCACCCGGATCATATGGGACTCGTCGGAGCGCTTGTCCGGCAGGGCGTGAAGCATCTGCTGGTCGACGTCCAACAGGACGCGATCCATGCCTCAGACTACATTTTTGAGCGCGACCGGCTGCCCTTCGTGCTGCTGCGCGAGGATGCGGCGACCGTGATCTCCTGCGGGGAAAGCAGGGCGTTCCTGGCGCAGCTCGGCATCGCGGGCGAGATCCTCTCCACCCCGAGTCACAGCCCGGACAGCATCTCGCTGATTCTGGATGACGGCGATTGTCTGGTGGGAGATCTGGAGCCCCGCGAGTATTTGGAGGCTTACGAAAACCACACACAATTGGAGGACGACTGGGCACGGGTGCTTTCTTTTCACCCGAAGCGGATCCTCTTTGCCCATGCGCCCGAAAAATTTTTGAAAGAAGGATAAGGGAGGCAACAACATGGATACCCTGTTTGACTATCTGCAATGGATGGGAGATTTCCCGATCGCGGCCACCGGCCTGCGCGAGGCGGACACGCTGGTGCTGGGGCTCCTGAGCTATTTTGACCTGGCGCCCATGTTCAGGGATGAAGATGACACGCACACCCTGCGCGAGTGCCTGGATCTGCTGGAGGCGGATCAGGTCAAGGTGATGGTGAATACCAAGGGACAGGACTATCTCGGGTTCCTGCGTCTGGCCGCGGAGTCGGAGCGCTTCGGCAGACTCAGGATGTCCCACTACATCGATGTGCTCCTCAATGACCCGCCTGTGCAGTTCGCCGCCGTCCGCTTTCAGGACGATACGGATCTGAGCTTCCTCGTCTACCGCGGCACGGACCAGTCCCTCGCCGGCTGGGAGGAGGATTTCATGATCAGCTTCACCCGCACCCGTGCCCAGACCCAGGCCCAGGCATACGCCAACGCCTATGTGGAAAACGGAAAGCGCAACTATCTGATCGGCCACTCAAAGGGCGGCAACGAGGCGCTCTTCGCTGCGGTGAACCTGCGGGACAGCAAGTGGGATGCCGTGGAGCATGTCTACATCCTGGATGGACCGGGACTCTGCCCGGAGGTGCTGGACATGAGCGGCATGATCCGCGTGAATGCGAAGGCAACGCAGATTGTGCCGACCTTTTCCATCGTGGGCAAGCTGTTCGCGGCAAAGCTGGACGATACGCGGATCGTGCAGTCCTCTGCTTCCGGCTTCCAGCAGCACAGCCTGATCACCTGGGGCATCGACCACGGCAAGCTGGCCGCCGCTGAGGAGAACGATCCCACCAGCCGCTGGCTGAATGCTGCCGTGGACAGCTGGATCGGCAATGTGGAGCAGGCCGACCGCGCCACACTGGTGAACGATCTGTTCGAGTCTCTGGCTGCGGGCGGAGCGGACAGCCTGGACGATCTTGCTGCCGGCGGTCTGGGCGGTCTGGAGCCGGTGCTGAAGCGGATGAAGTCCTCCAGCGAGACCACGCGCAAGGTGCTCGGAGAGCTGCCGAAATACGCGGTGAAGCAGACCATCGAGAATCTGCGCAGCAAGTTCACGGCGGGCGAGCCCGACGGAAAGCCGGAGCCGGCCGCAGCAGCTGAATGAAGCTTCATAAAGAGAAAACCTGCCGATTAAAACGGCAGGTTTTCTTCCTCTTCTGCCATCGATGAGGCAGGGGTGAGGGCAATCCCGAGCTTTTCCAGCCGACTGCGGATGGCACCGCGGCTGCGCTTGAAGGTGTCAGATAATTGTTTGATGTCGACATTTTTCGCCGCCAGCTGCTGAAGCTGCGCGTCCTGCTCCGGTGTCCAGGGCTTGCCCTGATTCTCATGAAGCGGCTCGGCGTTGATCGCGATAATGCTGTCCAGATTGTCCAAAATCAGCTGCTGCGCGGTGCGGTTATAGGTAACGACGGTATAGGGTCCGTCCTGGCCGGTACGGGTTTCCGTCGCGAGGCCGAGAGATCGTCCGGCCGGGGTGGGGAGCTTTTGGGTTTTCCCGTTCGGTACTTCCTGCTGGTACAGCAGTCCGGATCGTGTCAGGAACGCGGTAAGGCTTGTGACCTTCATCCGCTGCATCTGCTCCGGATCGATCAGGTCATTCAGCCTCTGGCAGATGTGACGGATGGTGGTGGGCGGATCGGAGCATTCGAGCCCCGCTCTTGCCTCCGGGGGAAGGGAAAACGGCAGCTTTTTCTTTTTGCCTTTTTTGCTCTGCGAGAGACCGCCTTGCGCAATGACCTGCCGCAGAATGTCACAAGTGAAAAACAGACAGCGGGAGACCTGAACGCGTTGGATCACATCCGAGGCGGGCAGCTCCTGCCCGGTGAGGGGGTCTATGCCGTTTGCCAGTTGAAAAAGATCGTCATGTGCCTGCCGCAGGCGATCCAGCTCTGTCATCAGAATCCCTCCATTATGATTTCAGGTCTCGGAACATGAGCTCCGCGACCCCCTGGATCCGCAGCTCGTTGGGGTAGATGTCGTCGAATGCTGCGTTTTCCGGGTGCAGGTAATAGCGCTGACCGTCGTGGGCCAGGCGCTTGAGCGTTGTCTGTCCTTCGTCATCGATGGCAACCACGATCTGGCCGACGGTGGCGCGGTGTGTCTTGCGGACGATCACCAGATCGCCGTCGTAGATCCCGGCACGGATCATGGACTCGCCGTAAACGCGCAGGGCGAAATAGTCGCTGCCGCCCAGCATGGAGAAGGGAACCTCGACAAAGCCCTCCCGCATCTCCTCGGCGGCGGTCAGTGTACCGGCGGCAACATGGCCGATAATGGGCAGGGCAATGGTTTGGGCGGAGACGCGCTGGCGGATGTGTGCGGTGATGATCCCGTCCCCGTCGTACTCCAGCATGTTCTGTTCCGCCATGGCGCGCAGATAGCTGGACGCCGTTTGCCGGGAGAGTCCCGTTCCGCGCTCAATCTCGCGCATGGACGGTGTGCGCAGATGGTCATCGAAAAACGAATCGACAAACTGTATGATCTGGCGCATGGTTTCCGGACTTTTTAATCGCATGGGTATCACCTCGTTATCTGTGACAGTTGTCATTTATATCCTACAACTATCCGTGACGAATGTCAACTATATTCTTTCGTGAGCCGGCAAGTCGATCTGCGGCGATGCTGCCTCCCTGTTTGATACACCGGCGCCGGGGGGAGCTCTTTTTTTCTCGCAAAGCGGGCGCGGGTTCTTGGCATTTGGCAGTTCTTGTGATAGAATAGCAGCATCCGAATCAGATTTCCGAAAAAAGGAGAGATCCGTCATGATCATTACCATCAGCAGAGAATACGGCGCAGGCGGCCATTCCATCGGCAAAGCGGTTGCCAGGGAACTGGGTGTGGAATTCTATGACCGGGACATCATCAAGGCCGCGGCGAAGGAAAGCGGAGAGGAAATGCCCGATATTGAGCGGGTGGAGGAAGAGCTTACCCGGATGGGAACCTTCCTGCGGATGATTTCCCCCAACGCCTATCGCGATCAGCATGACAACATCCACGCCATCGAGCACAGCATCATTGTGGATCTGGCCAGGAAGGGCACCTGCGTGATCCTCGGCCGCTGCGCAGATGACATTATGGAGAAGGCGGGTATTCCCAGCCTGAATGTGTTTCTTTACGCCAGCGACATCCACCGCGCCGTGCGGGTCAGCCAGCTGATCGGCAGCACCAACCCCACGGAGATCCAGAAGAAAATGCAGCGCACCGATGCTGCCCGCCGTTCGTATTATGAGCAGTTTACCAACAAGCGCTGGGGTGACTGCCGCAATTACAGCCTCTCTCTGGATACCGGCCTTCTGGGCTATGACACCTGCGTGCAGCTCATCTGTGAAGCGGCCCGCAAGGCGGAGGCCTTTCAGGAGTAAGACACAGCCATTTTGCGTTCATCTTATCGTTGGATCTGCGGTTTGTCAATTGCCTGCAGTGGGGAACAAATGGAGCGGCTTTTCGTCTTTTCTTTCAAATACCGGAGAAAGGGGCGATTTTGATGCTGCTGCTTACGATTTTTCTGCTGACGGTACTCTTCAGCGCCATTGGCACGATCGTGTCCGTTGTCATCGGCGGCGGCGTGCTGCTCGTCATGTTTGGCGATTTGATTGTTTTTGTCGCAATTGTCGCCCTGATCGTGAAGCTCGTGCGCCGTGTCAGGTGCAGATAAAACTATGAACCCAGCCGGCTCGATCGAGCCGGCTGGGTTTTGCTGTGCGGTCAATATTCCTCGGGCTGTTTGCCGTCGAGGGCTTCTTCCAGTGTGTGCCAGGCCAGCACCGCGCACTTGACTCTGGCGGGGGTGTGGCTGATGCCCTGAAGGGCTGCTGCGTCCTCCAGATCGTCCAGCTCGTCGCCGTCTACCTCGCCCTTAATCATGCCGAAAAACAGGGCGATCAGGCGGCGGGCTTCCGTTTCGGTTTTGCCGATGATGTCGTCGATCATCAGAGACGCCGAGGCCTGGGAGATGGCGCAGCCGCTGCCGATGAAGCCCGCGTCCTGCACCACACCGTCCTCCACACGCAACTGCAGGGTGATGTCGTCGCCGCAGCTGGGATTCACGCCCTCCAGGGAGATGGTGGCGCCGGGGACCGGACGGCGGTTTCGGGTGGAGCGGCTGTTTTCGGTGATGATCTGACTGTAAAGCTCTTTAAGATCCAAGACCCATGACCTCCCTCACATGCTTCAGACCCCGCAGCAGCGCGTCCACATCCTCCTCGGTGTTGTACAGCGCAAAGCTGGCGCGGCAGCAGGAGCCGATGCCCAGATGCTCCATCAGGGGCTGGGCGCAGTGATGACCGGCGCGGATGCAGACGCCGTCGTTGTCGAGAATGGTGGCCACATCGTGGGGGTGCACGTCGTCGATGTTGAAACTGATGACCCCGTGGCGTCCGGCGGCGGTGGCCTCGCCGTAGACCTTCACATAGGGGAGCTGATTCATGCCCTCCAGGGTCCGGGCAATCAGCGCTTCCTCCTGCTGCACGATGGTGTCCCAGCCGATGCTGCTGACGTATTCCATGGCCGCCGCGAGACCTACCTCGCCGCCCACATTCCGGGTGCCGGCCTCGAATTTCCGCGGGACCTCGGCGTAGGTGGTGCGGTGTTCGTGCACCGCCGCGATCATGTCACCGCCGGAGAGGAAGGGCGGCATCTTATCCAGCAGCGCCTTCTTTCCGTAGACCGCGCCAACGCCCATGGGAGCGTAGATCTTGTGGCCGGAGAGGGCGGCGAAATCCACGTCCAGCTTCACCACATCCAGCGGCATGTGGGCAACGCTCTGGGCGATGTCCAGTACCACCACGGCGCCGACGGCATGGGCCCGCTTCACGATCTCCTCCACCGGGGTCTCCAGACCCAGGACGTTGGAGACATGGGCCACGGCCACCACCTTGGTGCGCTCGTTGATCTTTTTATCCAGCTCCTCCACGGTGAGCCTGCCGTTTTCGTCGGGATAGAGATATTTCAGCTCCGCGCCGGTGGTCTTCGCCACCCATTGCCAGGGCACCAGATTGCTGTGGTGCTCGGCTACATAGATCAACACCTCGTCCCCGGGCTTCAGGAAGGCGCGGCCGTAGCTGTAGGCCACCAGATTCAGCCCCTCAGAGGTGTTCTGGGTGAAGATTACGCTGTCCTCCGGGGCACCGATGAACTTCGCCACAGCGGCGCGGCTGTTTTCGTGGGCGTCGGTGGCTCGCATGGCCAGATCGTAGACACCGCGGTGGGGGTTCGCGTTTTCGGTGAGATAATAGCGGTTCACCGCGTCCAGCACCTGCCGGGGCTTCTGGGTGGTGGCGCCGTTGTCCAGATAGACCAGCCGCTTGCCGTTGTTGTCCTGGCTCAAAATCGGGAAATCATCCGAGAATCTGCGCATGTTCCAGTCTCCTTTCCAGGCTCTCGCGCACCAGATCGCGCAAGGCTTCGTCGGGGATTTGATCCACCACGGGGGCGAATCTCGCGTCCACCATCAGCCGCATGGCCTGCTGGGGATCGAGACCCCGGGAGGCGAGATAGTAGAGTACATTTTCGTCCAGCCGTCCGGCGCTGGCGGCGTGCTGGCCCTCCACGTTTTCCTCGGTGCAGAGGATCAGCGGGGCGGCACGGTGCCGCACCTCGGGGGAGAACAAAAGCACGTCCTCGCTCTCGTGTCCCACGGCGTGGACGGCGCCTCTGCGGAAGTCGATGGTGCCGCGGAGGGTCTTGCGGCAGCGATCCGCCAAAACGCCTGCGTTATGCATCTCGCTGTGGGTGTCGCGGCCGGTGTGGACGGCCACGTCGTTGAAGTCCAGAATGCTGTCGCCATCGCCGTAGTAGATGGCGTCCAGATCGAAGGCACCTGCGGTTTTGCCCAGCATGGCCCGGGCACCGGTGACGACGATGTTGCCGCCCAGCTCCGCCCGGACGATCTTGACGTGGGCGTCCTTTGCGGCCTTCACGCTGACACCGTTGTATCGTTTGGAGTTTTCATTCAACAGCTGCAGCTGCACCAGGGTCACGTCCGCCCCGGGCTCCGCAGCGATCTGGGTGAGGGAAGCACTGAGACCCTCCACCTCCGGAACGCTCTGGAGGATCTGCACGAAGGTGACCTTGCTGCCGGCCTTCGCGTGGATGGCGGTGTGGGTCACGGCGTTGGGGTGCGCCGCGTCCAGCTTCTCTTTCAGATAGGTGATGCCGTCGGAGACGCCCTCCGCCAGGAAGAACCGGGAGAAATTCGCCTCGGTGTGGATCCTGAGATCCGCGTCTTTACCGAGGCCGCTGTGCTCGCCGGTACATTCCTGGGGCAGAATCGCCGTACAGCGGACGCCGTCGGAGAGCTCATAAATCGTGTTGGTCTCGCCCCAGCCCGCTTCCGGCTTCTCCGGCAGAGCGGCCTCTTTGGGGGCACCGTTTACGCGCAGATGGTTCCAGGTGGTCACGGGAAGCGCGTTTAACAGTTCAGTTGTGGTCATGTCAGCGCCTCCTTTCAGCCGATGCTGCCCTGCATCTCAAGATGGATCAGGTTGTTCATTTCCACCGCGTATTCCAGCGGCAATTCTTTCGCGATGGGTTCCGCGAAACCACCCACGATCAGGGCTCTGGCGTCCTCCTCGGTGAGCCCGCGGCTCATGAGGTAGTAGACCGCCTCCTCGCTGATGCGGCCGATCTTCGCCTCGTGTCCCACGTCCACCCGGTCGCAGGCGATGTCCATGACGGGGATCGTATCGGAGCGGGAGCGCTCGTCCAGCATCAGGCTCTCACAGCTGACGGCAGACTTGCTGTTCTTGGCATCCTTGGTCACCGCCACGGCGCTGCGGAAGTTGGAGACGCCGCCGTCCTTGGCGATGGACTTGGTGACGATGTGGCTGCTGGTGTTGGGGGCCGCGTGGATCACCTGGGCGCCGGTGTCCAGATCCTGGCCGTTGCCGGCGAAGGTGATGCCGGTGAACTCCATCCTGGCTCCCTCGCCTTTCAGAACGCTCATGGGGTAGAGACAGCTGGTGTGGCTGCCGAAGGAGCCGGAGACCCACTCGATGGTCCCGCCGGCCTCGCAGACCGCACGCTTGGTGTTGAGGTTATACATGTTCTTCGACCAGTTTTCGATGGTGGAGTATCGCACCCGGGCGTTCTTGCCCACGAAGATCTCTACGCAGCCGGCGTGCAGATTCGCCACGTTGTATTTCGGTGCGCTGCAGCCCTCGATGAAGTGCAGATACGCGCCTTCCTCCACGATGATCAGCGTGTGCTCAAACTGGCCCGCGCCGGGGGCGTTCAGCCGGAAATAGCTCTGGAGCGGAATCTCCACGCTGACGCCGGCGGGGACATAGACGTAGGATCCGCCGGACCAGACCGCGCCGTGGAGGGCGGCGAACTTGTGATCCGTGGGCGGCACCAGATGCATGAAATGCTCACGGATCCGCTCGGCGTGATCGCTCTTGAGGGCGCTCTCCAGATCGGTGTAGACCACGCCCTGCTCCAGCACTTCCTTTTTTACGTTGTGGTAGACCACCTCGGAGTCGTACTGCGCCCCCACGCCGGCGAGACTGGCCCGCTCGGCCTCGGGGATGCCAAGGCGCTCAAAGGTGTTTTTGATGTCGTCGGGCACGTCCGCCCACTTGGCCTGCATCTCGGTGTTGGGCCGGACATAGGTGACGATGCCGTCCATGTTCAGACCGTCCAGCGCCGGGCCCCAGTTGGGCAACGGCGTGCGGTTGTAGATTTCCAGGGACTTCAGCCGGAATTCCCGCATCCATTCGGGGTCGTTCTTCTCCTCGGAGATCTGCTTGACGATCTCGGGGGTGAGCCCGGCGTCGGTCTGGAAGGAGGCGTTCACCTCGTAGCGAAAATCATAAAAGCTGCGGTCGATGTCGTCGACCTGGGTCTTTTTCACTTCATCCGCCATTCTGATCCGCTCCCTTCAGGATCCCTGCGAAGCCGTGGGCCGTGATCTGCTCCACCAGCTCCGGGCCGCCGGTGTGGACGATGTGGTGGTCATCCAGCACGTGGACATAGTTGACGTCGTGGCCCTCCAGGATCTTGGCGTTGTGGGTGATGATCAGCAGGGCATTGTTCTCGTTGTGGTAGGCCTTGATGCCCTCGGCCACAGTCTTCACCGCGTCCACGTCCAGACCGGAGTCCGTCTCGTCCAGCATGGCCAGCTTCGGCTGCAGCATCAGAAGCTGCAGGATCTCGGCCTTTTTCTTTTCACCGCCGGAGAAGCCCACGTTCAGATAGCGCTCGCCGTAGGCGGCGTCCATGTTCAGCAGATCCATCTTCTGCGCCAGCGCCCGGCGGAAGGCCATGACCTTCGGCTGCTTGCCCTGCACCGCACCCTGGGCCGTCCGGAGAAAGCTCTCCAGCGATACCCCGGGGATCTCCTGTGGCGCCTGGAAGGAGAGGAAGATGCCCTTTCTGGCCCGGACGTCGGCAGCCTTGTCCGTCAGATCCTCGCCGTCAAACTCGATACTGCCGCCCTCAATGGTGTAGCGGGGATCCCCCATGATGGCGGCGGCCAGGGTGGACTTGCCCGCGCCGTTGGGGCCCATCAGCACATGGATCTCGCCGGGATATACGGTCAGATTCAGCCCGTCGAGAATGGTTTTTTCCTCCACCGCGACCTTCAGATCGCGGACGTTCAACAATGCCTGGCTCATGGAATACACCTCGTATTTTAATTTACTCAAATTTAGTAGGAATTGCTCTCGAGACTAATATACACCAAGTTTGTAGGAATTGCAAGTATAATTTCCTATATTTTTGTAGGAATTAATCTTTTTCGGTTTTCGGAGCACTTTTCCGCGGCAGACAGGCCTGCGCGCCGGGGACACGCCGTTATTAGTCAACAAAGTGTCAATTAAGGAGGAAATGCTAAAATATTTTTTTTAAGGTAGACACTCAATCCAAAGAATGCTATAATAGCCTAGCTTTAAGCTTATGATAAGATGGTGAAGAATCGGACTTCGGAGGAATGTGTACATGTACAAAGACGGAATCAAACGGGCCATTGACTGCACGCTGGCATCCATGGTGCTGCTGGTGGGTGCCATCCCCATGGGGATCGTGGCGCTGGCGGTCAAGCTGGACTCTCCCGGTCCGATCCTGTTTCGTCAGGATCGTATCGGCAAGGACGGCAAGGTTTTCCAGATGCTGAAATTCCGCAGCATGTGCCAGAACGCGGAGCACACCGGCTCCGGCGTCTATTCCGGCAAGGACGATGCACGGGTGACCCGGGTGGGGAAGATTCTCCGGGCAACCAGCATCGACGAGCTGCCCCAGTGCATCAACGTCCTCCGGGGCGACATGGCGCTGATCGGCCCCAGACCGCCGCTTACTTATCACCCCTGGCCCTATGAGGAGTATACAGAAGAACAGAAAAGGATGTTTGAGGTTCGGCCCGGCATCACCGGCTGGGCACAGGTCCACGGCCGCAAGGATGTGGAGTGGCACAAGCGCATTGAGCTGAACGTGTGGTATGTGGACCATGTGTCCTTCTCGCTGGATGCGAAGATCTTCTTTATGACGATCTTCAAGGTGCTTACGAACGCCGATAACGAAAACGTGGAAGAAACACTTAAGAAGGAAGAAAATGGCACTTAAACTCTTGTACATCACAAAAGATCCAGCGGTGGCGCGCATTGCGGAGTCCGTGGGCGTCGATCGGGTCTGGGCAGATATGGAATACATCGGGAAAGCGGAGCGTCAGGGGGGCATGGACACGGTCCAGTCCTGCCACACCATTGAGGATGTCCGCAACGTCCGAGCTGCGGTCACGACCTCACAGCTGCTGGTGCGGGTGAACCCGATCCACAAAGCGACGGCGGATTACTGCAGCTCTGAGCAGGAGATCAACGATGTGATCGATGCCGGCGCCGACGTGATCATGCTGCCCTTTTTCAAGACGGTCAAGGAGGTTCAGACCTTCCTGGACATCGTGGACGGCCGCATCCCCACCCAGCTTCTGGTGGAAACGCCCGAGGCGGTCGAGGTTTTGGATGAGATCCTGAAGCTGCCCGGAATCAACGAGATTCACATTGGCCTGAACGATCTGAGTCTGGGCTACGGCATGAAATTCATGTTCCAGCTCCTGGCGGACGGCACCGTGGACATGCTCTGCGGCAAGGTCCGCGCGGCGGGTCTGCCCTATGGCTTCGGCGGCATCGCTGCCCCCGGACAGGGCATCGTCCCCGCAGAGCGTGTCATTGCGGAGCATTATCGTCTGGGCTCCACCTGCGCCATTCTGGCCCGAAGCTTCTGCAACACCGGCATCGTCACCGACCTGAACGAGATCGAGCGGATCTTCCAGACCGGGGTCAAGGCCATTCGGGACTTTGAGAAAAAGTGCATCGACGGAGAGATCGATTTCGACGCAAACCGTGCGGAGGTCTGCGAGACCGTGCGGAAAGTCTGCGGCGCGTTCCCCGTGAAGGAGAAGCTATGAAGCTGCTGGTCACCGGCGCGTGGCCGGATGCAAGAAATCAAATGGACGGTCTCTGCGCCCTCGGCCATGAGACCGTCTTTCTGCAGCAGGAAAAGGATCCGCTGCCCTGCGACGCCGCCTGGCCGGAGGGCGTGATCTGCAACGGCCTGTTTCTGCACCATTCCATTGAGGATTTTACCCATCTGCGCTATATCCAGCTCACCAGCGCAGGCTTCGACCGGGTGCCCATGGATGTGGTCAGGGCGCGCGGCATCGAGATCCGCAACGCCCGCGGGGTCTACAGCGTCCCCATGGCGGAGACGGCGGTGATGGGCGCGCTGGGCCTCTATCGGCAGGCTGCGTTTTTTCAGAAAAAACAGCAGGCCCATCTGTGGGAGAAGCGCCGGGATCTGTTGGAACTGGCAGGGAAGACCGTCTGCATCCTCGGAACAGGCAGTGTGGGTATGGAATGCGCCAAACGCTTCCGGGCCTTCGATTGCCGGGTGCTGGGCGTCAACCGCACCGTGCGGGAGAATCCGGCCTTCGATGAGATTTCTCCCATGGAGCGTCTGCCGGAGATCCTCTCCGAGACCGACGTGCTGGTGCTGACCCTGCCCCTGAGCGAGCAGACCCACCATCTGATGAATGCAGAGGCCTTTTCTAATATGAAGCCCGGCAGCATCTTGATCAACATCGCCCGAGGCGCTCTGGTGGACACGGAGGCGCTGATTCCCGCGCTGCGGACGAGACTCCTGGGCGCGGCTTTGGACGTTTTTGAGGCCGAGCCCCTGCCTGCCGACAGTCCCCTCTGGGAGCTGGAAAATGTGATCCTAACGCCCCACAACAGCTTCGTGGGAGACGGGAACACAAAGCGGCTGAATGATGTGATTTTCCGCAATTTGCGCGATTCGAAACCTGTGGCTACAAAATGAAAGCACTGGCACATTGCCAGCGCTTTCTTTTTTTGCATATCATTATTTGGGTGACTTTCAGTACTAAATGATGTCGTATTCCTTCAACAGGGCGGTCCGCTCGCGGCCGATCTTTACGGCGTCGACAGCACTGTTGTCCTGTGTGTGAGCAGTTTCCTTTCGGTAGACAGCAATGCGCTGCACCCAGGCCAGCGGCAGCAGCCAGGGGCGTTTTTCCAAATAGGGAAAGCGCCGCTGCAGTGCCTCAACCGGAGGAAAAAGCGCTTTGAGCACACCTGCACGTTCCGCTCCGCCATTTCGCGAGGCTGTGACGGCTGAAAGTGTGATACGGCTGGAATGGCGGCGGCTCATGCTTGCGCTGCCGTAGATGCCGCTGCAGAGAAGGTCCTCCAAAAGCGGCTCCGCCTGCACATTCAGAGTCCTCCAACCCTCCGGGAAGCATGCTTGCGCGGGATGAAACGTGAGATACTGCTCTGCGATTTGAAACAGTCCTGCCGCGAACCGCTCAGCGCGCACATTCCGGCAGGCATGCTGCACGGCGGCCCAATCGATCACGCTGCCGAAATGGTTGGCATAGAGCGCGATGTCGCAGACCTGACGCAGTCCGAACCCGCTGTGCAGGAAATGCTTGAATGCGTGGCAGATCAAAAACAGCAGATGGTCCGTATGGCTGAGCGTACGCAGCGTGTGCCCCTCGATGGAACGCTCCTCGGCGCGATCGAACACTGTTTCGAACAGCGCTGCCAGATTTCCGTAAGCACCATCTTCCTGCGGGAACAGACCGCTGTGCACCTCTATAATGAGCGGCGCGCGGGTGGACACGAATGTCGTTTCATACGCCTGCTCAGTTCCATCCTCGTCTCCCTCTGTCCGGAATCCAAGCTCCACAAGCTTGCGGTGACAAGCCCGGAGCTGGTCGTGGGGGAGGAGCAGATCCTCATCCCCGGACATCCGCTGGTCAGGGTTCGGATAGAGCGTCCGGCAGACAACACCCTTGACAACGAGCGGCGTCAGCCCTGCAGCGCAGAGCGCGTCATATACCTCAAAGAATGCCTGCGTCCGCTGTGCCTGCACGATCACGTCATGCATTGCTCGGCGCCTGTACGGTGTAAACAGAGACGCATTTGCCTGCTGCGCAGACGGGCAGCAATACACCGCCTGATAGATCATCGGCATTACGCGGTGGGTATCCGCGAGCTGAAACAGCTCTGACCACTGTTCCGGCGTCATTGGCTGCGTCCACAGGACGGCCGTGTTCCGGAGGGCCGCGCCGAGTGCTTCCAACAACAATGTATGTGTTTGCTCCATGGTGCTTTCCTTTCACTCTGGGCTTTTCGAATTCCGGTTTTATTATATCGCATTTTCGGCAGCCCTGTAAACAACCAAATGAAAAAGCACACAAAACCAGCATCTGCGAGGTAGGTGCTGTTTTTTTGAAATTGGATCATTTTTACAGAAAATTCATAAACTTCCGGTTGACAAACGACGGATTATAATTAAAATGAAAATCCGAAACAATTAACATTGTTAATAATTTTGGTTTGTTAATTTGGAGGGAATGCCATGCTGCCAGAGGAACGCGAACGGCGCATGTATGAGGGAATGCACCGGATGCGGAACATCCGCCTCTGCGATCTGATCACCGACCTGACGGCTGCGGAGTTTCGGCTGCTGTACACCATCGTGGAGCACGCGGACGAGACCCGGAAGATCTCGGAGCTCGCCGAGATGGTGGGTATGCAGCCGACGGCGGTGTCGAGACTCATGAACTCACTGGAGGAGAAGGGACTCATTGAGCGCCAAAGCCGCACCGGGAACCGCAGAGTCACCGACGTCTATCCCACCCAGCGGGGGAGAGAAGCCAGCAAGCGGAGCAAAGAGACCATCCATGACTACTGGACCGAGGTCTTTGAAAATATCCCCACCGAGGACGCCGACCGTCTGGTGGAGATTTTGGACGAGATCGTGGACAGCATGGAGCGGGTGCTGGAGCGCCGTGTGGAGCAGCAGAAGGAGGATCGCCCGTGAAAAACATCGTAAAATTCTTAAAAGGGCACAATCTGGCCGTGCTGCTGATCATCCTGCTGCTGATCCTGCAGGCCTATTGCGATTTGTCTCTGCCCAACTATACCAGCGATATTTTGAACGTGGGTCTCCAGCAGAACGGCATTGACAGCGCCGCCCCGGAGACTGTCCGCGCCGAGACGCTCCAGACCCTTTCCATGTTCATGCCGGATTCGGACGTCGCCGAAGTGGACGCCGCTTATTCCCAGGCCGACGCCGAGGGGATTCGGAGTCTCAGAGAGGACGCGGATGCCGAGCGGATCGGCGAACTGTTGATGCTGCCGGAGAGCGTCCTGTTCCAGATGGAAAACGCCCCGGACTCGGAGTTTTCCGTGGAGCAGATCCGGGCGGCCATCGACTCCGGCGCGATGACCAAGGAGCAGTTCCTCGCCGGCATCGACGAGAAGCTGGCCGCCTATGGAGATTTCAGCGATTCGTACTTAAAGCAGATCGCCGTCAGCTTCGTGGCCTCGGAGTATGAGGCCCAGGGCCTGAAGCTCACCACCTTCCAGAACCACTATCTGTTCACCGTGGGTTTCAAGATGCTGCTGATGACGCTGCTGATGACCCTGACCGCCATTGCAACCGGATATATCGCCTCCCAGACCTCCGCCAAGATCGGCATGGATTTGAGAGAACAGATCTACGCCAAGGTCATGCAGTTCACGAGCGCGGAGATGGAGCGGTTCTCCACGGCCTCGCTGATCACCCGCTCCACCAACGACATCCAGCAGATCCAGATGGTCACCGTCATGCTGCTGCGGATGGTGGCCTATGCCCCGATCCTGGCGATCTTCGGCATCATTCGCGTGGTGCAGACCGGCTCCGGCATGGGCTGGACGATCATCCTGGCCGTGGTGCTGCTGTCGGCATTGGTGGGCATTCTGGTGGCCATCGCCATGCCGAAGTTCAAGATCATGCAGAAGCTGGTGGACCGGTTGAATCTGGTCTCCCGGGAGCTGCTCACCGGCGTCATGCCCATCCGCGCCTTCTCCAGAGAGCGGTATGAGGAGCAGCGGTTCGAGACCGCCAACAACGACCTCTACCAGACCCAGCTGTTCACCAACCGGGCCATGACCTTTATGATGCCGATCATGATGCTCATTATGAACGGCGTCTCGGTGCTCATCGTCTGGGTGGGCGCCCACAAGGTGGATCTGGGCACCATTCAGGTGGGCGACCTGACCGCCTTCATCACCTATTCCATGGTCATCGTCATGAGTTTCCTGATGCTGTCCATGATCTCCATCATCCTGCCGAGAGCAGGCGTGGCCGCCGACCGCATCGTGGAGGTGCTGGACACCACCGTCTCCCTCAGCGACCCCGCGGCGCCGAAAGACAAATCCGTGCAGTACGGCGCCGGCGCCCTCTCCTTCGTGGATGTGAGCTTTGCCTATCCGGGCGCGGAGGACTGCGCCCTGGAGCACATCTCCTTCACCGCGAGACCGGGGGAGATCACGGCCATCATCGGCTCCACCGGCTGCGGCAAGTCCACCCTTTTGAATCTGATCCCCAGATTCTACGACGTGACCTCCGGCTGCATCACCCTGGACGGCACGGACATCCGAAATCTCAGCCAGAAGGCCCTGCGGGACGCCATCGGCTACGTGCCCCAGAAGGGGATGCTCTTCTCCGGCACCATCGAAAGCAATCTGAAATACGGCGGCGACCAGATCACCGACGAGGCGATGAAAGAGGCGGCGCGGATCGCCCAGGCTGCGGATTTTATCTCCGAGAAACCAGAGGGCTACAGCTCCGCCATCGCCCAGGAGGGCTCCAACGTCTCCGGCGGCCAGAGGCAGCGGCTGGCTATTGCCAGAGCCATCGCCAAGCACCCGAAGGTCTACCTGTTCGATGATTCCTTCTCCGCACTGGACTACAAGACCGACCTGAAGCTGCGCACGGAGCTGATGAAGTACACCGGCAATTCCACGGTCATCATCGTGGCCCAGCGGATCTCCACCATTCTCCACGCGGACAAGATCCTCTGCATGGAGGACGGCCGCATCGTCGGCATGGGCACCCACGAGCAGCTCATGAAAACCTGCAAAACCTATCGCGAGATCGCAAAAAGCCAGCTCTCCGAAGCGGAGCTGGACGGCATGGGAGGTGAACGCGTTGGCTGAAAATCAGAGAAGAAGATCCCCTCACGGCCCTCCGGGACGCGGCGGTGAAAAGCCGAAAGATTTCAAGGGTACCATCCGCAAGCTGATTGCCTACATGGGCCGCTATAAGATCGCCGTGCTCATCGTCATGATCTTCGCCGTGGGCTCCACGATCTTCAATGTCATCGGCCCGAAGATCCTGGGCAATGCCACTACCGAACTGTTTGAGGGTCTGGTGGGCAAGATCACCGGCACCGGCAGCATCGACTACGGGAGAATCGGATCCATCCTCCTGGGCCTCATGGGCATCTATCTGGTCAGCGCCGTTTTCGGCTTTGTTCAGGGCTGGATCATGACCGGCGTCTCCCAGAAGCTCAGCTTCCAGATGCGGGAGGACATCAGCAAGAAGATCAACCGCATGCCTCTGGCCTATTTTGAGTCCAACACCGTGGGAGACGTGCTCAGCCGCATCACCAACGACGTGGACACCCTGGGCCAGTCCCTGAACCAGTCCATCACCCAGCTGATCACCTCGGTCTGCACCCTGGTGGGCGTCCTGGTGATGATGCTCTCCATTTCGCCGCTGATGACCCTCATCACCATCATCATCCTGCCGGTGTCCGTGGTGTTCGTTCTGGGCATCGTGAAGCACTCGCAGAAATATTTCTTCGCCCAGCAGAAATACCTCGGCGACATCGACGGCCAGATCGAAGAGACCTTCTCCGGCCACAACATCGTCAAGGCCTTCAACCGGGAGGATGCCGAGATGGCCCGCTTCCGGGACACCAACGGCAAGCTCTATGAGTCCGGCTGGAAGAGCCAGTTTTTCTCCGGGCTGATGATGCCGATCATGAACTTCATCAGCAACTTGGGCTATGTTGCGGTGGCGGTCTCCGGCGCCATGCTGGCGGCCAAGGGCACCATCACCATCGGTGACATCGTGGCGTTTATCCAGTATGTCAAGCGCTTCACCCAGCCCATCACCCAGTTGGCACAGGTTTCCAATATGCTGCAGGCAATGGCCGCGGCGGCAGAGCGCATCTTCGAGTTCCTCGCGGAGCCCGAGGAGGCGCCGGATCCCCAGATCCCCGCCAGCGTGGAGGGCATCGACGGCAGAGTCACCTTCGACCACGTCCGCTTTGGCTACAAGCCGGAGCAGCCGGTCATCCACGACTTCAATCTGGATGTGGAGCCGGGAAAGATGGTGGCCATCGTGGGACCCACCGGCGCCGGAAAGACCACCATTGTCAAGCTGCTCATGCGGTATTACGATGTGGACAGCGGCGAGATCCGCGTGGGCGGCCAGCCGGTGGGCGCCTATCGCCGAGGGGATCTCAGAGAGCAGTTCGGCATGGTGCTGCAGGATACCTGGCTGTTCCACGGCACCATCATGGAGAACATCCGCTACGGCCGTCTGGACGCCACCGACGAGGAGGTCATCGCCGCCGCCAAGGCCGCCAGAGCCGACCGGTTCATCCGTGCCCTCCCCGGCGGGTACCAGATGGAGCTGAACGAGGAGGCTACCAACGTCTCCCAGGGGCAGAAGCAGCTGCTCACCATCGCAAGAGCCCTCCTGGCGGACAACCCCATCCTGATCCTGGACGAGGCCACGTCTTCTGTCGACACCCGCACCGAGCATCTGATCCAGAGCGCCATGGAGACCCTGATGAAGGGCCGCACCAGCTTCGTCATCGCCCACCGGCTGTCCACCATCCGGAACGCCGACGTGATCCTGGTGATGCAGAACGGCGACATCGTGGAGCAGGGCAGCCACGAGGAGCTCATCGAAAAAGACGGCGTCTACGCCAAACTCTATAACTCCCAATTCGAACAGGCGGGCTGAGCCGTCAAATCCCCTGCTTCCCATGGGATGCAGGGGAACTTTTCATCTTTTCACCGCGTCGGATTTGTGATAATATGAAACAAGCAACGGAAAAGGAGAAGCGATATGGAACTGATCCAGGACGGCCTGCTGTCGGCCAACATCGATACCATCCGCTCCGTGTTCAAAACGGAGTATCTCAGCATGCAGATCCTCGGCGCTTTTATCTATACCTCCCAGAACCGCACTGCCGACGCGGATCGGCTCCGGGAATGCAGGAAGATCATGAAGTCCAAGCACGGGTTCTTCTCGGATTTCCGCGGCCACCTGCAGCTTCCGCTGGTGGTGAAGATGTCCATGGACGCGGACCCGGAGGGGTATCTGGAGGGGCTCGAAGAGACCTACCGCACCCTGAGCCAGGGGTACAAGCTGGGGCACGAGTCCCGGCTCATGGCGGCGCTGCTGCTCTATGACAACGCCGAGGCGGCAGACCGCGCGCAGCTCTGCGGCCGGACCCGGGAGCTCTATAACCTGATCCGGAAAAACCACCCCTTCCTCACCGACCAGAGCGACATGCCCTTCGCCGCCCTGATGGCCATGCGGGGCAGCGGCGAGGAGGCCCAGCTTCAGGATACCGAGGCCTGCTACCAGATCCTCAAATCCAGATTCCCCCTGAGCAAGAACGCCTCCCAGACCGTGAGCCACATTCTGGCCATCAGCGGGGTACCCTCGGAGGAGAAAAGCGAGCGGTTCATCCGGATGTACGATGCCTTCAAGACCAATAAGCTGCGGCTGCCGGATTACTACATGAGCATTCTGGCGGTGCTGGTGAACTCGGACATTTCCGTAGAAGAGGCGGTGCGCCAGACCAAAGCGCATGAGGCCGCCCTCAAACAGATGAAGGGTTTCCACGGCCTGTTCGGCGTCGGCACCCAGAGCAGACGGATGTTTGCCGCCGCAACTACCGCCATGAACAACATCCCGGAGAACGCCGCGGTAGAAGGCGCGGTCATGAGCACGGTGCTGTCCATTATCATCTCCATCGAGATTACCATCATGATGATGATCATCATCAACACCACGAACAGCGCCGCCGCTTCCTCTACCTGATTTCAAACAAAAAACCATCCCTGATGCTTTGTCAGGGATGGTTTTTTATGGCTTGATTGAGGGTGTTGAGCACCTTTTTCTTGTTTCGTGTCCATTCGGGGGCCATCAGAAGCTTCCCGGGTGCGTCGCCGGTCATCCGGTGCAGCACCGTGTCAGACGGCAGGATGCGGAGACTCTCCGCGATCAGGTCGGCGTATTCCTCCAGGGTCAGCAGGGGGAATGGATCCTTTTCATACTGTTCGCCCATCTGCGTGCCTTTCAAAATGTGGAGCATCTGCAGCTTCACCCCGTCGACGGGCGGCTGAAGCGAGGCGAGATACCGCACTGTGTCCAGCATGTCCGCCTTCGACTCCCCGGGGAGGGAATAGATCACGTGGACGATTACCGTGAGGCCCAATTCCTTCAATGCCCGGTACCCGGCTTCGAAGGTCTGAAGGTCGTACCCCCGGTGGAAGGCCTTGGCGGTTTTCTCGTGGATGGTCTGGAGCCCCAGCTCCACCCAGACCGGCTTGATCCGGTTCAGGCGGTCGAGCATCTCCAGTACCTCCGGCCCAAGACAGTCCGGCCGGGTGGCGATGGAGAGGATCACGACTTCCTCTCTCTGGATCGCCGCGGTGTAAAGGGCCTCCAGTCGGTGCAGATCCCCGTAGGTGTTGGTATAGGACTGGAAGTAGGCGATGAACTTTTTGGCGTCGGTCTTGCTTTGGATGCGGCGTTTCGCGTCCTCGATCTGTTGGGAGAGAGGCGCAAACGCCGCCGCGAAGTCCCCGGAACCGCCTTCGGAGCAGAAGGTGCAGCCGCCTACGCCCACGGTGCCGTCCCGGTTGGGGCAGGTGCACCCGGAGGACAGCGAGAGCTTGTAGACCTTCTCGCCGTATTCGGCTCTTAAAACGTCGTTCAATCTGCGCACGGGCTCGCCTCCTTTCCGGTCTCCTCCATTGTAGCGGAAAACCGGAAAAATGCAACCCGCGATTGCTTGACGCTCCCGGTGCGGAATGGTATATTACGGAAAGAAAACTTGATTGGACACGAGGTGGAACCATGTTTCGATTTCAGCATCAGGAGACCCAGGGGCCGGTCGGAAGCTATGAAGAGCAGATCGCAAAACTGAAGCAGGCGCTGGACACCTGCGACGCGGTGGCCATCGGCGCCGGCGCGGGACTCTCCACCTCGGCGGGGTTCCTCTACGCCGGGGAGCGGTTCGAGCGCTATTTCTTCGACTTCATCGAGAAGTACCAGATCCCGGACTTGTATTCCGGCGGGTTCTACCCCTTCCCGAATCTGGAGACCTACTGGGCCTGGTGGAGCCGCCATATCTACATCAACCGCTATATGGACGCGCCGAAGCCGGTCTACGACGATTTGCTGGCTTTGGTGCGGGAAAAGGATTATTTCGTGATCACCACCAACGTGGACCACTGCTTCCAGAAGGCGGGCTTCGACAAGCAGCGCCTGTTCTACACCCAGGGGGATTACGGCCTGTTCCAGAGCGTGAAGCCCACGGTGCAGAAGACCTACGACAACGAGGAGATCATCAAAAAGATGGTGCTCGCCCAGGGCTTTACTATCGGTGAAAACGGCGACCTGATCCCGCCGGAGGACACCCTGCCCTCCATGTCCATCCCCTCGGAGCTCATTCCCGTCTGCCCCGACGACGGCCGGTGGATGACCACGAACCTCAGGGTGGACGACACCTTCGTGGAGGACGAAGGCTGGCACGCGGCACAGCAGCGCTATTCGGACTTCCTCTCCGCCCATCAGGGACAGAAGGTGCTCTATCTGGAGCTGGGCGTGGGCCGGAATACCCCGGTCATCATCAAATATCCCTTCTGGCGCATGACGGAACAGAACAAAAACGCCGTCTATGCCTGTCTCAGCCGTAGCAGCGCCGAGGCGCCCATGAAGATCGCGGACCGCTCTATCTGCATCAACGGCGACATCGGTGAGACGCTCAAAGCACTTCAATAAAACAGCACCCCGAAGCCTATGCTCCGGGGTGTTTTTCTGTGGATTGGTCAGCGTTTTCTCACCTGCACCGGGAAGCGCGGCGGCACCCGCTGGTATTTCACCTTCGGGTAGCCGATGACCATGCAGTTGGTGAGATGGTAGCCCTTGCGGATCTTCAGCAGCTTCTTGAGCTTGGAATTGAACTTGACGGCGACGCGGAAGAAACCGCTGTAGAGGACGCCCAGACCCAGACTGTTGGCCATGAGCTCCAGATAGCTGGCGGCAAGGCCGTCGTCCATGCCGGCCTTGTTGGTGACAAGGATCACCAGCGGCGCATTTTTGAAGAAGAAGTGGTCGTCGATCTCCTGAAGGGCCATGGCAGGCACAAGCTTCTCCAGCAGCTTCTTCGCCTTGCGGAAGCCCTCTACCGCCATCGCCTCGATTTCGGCCTTCTTCTCGTCGAGGATGATGTATTCCACTACTTGGTGGTTCTCGGCCGTGGGACAGTAGCGGGCGGCCTCCAGCAGCTGGTCGACGACCTCCTGGGGCACGGGCTTGTCCTGAAACTGTCTGGTGGAGCGGCGGCGCTTCATCAGACCCATCAGGGCCTCGGGAGTCACCTGCTCTTTGCTGGGCTCCGGGATCGGCTCGCCCCAGCCGGTGAGCTCCACCGCGTTCTGGGGACATAGGGCGTAGCAGTGGCCGCAGCCGATGCAGAAGGGCTCGTTGACCTCGGCCTTGCCGTCTTTCAGCGTAATGCACCGGGAAACGCAGTCGGACACGCACAGACCGCAGCCGACGCACTTGGTTTTGTCGATAATGGTGTGTTTTTTCATGGTCTCCTCCTATGGTTTTTCGGGTTCGTGAGACCATCATACCACGAATCCCGCCCATAGGAAAGAGGAAGTTGCAGATAGACGTTTTTCCTGCCTTTCTGGCTGGGAATTGTTGTGTCTATAAGCCGTATGTGGTATAGTGAAGGGCAGAAACAGGAGTGTGGCGAATGGCAATGAGAAAAGAGAATAAAACTGAAAACATGCCCCCGAATCCTGCGGAAATCATCCGGCGTGTGGAGCGGTTTGAATCCCTTCTGGAGCGGCTGAACCATACCCTGTCTGAGCCGTCGCCTTCCATGGAAGCGCTTGCATCGGCACAGGCTGCCGCTGATGCGCTGAGCACCTACTATGCCGGCGACGACTGGAAACGGGATTTCGCCGCCGACGAGGCCGGTCTGCTTCCGAAGGAGCTGCGGCGCGGGGTGCTGTCCGAGGACGGGATCTATAACGCTCTGGAGGCCTGGCGGGAGCGGAAGGCCGAGAACATGAAAAAGGAGAGAGAACCCATGCTGAACATCGAGCATCTGACGAAAACCTTTGGAGATAAAAAGGCCGTGGATGATCTGACGCTGAAGATCCGCCCGGGAGAGATCTTCGGCTTCATCGGCCACAACGGCGCCGGCAAGAGCACGACGCTGAAGAGCGTGGCCGGTATTTTGCAGTTTGATGAAGGCGAAATCACCATCTGCGGGAAAAGCATCCTGACCGATCCGGTGGCCTGCAAGAAAGACCTGGCCTACATCCCGGACAACCCGGATCTCTATGATTTCATGAGCGGCATCAAGTATCTGAACTTCATCGGGGACATCTTCGGTATCCCCGCCGCCCAGAGACAGGAAAAGGTCCGCCGTTACGCCGACCTCTTCGAGCTGACGGACGATCTGGCACAGCCCATTTCTGCCTACTCCCACGGCATGAAGCAGAAGCTGGCGCTGATCTCCGCCTGGATCCACGATCCGAAGCTGATCGTCATGGATGAGCCCTTCGTGGGTCTGGACCCGAAGGCCTCTCATCTTCTGAAAGAGATGATGCGCGAGCACTGCGACCGGGGCGGCGCCATCTTCTTCTCCACCCACGTGCTGGAGGTGGCGGAGAAGCTCTGCGACAAGGTGGCCATCATCAAGCAGGGCCGGCTGGTCAAGGTGGGCACCATGGAGGAGGTCAAGGGAGACGCGAGCCTCGAGGCGGTCTTTTTGGAACTGGAGGCGGAATAAATGCTGAAGGTACTTCTGAAAAAGCAGCTGGCCGAGGTATTTAAGGGCTATTTCTTCGACGCGAAGAAAAACCGGATGCGCTCCAAGGCCTCCATCGCCGCGTACTTCCTGCTGTTCATCGTGGTCATGGTCGGCATGCTGGGCGGCATCTTCACCATGCTGGCGCTGAGCCTCTGCGACGGTCTTGTGTCGGTTGGCATGGGCTGGCTGTACTTCCTGCTGATGGGCGGCATCGCCATCTTGCTGGGTGCCTTCGGCAGCGTGTTCAATTCCTATGCCGGCCTGTATCTGGCAAAGGACAACGACCTGCTGCTGAGTCTGCCCATCCCGGTTCGAACCATCATGACCGCCCGACTGATGAACGTCTATCTGATGGGCCTCATGTATTCCGCCACGGTGCTGATCCCCACGCTGATCGTCTATTGGATCGTGGCGGGGGCCACGGTCTCCAACGTGCTCGGCGGCATTCTGTTTTTCCTGATCGTGACGATCATCATCCTGCTGCTGTCCTGCCTGTTGGGCTGGGTGGTGGCGAAGATCAGCCTGAGGCTGAAAAACAGGAGCTTCATCACGGTGCTGATTTCCCTGCTGTTCCTCGGCGCCTATTATTTCTTCTACTTCAAAGCCAATGATATGATCCGGAATATGCTCCTGAACGCGGAGGTCTACGGCGAAAAGATCAAGGGCGCGGCCTACGGGCTCTATCTCTTCGGCCGGATCGGGGAAGGCGACTGGATGGCCGCTGGGATCTTCACCGCCATTCTGGCTGTTCTCTCTGCGCTGCTCTGGCGCGCCATGTCGAGAAGCTTCCTTAAGATCGCCACCTCCAGCGGCGCCGTGAGCAAGGTGCGCTATGTGGAGAAACGGGCGAAAGAGCGGTCCGCCTTCGGGGCGCTGCTGTCCAAGGAATTTGCCCGGTTCACCTCCAGCGCCACCTATATGCTCAACTGCGGTCTGGGACTCCTGTTTCTCCCGGCGGCCGGCATTTTGCTGCTGCTCCAGGGAAAGACCTTCTTCGGGGCGCTGGAAGGGGTGCTGGCCGGCAGACCGGGCAGCGCCGTGGTGCTGATCTGCGCCATGTTCTTCATGATGCTCGCCATGGTGGACGTGGCGGCCCCGTCGGTGTCTCTGGAGGGGAAGAGCATCTGGATCCCACAGTCGCTGCCGGTGGAGCCGAAAACTGTCCTGCGCGCGAAACTCTCGGTGCAACTGATCCTGAGCGTCATTGCCATGCTGTTCGCCTCTGTCTGCGCTGCCATTGCCCTTCCGATGTCCGTGGAGATCCGGCTGCTGGTGGTGCTGGTGTCTCTGGCCGGCGCAGTGTTCGCCAGCGTCTTCAACCTCTTTGTCGGCGTGAAGATGCCGGTGCTGACCTGGACCAACGAGATGACGCCCATCAAGCAGAGCGGCGCGGTGGCCATCGCGCTGTTCAGCGGCTGGGGCTTTGCTGTTGTGATGGGCGGCCTCTACTTCCTGATCGGATACAAGCTAGGCGCAGTGCTCTATCTGCTGATCTGGACGGTGCTCCTGCTGGCAGTGTCCTTCGGCCTGCTCCGATGGCTGGATACCAAAGGCAGCCGGAGCTTTGCCACACTCTGAGCAGCGCAGGGATCGGAGAAGAAATGCAAATTTTGATTTTCCTTCTGCTGGCGGCGGTATTTTGGGCGCCCTTTGTCTATGCCTTTCATAAGGACAGAAGCCGCTACCGCAACTGCTATCTTTTGTTTTTGGGCCTTCTGGGAACGATCCCCTTTGCGCTCAACCTCTTCGGCGACAATATGGGTGTTGCTTTTCTGATTATCTCTCTGGCAGTGCTGATTGCGCTGCTGATCGTCCCGTTTTTCCTGATTCACAACGGGATCGTCATGATCCGAAGAGAGGGGCGGCACCTGTCCCACATGCTCTCTCTGGCGCTGGGGCTCGTGATCCTGGTGGGGGAGGCCGTGACCATCGCTCTGATGGTGAAGTATTCCGTTACCTTCGATCTGGATTCGTCGTTCTACCGCTCCTGGTGGTTCGTGCTGGGGAGTTTTGTCAGCGTCACGGTGATCTACGGCTCCATGGCGTTCCTGATCTTCATGATCTACACGCTGTTTCTGCAGATCATCCCCCGAAAAAAGGATTTTGACTACGTCATCATCCACGGGGCGGGGCTGCTCCGCGGCGACCAGCTTTCGAAGCTTCTCAGAGACCGGGTGGACAAGGCCATCGAGGTTTATCGAAAAGACCCCACCCCGCCGAAGCTGATCCCCTCCGGCGGTCAGGGAGGAGACGAGACCATCACCGAGGCGGCGGCCATGAAGCAGTATCTGCTGGAGCAGGGGATCCCGGAGGAGGACATCCTTCTGGAGGACGGCTCCAAAACCACCATGGAAAACCTCAAGTTCTCCAAGGACATCCTCGACCGGCAGGATGGCAGAAAATACACCGCCCTGGTCACCAGCAACTACCACGTCTACCGGGCACTCCGCTACTGCCGAAGGATCGGATTGAACTGCACCGGCATCGGCAGCCGCGTGGCCTTCTACTACTGGCCCAGCGCCCTGATCCGGGAATTTATCGCCATCCACTCGGAAAAAAAGCACGCGGTGACGTTCATTTTGGGCTGGCTGGTCTGCGTCGCCCTGCTGCTGGCACTGATTTTTGTATGATCCAAGGCGGAAATACAATACATTTTCTGGATGAGTGTACCATATCTTTCGATACACTTGTATTATATTGTACATTGTGATAAAATAAATTACCTATGCGAAAAAACAAGGAAAGCGTCATACGGAAACAAATTGGAAAGGGGAAAACCATATGGCAAGAGAAATTTTGTTCGAGCTCGGTAAGATGATTACCGACCGAATCCCGCAGAAATTCGGCATCAAAAAGATCACCGAAAACGACCCGGAGTACATCCTCCTGGATCGCGCTCTGGAGAGCGACGAGCAGGCTGAGATCATGCTCAAGATGGGCAAGCGTTCGCCCAAGACCCTGGCGGAGATCGCCGCCCTCACCGGCAAGGATCCCAAGCACGTGGAAGAGCTGCTGGAGAAGGCCTGCCTGACCGGCGCTGTGGAGTACAACTGGGAGAACCCCCGCCGTCAGAAGCAGTACTATGTCCAGGTCTTCGTTCCCGGCATCGCCGAGATGACCAACATGGTCCCCGCGCAGATGGAGAAGTATCCGGAGCTGGGCCGCATGTTCAACAACATGACCTACCTGCCCCTGGCCGGCAAGACCCACCTGATTCCTCCCGGCGGCCCCGGCGTGGGCATGCACGTCATCCCCGTGGAGAAGGCCATCTCTGCCGAGCAGCAGTCTCTGCCCATCGAGCACATCTCCCACTGGCTGGATAAGTACGACGGCAAGTACTCCGTCGGCTACTGCTCCTGCCGCAACGCCCGCCGCATCGAGGGCGAGGGCTCCGGCGAGATTCAGGACGACTGCTGCATCGGCCTGGGCGACTTCGCCGACTACCTGGTGGAGACCGGCAAGGGTCACTACATCACCAGAGAAGAGGCTCTGCAGATCTGCCAGCGCGCCGAGGACAACGGCTACGTCCACCAGATCACCAACATCGATGGTCAGGACAAGATCTTCGGTCTGTGCAACTGCGACCTGGGCGTCTGCTTCGCGCTGCGTACCAGCCAGCTGTTCAACACCCCGAACCTGTCCGCTTCCGCCTACCGTGCCCATGTCGACAAAGAGAACTGCGTCGCCTGCGGCAAGTGCGTCGAGGTATGTCCCGCCGGCGCTCTGAAGCTGGGCCAGAAGCTCTGCACCAAGGACGGCCCCGTGGAGTATCCCAGACAGGAGCTGCCCGAAGGCCTCATCTGGGGCGAGGATAAGTGGAACTGGAACTATGTGGCCGACAACCGCAAGAACTGCCACGAGTCCGGCACCGCTCCCTGCAAGACCGCCTGCCCGGCCCATATCGCCATCCAGGGCTACATCAAGCTGGCCAAGGAAGGCCGCTATGCCGACGCTCTGGCGCTGATCAAGCAGGACAACCCGTTCCCCTCCGTCTGCGGTTACGTCTGCAACCGCCGCTGCGAGGACGCCTGCACCAGAGGCGCTCTGGACAAGGCCCTCGCCATCGACGAGATCAAGAAGTTCATCGCCGAGCAGGATCTGAAGAAGCCCATGAAGGACCGCTACATCGCCGATCCCATCCGCCGTCGTCCCATCGACAAGGACTACGAGGAGAAGATTGCCATCATCGGCGCCGGCCCCGCCGGCCTGAGCTGCGCTTACTACCTGGCCCGCATGGGTTACATGAACGTCACCGTCTTTGACCGCAACAAGGAGCCCGGCGGCATGCTGGTCATGGGCATCCCCTCTTATCGTCTGGACCGCAAGGCCCTCAAGGGCGAGATCGAAGTCCTGAAGAAGATGGGCGTCAAGTTCAAGATGAACACCGAAGTCGGCAAGGACATCACCATCGACAAGCTGCGCAAGCAGGGCTACAAGGGCTTCTACGTTGCCATCGGCGCGCAGAAATCCTCCAAGCTGAACATCCCCGGCGAGGATCTCAAGGGCGTGTTCGGCGGCGTCGACTTCCTGCGTGAGGTCAACCTGGGCAACAAGCCCGCTCTGGGCAAGAAGTGCGCCGTCATCGGCGGCGGCAACGTTGCCATGGACGTCTGCCGCACGGCGGTCCGTCTGGGCGCCGAGACCTACGTGGTCTACCGCCGCAGCGAGGCTGAGATGCCTGCCGACAAGGAAGAAGTCGCCGAGGCCATGGAAGAGGGCGTGAAGTTCTGCTATCTGAACGCTCCCGTGGAGATCGAGGGCGCTTCCGGCAAGGTCACCGGCCTGAAGGTCGAGATCATGGAGCTGGGCGAGCCTGATGAAAAGGGCCGCCGCGCACCGGTTGGCACCGGCAAGTTCGAGACCCTGAAGGTCAACTCCGTCATCGCCGCCGTCGGCCAGGCCATTGACTGGGGCGAGCTGGACGTGGGCGAGCTCAAGACCGGCAAGAAGGGCAACGCCATTGCCGACAACCTCACCTATCAGACCGAGCAGGCTGATATCTTCGTGGGCGGCGACGTTTACACCGGCCCGAAGTTCGCCATCGATGCCATCGCTGCCGGCCGTGAGGGCGCTGAGTCCCTGCACCGCTTCGTGCAGGAGGGCCAGAGCCTGACCCTGGGCCGCAACTTCCGCGAGTTCTATGAGCTGGATAAGAGCAATATTGCTCTGACGCCGGACTGCTTCGACACCCCGGCCCGCCAGCCGATCCTCCACGACCCGAAGAAGGCCAAGAGCTTTGAGCACGATCGCCTGACCTTCACCGAGGAGCAGGTCAAGGCGGAGGCCTCCCGCTGCCTGGGCTGCGGCCTGAGCATCGTGGATCCCAACAAGTGCATCGGCTGCGGCCTGTGCACCACGAAGTGCATGTTCGATGCCATCCACCTGGAGCGTGACCATCCGGAGAACTCCACCATGGGCCGCTGCGACGACAAGACCAAGGTGCTGCTGGCCAGCGTGGGCAAGATTGCGGTCAAGTCCGCCAAGAAGGCCATCGTCAAGCGCATCACCAAATAATTCGCAAATCTCCCCTTTCAAGCGGGTGCAGACATTCTTTGCAATGTCTGCACCCCATTTTTTTGCCCAACGCACTGGACAGTTTTTCGGATTCTGTCCAAGAGGAGAGGCAGAACCACCGGAGCCGTCAGCGAATGAAAAACGCCTTTTTTGTGAGTTTCTTAGAATCGCCTGTCAGCCGATTGACGAGGGGCTTTCCTCCTTTTTATAATGAACGCGATATCGGACTGAAATCCAACCGATACCCTCCTTTTGACGCGCAGAGGCGACCCGCACCTCTGCGCGGCTTGCTGGAGGGGCTATGAAGGAGGGCGATCTGAGTGAAGGATTTGAAGCATCTGATTTATTTTGAAAATCTCCTGGAGAACGCGGACAACGAGCTGATCCGCGCGGCAAAAGCAGAAGGCCGCAAATGTCTCGGCACCATCTGCTATCAGCTGCCGGAGCTGCTTTTGAATCTGGAGGGCTGCTTCAGCGTGCGTCTGCGGGCGCCGCGCACGGCCTCCATGGAGATGGGCACGTATTACATGACGAGCCTCTCCTGCGAATTCTGCCGCTCGGTGCTGGAGCGTGCGCTCGAGGGCGGCTACAACTTCCTCGACAGCATCTTCGACGCCTACGCCTGCAGCCAGATGACCAGCTGCATGGAAAACATCAACCACCTCGGCGCGATCCGTCAGTCGAACCCGGACTTCTTTATGCAGCATGTGGACACGCCTATGAAAGCGGATGAAAACGCCGTGCGCCACATGACCAGAATGTGCCGCGCCCGGGTGCTCAATAAGCTGGCGGAGGCCTACGGCATCGACGTTTCGGACGATGCCCTGCGCCGTGCCGTTCAGGAGCACAACGAGGTCTGCGCGGTGCTCGATGAGATCGGCTCCTACCGCAAGTTCGACCATCCCACCATCACAGGCTATGAGTTCGCGGTACTGTGCCTTGCCACCTACTGTGCGCCGAAGGATCTGCTGCTGCCGAAGCTCAAAGAGACTGCGGAAGAGCTGAAAACCCGCTGGCCGGACCCCAACCCCGGCTATCGCGTCAAGGTCGTGCTGGCCGGAAGCGAGGTGGACGATCCGGGCTTCGTGAAGCTCATCGAGGACAGCGGCGCGCTGGTCGTTGCCGACCGCCACTGCTTTGGCATGTTCCCCGGCCGCACGCCCATCGAGCTGAAGGATGGAGAGGACGTGCTCACGCAGATCTGCCGCCATTACGTCATGGAGTGCCAGTGCCCCAGATACATGGACAACCCCCGCATCGCCGCGCGCAAGGAATATCTGAACGCGCTCGCGAACGAATACCACGCCGACGGCGTCATCGTGCAGCAGATGAACTTCTGCAACTTCTGGCCGTATGAACGCGCGGGCATGTACCGCATCCTCACGGAGGAATACGGCTGGCCGGTGCTGAGCGTGGACCGACCCTATGTGGTCGGATCCTCGGGCCAGATGCGCACGCGCATTCAGGCGTTTGTGGAGAGTATTGAGATCAAAAAGATTCAGGGAGGGAAGCGCTGATGGGCAAGAAAATGAACAGCCAGCCGCTGGGCACGTTCTATAAAGGCGGCAAGACGAAGATCCGCCGCGAGTGGCGCGGCCTTTCCGACACATGGTACGACTACAAATGCTGGGCGAAAAACTGGGGCGCCATGGTGAAGTTCCTCGCCCATCCGCAGTCGATCAAGGGCTTTTTCCGCTACCGCTGGATGCTGGAATACGCTGCGGCGCCGGATTTCATCGACCGCTGCACTGAGGGCCTGCGCGGCGTGCAGCTGCGGATGGCCCATACGGAGTTTGACTTCATCGTGACGGAAATCACCCGTTCCCTGAAGCTGCTCTTCCGGGGCGACCGGAACATCGGCGGCGACCCAAAGCTCAGCGAGAAAATGATCGCCTTCGACGAGAACATGATGGAGCAGCTCATGTGGGGCTTCCCGAATCTTTACGGCATGTGCGTACAGCTCTACGGCTCCTTTGCGCTGGTCGCCCTCTCGCGCGAGGGCGCGGTGCGCTACATTGACCGCGCCGAGGAATTCGGCATCACGGGCGACGTGTGCACCATGCCGAAGGCGGAGCTCGGCCTCTGCATCGAGGACGATATGCCCCTCGTCGGCAAGTGCATCCTCCACGCGAACACGACCTGCGACAGCTCGCTCATGGGCAACGGCATCGAGGACTGGCGCTATCAGCTGCCGAGCTACACGATCGCCTGCGCCGAGCGCGTGGTGGACGATCTCACGCGCGAATATACCGCCGAGGAGATTCGCGGCGCCATCCGTTTCATCGAGGAGCAGACAGGGGAGACCTGGAACTGGGAATCCTACTTCCACAACATGAAGCTCTACAACGACGAAACGCGCAGTTACCTCGAGATCCTTGAGATGAACAAGACGGCCTGGCCGCAGGTGCCGGACAATAACTACAATCTCTATCGTGATCTGTACTATACCCGCATGCTCAATGCGCCAAGTGAAGCATATCGGGACATCAACTGCAAGATCCGAGAGCTCATGTATGAGGGCTATGAGAAAAAGGCGCTGCCCTGCACCGAGATCCGCCACCGCGCGCTGGTCTGGGGTGTGCAGGGGGAGTTCTACACGAACTTCTCCAACTGGCTCTTAAACTGCTGGGGCATCGTGGGCATCACCCACATGCTGAATCTCACCAGCACCGAGATCTACGCCGACGAGGACACCCCCGAGAACCGGGAGCAGGCGATCTATGATCTCGCGGATCTCTACATGAAGATGATCATGCGCAACCGCACGGAGGGCGGCTTCTCCCTGGGCGTGGACGACGTGTGGCGCTTCTGCGAGGAATACAATCTCGACATGATCGTTATGCTGGAGCAGATGGCCTGCAAGGCGGTCACCACCTGGCACGGCATCTATGAGGAGGAGGCGGCCAGGCGCGGCATCCACGTGATCTGGGTGCCCCACGCCCTGCTTGACCCCCGCAAGGCGGACCGCCAGTCCATGCGCGACGAGGTCAACCGCTATATGCGCACCGTCCTCGGCGAGGAACCCTTCGATCCCTCGCTTGAGACGATTGCCGATCAGAACGCCTGGTAAGGAGGGCCCGAAATGAACAAACTCATCAAGATCCCCGTCGTCGCGGCTGGCGCGGGCATCGGCCTCTTTGCCGCGTCCCTCGTGGTCTATTATTTCAATCTCGACATGCGGCTCATTGAGCTGGTGCATCCGTACCTCTCCAAATGGTATGATCACATCGAGCGGCGACCCTTCAACCCGCCGAAGGAGGTCTTCTGATGCTCTTTCAGCCCGGATTTACCTATGAGACGAAAAACATCGTCAAATCCTTTCTCGGCACTATGAAGGCCGACGGATTCTTTGAGCCGGTGAGCGAGACAGAGTACGACGGCTGGATTAAAGTCGCCGGCAAGCGCCATCCTCTCCACGACTGCAAGCTCATCGACGGAAAGTATTATGACTATTCCTTCGACGTGCTGGGCTATACCGTCACGATCCACGCCCACATCGAGCCCGACGGCGAGATCGTCGGAAACGCGGTGGTGGCAGGGAAGAAGCCCATGCCCTGTCCCGGCGGCATTGTGAAGCGCACCGATAAAGCGACCGGCGCGGTCTTTGCGGACTACTGCTGGCCCAATCGGGAAAAGTACAACTGGAAATAAAGGAAACCCTCAGAATCTTTGATTCTGAGGGTTTGTTCTATAGAATGACTTTTCCCGCGGATTCTGTTATAATAGCAGTGACCGGATCGGAACACAGAAGAAACGGGAGGGCAGGTCTTATGAGAACCATTCAAGTGACCGGAAGCGGCCGGATGAAGCTCCGGCCGGACACAACGCGGCTGACGCTGACGCTGAGCGGCGTTGAGCCGGAATACGATGCCGCCCTCAGCGCCTCCGCCGACGGGACGAAGGCGCTGGGAGCCGCCCTTGAACCGGTGGGCATCGCCCCCGGGGAGCTGAAAACGCAGACCTTTCACATCACCACCGAGTATGAGGGCTATGAGGAAAACGGCAGGTGGAAACAGCGCTTTCTCGGCTATCGTTATCTGCATGTGCTTGTGGTGGATTTCGACGCGGACAATCAGCTGCTGGGCAGGATCCTCGGGGCACTGGCGGAGTGCCCGGCAAATGCCGAGCTCCAGATCGCCTACACAGTCAGAGACCCGGAACGCGCGAAAACCGCGCTGCTGGCTGCGGCAGTGGCGGACGCAGGCACGAAGGCAAGAGCACTGGCGGAGGCAGCGGGCGTGACGCTGAAGACGCTCCAGAGCATCGACTATTCCCGGGGCGAGCAGCGGTTTGCGGTCCCCACGATGGACGCGCTGGCGCGTCCGACGGCCAAGGCAAACTTTGAGTTGGACATTGTGCCGGAAGACATTGACGTATCAGACACCGTGACGATCGTCTGGGAGATCGGATAAACCGGCAGAGACGGGAAAGGAACCGCTTATGAATCGAAGAAGCTTTGAGATCCTGTTCGGCATTGCCAGCGGTGCGGTGGGTCTCGCGGTGGCGCTGTACACCGCCGTGATCGCCACGCCGGACGTACGGCAGACCCCGGAAACGACCGAGCGCCCGACCGAAAACGCAGCTTCTGCTGACAGGAATGCATAACCAATTTCGCAAAGGAGAACCCATGAACGACATCATTCAAATCCTGGCCTCCGAGCTTGGCCGCAAGCCGGAGGAAATCGAAAACGTCATCCGCCTGCTGGACGAGGGCAACACGATCCCCTTTATCGCCCGTTACCGCAAGGAGCAGCACGGCGCCATGGACGACACCCTGCTGCGCACCCTGGAGACGCGACTCCAGTATCTGCGCTCCCTGCAGGAGCGGCGGGAGACCATCTGCTCTGCCATTGAGGAGCAGGGAAAGCTGACCCCGGAGCTCCAACAGGCTTTGGACAAAGCCGCCACTCTGGCAGAGCTGGAGGATCTCTACCGCCCCTATAAGCAGAAGCGCCGCACCCGCGCCACCGTGGCGAAGGAAAGAGGGCTGGAGCCGCTGGCTATGCTGCTGTTTCAGCAGGAGCGGAACTGCCCCGACCCCGCGGAGGCGGCGAAGGACTACATCGACCCGGAAAAGGGCGTGGAGACCGTGGAGGACGCTCTCGCCGGCGCCAGCGACATCATCGCCGAGATCATCAGCGATGACGCTGCTCTGCGCAAGCGGCTGCGGGAGCAGCTGAACCGGGAGGGCGAGCTTCGCAGCGAGGCCGCCACCGAGGAGGACAGCGTCTATCGGCTGTATTATGATTTCACCCAGCGCCTTTCCAGACTCCAGGGACACCAGATCCTCGCCATCAACCGCGGCGAGAAGGAAAAGCTCCTGCGGGTCAGCGTCCTGCTGGATCACGACCGGGCGCTGCAGACGGTCTGGCGTGCGGTGGTGCAGCCCGGCACCAGAGCCATGCAGTTCATCCGCGCCGCTGCCGAGGACGCCTACGACCGGCTGCTGTTCCCGTCTCTGGAGCGGGAGATCCGCTCGGAGCTCACGGACAATGCCGCCGAGGGCGCCATCGGGCAGTTCGCGCTGAATCTGCGGCCGCTATTGATGCAGCCGCCGGTGAAGGGCAAGGTCACCATGGGCCTGGATCCCGGCTACCGCATGGGCTGCAAGGTGGCGGTGGTGGACGGCACCGGCCGGGTGCTGGACACGGCGGTGGTCTATCCCACCTTCAGCGAGCGGAAAAAGCAGGAGGCCATCACCCTGCTGGCCGGCCTGGTGCGTCGGCACCATGTGGAGCACATCGCCATCGGCAACGGCACCGCCAGCCGTGAGACCGAGCAGATGGCCGCCGAGCTGATCCGGCAGGAAAACGAGCGCGGCGCGCATTTGAGTTATATGATCGTCTCCGAGGCGGGGGCCTCGGTCTATTCCGCCAGCCCTTTGGGCGCGGAGGAATTCCCCCAGTACGACGTGAATCTGCGCTCCGCTATCTCCATTGCCCGCAGACTCCAGGATCCGCTGGCGGAGCTGGTGAAGATCGAGCCCAAGGCCATCGGCGTGGGGCAGTATCAGCACGATATGCCGCCCAAGCGTCTGGAGCAGGCCTTGGACGCGGTGGTGGAGGACTGCGTCAACGCGGTGGGTGTGGACGTGAACACCGCCTCACCCTCGCTCCTGCGAAGGGTGGCAGGCCTCACGGCGGCCACGGCGAAGAACATCGTCACCTACCGGGAGGAAAACGGCGCCTTCACCGCCAGAAAACAGATCCTGAAGGTTCCGAAGCTGGGCCCCAAGGCCTACGAGCAGTGCGCGGGCTTCCTCCGGGTGCCGGAGAGTAAAAATGTGCTGGACAATACCGCTGTCCATCCCGAGTCCTATGCAGCAGCAGAAGGTCTGCTCCGCTGCGTGGGGTATACCATGGCGGATGTGCAGGCCGGCAATCTGACGGAGCTGGATCAGAAGGTCACCGCCTACGGCGAACAGCGTATGGCCCAGGAGCTGGGCGTGGGTCTGCCCACCCTGCAGGACGTGGTCAAGGAGCTGAAAAAGCCCGGCCACGACGTCCGCGACAGCTTGCCGAAGCCCATCCTGCGCACGGACGTGATGCAGGCATCGGACTTAAAGCCCGGCATGCGCCTCACCGGCACGGTGCGCAACGTCATCGACTTCGGCGCCTTCGTGGACATCGGCGTCCATCAGGACGGTCTGGTGCACATTTCCGAGATCGCCGACCGCTTCCTGCGCCATCCCTCGGAGGTGCTCAGCGTGGGCGATGTGGTGGAGGTCGTGGTACTGGGCGTGGACGAGAAGAAAAAGCGTATCAGCCTCTCCATCCGACAGGCAAAGGCCTGACGCGGCGCTTCATAGAGGGTGCGGGTTTTTGTCCCGGCATCCAATCGTTTTTGACCGCATGTGTCATTTTCCGGCACATGCGGTCAGTCGTTTAAAATGGAGATAAATGGTCATCAAGTTTTTTCATGTTCTCCATGCAGAAAATGCGCTTTACAGAATGGGCCTGTGTTGTTATGATGGGGGACGGCGAAAAACAAAAAATTCACAAAGACCTGCTAACAAAAGTCAAGCCCTAAAATTCGATTTTTGAGGAGGCCAAAAGGGTACGCCGACTCAGACCGTTGAGCGCCTACATTTTGAAGCGACGGCCAGCCTTATGTTGAAGCAGAGCGTTAGATATTATAGTCCATCTCGTCTAAATGAGCCTTGACAATTGCATAGTAACGGCGAAGGAACTTGTTGGCAGAGGCCATCATATAAACCTTGTAAGGCTTTCCCTCGGCCCGTTTCTTATACATGTACTGGTAGATTGGCTCGTCAAGAGGTGAATTCTGAAGAATCGAAGACATGACTAGGAAGAGAGTTCTGCGGAGTTTGGCAGAACCGCGCTTGGAGATGCTGCGGCTATGGACGTCCATCTGGCCGGACTGGTACGGAGGAGCGTCAATGCCTGCGAAAGCCACAAGCGCGGACTTGGAATGAAAGCGACGCACGTCACCGATCTCTGCCATGAGCTGCGGCCCGAGAGATGGCCCAACGCCGTACATCTGCATGACGACAGAATACTCGGGTAAGGTGGAAGCTAAGTCCTGCATCTGCTTCTTCAAAGCAGCCAGTGCCGCAGAGGATGCCTTAAGTTGGATAATGGCCTGCTGGATCATGAGCTGTGTACTGTCACACTTCGGCATGATACAGATGTGTCCACAGGCAGAGGAATAAATGTCAAGAGCTTTATCCTCGCTGAAGTAGTAGCCGTGCTTTCGGCACCATTTCTCATAGTTCCTAGTAAAG
Organism: uncultured Eubacteriales bacterium; assembly: GCA_900317905.1. GTDB lineage: Bacteria > Bacillota > Clostridia > Oscillospirales > Oscillospiraceae > CAG-103. The sequence continues at coordinate 12,305 of ONIN01000002.1, read as the reverse complement.
GCATTTACGCTCAACCCACAAACACACTCACAATGCCAGTATTGACTGATGAAATCTACCCATTTTTCGCTGCCGTCAGCTCTGGGTGGGCTGGAAAACAGCTTGTTAGCGTCAGGAAAGGTGACATCAAGCAGAGAGATGAGATTGTTTTTCTGCATTGTCCTCATTTTGCTGAATTGCTCATACTGGCGGTAACAGGTTTTCAACATGAGCCTGGTGTCTCCGGCAGGGAGATATCGAGGAAGTGAGAGCCAATGATCCAAGGCATAGTTTGCTAGTTTGATAGCGTCTTTCTTGTCGGTCTTGGCTCTGCGCAAGGAGTTGTTTCCGTAGTCATGTACCAACATTGCATTGACTGCTGAGACATAAATACCGGCTTCATGGAGCGCGACGGCGACCGGTGCGTGGTAATAGCCCGTATACTCCATGACCACACGGGTTTCACCCGGTAAGGATTTGAGCTTCTTTGCCAGTTCGGTCAGATCCTTATCGGTGTGAGACACCTCGAAGGGAGAGAGAACGACCTCGCCAAAGGGCCGCATTACCGCAATCATGCTCTTCCCCTTTGAGACATCGATGCCAACTGCGTTCATTGTCATTCCTCCAATACAGAATTGTGCAACCGGAATCCATCTTTTCTCATTGCCGATTCAATCTATTGGGTGACACGAACACGAAGGCTCAACCTGCTTAAACCGAACGCTGCAACAAGAGGATGGCTGACAGTCTTTGTGTCGGACATGAAAGCCCAAGGAGGTGTCGGCCAGCCAGTTGCTCCTCTTATTGTAGCTTAGGCATGAGATGGAAAAAAGCCCGGCTGGCTTGCCGGGCTTCCAACCAAATTTATTGTAATAGGAAGTGTGAATCGTCATGAACAACCAACAGCCCGAGCAGAAGCAGCGCTACGGTCTGCTGACTGCCATCACTCTGATTACCGGCACGGTAATCGGCAGCGGTATCTTTTTCAAAGCCTCCAGTGTCCTGACCGCTACCAACGGCAGTGTCCCTCTGGGCATCCTGATGTTCGCTCTGGCGGCCCTTGCCATCATCTTCGGAAGCCTTGCCATCGGCCAGGTGGCTGCCCGTACGGACAAGCCCGGCGGCATCATGACCTATTATGAGGAGTTCATCAGCCCACGCATGGCCTGCGCCTATGGCTGGTTCGAGGTGTTTATCCACTATCCCGCGATCATCGCGGTGCTGTCGTGGATCGTTGGTGTATACTTCTGCACCCTGTTCAACATCGACGGATCCCTGCTGCTCCAGTGTCTGATCGGCACTGCCTGGATCCTGATCTGCTTCGGGTTCAACGCCCTGTCCCGGAAGGGCGGCGGCTATTTCCAGAACGCCTCCACCTTCATCAAGCTGGTTCCGCTGCTGCTGGTGGCGATTTTCGGTCTGGTGCTGGGCGATCCCATCACCGCGATGAAGGCGAGACCCATTGCCGCAAACAGCGCCACCGGTCTGCTGGCTGCGGTCGGCCCCCTGTGCTTCGCTTACGACGGCTGGCACGTGGCCACCTTCGTGCAGTCGGACATCAAAAACCCCAAGCGCAATATGCCGCTGGCCCTCTCCCTCACGCCCATCGTCATCACCATCGTCTATATCTGCTACTTTTGGGGCATTTCCAGTATCCTCGGCCCGGAGAAGGTCATGGAGATGGGCTCTGCCCACGTGGCTGCGGCTATGGAAAAGATCCTGGGGCCCCTGGGCGGCCGCGTGTTCTTCGTCTTCGTCATCGTCTCCGTCATGGGCACGGTGAACGGGGAGACCATGGGCATCTGCCGCACCCCCTATGCGCTTTCGCTCAGAAACATGTTCCCGGCAGCCCAAAAGCTTTCCGTCATCAACAAGGCGGAGATGCCGGTCTATTCCTGCCTGCTGGGCATGGTGCTCTCCCTGGCGTGGATGGTGATCCATTATCTTTGCCAGACCACCGGCATCCTGGGCGGCTCCGACGTGTCCGAAATCGCCATCATGTCCAGCTACCTGCTGTATCTGCCGCTGTATTATGTGGTGTTCAAGCTTTGGACAAGGAAAGAGATCAAGAGCCCCTTCATGGGCCTCATCGTTCCCGTACTTGCCGTGCTCGGTTCGGCCATTGCCATCCTCGGCGGCCTGCAGAATCCGCTGTTCATCTGGTATCTGCTGATCTGCGGCTCGATCCTGCTGATCGCGTTCTTCTACTACGGAAAGCACAAGGACGACATTCACGCCGTCTGAAACATGGCTCCATACCCAAAACACCGCTGCGGATCGGCTTCTGCGGCGGTGTTTTTTCGGCGGGAAGGGCCCGAGAATGTCCGCTCCCGGTGATCTTGGGCGATTTCCGCTTTGACTGGGGCGCGGCGCGGGTGATGGCCGGACTGCTTTATGGGTGGCGGATGAATCGGCTTTTGTCCCTCTATCTTTCTGCCTGAATATGTGTTATAATAACGAAACGATTGCATCGGAATCCGCAGAACGAGAGGGATCAGCTATGATTTTTTATTTCACCGGAACCGGAAACTCACTATATGCCGCGCAGCAGCTGGCGGCAGAGGGGGAGCAGATCGTCTCCATGATCGACGCCCTGCGGGCGGGAAGCTTTCACTACACGCTGCAGGCCGGCGAGGCGCTGGGCTTCGTGTTCCCGGTATATTTCTACACGGTCAGCGACCCGGTGCTGGAGCTGATCCGCAAGCTGAAGGTGGAGGGCGCAAGCTATGTCTATGCCGTCATCCCCTGCGGCGCCAGCATCGGCCCGGCGGGCGGATTTCTGAAAGCGGAGCTGAAAAAACGGGGCCTGGAGCTGAACCGCGTGGACCCCTTGGTGGTGCCGGACGGTGCGCTGATCTTCTATGACATCGACACCCCGGAGAAAATGGCCGAGCAGCTTCAGAAGGCCACCGAGGATCTGAAGTCCATCCGCGAGTCCATCGAGCGGCGGCTTCCCAATCGGATCACCGGCAGCGTTGCGGCGGCGAAGGCGGGACTCACTGCCTACCACCTGGGCATGAGCACGAAGAGATTCCATGCGGATTCCAAGTGCATCGGCTGCGGCAAGTGCGCCTCCATCTGTCCGGCAGAGGCGATACGGATGGAGAACGGCAGGCCGGTCTGGGCAAAGCAAAAATGTCTGAAATGCTGCGGCTGCATCAACCGCTGTCCCGCGGGGGCCATCCAGTACGGCAGCAAGACCGCCAAGCGCGGCAGATACGTAAACCCTGTGCTGAAATAAGCAAAAAACACCCAAAAGGTGCATGATAAAGGAGAATAAAAATGAGAATTGCAGTTACTTACGAAGACGGACAGGTCTTCCAGCACTTCGGTCACACCGAGGTATTCAAGGTCTATGAGGTGGAGGACGGAAAGGTCATCTCCTCCGAGCTCGTCGGCTCCAACGGCAGCGGACACGGCGCCCTGGCCGGTCTCCTGAACGACAAGGGCATCGATGTGCTGATCTGCGGCGGCATCGGCGGCGGCGCCCAGAGAGCGCTTGACGAGCGGGGCATCGAGCTGTGCGCCGGAGCCTCCGGCGACGTGGACGAAGCGGTGGCGGCCTATCTTAGAGGCGAGCTGGTCAACACCGGCGCCAACTGTGACCACCACCATGGCGGCGACCATGATTGCGGTGACCACGACTGCGGCGACCACGATCACGACTGCGGCGGCTGCCACGATGCGCCACAGGGCAAGAACGTGGGCAAGAAGTGCCGCGTCCACTACCGCGGAACGCTCAACGACGGCAGTCAGTTCGACTCCTCCTACGACCGTGGGGAGCCGCTGGAGTTCGTCTGCGGCGCGGGCCAGATGATCCAGGGCTTTGACGCCGCCGTTGCCGACATGGAAGTGGGTCAGATCGTGAATGTGCACCTGATGCCCTCCGAGGCCTATGGCGAACTGGATCCCCAGGCAGTCTTCACGGTGGAGCTGGCCCGACTCCCCGGCGCCGAGAACGCTGTGGTGGGTCAGCAGGCTTTCCTGCAGAACCAGTACGGCCAGCCCTTCCGCGTGAAGGTGGTCGCCAAGGACGACACCACCATCACCTTCGACGCCAACCACGAGTTGGCCGGCCAGGAGCTGAACTTCCAGATCGAACTGGTCTCGGCAGAATAATTCCCGCACTTTCGACGCACAGGTCCCATCGGCTGATTGGAAGGAGGATTTCCCATGAGAAAAACCAAGATCATCGGCACCATCGGTCCCGCCAGCGAGGATCCGGCGGTTTTTCGGGAGATGTGTCTGCAGGGCCTCAACGTGGCGCGCCTGAATTTCTCCCACGGCACTCACCCGGAGCATCAGAAGAAAATCGACATGATCAAGGCCGTGCGGGAGGAATTGGGCATCCCCATCGCCATCATGCTGGACACCAAGGGGCCGGAGTATCGCATCGGCACCTTCCAAAACGGCAAAATCGAGCTGAAGGACGGCGACGCCTTCACCTTCACCACCCGAGAGCTCCAGGGCGACGAGACCACCGTCTCCGTGAGCTACAAGGGCCTTATGGAGGATCTGGCAATCGGGGATCGCATCCTGGTGAACAACGGTCTTGTGATCTTCGAGGTAGAGTCTCTGGACGAAACCGACGCCTGCTGCCGGGTGCTGACGGGCGGCGTGCTCAGTGACCGGAAGAGCATGAGCTTTCCCGGCAAGGTCTTGAACCAGCCCTTCCTCAGCGACCATGATAGAGAGGATCTGCTTTTCGGCATCCGGAACGGCGTGGACTTCATCGCCGCGTCCTTTGTCTCCCGCAAGCAGGACATTTTGGACATGAAGGAATTCCTGCACGAAAACGGCGGAGACGGCATCGACGTGATCGCCAAGATCGAAAACCAGTCCGGCGTGGACAACATCGAGGAGATCTGCTCTGTCTGTGAGGGCATCATGGTGGCCCGCGGCGATCTGGGCGTGGAGGTGCCCTTCACGGAGCTCCCAGCCATCCAGAAATATCTGATCACCAAATGCCGCCTGCTGGGCAAGCGGGTCATCACCGCCACCGAGATGCTGGAGAGCATGATCGAAAAGCCCAGACCCACCCGCGCGGAGATCAGCGACGTGGCCAACGCTGTTTATGACGGCACCTCTGCCGTCATGCTCTCGGGAGAGTCCGCCGCCGGCAAGAACCCTGTGGATGCAGTGCGCGTCATGGGCGAGATCGCCGAGGAGACCGAGCGGCACATCGACTACGTGGAGCGCTTCCGCCGGGAGAGCTACGTCATCCGCAACCGGGTGGACGCCATCTCCCATGCGGCCTGCACCATGGCCATCGATCTGGACGCCAGCGCCATCGTGGTCACATCCCTCAGCGGTTTGACCGTGCGGATGGTCTCCCGTTTCCGACCGCCGGTGCCCATTCTGGGGCTCGCCACCAACCGGGATTCCTGGCGGAAGCTGGCCCTCTCCTGGGGCGTGCTGCCGGTGCTGACTGAGCAGTTCCCCAGCATGGAGGTCTTGAACTATTACGCCGTCCGCGCAGCCAGAGACGTGATGGATCTGCAGCCGGGCAGCACCATCGTCATGACCGGCGGAGACACCAGCGGCGAGAGCGGCAACACCAACGTCCTTCGGATCGAGACCGTGCCGTGATGGGCTGCGCATCTTAACAAAATCGACGAAATCAGCGCCGGAGCAGAGCAGGATCTGCACCGGCGCTGGTTTTTTCGCGGAAATCCCCAAATCCTCGTTGACTTGTTGCGCCGCTTATTGTACAATACACTCAGGAAATGTGCATTTTCCGGCAATCCATGCTGAAAATGCGAAATCGGACTAAACAATAAAGGAACGGTGTGTTTATGAAAAACGGAAAGAAAGAAAAACGGAAGGTCGACGATGCCGCTTTGAAGACGGAGATCAAATCTCTGAGAGAGCGCCTGCTTGCCCAGCAGCAGGAGATCCGGGAGAAAAAGCTCCCCATCATCGTCCTGGTGGAGGGCTGGTCCGCCGCCGGCAAGGGCAGCCTGATCAACGAGCTCATCAGCGAGATCGACCCCAGATTCTACAACGTCATTTCCCCGGTAATCACCCCGGAGGCAGAGTGCCGCTATCCCTTCCTCTACCCCTATGCCAAGGCCATCCCGGAAAATGGCAAGATCATGTTCTATGACTCCGGCTGGATGGAGGACGTGGTGCGCAAGCTGCTGCGGCGGGAGATCACCAAGGATCAGTACAAAGACCGTGTCCGCTCGGTGAACGAGTTTGAGCGGCAGCTGCGGGACGGCGGCTACCTGATCCTGAAGCTCTTCGTGGACATCGACCGCAAGGAGCAGCGCAAGCGCATGGAGGCGCTGAAAAACAACTACGAGACCGAGTGGCGGGTCACCGGCGACGATCTCTGGCAGCACAAGGAGTATGACGCCTTCAGGGACGCCTACGAGGGCTTCATGGACAAGACCGGGAAGCTGGTGCCCTGGCACATCCTCAACGGCGGCGACAAGCGCTCTGCCGCCAGAGACGCCCTGAAGCTCCTGGTCACCCAGGTGGATGAGGCGCTGGCCGCAGGCCGCTATGTGGGCGAGCCCTTCAAGGAGAAGTTCCCCTTAAAGGAGATGCCGAAGCTCTCCGAAGTGGATCTCTCCCCCTGCCTCACCGACGAGGATTATAAGCGGGAGCTGAAAAAGCTGCAGAAGCGCCTGGGCGAACTCCACAACCGGATCTACCGGAAGAAGATCCCGGTGATCCTCTGCTACGAGGGCTGGGACGCTGCCGGCAAGGGCGGCAACATCCGCAGAGTAGCCAGACCTCTGGATCCCAGAGGCTTCGACGTGATGCCCATCGCTTCCCCGGAGCCCAGAGAATTGAACCGGCAGTATCTGTGGCGGTTCTGGACGCGCCTGCCCCGCAGCGGCCATGTCTGCATCTTCGACCGCACCTGGTACGGCCGCGTCATGGTGGAACGGCTGGAGGGCTTCTGCACCGAGAAGGATTGGAAGCGGGCCTACAACGAGATCAACGAGTTTGAGCGGCAGCTCACCGACTGGGGCGCCGTGGTTCTGAAGTTCTGGATCCACATCGACCAGGACACCCAGCTTGCCCGGTTCAACGACCGGCAGAACACCCCGGAAAAGCAGTGGAAGCTCACCGAGGAGGACTGGCGCAACCGCGAGAAGTGGCCCCAGTATGAGGAGGCCATCGACGAGATGCTCCAGAAGACCAGCACCACCAACGCCCCCTGGTTCATCATCGAGTCCAACGACAAGAAATACGCCCGCATCAAGACCCTCCGGATCGTGGTGGATGCGCTGGAGAAGGCCTGCGAGGCACACATTTGATCATTTGATCTGAGGTTATCATGGCTTCCAAAGAGAAAAAAACGGAAGAAAAAGTGAAAAAGCATCTCCCGGAAGAGAGCATCTATCTCAACCGGGAGCTGAGCTGGCTGAGCTTCAATCTCCGCGTCCTGCAGGAGGCGGCGGATCCCAGCGTTCCGCTGCTGGAACGGCTGAAATTTCTGATGATCTACCAGTCGAACCTGTCGGAGTTTTACAGAGTTCGGATGGGCATCCTCACCCACCGGGCCCTGCTGACGCCGGAGAAAAGCGACCCCCTCACCGGCATGTCGCCGGAGGAGCAGATCCGTGAGGTTCTGAAGGTCACGAGAGAGCAGCAGAGTCTCATGGAGAGCATCTGGAAGGGCATCCGCGAGGAGCTGAAGAAGCACCAGATCGACGTGCTGGACTTCAAGAAGATCAGCAAGGTGGACGAGCTGATGAGCAAGAAGCTCTTCGGCGACATCAAGGATCTGCTGTTTCCCAAGATCATCTCCATGAACCAGCCGCTCCCCTTCCTCTGGAACGGCGAGCAGAACGTGGTGGCCTTTCTGGGCAGAGGCCAGGAGCAGCGGATGGCGATTTTGCAGCTGCACCGCCTCCCCGCCTACCTCTCCTTCGAGATCGACGGCAGACAGAAGATCGTCCTCACCGCCCAGCTGGTGCGCCACTTCCTGCCGCTTTTATTGAAAAAGGAGGACGTGACCCAGACCGTGATCCTGGAGGTCACCCGGAACGCCGACGTGTTCCTCTCCGGTGTGCAGAACAGCGGCGACAAGGATCTGAAAAACAAGGTGGCCTCCATGCTGTCGAAACGGAAGCGGGAGATGCCCACCAGAGTCCGGCTCTACGGCAAGCTCTCCGACAACGCGAGGGCGGCGCTCATCAAAAAACTCCGGGTGCCGGAGCGGTATGTGTTCACCCAGTCCGTGCCCTTCGACCTCTCCTTCCGCTCGGCCATCGGCGGCCACGAGGAGTTCCGCTATCCGGATCGGAAGCCGGTGCGGGATCTGGGGCTCAAGAAGGGTGAATACTTCGACTATATCCGCGCTCATGATCTCTTATTGAGTTACCCCTTCCAGAGCATGCTGCCCTTCGTGGATCTGCTCTACGAGGCGGCGGACGACCCGGAGGTGCTCTCGATCCAGATCACGCTGTATCGGATGTCCTCCTCCAGCAAGATCGCCGCTGCCCTGGCCTATGCAGCCGACCGGGGCAAGGACGTGCTGTGCCTGCTGGAGCTGCGTGCCCGGTTCGACGAGCAGAACAACATCGACTACTCCGAATTGTTGGAGGACGCCGGCTGCCGAGTGATCTACGGGCTGCCGGATTACAAGGTGCACTCGAAGCTGTGCCTGATCACTTTGCAGAGAGACGGCAATCTGCAGCACATCACCCAGGTGGGCACCGGCAACTACAACGAGAACACCGGCGAGCAGTACACCGACCTCTCCCTGATCACCGCTGACGAGGCTGCCGCCAGAGACGCCGAGGCCGCCCTCGCCGCCATGGCCGAGGGACAGCTGCCGCCGGAGGCCGAAACCCTCTGGATCGCGCCGCTGAGCTTTGAAAACAGAGTTTTGGAGCTGCTGGATCGGGAGACCGAAAAGGGCGAGAACGGCCGGGTGGCCATCAAGGTCAACGCCATGAACAATCTGGCGGTCATGGAGAAGCTGATCCAGTGCTCTCAGGCGGGAGTACAGGTGGAGCTCTTCATCCGCGGCATCTGCTGCCTCAGGCCCGGCGTCCCCGGCCAGACCGAGAACATCACCGTGAAGAGCGTGGTGGGCCGCTGGCTGGAGCACTCCCGCGTCTACTCCTTCGGTGATGGGGACGATCAGCGGCTGTTCCTGGGCTCCGGCGACCTGCTGAACCGGAATCTGGAGCGGAGAGTCGAAGCCTTCATGGAGGTGAAGACCCCGGAGACCCGCGCCCAGGTGATGAAGATTCTGGACGCATTCCGCGCCGATCGGGAGAAGTCCCGCATCATGCAGCCCGACGGCACTTATCTAAGAGAGCCCGGCGGCGAGGGCACCTCCTCTCAGGAGGCGCTGTATCAATACTTCAGCCACTGGAACGTCCATCAGAAGCCCACGGAACCGGAGCCGCCGGAGGCAGAGCTTTCGGTTCTGGAGGAGATCCCGATTCTGGAGGAGATCCCAGAGCCGGAAGTTCCGGAGGCTGAAATCCCCGAATCGGAGCCGCCGGAACCGCCGGAGGTCATGGAGATCCCCGTGGTACAGGAGATCCCGGTGGCGCAGACCATCGAGCCGCCGCCGGTGCAGCAGGTGGTGGTGGAATACGCCGACCCCGAACCCGAGCCCCGCAGCTGGATGCAGCGATTGAAGGATTTCTTCCGGGACTGAGAAACCATACAAAACCGCCTCCGATCTGTCAAAACAGGTCGGGGGCGATTTTCTGCTTGCAAAATGGAGAAAAATGCCGTATAACTGTCTTCGGGTGAAAACATCATGCATTCAACATACGATCTGCGGTCGAACCGGTCTGCCATGGCCATCGCCATGAACATGCTGCTGGCAGCCATCAGCCTCTTTGCCAATGGCTTCGGCGTCTATCTGACCATCCAGGCCAACATTGGCGCGGGGCCCTGGGACGTGCTCCATCTGGGCATTTCCAAAACCTTCGGCATCCTCTACGGCACGGCGTCGGTGGCGGTCTCCTACGGGATCCTGGCGGTGGACATCCTCCTTCGTGAGCCCATCGGCATCGCCATGTTCATCGACGCGCTGGTGGTGGGCAAGGCCGTGGATCTGTTCAACCATTTCAACGTGGTCCCGGCCTGCACCTCTCTGAAAACCGGCATCCCCGTCATGCTGCTGGGGCTGACCATCATGGCCTATACGCAGTTTGCCTACATGATCGCCTCCCTGGGCTGCGGGCCGAGGGACACCCTGTTGGTGGCGCTGGCGAAGCGGGCGGGCCGCATCCCCATCGGCGCGGTGAGCATCGGGCTTTTGAGCCTCGCCACCTTCATCGGCTGGCTGCTGGGCGGCCCTGTGGGCATCGGTACGCTGATCTGCGCCTTCGGCACCGGCCCCATCATGCAGATGGCATTTTACACCGTGGGCTTCGACGCCAAGACCGTGCAGCACCAGCATCTGCTGGATTCTGCGAAAACCATTTTCTCCAGACGGGAACCGCAATAACTGACAAAACCGATCCGCCGAAAGACAGGCGGATCGGTTTTTGCTGTGTATTATTCAGGCCTGAGGCAGGGCGTCGATCATCGAAAGCAGGTCGAGATAGAAGGGGCGAACGTCTTTCTTGATGGTCATGCCGCCGAGGCCGCGTGGCAGCGATAGCCCGCTTCACCGAGATATTTCATCAGATCACCGTTTCTGGTTCCCCAATAGGGGGCGAAGCGGTAGGTTTTGTCGTATCTGCCCCAGCCGGAGAGACCGTGGACAAAGATGTACTGCAGCTCGGAAGTGCCCGCCGTCTCGCTGGGCAGCGGCGCAGAAGCGCAGCCTGCGCAAATCAGAATACAGAGACAGAGCAGCATTGCGAGGATCTGTTTCAGATGGCGCATGGTATCGTCCTCCAGATTTAGGATGATTCCAGTTTACCAAGATTGCAGACAGGATGCAATACTTTGTCGGAAGCAAAGAAAAGGCCTGCACGGATGTGCAGGCCTTTTTGGCGGGTTCGGATCAAATGCTTCCGTAATAAATCTTGGCAAGACCACCGTGGGAGGTCTCGCGGTATTTTTCGTCCATGTCCTTGCCGGTGCGGTACATGGTGGCGATGACCTCGTCGAAGGAGATCTTTCGGGTCTCATACAGGAAACGGGAGAGGTTCACGGAGCTGATGGCGCGCATGGCCGCGACGGCGTTGCGCTCGATGCAGGGGATCTGCACCAGACCGTTCACCGGGTCGCAGGTGAGACCCAGATTGTGCTCCATGGCGATCTCGGCTGCGTACTCGATCTGGTCGATGTTCAGGCCGTAGAGGCTGGCCAGGGCGGCCGCGGTCATGGAGCAGGCGCTGCCGATCTCCGCCTGGCAGCCGCACTCGGCGCCGGAGATGCTGGCGTTGGTGCGGATCACGTTGCCGAAGATGGCGGCCACGGCCAGAGCGTCGAGGATCTCCTCCTCGGGGAAGCCGCGGTCGTTGTACATGTAGTAGAGCACCGCCGGAAGCACGCCGCAGCTGCCGCAGGTGGGCGCCGTGACCACGATGTGCTCGTCGGCGTTTTCCTCACTGACGGCATAGGCGTAGGCGGCGATGATGCGGTTCATGGCCACGTCGGCGCTTTCGTTGTAGCAGCGCATGTTGTAGAGCTTCTTGGCCTTTCTGGAGACGCCCAGGCCCCCGGGGAGGATGCCCTCGGCCTCCAGACCTCTGTGGACGGCGGCCTTCATGGCCTCCCAGACCTCTGCCAGATACTGGCGGATGGCGGGATCCTCCATGCGGTAAATGAACTGGGGCAGGCTGATGCTCTTTTCCCGGCACAGCTGCAGGATCTCGGAGAAGTGCTTCTGGGGGTAGACCTCCCGCTCCTCGTCGGACTCCTCCCCCTCAATGCGGATGGAGCCGCCGCCGATGCTGAAAATGCGGTTGCTTCCGATCAGTTCTCCGCCCTTGAAGGCCTCGAACAGCATGGTGTTGGGGTGGGGCAGATCCCGCTCCTTCACCTCGCGGTTGAAGACGATCTCTGCGCCGGGGAGACCGGTTTTGATGGCGCCGCCGGTGCCGTGGCCCTCACCGGTGAAGGCCAGAGAGCCGTACAGCGTCACCCGGTAGGCGTCGGCCTCCGGATATCTGGCCCCGAACAGGCCAGCGGCGCGATAGGGACCGACGGTGTGGGAGCTGGAAGGGCCGTTGCCGATCTTATAGACACTTTTGATGCTTTGCATGATGTTCCTCCATTTGAGAAAAGGCCGGCAGAGACTGCCGGCCTTTTTGATTTGGATGGGTTACGCAGTGACCTTTTCCTTCTCCTTCTTGCCGGTGATGGCGTTCATCAGCATGGCGATGGCGCCGTCGCCGGTGACGTTGCAGGCGGTGCCGAAGGAGTCCTGCGCGATGTACAGGGCG
>ONIN01000019.1 GCA_900317905.1 uncultured Eubacteriales bacterium | reverse complement strand
GATCGGATTGGTGTCATAGTTGATAACCAGGATACCGTCGGAGCCGGTCTTGCTCATGCCGTAGGTCGGGCCGTTGCTGTTCTGGTACTTATACCCATCCAAAATGGCATAGCCCAGCGGCTCGCCGATCAGCTCCGGATGCTGCTGGTAATAAGCTTCGGTGTACCAGCTGAGGGTCGCGTTGGTCGCGGCGACCACGTTGCCGTAGCCCAGCTTTTCAGCAGCGAGCGCCTGCTGGGACACCGTCTGGGTGCCGTATTTGCCGGGTTCGGGGATCATGCCCTTATAGCCGGGGATCACGTTCGCGTACGGGTTGTTCATGTCGACCTTGACTGCGTGGACGACCTGCCGTCTCGTACTCTGCGCGTTGTTAATCACGACCTCGGTCTCCTCGATGCCGGGAGCCAGCTTCCAATTCTTTTGGGAAATCAGCTTGTAGTAGGAGGCTGTGGCAGTTTCATCATACTTGAACGCTGCAGATGCGCCCATGGGGAACAGGCTCACAACCATCACGACTGCAAGAAGCATCGCCAAAAATCTGGTCGTTCTTCCTTTCATATGTTTCCTCCTTAAAATAATGATCTATATATGAACAGGCAGCCGATTTCAACGACTGAACATGCTCTGATGGAAATAGGGGTACGCATCTGCACTCCATTTTTCAGGATCCCGTACCGCCGGACGCGATGGCCCTGAGCAGCTGATCCAGCTGTGCGGCGAGGACTTTTTCATCATGGTGCTGCCGGGCAAAGGCACGGGTCTCCGCCGCCCGCCGGTCGAAGTTCTCTGCATCCTCCAACAGCCGCGGCAGCTGTGTGCCGATGGCCTCCGCCGAGTCGATCACGAAGGTGCCGGGGATGTTTCGAAGATACCGGATGGAGGCGAGACATTCCGGCCCCACCGCCAGGATCACGCTGCCGCACTGGAGGTAGTCGATGATCTTGGTGGAGAAGGAATACCGGGTCTTGAGGATCTCCTCCGGCTCGAAGGACTCGGCCAACAGGACGATGTCGGCCTTACGCAGCCGCTCCTTGATCACGTCGTAGTCCTCCCTGCCCCGGAAGGCCGTGCAGCGGTTGTTCCCGAAATTAGCCTCGATCTCAGACGCCGTCAGGGGGGTGCCGCTGTAGATCTCAAAGGACAGCGCGGTTCCCGCGGCGGCGCAGTTTTCCACCGCGTCGGAAAAGGCGCGAAGGACGTCCAGCCTGCCGAACAGCAGGTTTCCCGCGTAGACGATGGAGATTTGATCACCCCGCCGTTTTTGTACCGGAGCGGAAAGATCGCATCCTTTGTAGAGCGGCGTGGCGCTGCAGTGGAACACAGAATTATAGTAATCACAGATCTCCTGGGAGCAGCCCTTCACGGCGGAAGAGGACACCAGCTCCATTTGCAGCCGCGCGATCTGCTTTTTCTGCCCCCGCTCCAGATACCCGGTGTATTCATCGTCCGCGATCCACGTCAGCAGCGGGAGGTCGAATCGCTCCCGCAGATAGCGGATGGTCTGATAATACTGGGACAGCGCCTTCACGAAGGAGAACACCACATCGGGCTTGAAGTCCTCAATGAAGGCGTCCAGCTTCGGGTTGATCCATCTCCGGCTGTCCCAGAGGAAGTCGGAGACCTTCCCCACAGCGCGGAGATCGTATTTATGAATGAGGGAGATGAGCTTCTTCTCCCGCGCGGCGCTGCTCTGCTCCGGTGCCTCGACTTCGGCGTCAGGCTCCCAGAGGAAGGCCCGCCCGATCCTGTCGGGAGAAAACCAGTTGCGAAGGACATCCTTCTCGGTCACCCGATAATACCGTCTGCACAGCCGGTTGTTCGGCATGGAGGCGCGGAAATACAGGTTGGCAAATTCCGCGTCGGGGATGTCCCGGAAGAAATTCGAAACGGTATTGCCGATGGAATTGGTATCATCCCAGGCGTTTCTCGTCAGAACCAGGATCCGCATTCAGCTCTCTCCTTGCGGGGTCTCCCCTGCCATGCGATCGTGGATCACCTGGGCAAAATCCATGGAATTCTGCCGCTCCACGATCATCGTCCGGGCCGCGCCGACCATCTTTCCCAAAATCCGTTCCTCCGCCGCCCGGGCGGCGCTGATGTCCAGATCGCGGTTATAATAGTCCAGCACCCGCAGACAGGGTGAATAGTAATATCCCAGCGAGTAGCGGTTGATCAGCAGCAGCCGGTGGAGGAAGTCCCCGGTTTGGATCTCCCGATCCGGCGATCCCTTCTGCAGCAGGAACACCCCGTCGATGCTCCGGGCAAGGGTATCCGTTTCCGGATCCTGCCGGGCAGACTGCAAAGACGCATCGTGGTAATTCCGGTACAGCCCTGTATAGGGCGCGCCCCACAGCCGCTCCCCGTCGGTGACCGCCATGTCCTCTGCGAGGATCCTGGCGCCGAACTTGTTTTGCAGCTGCAGCACTGTGACACTCTTGCCGGTGTTCGGGGCGGCGGCGCAGAACACGGTGCGCCCGTCTGCCAGGGCCGCGGCGGCGCCGTAGAGCGTGGTCATGTTCTGCTGAAGCAGCAGCAGAGAGACCAGATCGAACAGGATATACCAGATCGGGTGGATGTACATGATCTTGAGCCGGATCAGCCTCAGATAGCTCCGCCCCACGACCACCTTCACCCGGTTCCCCTCTATGGTGATGGAAAACCGCAGATGCAGCGGGCCGACCTTCTTTTCAAAGAGTACCGCCTTCCCTTCCGGCTTGGCGCGGAAGTCCCGAAAAATCTCGGTATAGGCCGAAAGCTCCGTATCCGCAAAGACGTCGGCGTCCTTCGCGGCCTTAAGGAACACTTTGATTTTACAGGATTCGAAGTCCGCTTCCGGCGCGGGCGCGCTGCAGGCGCCGAATCCCCATCGGAATCCGGGAACGTTGGTTCGGATCCCGAGCATGCCCGGGACCTGAACATAATTTTCGAAAGGCTGCATAAATCAAACACCGATCATTTCCGCTTCTCTGCTTTGCTCCATGCCCAGCAGAGTCCGCTTTCTCTCCAGGATCTTTTCGCACAGCGTCTCACTGTCGAAAGCGTCCTCGGCAAAGTCCGCCGCTGCCATGCCCATCCGTGCGACGTCCATCTGCCGGATCTCTTTCATGGCGGCGGTCAGCGCCTCCACGTCCTTCGGTTTAACGGTGAGGGCCGTCTCTCCCGCCAGGATCGCGTCCACCGGGCCGGGGATCTCCGAAACGATGGCGGGCGTCCCCATGGCGGCGGCTTCGATCACCACATTCCCGAAGCCCTCGCGGTAGCTGGGCAGCACCAGAACGTCGATGAGCGCATAGTATTTTTCCACTTCTGTGGTGGGTGCGTGGATCAGGACATCGGGAGAATCCGCGGCCTTTTTCCAGAGGTCGGGATCCAGCGTCCCGTCATCCTCGATGCCGCCGATCAGAAACAGCCTGGAACCGTCCTCCAGCCGGAAAAACGCCTCCAGCAGCTCATTGATCCCCTTGTCCCGGGTGATCCTGCCGACGAAGCCGAAGATGAAATCCGTCTCCTGATAGCCCAGTTCCTGCCGCAACTCCTGTCTCCAGGCTTCCCGCCTGCGGATGTCGAATCGCTGCCGATCGACGCCGCCGGAGCTGCCGTTGAAGACCACGGTTGCTTTCTCTCTTGGATAGACACCCGCTTCCGCCCCTTGTTCCAGATTGGAACGGCTGACGCATTCGATGGAGGTGGACAGGCTGCAGGCGATCTGATCCATGGTCTTGAGAAACTGCCGCCCCGCGCCGCTGGAGCCCAGGAACCGGTTCCCCATCAGATGATAGTTCCGCACCGGACAGCCCGCCTGCTTGGCAGCGATGGCGGCATACAGCGCCGCGTTGGGGGTGGAATACTGGATCAGGTCAAATTTTTGCTCTCGAAAAAAGGCGCGCAGCTGGGAAATGGCTCTGAGAGAGCCGGCCACCGATACGCCTCTGGGGATCTCGATGCCGTGAAAATGGATCGGATCGCCCAGCTCCTCCGCGATGCTTCCGTCATCGGAGCAGACTACGGTGACGTCGAAGCCGTGCTCAGCCAGATACCGGAGCTGCGGGATGAAAAACGCGCGGATCGTCAGGGGGATTGTCACCACATAGCAGATCTTTTTCACTTGATCTTCCTCGCGGGAACACCCACATAGGTGCCCGCTTTTTCAATGCTGCGGATGATCACCGCGCCGGCGCCGATCATGCAGTCCGGCACGATGGATAGATTGTTGCTCACCGCTGCCCCGGCGCCGATCCAGGTCCGTTCCCCGATCTCCACAGCACCCACCACCCGGGCCCCCACCGAAACATGGGCAAAATCATGGATCATACAGTCGTGATCCACGGAGGCGCAGGTGTTGATGATACAGCCTTTTCCGATCACCGAGCCGGGATTGATCACTGCCCCTGCCATTATGACCGTGCCTTCGTCAATCACGACATCATGCCCGATCACCGCCGAGGGGTGGATCAGAGTAGCAACTGTTTTCCCCTGGCTTTCCAGCCGGTTTGTGATGGTTTCTCTTGTATTTGGGTTGCCGATGGCGACAAAGAAGTCCCCTTCATAGGCGTTCGTCTCCGATGTACGTCCCACCACCGGCAGGCCAAGGCATTCCTTCAATTCCGGATCGTCGTCCAAAAACAGGATCTCATCATATCCGGTGCGCATCGCAATATCAGCCACCACTTTCCCGTGGCCGCCGGCACCCAGGATGATCAGCCTCCTGCTCATATAACCACCTCATACTCTCGTGTTTCCGCATCCGCCTGATCGGGCTGCGGGCTGCCGCGGAACTTGATCATGGTCTCGTTCACACCGGCGTTGACTCCGCTGCGCTGAAACACATTCCGAATCGTCATCCACAGGATCTTGACGTCCAGTCCGAAGCTCACATGGTCGACGTACCAGACATCCCGCTCAAATTTCTGCTCCCAGGAGAGCTCGTTGCGGCCGTTGACCTGGGCCCAGCCAGAAATGCCGGGGAGCACATCGTGGCGGCGCATCTGCACCTCCGAATACAGCGGCAGATACTCCACTAAAAGCGGCCGCGGCCCGATGAAGCTCATATCCCCTTTCAGCACGTTCCAGATCTGCGGCAGCTCATCGAAGCTGCACGCCCGGATGACACGACCGACTTTCGTGATCCGCTCCATATCCGAGAGCTCCACACCGTCCCGCTCCGTCTCCTCGATCATGGTCCTGAGTTTATAGAGCAGAAAAATTTTGCCGTCCTTCCCCGGCCGCTCCTGCAGGAAAAACGCAGGGCCGTGGGTCTCCAGCTTGATCCCTAGATAGCAGATCCCAACGATCGGGACCGCAGGTATGCAAAGCAGCACCCCAAGCAGCAGATCCAGCGCCCGCTTGACATATCTGCAATAGAAGCCGTCTTTTCCCTTTCTCACTTATCACATCTCCGATGTCCGGACAAACACGCGCTGTGTCTCCGGCCTCATGTTGTTGTCAAAAGGTCAGCGGACCCCGGAGATATCACTCCGTTTCCTGTTCTTTCCCGCTGTTGCTATAGCCATAGCCATAGCCGTAGCCATAGCGCTTCTTCCCGTACTTGCCCTTTCCGTTTTCCGCATGGGTGATGACAAAGCCGAGGATCTTATCACGGACCACGTCCATCCGGTGCATAGCGTCATCCAGTTCACGCTTGGTCGTAACACCGTTCTCCACAACGACCAGCATCCCGTCCACCGTGCCGGCAACGGTCAGCGCGTCCGCCACCACCGTGATGGGCGGCAGATCGATGATGATGAAGTCATACATTTTCCGCAGCAGCTCGATCAGCGTTGCCATCCGCTCTGACCCCAGCAGCTCGGCGGGATTGGGCGGCATCTCGCCGGAAGAAAGCACCTTCAGGTTCGGATGCAGCGCGGAGCAGAGGATCTCCTCGGGGTTGGTTTTCATCCCCGCAAGCACATGGGACAATCCCGACTTGTTCTTCAGCTTCAAACGACTCGTGAACGTCGGCGCGCGCATATCGCCCTCGATCAGGCAAACATTTTTCCCATCCTGCGCAAGCATATAGGACAGATTGATGGATGTGGTGCTCTTGCCTTCGCCCTGCACGGAGCTGGTCACACCTACCACGCGGCAGGCCGCCTCCCCATTGACAGGCAGGCAGAAAAACAGATTGGTCCGCAGCAGCTTATAAGCCTCGCTTGCGGCAAAGCTGAGATTCTCTCCCAGGAATCGATCGGGTCCGTTCCGGTCTGCGGAGCTGTGACTTCTCACTTTATGATTACGTCTCATATCCTCAGCTCCTTTTATCCGTAGTTCTATAGTAGTAACCGCCGGAATCCTGCGTTAAATCCGGGATCGCGGCCAGCACCGGGAAGGGATAGCGATCCTTCAGCAGCTGCTGGGCGTTTCGGATCCGGTCATCCAGGAAATACTGCGCCGCTGCGTACAGGCAGCCCAGCATCATGCCGATGATGGCGCCCAGGATCACGCTGCGCTGGATATTCGGCGATGACGGACGGGTGGGCAGATTCGGCGTGCGGACCACACGCACCGTGCTTCCCTCGATGACGTCCGCCACCTTGTCCGGCAGGATCTTCTCGATGGATTTCGCGGTTTTTTCCGCGACCTCCGGAGAGGGATCCGTGACAGTGACCTGGAAGACCTCCGTGTCGTTGATGGCGGCGCAGGTGATCCTTTTCGTCAGCTGCGTGGAGGTGTAGTCCAGCTTCGCATCCTTGATCACATCATCCAGGGTGGTTCCGTATTTCAGGATCACGATATAGGTGTCCACCAGGCTCTGGGAAGCAGAGATATCCGAATTGCTGATCTTGTCCTCTGACCGCTGTCCGTTATTGACGTAAAAGGAGACAGAGGACTGGTACAGCGGCGTGACGAAAAACCGCGTGTAAAGGAACAACAGCAGAGCCCCAGCCAGCATGGCGATCAGGACCAGCCACCATTTTTTCAGAACCGCGGCGAGCATTTCGAGCACGTTGATCTCGTATTCCCGTCCCTTCGTTTTATTGTTCATTTGCATTTCTCCCGTTCTAAGGCAATCAATACGTTGATATTCAAAAGGTTATAATGTTCTCGAGTATCGAGAACATGCGAGAGGGTACCCTCTCGGTTTCTTATAACAATTAATAATTATAAACTCTATATTTACAGTTTCCGCGCTATTATAATAGTATACCAATCAACGGTATCTGTGTCAATGAAATCCACGCCCTTTTGCCTAGAAATAACACAAAAATCTGTGCCGTTAACCCAAATGTGTAGGTTGATTTTTGTATAAGTTTAACATGTTTTGTAACACTTTCACCCGAGTCGGTCATTCTCGGTTCCCAATCATGTTTTAACGAAAAAGAGACGAACCGAAGATTCAGATTGCGTTTCTGGAATTCCTGATACCTGTACTCCCCTTTCAGTCAATTCTCAATCAATTTCAATTCAATGTGTAATTGCCTCCAGCAGTATATGATTGCATTACAGGCACTCAATCGGTTCATATCCGCGAAACCGCCTGAATATGCTCATTGGGGGTGATCGTCATACGTTCCAGTACACCGGTAATAATCGTGTATCATTTTCCCGAGACGGAGTCCGGCCAAGCCGAGCTCATGTCTCGTGTTGCCAGCATCCACTCGGATTATGTAAACTTCAAACTGAAACGTATGGACTGCCCCAATGACCAGAAACAGAAACTGCTGAACGCTGTCATCCAAAGCGTGAAAGCATCCGAGAATTCCAAAGGTATACCCTCCGACGATCCAAATGGAAATCCATAATTTGTGAATCCTGAATGCAATATGAAGTATCCCCTGCTCTTGCCGACATGCGTAAAAGCAGGGGATATAATTTTTATTACTGGATAATACATTCGTTTTTTCACTTCCGAAATCTTTCTTGGGAGTATGTATCGGAACGAATGGATCATCAGCGGCGCATACTGAGCCATTTTTCCGTTGGTTCGCGCCAAAATGTAAACGTCGTTTGAAACTCGAAAGAATAAACGCCAGCTGTTGGATTTTAAGCAATTCCCGCCGACATATGCGTTTTTTACCGCATCGGAGAGAGAATAGCAAACGAGATCCTGATGTATCTCCGGGCCAACCGGAAGCGGGCTGCGGAGCTGTCCCTCTCCGAGGCCTTGGAGGCGGACGAGGACGGCGGCGGGCTGACGCTGCAGGATCTGCTGTCCGAGGAGAGCGATCTGGACGAGCGCCTGTCCTTGAAAGAGCGGGCCGCGTCCCTGTACTGCGCTGTGGAGACCGTTTTGGATTCCCGGGAGCAGCAGGTGGTCAGACTCCGCTACGGCCTGCACGGGAAGATCCCGCTTACCCAGAGGGAGGCCGCCGAAAAGCTCGGCATCAGCCGCTCCTATGTCTCGCGGATCGAAAAAAAGGCCCTCCAGAAGCTCCGGGAGGCGCTGGATCATCAAAGCGAATGAACGCAAAAATCCCCCGCGCTGAGCGCGGGGGATGGGGTGGGTAACACTTTCAGCAGGTTGTCTTATGCGGAAGTGAACAGCTGAGTGAAGTCTGCGAAGGAGTTGTAGCAGGTAGGCTTGACGACATTGATTATCTGCTCTACCGACACAGTTTCGAGGTCAAGACCAGCAAATGTAATCATACTCATACCATCTGCATTGCAGCCCGCTTCTGCACTTCTGAAGAATGCCACGCCCGCTTCATAAATCGGGCAGTCAGAACCGAAGTTCGTAACATAAGCACAAGTATCAGCAATATGCTCTACCAGCTGAAAAGACTCCGCGTAAAGCATGGGTTTTGCATAAGCTTTCTTCATTAAATCTTTCCTCCTTGGAATCAATTGCCGAACAGGCGGGAAATGCTGCGGAACAGATTGCTCACGAAGCTGGAGACGATCTGCTTCACAATGTCGTGAACACTGGGTGCCTGGGTCGGGGTCGGAGTCACGACCGGAGCGGGGGTCTCAGCGGGAGCCGGAGTAGGATCGGGCGTCGGTTCCGGCGTCACCACGGGCTCCTCGGGAGCCGGGGTCTCGGGCACAACCGCATCGGGATCCACGCCGTTGTTGGCGGCGATCTTCACGGAGCGCATGGTCATGGGCTCGAACACCATAGAGATCGCGTCTTCCACGGAGAGGGTCGAAGCCAGAGGCTCGTTCACACTAGCCGTGTCCGCCTTGGGCTCATACGCGGCATCGTAGATGTCCTTGTTACCGGTGATCTTCAGGTTCGTGACGGAGATCATGCTGCTGCCGGTGTTCGTGAGGGTCACGACGCGATTTGCGCCGATCATGTCACTGGTGATGGGATAGTACATATCCACACCGGAGGTGACATCGATGGTCTTGCCTTCCTTCAGTGTGACCGTGCCGGTGTTCTTGTTCTGATCCGGCGCACTCAGGCCGATCCAGAGGTTGCCGTTCGCAGCGGCAGTCTCAGCAGCCTCGGAGAGCTGGAAGACGATAGCTTGCGTCTTGTTGCCATCTTTCGCGGCCAGATAGATCTCGTGCTTCGGGCTGTTGGCCTGATAGGCATCAAACTGATCATCGTAGACCTTGACCATTCTCGGAATCGGATTGCCATCATCGTCAAGTTTCTGATTACCGTTCTCGTCAAGTTCCCAGTAGAGAACGTCATTACCATTCTCATCTTTACCGGTCGCCTGACGCATCTCACTCAGCTTGGAACTGTCATCCACGAAGAGTACGCGTGCCATTTCATTCGTTGTCTGATCGGTGAACGTATCCGTTATACGTGTGCTGGTATTATTATTCACCAGCGCCTCGCGCATGTTGATGTAGGCTGCGTACTGCTCCTGCTCGGCGTTATTGTCCGCATAGAGGCTCTGATCCGAAACAGGGTTGTACACGCGGATACCGTCGAGCTTGTAGTTGGAACTGCCGAGGACGTTCAGCGTCACGGTATGCTCACCTGCAGTGAGACCGGTGAAGCTGATGGACGGAACGTTGTAGCGGGTAACAGTCTTGTCGTAGTTACGAACAGTCTGGACCTCATCTCCGCATTTGGCCTGGACATAGCCGCCGTTCGGATCGGTGGTGCAGTAGATGTCAATGCCTGTACCGTAGAAGGTGAAGGTGTACTGGCCCTTAGCGGTGTTGGTCGATGCCGGAGAAGCACTGACGGAGGCATTGTAGCCGCTGCCGTCACCGACGGGGATCGCATCGCCATCGGCAAGGTCGTCATCATAATAGACGCTGCTGGCAGGGACGGTGCTGACCTGCGTCCAGCCGGTGCCGTCGACAAACGCGTGCGTTTCAGGTTTAACCACCTTGCTGCCGTAAACCAGCGCGCTGTCAGCGCTAGTATAGGCGTCGTTGATCACAGCGTCCCCAGCAGCCTGATTGTCAGAGCTGAGCTGATAGGTGAAGTTCCCGTCATCGATATTGTACGTGCCGTTTCTGTTTGATCCCACGGCTTTCCACCTTTGCATACCGTCGGAGATGATCATCGGCGCATTAAAATCGATGACTCTCGTAACACGGGCGATGTTCTCTTCCGGGGAGGCAACGGCGAGAACCGCGTCCGACGAGTTCTCGCCGGGATAGACGCCCGCGTCGCCGCTGTTGGACCAGAGGTGTCCGCCCTGCTTCGGCTCCACGTTGCTGATCGTCACGACGAGCTTTTCGCCCGGCTTGTTGGCATCCGTATAAAGGGCGGAATAGTCAAATCCCGTCACCGAGAGACGACCGTTCGTGGTGAGCGATTCCGTCACAGTCGGGTTTGCGGTGCCGGCCTCGTCGGTCTCGACCACCTGGCCGTCTACCATATGGACCTTCACGGACTCTGCCGTAACAGAGGCGTTGGACACGTCAAAGTCGCCGGTGAAAACGGTGTCTCTGAGAACGGCGGAGTCGTTCACCGTCGCAGAGGTGGTGGAGGTGTTGACGGTGCTCGCAATGGACGCAAACGCTCTCTCCAGACCGCCCGCGTCGTTTACGCGCATGTAGTAGGTCATCTGATCCTGATTCTCCGCGCCGCGGGCGTTGCTCTTGGAGCCCGTATCGTTGGTTCCGCCGGCATGATTCAGGAAGTTCGTCGCATTGGGATACTTGGAGGAGACGCACTCCATGTAATCCTTGATCGTGTCATTATAGGACGTTTCAGACACTTTATTTCCGCGATAGAAATAATACTCCGTGCCGCTGATATTCTTGTGGGAGATATAGTTGTCAGCAGCATCCGCATCGTTTTGTCCGGTTTTGGTAAAGGTCAGCGGCTGATCATCACCGGTATCAAAGACGCCGATGGAATATACCTTCGTATTATTGAACTCCGCGCTGGTCTTCAGACGGTTCGAAGCCGTGACGACCTTGTTGGCAGCGGCGATCTGATCGCTGGTATCATCGTTCCCCGGATGACCGTCCGTGAAGAAGATCACGACGGTGTTGCGCTTCTGCGTCTGTCCCGCAGCATCGGTGTAGGTCTTATCTGTGCGGTTCTTCAGGATGTTTTCCGCCATATAGAAGCCATACTCCGGCTCCGTGCCGCCGCAGGCCGTGACCGCATGGGCCGCCTGCTTCAGGGTCGCAACACCTTCCGCAGTCTTCGCGTCCTGCAGCGCCGCCTGATAGTTCTCGACACTGATGCCGCCGGCTCCGCCGACCGTTGTGCTTCCGTTATGCTCCGGACCGTTATAGTTATAGCCATACGGGAAGAGCTTATACGTATAATTATAATAACTTCCGGATCTGGTCGAAAGGTTCCCTGTGCTCAGCAGCTCGGTGTTGTCGCTGCTGCCATTCGAATCGGAGAAGCCGACCACTGCGACTTTATGATTCACATTATTGGTGGTCGCCTGCTGATTGACCAGATCCACAAAGTTCGTAACGGCGGTCTCAAGGGCGGAGACACGGGTCACTTCTTCGTTCTTCTGATACAGCACGCCGTTGTAGAACACATCACCCTCACCGTTCACGCTCCAGCTGCCCGGGAGTTGTTGCTCCACGCCGTTCGCATCGGTGTAATAGGGCTTGTAGCCGTTGTTAATGGAGTGCTGACTGTAAGAATAGCGCGGCCAGCTTCCTGATCTGGTGTAATACTTGTTCGTATAAATGTTGAAAGATACCCTGTTATTAAGAGCACCGGCCCAAGTATACGTATAAGTTCCCAAATCATGTCTGTTGCCATTGGAGTCATAATAGAACAGCGTGACATGATAACGCAGGGCAAGGCCTTCGCTGTATGAGTAGATGCGATAATACGATCCGTCAGCGTCTCTGTAATACATCGGCTCCATATGATCAGCATAGCGAGCATCACAGTTGCCATTCTCATAAGTATACCCGCCGATGTCGAATAAGTCTTCGTACGTGGTGCAGTCCAACGCATGAACATTGTTAATTGACTGAAAACTGGAGTCAGGCCTGTTTTTCCAATAGACCGGATAATACTCGTTCGTTCCCGGGACATTGTAATAGTAATCATGCGAATTCACGGACATGCTGTTGCCGCGGCGGCCGCTGTTATTCACAGTTACCTGCAGAAAATCCTTCGGTCTCCAGCTGCTGCCGGCTTCCGTGTATCCGGTGGGGATATCCTGCTCATACATGGAGCCGGACTGGTCCAGGATCAGCACGAAATCCGTGGGCACCGCCTGATTGACTACATGGCTCTCCACCTCGCCGGTCGCCCAGCTTTCGATGGCGATATCATACGTGCCGTCGTTGTTTCGATACAGCGTCTTGGTCATGTGCAGGTCACCGTCCTGCGTGTCGCTGCTTTTCTGGCTGACCAGAACGCGTTCGCCCTCGGCCGCGGAGGCCACGAACGGGAACAGCGAGAAGACCATCACCAGACACAGCACGAGGCTTAAAAGTCTTTTCTTCATTCTCATATTTTCCTTTCCTTAAATAGTTTTCAGTTTGGGGGTTGCTTTGCTGAAATCAAAGCATGGGTTTGGGGGCGTACATCTATGTGAAACAAAGTGTTTGTGTACGAGAGGTACGGATTGCGATTTATGGTTTTTGGGGGAACGGATTGCCGCACCAGTCTGCGGACTGGTTCGCAATGACAGAGCAGTGCGGCGTGGTATGTCTGCCGGCCGGTTTGGGGCCAGCCGGCAGAACGCCCCCAAACGATACAGCGGTCTGAAAGGCAACCGCTGATATCTACGAAAAAAGATAGCCGCTCAGCGCCGATTATGTCAAAAAAGTATATTCTTTTTTCGGCGCCAATACTGGAACATAGTTATTCGTTAATCATTATAAATCAAGTGTTTTTGTTTTTCAAGTGCCTATTTAAAAAATGTACACTTTTTTCTAATCTTTCATTTGTTCTTTGATAAAATCTGGTAAAGTCGACGTTTTTTGTCCATTTTGCTGTATCTCTGCCGTCTTTTTTGATAGATTTGACCGTTTTGGCCCCTTCTTCCCGGCATATGCCGCACCCCGGGAGAATAGGCTCCGCAAAGGGGCGAAAGTGCGGCGGAGATGCTTGTCAGAAAGGGGGTTCTGATGTAAAATGATGGCATCAAAGGACGGAGAGACGGATATGAAACAGATTCGATTTTTGCTGGCATTCCTGCTGCTGGCGGCCCTGGCGGCGATCCCCGGCAGAGGCGCCTTCCGGGATGTGCCCGGGGACGCCTACTATAAAAATTCCGTGGACTGGGCGGTGTCCCTCGGCGTCACCGACGGGGTCTCGGAGACGGAATTTGCCCCCGACGCCCCCTGCACCAGAGCCCAGATCGTGGGGTTCCTCTGGAAGCTGGCGGGCAGGCCGGAGGCGGCGGATATGGCGCGCTTCACCGATGTGGAAAAAGAGAGTTGGTACTACGCGCCCGTCTGCTGGGCGGTGGAGACCGGCGTCACTGACGGGGTCTCGGAAACGGAGTTCCAGCCCGACCGCACCTGCACCCGTGCCGAGGGCGCGGCGTTCCTGTATAAATATTACGGCCGTGCAGCGGTCTCCGGCGCTGTCCCCTTTTCCGATGTGAGCCGCTCGGACTGGTTCCACAGCGCGGTGCTCTGGTGCGCAGAGCGGGGCGTAGTCAACGGCGTGACCCGGACGGCGTTTGCGCCCTATGAGGTGTTCACCCGGGCACACATCGTCACCATGCTCTGCAGGGCGGAGACCTCGGAGCCGCCGCAGCCGGTCACCGGCGTCTATCTCGGTGTGCAGCATTACGGCGCGGTCTCTGACAAGGACGCCATGGTGCACCGGTTCTGGTATCAGGGCGCGGAGCACACTGCGTCGATCCCCGCCGAGGGCGGGGCCTACACGATCCAGAATCAGCTGCAGGAGGGCACGGTTTACGAGCTGCTGTTCCGGGACGGTGTACTGCTCTCTGCGAAACAGGCCGAGGCCAGGCAGCTGACGGAGTTGCCGACGCTGCCGGTGTACAGCGTCCAAAAGCAGCCCGGCGGCGCGGCGGTCTCCCCTGCCGAAACAAAATCCGGCGGCTGGGCCGTGGCTGGCGCGGACGCGGTATATCTCACCGACGGGCCGATCTCCTATACGCCGCCCGTTCTGGGGACGCCAGGCGTCAAAACCGTTCGAAACTTCCTCCTCACCGCCATGGAGCCGGTGGGCACCACCCTGTATGTATACGGCGGCGGCTGGAACTGGCAGGACACCGCCGCGGATCAGGCGGCCAGCTCCATCGGCGTCAGCGACAGCTGGGTGCAGTTTTTCCGGTCCCAGGACGGAAGCTATGATTACAAAACCCCCGACGCCGCCCGGAGCTGGTACCCCTTCGGCGGCTGGAACCAGTACCACTACCACGGGCTGGACTGCTCCGGCTACGTGGGCTGGGCGCTCTATAATACCATCGAGACCACTTCCGGCAAATCCGGCTGCGTCACCTTCGCGGACCGGCAGGCGAAGCTGTTCGCGGAGAAGGGACTCGGCAGCCACAGCAGCTCCGTGGGGACGCTGCTGCCCGGGGACGTGTTCAGCATGCAGGGCCACGTGTGGATCAGTCTCGGCACCTGCAGTGACGGCAGCATTCTGATCCTCCACTCCACCCCCAGCCAGAGCCGCAGCGGCTTCAAGGGCGGCGGCGTGCAGATCAGCGCCATCGGCAGCGCCGGATCCGAGGCCGCGCAGCTGGCGGAGAAGTACATGTCCGCCTGCTGGCCGGATTGGCACGCCCGCTACCCCATCCGCATCTGCGAGCCCGGAAGCTATCTCAGCTGCGTCGGCCACTTCACCTGGAGCGACAGTCTCGATCCCGACGGCTGCAAAGGCATGACGCCCGCTGCGCTGATGCAGAATTTGTTCGGATTCTGATGGATTTACAAAGGATAAAGAGGTGTTCCCCATGACGAAATTTGTCACCGCCCAAGAGGCGGTTCGGGCGATTGAAAACGAGATGACCGTGGCGGTAGGCGGCTTCAACGGCTTCGGCACCCCGGATGAGCTGATCCTCGCCCTGCGGGATCGGTTTCTGGAGACCGGCAGCCCCAGGGATCTGACGCTGATGAAATCCGTCAGCGTGGGCGATCGGGCTACGCGCGGCGTGAACCAGATCGCGCTGGAGGGTTTGATCAAAAAAGTTATCAGCTCCCACGTGGGGCTGGAGCCCGCCATGGCGAAGCTGATCGAGGAGAACAAGTGCCTCGCCTACATGGTCCCCCTCGGCACCATTACAGAGCTCTATCGGGCGGCGGCCGCGGGAAGATCCGGCGTGCTGACCCATGTGGGGCTTGAGACCTTCGTAGATCCCAGACTGGAGGGTGGCAAGGCCAACGATCTGACGAAATCCGAGGGCGCGGAGATTTCAGAAATCCTGACGGTGCAGGGCGAAGATCGCATCTTCTACCCCACGATCCCGGTGGACGTCTGTCTGATCCGCGGCACCTATGCGGATCGAAAGGGCAACATCGTTCTCTCCAAAGAGGCCATGCACGGCGAGCAGCTGGAGGCCGCCTCTGCCGCCCACAACCACGGCGGAACGGTGATCGTGCAGGTGGAGCAGGTGCTGGACGAGGACTTCGATCCCCGGATCGTGAAGCTGCACCACTTCATGGTGGATTACGTGGTGGTGGGAAGGCCCGAAAACCACGTCCAGGGGTACGATTCTCCCGACTATCGGCCCGAGGTTGCGGGCGAAGTCCGAAAGCCCCTCAGTGCCATCCAGCCCATGCCCCTGAACGCCAGAAAGATCTGCGGCCGGCGGGCGGCGCTGGAGCTGAAAGCGGACAGTCTCATCAACCTCGGCATCGGCGTGCCGGAAGCCGTGGCGGCCGTGGCAGCAGAGGAAGGGATCGCGGATCGGTTCACCCTCTCCATCGAGTCCGGCGTGCTGGGCGGCGTGCCGCTGTCGGGACTGGGGCTCGGCGGCACCACAAACCCCGAGGCCATCTACAAAATGGCGGACATCCTGAACATTTACGACGGCGGCGGGCTGGATATGGCCGTTCTCGGCATGGCGGAGGCGGATGAAAGCGGCAATGTGAACGTCTCCAAATTCGGCGGGCGGCTCACGGGCCCCGGCGGGTTCATCAACATCGCCCAGAACACCAAGACCGTCATCTTCACCGGCACATTCACAGCCGGCGGACTCAAGGAAGAGATCCGCGACGGGAAGCTCTGCATCCTGCAGGAGGGCCGGGCGAGGAAGTTCCAAAAGCAGGTGGAGCAAATCACCTTCTCCGGCAGTTATGCCCGAAAAACCGGGAAGCGTGTGCTGCTCATCACTGAGCGGGCGGTGTTCCGTTTAACGGAGCAGGGACTGGAGCTCACGGAGATCGCCCCCGGGGTGGATCTGGAGAAAGACGTGCTGGGACAGATGGATTTCCGGCCCATCATCAGCCGGGATCTGAAGCCGATGGATCCCCGCATTTTCCGGGAGGAACCCATGGGACTGCAAGTATAATTTTTAAAAAAAGCTAACTCCCCCGACGTGGGTCGGGGGAGTTTTTTTCAGTTGCATCAAAGGGCGTTTTTCAAAAGATTTCCGAGGCGGCGGATGCCCTCTTCGATCTTCTCCGGCGGGTTGGAGCCGAAGCTGAGGCGCATGCAGTTTTTGCCGCTTCCGTCCCGCTCCACGAAGAAGCCCTCGCCGGCCACATAGGCCACACGCTGCTCCACTGCCTTCGGCAGCAGCGCCGTGGTGTCGATGCCCTTGGGCAGCTCCGCCCAGGTGAAGAGGCCGCCGTCCGGCATGGTGTGCTTCGTGCCTTCGGGGAAGTATTTGTCGATGGCCGTAAGCATGGCGTCCCGACGCTCCCGATAGATGCCGCAGATCATCTTGTGATGCGCCGGGAAATAGCCGCCGTTGAAGAACTCCGCGCAGAGGATCTGCGGCAGCATGGCGGTGTGGGAGTTGGTGGCGCTCTTGACGTTGGTGTACTTCTGGATCACCTCGGGGCTGGCCAGCACATAGCCGAGGCGGCTGCCCGGGGAGAAGATCTTTGAAAAGCTGTTGGCGAGGATCACGTGATCCGTCGTATCAAAGACCTTGATGGGCGGCAGATCCTCCCCGCTGTACCGGATGTCGCGGTAGGGGTCGTCCTCCAGCACCAGCACGTCGTACTGCTCTGCAAGCTGTGCCACCTTTTCCCGCTTCTCGCGGCTCAGAGTGCGGCCACTGGGATTCTGGAAGGTGGGGATGGTGTAGATCATCTTCGGGTGGTGTTTTTGGATGGCCTGCTCCAGTGCCTCCATGTTCAGGCCGTCGTCATCGGTCTGCACCGGGACGCATTTGGCCTGGAACATGTCGAAGATCTCCACCGTGTGCACAAAGGTGGGCGACTCCACCAGGATCACGTCCCCGGGGTTGATGAAGGTCTGGCAGGTGAGGTAGATGCCCTCCAGACCGCCGGAGACGATCAGGATGTTGTTCGGGTCGCAGGCGATGCCCTTGGGCTGAAGCAGATGGTCCGCCACCGCCTCCTTCAGATCCCGGATGCCCGCCACGGGGCCGTACTGCAGGGCCTCCACGCCGCGGCCGCCGGGAGCGAACACCTTTTGGCAGAGCTGGCCGATCAGCTCCGTGGGCAGAGCCTCCTTTGCCGGGGCGCCGCCGCCGAAGGAGATGATACTTGGGTCGGTCATGGCCTTGAAGAGGCTGCCGACGATGGCGGCGGTCTCCTCCATGGATTCGATGCGGGATGCGTAAGGAATCATGGTCGTACTCCTTTTACTTTCTGTAGCGTCCGTAGCGCTTGGAGGCTGCGGAGATCCGCTCCGCCAGCGCAGCATTCAGCGTGCCGGGCAGCAGCCGCCAGTTCCAGTTGCCGCCGACGCTGCCGGGGGTGTTGATCCTTGCCTCGCTGCCCAGACCCAGATAGTCCTGAAGCTGGGCCACGAACAGCACCGCGGTGGAGCTGAGGCCGCCGCGGAGGATGCCCCAGGCGTAACCCTCGTCGTCGTTGAGGCCCAGATAGTCTCTGGCGTAGTCGAGATCCTCCCTGTCCACCTCAGAGAGCCACCCGCAGATGGTGTTGTTGTCGTGGGTGCCGGCGTAGCAGATGCAGTTTTTCTCATAGTTGTGGGGCAGATAGTCGCTGGGCTCCCGGTGGTCGAAGGCAAATTCCAGCACCTTCATGCCGGGCAGACCGCTGTCGTCCAGCAGTTCCCGGAGTTCCGGGGTGATGTAGCCCAGGTCTTCCGCGATGAACTGCAGATCCGAGAACCAGGCGGTGAGGCGGCCCACCAGATCCATGCCGGGCCCCTTGACCCACTTTCCGTTCTTGGCGGTCTCCTCTCCGTAGGGCACCGACCAGTAGGCCTCGAAGCCGCGGAAGTGGTCGATGCGCAGGACGTCGTAGCGCTTGGCGGCACCCTCCACCCTTCTGATCCACCAGCCGTAGCCGTCCCGTCTCTGGGCGTCCCAGTCATAGAGGGGCGTGCCCCAGAGCTGGCCGTCGGCGGTGAAGGCGTCGGGCGGCACGCCGGAGACCGCCGTGGGCACGTTCTGGTCGTCCAGCTGGAAGAACTCCGGCTCGGCCCAGACGTCGGCGGAGTCCAGCGCCACATAGATGGGCAGGTCGCCGATGATGCCGATGCCCTTGCTCTTTGCGTATGCGTGGAGCTGCTCCCACTGGGCGAAGAACAGATACTGGGTGTAGGCGTAGTAGTCCACGTCGGATTTCAGTTCGCGGGTATACCGCTCCACGGCCTCTCCCCTGCGCAGGCGGATGTCCTCCGGCCACTCCATCCAGGGCTGACCATCAAAATGGTCACGCAGCGCCATGAACAGGGCGTAAGGCTCCAGCCAGCGGGCGTTGTCCCTTCTGAAATTCTCGAAATTCGTGGTGTCGCGGTTCAGTCCCCGCTCCGCCGCCTTTCGAAGAAGGGGCAGACGGTTTGCGTACTGCTTTTCATAGTCCACCTTCTGCCGGTTGGAGCCGAAGTCCACGCCCTGCAGCTCCGATTTTTCCAGGAGCCCCGCCTCCACCAGAAGATCCAGGTCGATGAAATAGGGGTTCCCCGCGAAGGTGGAGAAGCCGGAATAGGGCGAATCGCCGTAGCCCGTGGGCCCCACGGGGAGGATCTGCCACCAGCTCTGGCCGGCGTCGGCGAGAAAGTCGATGAAATCATAAGCGGCCTTGCCCATGGCGCCCACGCCGTAGTTGGACGGCAGGGAGAAAAGCGGCAGGAGCACGCCGCTGCTGCGGTGTAGTTTCATAATTGCGGTTTATCCTTTCACGGCGCCGGCTGCGACGCCCTTGATGATGTGCTTCTGGCACAGGAGATAGAATACGATGACCGGGATGATGCTCAGGAGGATCAGCGCCATGGTGGCGCCCAGATCCACCGTGCCGTAGCTGCCCTTGAGGTACTGGATGTGGATCGGGATCGTCATGTACTTCGTCCGATCCAGCACCAGATACGGCAGCAGGTAGTCGTTCCAGACCCACATGATCTCCAGAATGCCAACGGAGATCATGGTGGGCTTCAGCATCGGGAACACCACGCTGAAGAAGGTGCGCAGCGGCCCGCAGCCGTCGATGGCGGCGGCCTCCTCGATCTCCAGCGGGATCGATTTGACAAAGCCCACGAACATGAAGATCGCAAGGCCCGCGCCGAAGCCCAGATAGATGATTGGGATCGTCCAGGGGGTGTTCAGCTGCAGCTTGTCCGCCGTCTTGGAGAGGGTGAACATGACCATCTGGAAGGGCACCACCATGCTGAATACACAGAGATAATACACAGCGCGGCAGAACTTGGAGTCCACGCGGGCGATGTACCACGCCGCCATGGAGGTGAACAGCAGGATCAAAGCCGTGGAGGCCACGGTGATCAGCAGCGAATAGAGGGCGCTCTGCCAGAAGGGGTAGTTGCCGAAGGTCATGCCCTTGACAAAGTTTTTGAATCCGGCCCACATCTCCCCCAAAGGCAGGGCGAAGGTGTCGGTCTTGACGAAGGTGTTGTACTTAAAGGAGTTGATGACCACCGTGAGTACCGGCAGCACATAGATGATGCAGACGATGGTGAGCACGATGGACATGACGGCCTTGCGTCTGCGCTCGGCAGCGAGAGAGTTTTTCATTACTGCTGCACCTCCTTCTTTCTGGTGAAGGCAAGCTGGGCAAGCCCCAGTCCCGCCACGAGGATGAAGAAGATCACGGCCTTGGCCTGGGCCACGCCCTTGGAGGCCGCGTTGGAGCTGTAGAAGGTGTTATAGATGTTCAGCGCCAGCATCTCCGTGGTCTTGATGGTGGAGCCGTCCGCCTGGATGATGAAGGGCTGGCCGCCGGTGAGGGCCAGGTTCTGGTCGAAGAGCTTGAAGCCGTTGGTCAGGCTCAGGAACGTGCAGATGGTGATGGAGGGCATCACGTTGGGGATCGTCACGTGCCAGAGGGTCTGCCACTTGGTGGCGCCGTCGATCTTCGCGGCCTCGATCATGTCCTCGGGCACTGCCTGAAGGCCGGCGATGTAAATGATCATCATGTAGCCGATCTGCTGCCAGCACATGAGGATGATCAGGCCCCAGAAGCCGTATTTCGACTCCAGCAGAATCGAGGTGCCGTACTTCGACAGGATGCCGTCGAAGATCATGCTCCAGATGTAGCCCAGCACGATGCCGCCGATCAGGTTTGGCATGAAGAACACGGTTCTGAAGAGGTTGCTGCCCTTGATGCCCTGAGTGAGGAAGTAGGCCACCATGAAGGCCAGCACGTTGATCAGAACCAAACTCACCACCGCAAACAGCGCCGTGTACCAGAAGGAGTGGCCGAAGCTGGCATCCTTGAAGGCCTTCAGGTAGTTGCCGAGGCCGATGAACTTCGCGTCCTTGATCAGGGTGAATTTGCAGAAGGACAGGTAGATGCCCTGGATGAAGGGCCACACGAAACCGATGACAAAGGCGATCAGCACCGGCCCCATGAAGAGCCACGACCACTTCCGCATGGGCCGCTTCAGCGGCGCGCCGCCCTGGGTCCTCCATCTTCTTTTTAACTTCCGATTCTCATTCAAAGCTCTCATCTCCAAAATCAGTTTGTTTTCCGGAGCACAGCGCTTTTGCAATCAAAGCGCTCTGCTCTGCAAAACAGGGGCGGGCGAAATCGCCCGCCCCCAGGGTTTGGTTCTGATGAAATGTCAGAGTGTCAATCAGCCGTTGACAGCGGCGTACTGGGTGGCCCAGCCGTCCACGAAGGCGGTCTTGACCAGCTCCCAGTTGGCATCGGACTGATCGGCGCAGTACTTGTTCAGAGCAGAGACCAGACCGGCACGGTACTCGTCCACGTTGGGCTGATAGTTGGTGGCCCAGTCCATGGTGTAGCAGCCGTTGGCGGTGTAAGCCTCGGCAGCGGCCAGGAAGCCGTTGGTGCTCTCAGCAGCGTTGGTGTAAGGCATGACGCCGAAGGAATCCACCAGCATGCGGGAGGCCTCGGGATCGGTGACGCACCAGACCATGAAGTCGATGGTGGCCTGCTGATCAGCCTCGGAGACCTGGCTGTTGACGGCCCAGTAGTTCTCGGTGCCGCAGTTCAGACCGGCCTTCTCCTCGCCGGCGACGCCGCAGTAGTAGGGGATCATGGTGGCGTTGGGAACGGCCTCGGAAACGGCGCTGTACTCCCAGGAGCCGTTGACAAAGAAGGCAGCCTCGCCGTTGATGAACTCAGCCTCAGCGTCATGACCGCCGGTGGCCAGATCCTTGGGATCGGTCAGGCTGTTGTTGATGCAGAGATCAAACAGAGCCTTGTAGTTGTCCATATAAGCGCCGGTCAGGGTGGCGGGAGCCTCGGTCCAGGTCTCGCCGGCGTCCTGCTCCTCGTAGTAGTACTCGAGGTTGGCCATGTGGCCGGTGAAGCGCCAGGAGGAGCTGTCGTCCATGTCGCAGGAGGTGAAGGCGTCGAAGCCCAGCTCAGCGGCCTTGGCGTGGATGTCCTCGGCAACAGCCTTCAGACCTTCGAAGTTGGTGATCTCGTCCATGGTGTGGCCGGCGGCCTCGATCAGGTCGGGGTTGACGATGATGCCGTAGCACTCGTAGCAGTAGCCGATGGAGCAGAGCTTGCCGTCGTCGTCATAGAGCATGTAGTCGTCGGTGTTCAGTTCCTTGGCGATGGCGGTGTCGCTCAGATCCAGGCAGTAGGAGCTCCACTGGTCCACAGCGGCCTTGTTGCCCACCACGAACATGGTGGGAGCAGCGGTCTTGTCCATCTCAGCCTGCAGGGTCTCGTTGTAGGTGCCGGAGGCGGCGGTGAGCACCGTCACGGGGACACCGGTCTTTTCGGTGTACATGGAAGCGATCTGCTGCAGCACCTCGTCAGACTCGGGCTTGAAGTTCAGCCAGTAAACACTGCCGTCCGCACTGGAGGCGGCATTGTCGGCGCTGCCGGCGGGAGCACTCGCGTTGTTGCTGCCGCAGGCGGCCAGCGCGAACACCATGACAAGCGCCAAAAGAAGGGTCAGGGTCTTTTTCATTTTGTGCATCTCCTTTGCAAATTTCCGTTCTGCGCCCAGAGACCTTTGAGGACGCAGATCCGAATTCAGCCCGGGGCAGGAACCTCATTTTTCCAGTTCCCGGACTCGTCCACATTCTAACGCCGATGAACGAAAATGTCAATCGTTTTGTAATAAATCGGAAACATTTCAGCCAATATGACCAAATCCGACGGAGCTCATTTCGGCACGGAGACAACTTTTCAACATTTGGGCTTGAATCTGCCGTTCAGCCATGGTATGATAGAAAAAAGCAAAATCCAGCAAAATTAACATGAATCAGGAGGTATTCCCATGGGCAAATTCGTCATCAAACAGGCCAAAACCGGCCCCATGTTCAACCTGAAGGCGGGCAACGGACAGGTCATCGCCACCAGCGAGATCTACAACTCCATGGCCGCCTGCAAAAACGGCATCGAGAGCGTCCGCAAGAACGCCCCCATCGCCCCCATTGAGGATCAGACCGTGGAGGGTTTCGCCACTCTGACCAACCCGAAGTTCGAGGTCTATGTGGACAAGCGCGGTGAGTTCCGCTTCCGTCTGAAGGCCCGCAACGGTGAGATCATCGCCGTCGGTGAGAGCTACAAGGCGCTGGACAGCTGCCTGGGCGGCATCGAGTCCATCAAATCCAACGCCCCCGACGCCGAGGTCGTCGAAGAGTAATCCAAATCACCTGAAGGAATTCAGGCAGTAAACAAGCTCATGCAGAAAGTGAACTCTGCATGGGGAGCGCGAGGGGATGGGATTCCCCTCGCTTTTTTCAATCATGCTCAGACGCCATTGGCGTCTGAGCGTTTCAGTCTGTCGACAAAGTCGACAGACTGAAACATCCCCTGATGCGATGCATCAGGGGATGTTCTGTTTGGTTCAGTCGTTGGGGACCGGGAGCGTCCAGTAGTACTGGTTATAGAGATCGGAGAAGCGGTAGAGAGCCACGCAGCTGCCGCCGAGGCTGGTGTTGCTGATCTGCATCTCCTCGGTGACGGTCATCTGCTCACCCAGCTTATAGGTGTCGAGATAGGCGCCGTCGTAGCTGTAATAGTCGCAGAGGAAGTCCAGGGTGTCCCCCACGTTCAGATCCACCAGACCTCTGGCCACGGTCTCGGTCTCGTCCGCGGAGTAGGCCGGGCGGGCGCCGGCGATGGAGCCGTGGGGATCCTCGTCGGAGAAGATCAGCACCAGATCCATCCGCTCGCCGTTGAGCAGGACGGGCACGTAGCCGGTGATGGTGTAGCTGTCCCCTTCCTCGGCGGTGCTCAAATGGTAGTAGGCCACCGGTTGGCCGTTGATGCTCAGCCAGGTGCCGTCGGTGTCGCCGATCAGATTGCCGCTCTCGTCGAAGTCGAAGACGTTGTCGAGACCCAGATCCACATAGCCGGTGCCGTCGTCATAGAACATGTTCAGGTCGATGCCCTGCACCAGATCCCACTGATCCTCCGGCAGTGCGATCTTATGCTGGCCGTTGTCGCTTGACCAGACCAGATTGGAGGGATCGAAGCGGTTATTGGCGATGTATTCCGCCGCCTGCTCGGTGGTGATGCTGCGGCCGAACATGAAGCCGGTGTTGCTGCTGTCTATGCCGGAGACGGTGGCCCCTCTGCCGCTCATGAAGAGACTCAGCAGCTGGGCCACATCCTGGGCGCTGGGCGCCGCCGCGCTGGAAGAACCTCCCTGGGAGCCCATCAGCTGTCCCAGCAGGGACGGGAGCGCGGAGCCGGCGCCGCCGGTGGCCGCCTGGCCGCAGACCTCCAGATTTGCAAACTCGCGGATGCAGTCGGAATAGGCGCTGTCGAGACCGATCCGGTCATTGATCTTGACCGCGGTGTCCACACCGCCGGCCTTCTTATAGGGGAAGTAGATGGACAGGCCGTAGGCGTTGGTGATGTTGGCGCAGCGGTTGTATTTCACGCTGCTGAGAAGCACATCCGCCAGGTTCTTGGCCTCGGCGGTGCCCAGGTTCTTGGCGAAGTGCACCATGTCGATCTGGTCGATGGAGCTGCTGCCGGCGAACTCTCTGGTGCTGCTGCGGGCCTTGGCAACGGTCTTGTAGTTGTCAGAGGTGATCAGCTTCGAGGTGTTCTGGGAGAAGGCACTGAAGGAGTCGCTGAGGGTACTGCCCAGCTCCGCCAGATCCACCAGAGACAGCGTGGTCTGCTGGCCGCGGCACTGCTGGGCGCAGACGTCAACGAAGTCGTCCACGATCTGCTTGCCGATCTCCAAGGTGGAGGTGGAGGTGTTCTGGCTGAGCTTATTGAGCCAGTTGGTGTAGTACCAGCCCACACCGGGCTCGGTCTCCTCGGAGGCGATCATGTAGTCCGCGTACTTGGAGAGCATGACGGCGTTTTCCACCGTGGCCATCAGACAGGCGTCGTAGCCGATGAAGTCGAACTTCATGTCCGCGGCCTGCAATGCCTGGTCGATCGCGGCCAGGGACATGGAGCCGCTGCGGGCGTTCTTCTCGTCATAGCCGTAGCCCTGCAGGGAGCCGCCGCCGTGATCCCAAAAGATCAGCATGTTCCGGTTGGCCGGGAAGTTCTGCTTGCAGAACTGGATGAAGGACAGCAGGTTGTTGGGGTCGGTCATGGCCGCGTTGCCGCCGTTCTGCACCAGGGTCTCGATGCCGCCGTTATGGACACGGAACACCTGGTTCACGCTGCTGGAGATGGCAGAGGTCTTCCACTGCTTGCAGCCGCCGGTGAAGACGATCAGATTCACCTTGTCAGAAAGATTGGCGTTGGCCATCTCGGTGAGATCCTTGGTGGCCATGCCGTAGCGGGACTCCAGATCGGTGCCGCACATATAGACCATCAGGGTGACGGTGTCCTGGCCATTGCCGAGAAGCTTGGTGTACTTCTCTCTGGCGCCGGGGGCCACGGAGGTGTTGAGCTTGGCGAGGTTGCTGTCCCCTCCCCAGGAGCTGGAGCTGGGATTCATCAGCTGGCTCTGGGCCTGGGGCAGCGAAAAGCCGGAGCCGGAGCCCGTGGTGTTGGTGGTGGTGCTTCCGCCGCCGCCGAAGAGGCTGTTGCCGCCCAGGAGCAGGGCAAGCAAAATCGCTATGAGACCGCCGCCGATGCCGCCCGCCCGCTTCACGTTCCGGTTGGAGTTGGGCTTTTGCGGGGTGCCGGAGCCGGTGCCGACCTTGCCGGTGCCGAGCCCCTCGTCATCCCTTCTGTGGACGCCGAGGCCGTTGTCGGTGACGTTGGTTTCCCTGCGTCTCGGTCTGTTGTTATCATCCATGGGAGTTCCCTTCTTTCGATTCGTTTTCCGGTATTTTGTTTATTATAGCAAAGAACGAAAGGATTTGCAAGAAAGAGCGCGCACGCGCTCCCCTTCCGAACAGAAAAACACCAGGGAAAATTCCCTGGTGTTTTCAAGTGATTGGTGTTTACTTGGTTTCCTTCCACCAGCCGAGGAGGGTCTTGGTGACCTTCAGGGTGGTTTTCAGAGCGGTTTTCGCAACATTCGCCGCGGTATCCTTCACGACCTCTTTGACCTTGTTCTGGATGGCCGTGGTCTGCTCAATGATGTGGTTGGAGGTGTCGATGCTGTCCGCGATCTTCTGGGTGGTGTCCTTCACGGCGGTGGTGATCTTGTTGTCGCCGGTGGTGTCGATGGCGTTGGCGGTCTCGGTCAGCAGCGCCTTGACCTTCAGGGCAATGTTGGTGCGCAGACTGGTGGAGAAGTTATAGAACTTCCAATTCGGGGTGATCTCACTGGTGACCACCGCTCTGCCCTCCCGGATGACCTTGTCGGCAAACATCAGCAGGTTCTGACCGGTGCGGCCGTAGGCATACAGGTACTTGGTGAGGGCATTGGCCAGCTCCAGCTCGGAGCCGTAGACCTTGTCGCCGCCGAGATTGTTGTACAGCAGGTTCGCGGTGAAGGCGATGCTGAGGGCGGTGACGTCGTCCTTGCCGGAGATCATATCCTGGATCATGGTGCCGGTCTTGCCGTCGGTGATCAGGTTCAGGAGCTTATCCGCCTCGGCGGTGTAGTTGAAGTTCCGCAGCCATGTGTAGTAGTCCTCGGCGTAGTAGGGCAGCACCAGACCCAGGTTGCCGAAGGTGACGTAGCACCAGTCCTTCGGCGCGGGAAGCTCGGTGTTCCAGGTGAGGTTCATGGTGTAGAACAGCGGGCTGTGGATGTAGCCATCGGGCACGCCGGTCTCCAGCATGAGATAGTGGCCGGTGGGCATCTTCTTGGTCAACAGCGCATGGGTGGGCAGCAGCTCCAGCATCTTCTGCTGCTCGGGAGTGAGATTATCGCCCACCATCCAGACCAGGATCTCCTTAGCGTACTCCATGATGTTGTCATTGGTCAGCACCGGGTAGACCCAGTCGTTGATGACGCCCTTGACCCATTCGCCGTTCTCATCCCAGAACTCGGTGCCCTTCTGGGCGGCATACTTCGCCAGGGTGAAGACGAAGTTCACGATGGCTTCGGTCTGCTTGTTCTCGAACACGCCGTCCAGAAGCTCCATGTCATCGGCTTCCTCCAGCACCACTTTCCCCATCTTCAGCAGCACGTCCAGAGACCAGGTGAGGGTCACGTTGCTGTCCTCGCTGAAGAAGACGTGGCCGTTCTCGTCGGCGGTGGCCTGCAGAATTGCGGGCAGGCGGAGATCCG
The DNA here is from genome assembly GCA_900317905.1 of uncultured Eubacteriales bacterium. Classification (GTDB taxonomy): domain Bacteria; phylum Bacillota; class Clostridia; order Oscillospirales; family Oscillospiraceae; genus CAG-103. The sequence continues at coordinate 2,248 of ONIN01000019.1, read as the reverse complement.
TCTCGTCACTCATGAAGGTGATCATCGGATCCATGGCCGAGGCCTCCAGCAGGGACCAGTAGGTGCCCAGCAGCTTGATGACGGCCTTGTGGTCGAAGGTGATCTGCTTGGCGGTGTCGTCCCAGGTAAGAATCTCACTGTTGAGGATGCTCAGCTCCTCCCAGGTGAATCCCTCGGTGCCGACAAGATTCATGGCGTTGGTGAAGGTGTCCTTGCCCAGGGCAAAGGCGGCGCGGAGGATCTTCTCGGTCTCCTCGCGGTTCACCAGCAGGAACTCTGTGCCGGGGACGGCGTTGCCGCCCAGATCCACGCTCTGGAAGCCGAAGCCGGGCTCCTCGCTGCGCATAAACACGCCGGGCATGGTGAATTCGACGCTGAAGGCGTCCCAACCTAAAATTTCGAACGTATAGCTGCCGAGTTCTTCCTCGTAGCCCACATAGTTCACATGGTCGTCGCCCACGTGGACGCGAACCTGACCCTCGTCGGGCTCCCAGAGGGTGTAGCCGTCGCCGGTGATGTGGCGCACCTCGAGGGTGTAGTTGCCCTCGGGGACGTCGGTGGCGCCGTAGATCTTATAGAACTCGCCCACGGTGTCGATGCCGGAGATCAGCCAGCCGAAGCCGTCCTGCAGCCATTTGAAAATGTCATCCAGCCAGCTGAGGATACCGTCGGCCTTAAACTGGAACGAAGAGAGGAAGGCCGCGTCCTCCACGGCGTTCAGCTCCAGCTTGTACTCCTGATTCTGATCGTTGACCAGATACATCTCCACCTCGGGCAGCTTTTCATTGGCAAGAACGCCCTGGAGCTCACTCTTGAGGGCAGCGATGAAATCCTGGAAGTTGTAGGTGGATTTCATCACCGCGTCTGCCATGCTCTGACCGTAGACCATGACGGCCACATCTTCGTCGCCTTTGGGGCCGGCTTCACGGCCGGTGACGGGGTTGACGTTGCTGTCGCCGTCGGCAGCCAGGACCCCGATGGGGAACAGACTGAAGACCATGACCAGCGCCAGCAGCAAACTGATGGTTTTTTTCATGCTTCGTAGTCCTTTCTCCAAAATAAATTATAATATGGAATGATTTATTTTACAGGAAAACCGGCCTGTCTGTCAATTATAAAATCCTTAAAATCCTGTTAATGATCCGGGGAAATCAGAAATTCTTCGCGGCAAAATCCTTCCAGATGCCGTCTCTGGAGAGCGCGCCGCCGGGCCGGAACACCGCGAGGGCGCAGTCGTCCTGATCCATCCAGGCCCGGAGCCACTGGGCGCAGTAGTTCACATAGACGTCCGGCTTGAGCATGCAGGTGATGTGGATGCCGTTTTTCAAAGAGGTGTAGACCGCGGGGCCCGTGCAGTTTTTATAGGCCGGCTTCACCCACAGGGAGGACAAGACAAACAGATCCGCCGTGCCGGTGAAAAACAGGGTCGGGGCGGAGAGCTTCTTCGCCTCCGAGGTGAAGTTGCTGCCGGCGATGGAAACTGCGCAGACGAATCGACTGTCCGCCGCCGCTGCGTTCACCGCGCTTCTTCCTCCCTGAGAATGGCCCATGGACGCCGCCCGGTCGCCGTCGATCTTCCCGTAAAACACGCTGCCTTCGGTTTCATTCTGCTGCAGGATCCAGTTCAGGGATTTCACCTGATCCTTGCCGTCGGCCGACATCACGTTGGAGCTGGTGACCACCACGAAGCCCTCGGCGGCCAGATCCTTCAGAAGCTGCGTATAGAGCACCGGCGCGCACATGGTGCCGTTGGCCCATATGATCAGCGGCCAGCGCTGGTCGGATGTCTCCAGCGCCTTCGGATAAAAGACAATGTGCAGAGAGCCTTTTTCGAAGTCCCCCAGCTGCACCACGTCGCCCATCTGCACCGCGCCGCCGGCGGCCTTCGCCTGAAATCCAGTTGACAGCACCGTGCACAGCATCAGCACCGCCAGAATCAGGCTGAGGGTTTTTGTCCATCGTTTCATGTTCGCGTCTCCTTATGATTGGAATTATGAACATTTTATCACAGTTTTGACCATAAGGCAACTTTAAAATCCTTTTTTGATCAGATATTCCATTTTTTGCGGAACCGGATAGACAACAATCCCCTCCGCAGATGCGGAGGGGAATACTAGCTTTCTCGTTTTATCCGATAATCATTTTGGCCGCGCTGCTGGTGACGGAGTTGCCGTTTGCGTCGGTGACGATGCAGCGGACCATGCGGCCGTTTTTCGCCGTCGTGAGCTTTGTGGAGTAGCTGGCGGCC
>ONIN01000035.1 GCA_900317905.1 uncultured Eubacteriales bacterium | reverse complement strand
ATTGTCTGTTGGGACCCCATAGCTCACCATCGGGCCTTTCTCAATGATATTCAGCGACGAGCACTGGTACAGCAGCACGCCATCGACGGGTGCATACTCCGTAAAGAGGCTGCGGCCGAAATAGTCGCAGATCTCGCCCAGCTTCTCGCCCCTTAAAAACCGGTCGCCCGGCTTTTTCTCCGGATACCAGCAGCCGGTGCATGGCGCGTCGTCGCTGTATTCCAGAAGCTGGGTCTTGAGATAACTGACGGCCCCGGCTGCTCGCCGCAGAGCAGTACATGGGGCACGTGCAGCTCGGTGCCCTCCACGTGGATATGATCTTTGACGGTTTTGCCCGGCGTCAGTGCATGCCCGGCGATGCTTCTACAGCTCATATTTACTTCCCCTGTTTTAAGTGTCAAACCCCCGAAAATGCTGCACGCCCTGCGGTGACCAAATAGCAGGGCGTGTGGGGGTTAGAGAGGTGTTTTGGAAGGGTTTTGAAAGATCTGTACATCTGATCTGAGAGCAGTGTAGCATGACGGACAAGCGTGCCGCAAGCCCCCCAGGGGGATAAAAAACAGTTTTTATGCGGATTTCTGCCGGTTCATATCCCCCCAGGGGGCTTGTGAGAGAAGTATGCGGCGGCTAAAATGGGCACAGGTGAGAGAGATGAAAAAATATGTCATTCAAAGATTCATTCAGCTGATCCCGGTTCTGATCGGGATCACATTTCTGTCCTTTGCCATGATGCGAATCGCGGGCAGCGACGCCATCACAGAGATGTACGGAGATAAGGGCGCCGTAGCCCAGGAGATCATCGACGCCAAGCGCGCCGAGCTGGGTCTGGACAAGCCCTTTATCCAGCAGTACTTCTCGTGGCTGGGCGGCATGCTCACCGGCGACATGGGGACAAGCTACGTCTCTGGCCGGGACGTGTTCAAGACCTTCACTTCCAAGCTCCCGGCGACGCTGCTGCTGACGGCCCTCTCCATCATTGCGACTGTCATCATCTCCATCCCCCTGGGCGTTCTGGCGGCGGTGCGGCATGACAGATTCACGGATTATCTGCTACGCTTCCTCAGTTTCATCGGCAACTCCATGCCGAACTTCTTCGTGGCCATGCTGCTGATGGAGCTGCTGGCCATCAAGCTTGGCTGGCTGCCGGTCATTTCCAACGGCACCACGGTGAGAAGCGCCATAATGCCTACCCTGACCCTGGCCATTGCCATGTCTGCCAAGTATATGCGCCAGGTGCGTGCTACCGTGCTGGAAGAGCTCAACAAGGACTATGTCACCGGGGCCCGGGCGCGCGGCGTGCGCGGCCGGGTGATTCTCTGCCCTCTCCATCGGCTCCCTCCTGGGCGGCACCGCCATCATAGAGAGCATCTTTATGTGGGACGGCGTGGGGAAGCTCGCCGTGGACGCCATCACCATGCGCGACTACCCGCTGATCCAGTCCTATGTGGTCTGGATGGCGATCATCTATGTGCTGGTCAATCTCATCACGGACCTGCTGTATCACGCACTGGATCCGCGGATCCGACTGGGGGTGAGCGAGGGATGAGCGAACCGACTGTCAGGATACAGAAGATCAAGAAAGACACGGTCAAAACGCGCCTCTTCATCTTTGGCACGCTTGCACTGATCCTTCTCGTCTGCTCCATATTCTCCGAGCACCTGACGCCCTATGACCCCTATCTGCAGGATCTGACCAACGCCAAGGCTGCCCCCTCCGCCGAGCATCTCTTCGGCACTGACCGCTACGGACGGGATATGCTCTCCCGCGTGATCGTGGGCAGTCGCACCAGCATCTTCTCCACGCTGCTTCTGGTGGCCATCGTGACCGCTTTGGGCACCCTGATCGGTGTCTTCTGCGGCTGGCACGGCAAGTGGATCGACACGGTGCTCATGCGCATTTCAGACATGTTCCTGGCCTTCCCAGGCCTGGTCTTTGCCATGGCTGTGGCGGGGGTTCTGGGCGGCGGTCTGCAAAACGCCATCATCGCCCTGGTGGCCATCTCCTGGCCCAAGTATGCCCGCATTGCCCGCAGCCAGACTCTTGCCCAGAAGGAGACGCCCTATCTCAAAGCCGCGTGCCTCTCCGGCAGCGGCACCTGGAAGATCATCTTCAAACATATCCTCCCCAACATCATCGGCCCGATCCTGGTCACATCCATGCTGGACATCGGCACCATGATGATGGAGCTTGCAGGGCTTTCTTTCCTGGGTCTCGGCGCAAAGCCACCCACGGCCGAGTGGGGCAGCATGATGAGCGACTCCCGCAGTCTGTTGTCTTCCGTGCCCTGGGTCACCCTGGCCCCCGGTTTTGCAATCTTTGTCTCCGTCATGATCTTCAACCTCCTGGGCGATACCATCCGGGACTATGCAGACCCGAAGAGCAGAGGGAGGTAGGACGATGGCAGAGATTTTAAGATATGATCATGTGGATATCTCCTACAATGGCGTAAACGCCATCAAGGACGTGAGCTTCACGGTGGACGAGGGCGAGATCCTCGGCATCGTGGGCGAGTCCGGCTCCGGCAAGTCTACGCTCATCAAAGCCGCCATGGGCCTGCTGGGTGACACTGGTCTTGTGACACGGGGAGATATCTGGTACAAAGGGAAGAATCTGCCCGATCTCTCCGCCGCGGAGCTCAGAAAGCTCAATGGTCCGGAGCTCGGCATGATCTTCCAGTATGCAGGCAGTTCTTTCTGCCCCATCCGCACCGTAGGAGCCCAGCTCTACGAGAGCATGAGCGAGCACGAAGCGGTTTCCAAAGAGGAATTTTGTACCCGCGCGGTGGAGTTGCTGGGAAAGATCGGATTTGAGAACGGGCGGCGCATCCTGGACAGCTACCCCTTCGAGCTCTCCGGAGGCATGCAGCAGCGCGTGGGCATCGCGGCGGCGATGCTCCTCAACCCCGGCGTTCTCCTGGCGGACGAGCCCACCTCGGCCCTTGACGTTTCCGTCCAGAAGCAGGTGGTGGAGGAGATGCTCCTGGTGCGCAAGACTTTCGGCACATCTATCGTCCTTGTTACCCACAACATCGGCGTCATCGGTGCCATGGCCGACAAGGTTCTGGTGATGAAAAACGGTGAGATGGTGGAGTACGGCGAGACGCAGCAGGTGCTGCACGCCCCGAAAGAGGATTACACCCGGCTGCTGATGTCTGCCGTGCCAAAACTGCGGAGGTGAAGACGATGGATCAGCCGATCTTGAAAGTAGATAATTTGACCAAAATCTTTACCCGCAAGGGCCAGCCGGACTTTACCGCCGTGGATCACGTCACTTTCGAACTCTATCCCGGCGAATGCCTGGGTCTCATCGGCGAGAGCGGCAGCGGCAAGACCACCGTTGTCAATATGATCACCCGCCTGCTGGACGCCACCGAGGGCAGTATCGTCCTCGACGGCGAGGACATCACCAGGCTCAGCGGCAAGGAGCTGCGCCGGGCCTACGCCAACATGCAGATGGTCTTCCAGACCCCGACGGACTCCTTTGATCCCCGCTGCACCTTGGGCGACGGCATCGGCGAGAGTCTCAGAAACCAGGGCATGAGCCGGGCGGAGACAAAGCAGGAAGTGGCGCGGCTGCTGACGGAGTGCGGACTGACGCCGGAATTTGCCGGCCGCTATCCTCACCAGGTCAGCGGCGGTCAGTGCCAGCGAGCTGCCATCGCCCGGGCCCTCGCGGTCAAACCCAAGCTGCTGATCTGCGACGAGGCGACATCCTCCCTGGACGTGACCATCCAGAAAGAGATCATCACACTGATAAACGAGCTGCGCCGGCAGCACGGCAGCAAGCTCTCGATCCTGTTTATCTGCCACGATATCGCCCTGATGCAGCAGTTCTGCAATCGGGTGCTGGTGCTCTACAAGGGGAAAATCGTGGAGCGGGGCGTGCCGGACGAGATCATCCGCGATCCGCAGGACCCCTACACCAAACGGCTGATTGATTCAATATTGTAAGCGTAAGAGGGAAGAGCATGGAACCTGTCAAGCAACGCATAACCCATTACTGGTCCCAAAGGGCGGAAGCCTTTCAGACTCAGCGTATCCGGGAGTTTGAGGACGAAAAACACGCAC
>ONIN01000018.1 GCA_900317905.1 uncultured Eubacteriales bacterium | reverse complement strand
CAAAGAAATTAATTCTAAGTCTTTTCAGACTTTAAGAACCCTTTTCTGGTGCTTATTTGCATAAGCTTCTTACATTGTTTAATTTACAAGGTACACGCTTGCTGTCTCGCGGACAGCTTTGATAGAATACCACATTCGGAACCGTTTGTCAACCCCTAATTTTTATTTTTTTCGGGGCAACTTGGGAACCGCGTGGGCTTCGATCAAGTGCTCAGATAATATAGCACCGAAAAAGCTTCTTGTCAACATTTTTTTCACAATTTCTCAAAATTATTTTTCAGAATCTAAATATTGTGGTTTTCAGGGGGAATACTACCCAATATGTCAGATGCTGTTTTTACAAATTTCCTTGATATGTCAATGGATTCCCAGCCGGTCACTGTGGAAGGCTTGAAAAAGATTTTTTCCGACTGCGATGATTTTTTCCTTCGGCGGATCAAGATCGGATTGGACACGTCGATCCCTGCCTATGTCTGTTGGATCGACGGAGTGGTTTCGGAAGGGGACGTGTCCGAGGATGTGATCCGGCCGCTCACGGAGTCGGGGCGGCTCAGCGGCGTGAAGAGCAGCCGCGAGGCCCTTAAGCTGATCCGGCAGGGCGCGGTCTGGCGGGCAGCGTCGCAGACCCGCGAGGATCTGCAGGAGCTGGCCAGGGATCTCACCGGCGGGCGTGCCGCAGTGATTCTGGAGGCCATCCAGACCGCTGTCACCTTTGAGGTCAAAAGCACCCAGGCGCGGCCAGTGTCCGAGGCGGCCATCGAGAAGTCCGTGAAGGGGCCTCGCGCCGCCTTTGTGGAGACGCTGCGGGTGAATACTGCTTTGGTACGGCGCAGGCTCCAGACACCGAAGCTGAAGCTGAAGGAGACCACCGTGGGGCGGCAGTCAGGCACGCTGGTCACACTATTATATATGGAGGGCATCGCGGATCCTGCGCGGGTAGAGGCGCTGCAGCAGAAGCTGGACGCCATCGATCTGGACGGGGTGCTTTCCAGCGGCGATCTGGAACCCTATCTGATCGACCATCCCCGCTCCCCCTTCCCCCAGCTGGTGCATACGGAGCGACCGGACAAGCTGGCGGCGGGGCTGCTGGAGGGCCGGATCGGGCTGCTGTGCGATGGGCTGCCGGTGGGGTTTCTGCTGCCGGGGACCCTGCCGCTTTTGATGCAGGCGCCGGAGGATCGTGCCGACCACCATCTGCTGGCCTCGGGGCAGACGCTGCTGCGGTGGGCGGCGCTGATCCTGGCGCTGACACTGCCGGCGCTCTACACCGCCGTGGCCACCTGGCACCAGGAGATGCTGCCGGCGAAGCTGCTGGAGAGCATCGCAAGGTCGGAGCAGGCGGTTCCCTTCGCCCCGGGGACGGTGATGCTCCTGCTGCTGATCTCCTTTGAATTGCTGCAGGAGGCGGGACTCCGACTGCCGGCCCAGGTGGGCCAGACCGTGAGCATCATCGGGGCGCTGCTGGTGGGCGAGGCCGCCGTCAGCGCGAAGCTTGCCAGCCCCATCGCCATCATCATCGTGGCCATGGCGGGCATCGCGGGCTACAACGTGCCGAATCAGGAGCTGGGAGAAATTCTCAGGTTTCTCCGGCTGGGACTGGTTCTGCTGGCGACCCTGGCGGGGATCCCGGGGATCACGGCGGGGCTGGCGATGCTGATCTGGTATCTCTGCACGCTGGAGACCGAGGGCGTGGCCTACCTCTATCCCTTGGTCGACAGCAAAAACGGCGCGGTGTTCCGGACGCTGCTGAGAAAGCCCCAGTGGGCGTACAAGTTCCGGGACCCGGCATTTGCGAGACGAAATCGGAGGCGGCAGAAATGAGATCCATCCCATTATTCCTCATCGCCGCGGCGCTGCTGCTGACCGGCTGCGGGTCGGTCTGGGCAGAGGCCCGGGCAATCGACGCTCTGGTGCAGGTGGAGACCGTGGGGCTGGATGCCGCGGAATCCGGCGTGGCGCTGAGCATCTGCGCGGCTTCCCCAGAAACCAGAGAGACTGTCTCCGGCGACTCCATCCGTTTGGCCATGGACGCCATGCAGCAGCGCACCGGCAGCGCGGAGCTGTTTTACGCCCACGCGAAGTTCCTGCTGCTGGGCAAGGACGCGGATATCCCTGCGGCGCTGGATTTCACGGCGCGGAGCTCCGACATGCGGCTTCGGACACCGGTGGTGCTGCTGAAAAACGCTTCCGCAACTGAGGCCATTCAGCTGGGCGGCAAGGGCACCGACGTGACCGCCATGCTCACGGCCCTCAGAGAGGACATGGATCAGCACGGCAGCGGCCACGCCTACACCTGCGGGGAGGTGCTGCGGAAGCTGTCGGAGTCCGGCTGCGCCCTGCTGGCGGCGGCAGAGATCCGGGACGGCGCCCTGCGTGAGGCGGGGTACGGCATCCTGAAGGACGGCATCTGCGTCGGATGGATCGAGCCGGAGGATGCACCGGCGGTGCATCTGCTGCTGTCGCTCCCCTGCCGCAGCGACATTCTGCTGCCTCAGGGCGTGACCGTGACCATGGAAAAAAACAAATGCAGCATCTCCGGCGGAAGTGTGGAGCTGACCCTCTGGGCAGAGCTCTCGGAAAACGACTGCGCCATCGACATCACAGAAGATGGGGAGCGGAGAAGGCTGGAAAAGGCCCTTTCCGACGCGGTCTTGGAGCAGATCCAGAGGGTGCTTGCCCTAAGTCGGAGACTGGACGCGGATCTGTTCGGAATCGGAGACGAGGATCTGACCATCACGGCGCGCAGCCGGATCACCCGGAGTCTCGACCTGATGGATCCCATCGATCTGACCGGAGCAGCGCAATGAACGAGCAACGATTGACGGAAAAGCAATTCTGGGCCCTGGGCGGGCTGGCGGTGCTGTCTCCCCTGCTGCGGCTGCTGCCGGGGAGGGCCTGCTGGCTTTCGGGCAGCGGCGCGTGGCTCAGCTGTCTGGCGGCCATGGCACCGCTGGCGGGGTTCGCAGTGCTGCTGCATCCGGTTCGAAGGAAGGGGCCGCTGGGCCCTCAACTCTCTCACCGTGGCAGGGTCGGGCAGGTGGTGTTGGCGCTGCTGACGCTGTGGTTCTGGATCTATGGCGGGGTGCTGCTCAGAAGCGGCGCAGCGCGGTTTGTCACTGCCATGAACGTCTTTCGCGGGTGGCTTCCCTACGGGATCCTGCTGCTCCTGATGGCGGTTCCCGCTGCGCTCCACGGCCCAAAGCCGCTTTTTCGGGCGGCGGAGTTCTTTCTCCCGGTGCTGACGGCGGCGCTGGCGCTTACCCTGATTGCGGCGGTGGGGCTGATGGACTGGTCATCACTGAAAGCGATCCCGAAGCCCGGGAAACTCCTGCACGGCGCGGTGCCGCTTTGGAATCTCGGCTGCGGGATGCTGTTTTACAGCGCCTTTTTCCACACCGGGGAAGCGCCGAAGCTGCGGAAACAGCTCAGATGGCTGCTGCGGCTTTGTCTCACGGCGGCGGCCATCTGCGCAGCGGCAGCTGGGATGCTGGGGGCAGAGGTCACGGCGAAGCTGAGCCAGCCTTTTTTTGTACTGCTGCGGAATCTCAGTCTCTCCGACGCCCTTGAGCGGTTCGAAGCGCTGATCGTGGGAATGTGGGTGCTGCCGGATTTCGCTATGCTCGCCATGCTGCTCCTGCTCAGCCGGGAGACCGCAAAGCTTGCCGCGAAAAAACCAGGAAGGATGTTCGTCCTCCCCGGCGCGCTGGTGATGCTGCTCTTCGCCTCCGTTCTCGGAAAAACCGCCTTCCGGCTCACCCTCTGGTCAGAGCAGATCGTCCCCATTGCCACACTGGCGCTCACCATCTCCGTGACCGTCTTTCTTCTCCTTCCTAAAAAACGATAAATCCGGATCCGCTTTCGCAGATCCGGATGTTTTATTGTATGTTACTCAGAGCTCCGAAGTCCAGACATCGGAACCGCTCTCCGCGAGGATCTGGAACTCTTCCTCAGTGAGCAGCTCCCGGTCGGAGCGCTCCTCATCGGTGGCAGGGGCATGGCCGTTGTGGCGCAGTCTTCCGCCGGAGCAAAGCTTGTTGTGGCTGAGCTTTCTGGCAACGCGGCCCGCAGGGCCGTCACCGATGGCGTATGCCGCCAGATGCTTGCCGATGATGTCAGCCAGGTCCGTCTTGTCATCCAGATTGGAGACCGTGCCCTCCATGACCAGCAGACTGCGGCCGTACATGGTCAGGGACATGGGGATCTCGATGTTATACTTGGCGCCGATGTTGATCATATCCACGAACACATCGCCGGTCTCGTTCATCTCCCGGATGGACTGGACGCGGTACTTGTCCAAAAAGGCGGTGAAATCCTGTTCCAGATAGGGCTTGGCCGGGTGATTGGGGGAATAGCCAAAGAGCACCAGTCCCCACTCGGTGAACTCCGGCACATCGTTTTTCCAGATGCCGTGCATACAATGGTGCAGCGCCTCGGCTTCCCGCTCCGTGAGGGCACCCATCATGCCAAGATCCAGCCAGACCACCTGACCGTCCCGGATGCGGATGTTGCCGGCGTGGGGGTCGGCCTGGAAGAACAGATCCTCCGCCCACTGCTTGATGTAGCTGCGGATCAGCTTCTGGCAGATCTCGCTGAGATCGTAGCCGGCGGCCCGGAGGCCCTCGTGGTCGGTGAGCTCATAACCGTCGATGAACTCCATGACCAGCACGTTTTTCGTGGTGTATTCGTGATAGACCTTGGGGGCGTAGGCGTACTCCATGGGTTCGAGAATTTCGCGGATCCGATCGATGTTCTTTGCCTCCTGCCGGAAGTCCATCTCCAGCTGGGCAACCCGCCAGGTCTCGTCCAGGGCGTTGTTCACCAGCCACATGATGCTCTCCAGCTGTTTGAGCTTCAGCATGGCCATGGCCCGCTTCAGAAGGCGGATGTCCTGCTCCATCAGCTGGTAGCTGTTGGGCCGCTGGATCTTCAGCGCCACGCGGGTGCCGTCCAGCAGCCAGGCCTCGTGCACCTGGGCGATGGAGGCGGAGCCCACAGGGATGCCGGCGATGCGCTTGAACACCTGATCCCAGGGCTTGCCGTATTCTTCGGAGATGATCTCACGGATCTGCATGGCGGTGATGCTGGGGGCGTCATTGCGCAGAGACTCCAGCGCCTTGCAGTATTCCTTCGGCAGCACCTCGGGGTGCAGGCTCAGAAGCTGGCCGGTCTTGATGAAGGCGGTGCCCAGATCCTTGAACATGGCGCAGACCTTCTCCGGCGTGATCCCCTGCAGCATCTTGTGCCGGTAGGCAGCGGTCAGAATCTCGCCCAGACGCTTGGCGTCGCTGAGGGTTCCGTTTTTCGCAGTTTTATTATCCATAGGGTTTCCTCACTTATCCCAAAATATCTCAACTTTTTTAGTTTATAACCAGATTCGCAAAACGTCAAGCAAAAGCTTAAAAAGGCAGAAAATACGAGCTTCCCCGGCGAAAAGTCGGGGAAGCCTGTATTCAGATTCGGTTATCCTCTGTGGCCGCCGGGGCCGCCCTGGGGCATACCGCCCTGAGGCATCCCGCCGGGCTGCATACCGTCGCCCATCATGCCGGGGCCGCCCATCATCTGGTTGGTGATGGCATTGACGGTCTCGCCGTTGACGATGATGGTGCCGCCGTTGTAGGTGCCGGTGGTGTCATAGTCGAAGGGGGACTGTGCGGTGATGCTGATGGTGCCGCCGCTCACCACGATGGCGCCGTTGGAGTCGATGGCGTCGGTGTCGCCCTGGCCCATGTTCACGGTGATGTCTCCGCCGTTGATCTCAATGACGGGGCTGTAGGCGCTGGACTTCTGTCCGGCGTTGATGCCGTCGTCTGCGGCGGTGATGTCGATGGTACCGCCGTTGATCTGGACGCAGGTGGCCTCGATGCCCTCATTGGCCTGGATGGTGAGCACACCGCCGTCGATCTGGACGATGGTGGCAGCCTTGACGCCGTTGTTGCTCGCGGTGATGTCCATGGAGCCGCCGCAGAGATAGACCCAGCCGGTGGTGTCGTCGTCATCGTCGGAGGCATTCAAGCCGTTGTTCTGAGAGCTGATGGTGATGCTGCCCTCCGCCACGGAGATGGAGTCATTGGCCTCCAGCGCATCGGAGACGCAGGTGATGTCAATGGTGCCGCCGGTGATCTTCATATCGTCCTTGGTGGTGATTCCGTTGTCCGTGGATTCAATGGTCAGGGTGCCGAGACCGTTCAGGGTCAGGTCGGATTTCGAGAAGATGACCGCGTCGGTGTTGGTGGTGCCGTCGGCGGTGAAGGTTCCGGTGACGGAGAGGCTGTTTTCGCTGTCGGTGGTGGTGACGAACACCTTATCCGCGCTCTTCACATAGATGCAGGGAGCAGAGGTGTTCGTGATGCTGACGCCGTCCAGCACCAGCTGCACCTTGGCGTCCTCCGCCGCCTCCACCAGAATCTGCGCGTCGGTGGCGCTGCCGCTGATCACATAGACGCCGGCGTCGGTGATCTTGACGATCTCCCCGTCGGAGACAGTCAGGGTCTTTGCCTCAGAGAGATCGGCGGTCTGGGTCAGATCCCGGTCCGAAAACAGATCCGTGGCGTCGATGGCGCCGTCAGCGGTGGTGTTCGCAGCGGTAGTGACAGCCTCCACAGGCTCGACGGTTTTGGCGACGTCCTCTGCCACCTCCGAGGTGGTATCTTCCGCTTCGGTGCTGCCGGAGCCGCAGGCCGTCATGCCGACGGCCAAAAGCAGGATCAGAAAAACTGCCAATATGGATTTCAATCGTTTCATATTCATTTCCTCCGTTTGTTGGATTCTGGCTTTAGCCTACCACCCGAACTTAAGCGCAAACTTAAAAAGCAATACTTTTTTCAGATGGGGAATGTTGATTTCCGAAAGCCGGTATGATAAAATTTTTCAAAAACCGACAGGAGGAACGAGTATGCACATTCCCATCGGCGCGAGCCAGACTGTGGAGCTGGTTCCCTTTTCCGAGGCGCTCCAGGATGAGACGCCCAGGGATTATGACGCAAGCCACTGGCTCTATGTTCCGTCCTTTTACACCGAATACCGTTACATCCTTGGCACCCGCGGAGAGAATCCGCTGATCTGCATCGGCATCAACCCCTCCACCGCCCGGCCGGGGGATCTGGACAACACCTTGAAAAGCGTAGAGCGCATCGCCGGAAACAACGGCTATGACAGCTTCATCATGTTCAATGTCTACGCCCAGAGAGCCACGGATCCCAACGCCATGGATCAGAGCTTCAATGCCGATCTCCACCGGGAGAACATGGCCGCCTGGCGGTATGTGCTGGGGCTCTACACCGAGGGCCGCCGTCCGGCCGTCTGGGCCGCCTGGGGCACGCTGATTGAAAAGCGCGGCTATCTGATCCCTGCGCTTCTGGATATGATCGCCGCCGGTGAGGAGGCAGGGGCCGAATGGTACACCTTCGGAAAACGCTCCAAGGCCGGGCATCCCCACCATCCGCTCTATCTCAGAGCCGACAGTACCCCGGAGCCCTTCGACGTCCGCGCCTACTGCGAGACGCTGCAAAAATAAACACAGAAGAACCGCGCCGCTCACCAGAGCAGCGCGGTTTTTGGTTCGTTCAGGAATCCTGCTCCCACTTTTTCCTCGCGTTTTCTTCGATCTCGCTGCGGCCGATGACTCCCTTGGGGTTGGGGCCGTACTCGTTCTCGCCGTCCTGACTGTCCTGGACCCACCAGAAGACCAGCAGCAGCAAGCCGATGATCGTGATGCTGATCAGCACCCACCAGCCGCTCTTGCCGATGTCGTGCAGACGCCGGACCGCCACACCCAGGCTGGGCAGGAAGATCGCGAGGGACACCAGCGACATGAGCGTGTTGCCGAACTTCGCGCTGACCAGATGTCCCAGCAGCCAGAGCACAGCGTCCAGAATGAAAATGAACAACGTGAAGTACCAGTACTCACTTCTGCGGGCGCGCCCCTCAAAGTCCACGTATTTGCTGAATACGGTTTTGATCGATTCGCCGAATGTCATGTTCTCGCGCTCCAATCTCTTTGAATTCCCGGGCTCTCCCGGTGGTTTCAAAATAGCACACAACGCTTTCTCTGTCAATGTAAAACACAAAAATCGGCCTCCCGCATTTCAGCGGAAGGCCGATTTGGTTTGATTCGGTTTACTCGGCCTCGAACATGTCCTTGCCGACGCCGCAGAGCTCGCAGACGAAATCAGCGGGCAGATCTTCCCACTTCACGCCGGCTTCCTCTTCGTCATAAACCCAACCGCAAACGGTGCAAACGTATTTCATTTGGATTTCCTCCTGTTAGATTTTTCTTACTTGAAGTAACGCTCCAGCAGACCCTTGAAGGCCTTGCCGTGGCGTGCTTCGTCGCGGGCCATCTCATGGATGGTGTCGTGGAGAGCGTCCAGGTTGTACTTCTTGCAGAGCTTGGCCAGATCGGTCTTGCCCTGGGTGGCGCCGCACTCGGCGTCGACGCGCATCTGCAGATTCTTCTTGGTGCTGTCGGTGATGACCTCGCCCAGCAGCTCGGCGAATCTGGAGGCGTGGTCAGCCTCTTCGTAAGCGGCCTTCTCCCAGTAGAGAGCGATCTCGGGATAACCCTCGCGGGCGGCAACGCGGCCCATGGCCAGATACATACCGACCTCGGAGCACTCGCCCTCGAAGTTGGAGCGCAGACCGGCGATGATCTCTTCGCGCACTTCGGCGGGGACGTCCTCACCGAAAACCTTGCCGACGCCGACAACATGCTCGGCAGCCCAGGACATCTCGCCCTCCTGCTTCACAAACTTCTCGGCGGGAACCTTACATACCGGGCAGAACTCGGGGGGCGTATCGCCTTCGTGAACGTAACCGCAAACGCTGCATACCCATTTCGTCATTTTACATTTCCTCCTGTAAAAAAATTTTATTACGAGTCATTTTACTATGTAAATCACCGTGGTTCAAATATACCATAGCCCGCCCGGTTTGTAAAGAATCCGATGGTTCTTTTCCTCAGTCGAGCCAGCCGGCGGGCGGGTGATAGCCCCAGGCGTCTGCCATGATGCGAAGCTGCTCGTCGGTGATGGTGTTCAGCCGCGGCAGATGGGCGATCTTCAGATAGACCTCCGCCGCCTTCTCGACCGTTTCGATCAATCCGAAGGTCTGATCCAGCGCGTTTCCGGCTCCGTAGAGCCCGTGCTGGGCCCAGACCACCAGCCGGTGGCGGCGCATTTTTTCCGCCGTGGCAATACCGATCTCGTTGGTGCCGCAGAGCATCCAGGGCAGGACGCCGAGGCCCTCCGGGAACACGGCGATGCATTCGGTGCCCATCCGCCAGAGGGTGCGGGTAAATTCCCGCTCGTCCAGCGTGTGCACATAGGTCATGGCCAGCAGATTCGTGGGGTGACAGTGGAGCACCACCCGATGGTTCGGATCTGCCGACAGCCGCGCCGCGTGGCTCAGTGCATGGGCGGGAAGCTCACTGGTGAAGCTGCCGCCGTCGGAAAAGCCCCAGAGCAGCTGAGCAGTCCTCCCCTGCTCCGTGAGCCGGATCAGGCCGAGACATTCCTCCGGCTGAAACTGCACGTTCCGGAAATACTTCCCCGTGCCGGTGAGGAGCAGATACCGTCCCTCCAGTGCCGGCGCTTCAAATCCGGTGGGGATCTCCCGAAGCACGCCGTCCAGATAGGGCGCGACCTCGTCCTCCGTCAGCAGCAGCGAGACGTTGCCGCCGTTGCGCTCGTCCCAGCCCCGGGCATACATATCCGAGACCGTGCGCACCATCTCTTTCAGAAACGGTGCGGTGAGAAGGCTGCTCATTGGGCGGCTCTGCGCTTCTGGACGTCAGCGGCGATCTCCGCAACCTTCTCGTCGGTGAGGATGTAGCGCTTCTTAAACCAGAAGAAGGCGATGATGAGACCGATGATCGGGATGACCGCCATGGTCATGCGCAGGCCGGTCTTCTGGCTGAGGCTGACGGCTGCGGAGAAGTCCTGCACCGCGTCGGCGGCGGAGACCTCCGTGCCGCTCTGCAGGTGGGTCAGGCTCAGGCAGATGGAGGCCACCAGCGCGGCCACACCGGAGGCCAGCTTCACCACGAAGGTCTGCATGGAGAAGATGACGCTCTCGTCGCGGCGGTTGTTCTTCAGCTCGCCGTAGTCGACCGTGTTGGCCAGGAACACGGTGGTGATGACCGTGAGCATGCCGTTGGCGGCGAAGATGAAGAAGGCGGGGACGAAGAGCACGAACACGCTGCTCATATTGGTGAAGGCCAGAATCAGCAGCACCGCATAGCCGATGACCGCCATGCCCAGACAGATGTAGAAGATCTGCAGGCTGGTGAATTTCTTTCTCAGCAGCGGATAGAAGAGCATCATCGAAAGCACCTGTATGGCGCCGCCGAACATATTGAACAGGACGTAGGCGTTGTTCCAGCCGGTGCCGCCGAAGTCATACTTGAAGAAGTAGATGACCAGGTTGGAGGTGATGTAGATGGACATGTTGATCAGCACGATGGTGAGGGTCACGGTCATGGCCTGATCGTTCTGCACCAGAGCGCGGAACATCTCGCCCACGCCGGCGGTCTTCATCTCGGCGGTGGACTTCTCTTTGATGTTGATGCACATGAGCACCGTGAACAGGACGAACAGCGCTGCGATGATCAGGGAGAAATACTTGAAGCCCACGATCTCGCCTGCGTTGCCTTCCACGCCGCCGAACATTTTGCCCAGCATGGGGACCACGGCCATGGTGGCGATGGTGATGATGGCGCTGCCCACACCGGCACAGGTACGGGCCAGGGTGGTGAGATTCTCACGCTCTTTGCCGCCCTTGGTGAAGGCCGGGATCATGCTCCAGTAGGGGATGTCCATCATGGTATAGGTGACGCCCCAGAGGATGTAGAAGATCGCGGCGTAGGCGGTGAGGCCGGCGCCGTCCAGTTTCGGGGGCGCGGCGAACATGAGGAACAGGACGATGGCGTTGGTGACCGTGCCGATCAGCAGCCAGGGACGGAACTTACCCCAGCGGGTCTTGGTCTTGGCCACAATAACGCCCATGATGGGATCGTTGAACGCGTCGAACACGCGGGCCGCCATGAGGATGATGCCCATGGCCACGGCGCTGACCCCCAGCAGGTCCTGGAAATAGTACAGGACATAGCTGGCGGAGAGCATGTAGACCATGTCCTTCCCCACCGCGCCCAGCGCATAGCTCAGTTTCGAGCGTCCGGACAGCTTGTAGTTGTCTTCCATTGTTACTTCTCCTTCTTTTTATTTGAATTTACGCTTTTTCAATGGTAAACGTGATCTGTACCGGCTCCACGCCGTCGGATCTGAGGGTAAGCTTCGCCTCGCCCGCTTCTCCTTTGGTCTTCACATAGGTGCCGCCGAAGCCGCCGCGGATCGTCACAGTTTTGGGGCCGACGATCTCGATGGGGCCCTCAGCCTCCAGCTCGACGGCGCAGGCTTCAAAGGGCAGCACGTTGCCGACCTGATCCGTCATCTGAATCCGAATCATAGCCATATCGTAGGTATCACCTTCGGTGAGAACCGTGCTGCTGGCCTTGACCCGCAGCTTCCGCTCCATGACCGGGCCGCACTCGACGGTCTTGACGACCTCGCCGTTTTTCACAGCCTCAAACTTGAAAACCGTGGCGGCGGCGCCCCAGTTGCCGATGTATTTTCCGTAGAGCTGATAGGCGTCGTCGAAGGTCATTTTGTACCGCGCCATCAGGACGCCGGCCTTCGCCATGATGTCCGGCGGCAGCTTGCCCATGCCGAAACGGGCAGAGTGGTTGAGCATGTCCTTGACGAATTTTGCCTGGGGAGCGGCGAAGTTTTCGCCCTCCTTGATCCGGTCACCGATGAAGTCATCCACCTCGATGGGGCCCCGGCGCAGATGCTTGTAGGGGCTGTCCTTGTGGGTGTAGCTGCGGATGAACTTGCCGTTCTGGTACATCCGCACCTCGTCGGCGTTGGTGAACAGGAAGATTCGTCCCCGGTTGCTGGCCGGGTGCTCGCCGATGTCCATGGTGGAGCTGACCTCCAGCACCGGGATCTCGTCCTGCTGCATCGCGTAGACCGCCGCCGCCAGCTTGGGGTTGCGGAACATGTCCATGACGCCGTGGTAGCAGATCCGGTCGCCGCTGCCGAAGTCCCGATGGGTGTTGTAGTCGAACATGCACCAGCCGAAGCTGCCGGCAATGTCCTTCTCCACCGCGACACTGTCCAGCACCTTCGCGTGGCGGAGGGCATGCTCCATCCGGTGCTCCTCGCTGTCGAAGGGCTTGGTGGGGAACATATGGCCGTTGTATTCGCTGACGAAGTAGGCCTTTTTCATGTCCGAAGTGACGGCCCGCTTCGGCTCGCAGCCGTTGTTGGTGCCGTCGTGGACAAAATCGTTGTAGGTATAGACATCCTCCAGCAGGCTGCTCTTTTTGTTGCAGCGGACGCCGCCGGTGGGTCTGGTGGGGTCAAATCGGTGGGCCACGGAGTTGGTCTCTTTATAGAGCGCGTCGTCGTCCTGGCTCTCGTTGATGCGCACGCCCCAGAGGATGATGCTGGGGTGGTTGCGGTACTGCCGCACCATGTCCTCCACGTTTTTGACCGCCTGGGCTTTCCAGGCTTCACCGCCGATGTGCTGCCAGCCGGGGATCTCCGTGAAGACCAGCAGACCCAGCTCGTCGCAGCGGTCGATG
Source organism: uncultured Eubacteriales bacterium (assembly GCA_900317905.1). Taxonomy (GTDB): domain Bacteria; phylum Bacillota; class Clostridia; order Oscillospirales; family Oscillospiraceae; genus CAG-103. The sequence goes on along the minus strand of ONIN01000018.1, from coordinate 37,308 downwards.
AAGTGCTGGGACTGGGGATAGTGGCTGGTGCGCACCGCGTTGAGGCCCAGCTCGTTTTTCAGCAGCTCCGCGTCCATCCGCTGGAGGCTTTTCGGCGCCGCGTAGCCGATGTAGGGATAGCTCTGGTGCCGGTTGAGGCCCACGAGCTTCAGCTTTCTGCCGTTGAGGTAGAAGCCGTCGGCCTTAAACTCCGCCACCCGGAAGCCGAAGGTGATGTCCACCTGATCCAAAACCTTGCCCTCACCGATGCCGTTGGGGCTCTCCAGCAGCTCGGTGCGCAGGGTGTAGAGCGTGGGGCTCTTCACGTCCCAAAGCTGGGCGTCCGATACCAGAAGGCTGCTGCCCCGCTGCTCGTTGTCCCGGATCATTTTGAGTTCGGTCTCTCGCGTGGCCAGCGGCGCGCCGTCTTCCTCGCCCTTGCGGTAGACGGACTGTCTGAGGGAGAGGAAATCGTGCCACTGGGAGACTCTCAGGGTGACCATATTCTCCGCCTGGCCGGCGAAGCGAGTGCTGCGCACCTGCTCTGCCGTGGGTTCGGTTTTGAAAAGCTTCACCGTGCCGGGGATCCTCGGCGTGGCGAACACGTCCGCGATGCAGGGATCGTCCAGCACCTCCAGCCATGCCTCCCGATAGAGGCCGCCGAAGGTCATATAGTCGATCACATAGCCGAAGGGCGGGATGTCCTGATCCTCCCGGCTGTTGACTCTGACGCAGATGACCGCATCCTCGCCGGGGGTCACCGGGAGTGTGGTGCGAAAGGCCGTATAGCCGCAATGGTGCTCGCCCACCGCTTTTCCGTTTACGTAGACCGTGGCGCTGTGGCCCGCCGCGCCGATGCAGAGAACCACTTCCCGCTCGGCCCAGTCTTCCGGCACGTGCAGCACACGCCGGTAGCCGCAGTCCATCTGGTAGATGCCCTCGTCGAAATAGTGATAGGGCGTCAGCTTGCAGGTGTGAGGCAGCTCCACCGTCTCCGTATCACAGCGCGCCCCAGCGGCAAAGGCTTCGGAATATGCCTCCGTAAACTCCCAGCCGCGGTTCAGTTCGAACCTCTCTCGCAAGATGTTCACCTCCGATTATTCATCAGTTTCTGTAATGTTATAATTATATCTTAAACCCATACAAAAGGCAATGAAAAAATCCGGAACCGCAGCTGCGGTTCCGGATGAAAATATGGGGCTATATTACATGAGGCCCTTTTCGCGCATGGCGTCCTTGCGGCTGAGGTCGATGCGGCCGCGGTCGTCCACGTTCATGACCTTGACCCAGGTCATATCGCCGATCTTGAGCACGTCGGCCACCTTCTCGGTGCGCTTGAACTCCAGATCCTTGATCTTCACCAGGCCGTCCTTGCCGGGAGCCAGCTCCACCCAGGCGCCGAAGTCCTCGCGGATGTTGGACACCTTGCCATAGTACAGGGCGCCCACCTCGGGCTCGAAGACGATGTTCTCGATGGTGGTGCGGGCGGCACGGCAGGCCTCGGATGTCGATCTTGCAGCCGGTGTCGGCGGTGATCTTCTGGATGACCTTGCCGCCGGAGCCGATGACCTCGCGGATCTTGTCGGGGTTGATCTTCATCTGGATCATCTTCGGGGCAGTCTTGGCCAGCTCCTTGCGGGGCTCGGGGATGGCCTTGAGCATGATCTCGTCGAGGATCTGCAGACGGGCTTCGCGGGTGATGGCGAAGGCTTCCTTCACGATCTCGTGCTTGAGGCCGTCGTTCTTCAGGTCCATCTGGATGGCGGTGATGCCGTCCTTGGTGCCGGCTACCTTGAAGTCCATCTCACCGTGGAAGTCCTCGACACCCTGGATGTCGATGAAGGTGGTGAAGTCGTCGCCGTCCTGGATCAGGCCGCAGCTGATGCCGGCCACGGGGGCCTTCAGCGGCACGCCGGCGTCCATGAGGGCCAGGGTGCTGCCGCAGATGGAGCCCTGAGAGGTGGAGCCGTTGGAGCTGAGCACCTCAGAGACCACGCGGATGGCGTAGGGGAAGTCCTGCACGTCGGGGATGACGCTCTGCAGGGCCTTCTCCACCAGAGCGCCGTGGCCGTACTCGCGGCGGTTGGTGCTGCGGCTGGCACGGGCTTCGCCGGTGGAGTAAGAGGGCATGTTGTAGTGGTGCATGAAGCGCTTCTCTTCCTCTTCCCAGATGGTGTCCAGCTTCTGGGCCATGCTCATGGTGGCGAGGGTGGCGATGCTGAGCACCTGGGTCTGACCGCGGGTGAACAGGCCGGAGCCATGGACGTTGGGGATCACGCCGACCTCGCTGGCGAGGGGACGGATCTCGTTCATCTGACGACCGTCAACGCGGTGACCGGCCAGCAGCCACTTCTTGACGATCTTCTTCTGCATCTTGTAGAGGATCTCGTCCATGAACTGCATCATGTCCGGGTGCTCCTCTTCATACTTCTCCTGGACGGCGGTGATCCACTCGTTGACGCGCTGCTCACGGACGTTCTTGTCGTCGGTGTCCATGCAGTGCTCCATGCCTTCCATCTCGTTGGCGCAAAGCAGATCGAACAGCTCCTCGTCGAAGGAGGCGTGCTCATACTCGAACTTCGGCTTGCCGATCTCGGCGACCATCTTGTCGATGAGGTCCAGGACGGGCTGCACATGCTCGTGAGCCTGCACGATGCCCTCGTACATAACGTCGTCGGGAACCTGGTCGGCCTCGGACTCGATCATGACGATCTTCTTGTGGGTGGCGGCGATGGTGGTGGTCATGCGGTTATTCTTGCGCTGCTCCTGAGTGGGGTTGAAGAGAAACTTCTCGCCGTCCCAGCCCAGCACGATGCCGGCGATGGGGCCGTTGAAGGGCACATCGGAGATGCTCACGGCGGCGCTGGCGCCGATCATGGCGGTGATCTCAGGAGAGCAGTCGCGGTCGACGCTCATGACCTCGCAGGCGATGACCACGTCGTTGCGCAGATCGCTGGGGAACAGCGGACGCATGGGGCGGTCGATGAGACGGCTGGCCAGAACGGCGTTCAGGCTGGGCTTGCCCTCACGACGCATGAAGCTGCCGGGGATGCGGCCCACGGCGTAGAGCTTCTCGTTGAAGTCCACGGCGAGGGGGAAATAGTCGATGCCGTCCTTCGGGCGGGCGGAGGCGGTGCAGGTGACCAGCACGGTGGTCTTGCCGTAGGTGACCAGCACGGCGGCGTTGCAGAGCTCAGCCAGCTTGCCGACCTCCATGGTCAGGGGACGGCCTTCGTACTCGATCTCGAACTTCCGGTAATTGGGGAATTCCTTGTGGGTGATAATCATTGGTAAGATTCCTTCCTTTCAACAGTCAACAAAAAAGCAGGAGGACAGTATGAAATTGTCCTCCTGCAAATACGTTCATAGTCCTCAGTCGCTGCGTGCCGCTTACTTGCGGATACCCAGCTTCGCGATGATCGCGCGGTAACGCTCGATGTCCTTCTTGGCGAGGTAGTCGAGCAGACGGCGGCGCTTGCCGACCATCTTGTACATGCCCAGACGGCTGTGCTTGTCGTTGGGGTGCACCTTCAGGTGCTCGGGATGCGCTCGGTGAGAATGGCGATCTGCACCTCGGGGGAGCCGGTGTCGCTCTCATGGGTCTTGTTGGCCTCGATAACGGCGGTCTTCTGGTCTTTCGTGATCATGGGGATCATCCTTTCTTTTTGATATTGCCCGTTGGCGCAGAAGCGGGACGAAAGGATGCCGAAGCAAATCGGCAGACCCCCGCATCCGGGCACAAGGGCACAAGCTTTGTTATCTTAACATATTCAAATCCGTTTGTAAAGAGAAATTTTACACTTTGTCACGTTTTGATTTCAGGTCTTCCAAAAACGCCTCCGGGACGCAGAGATTCCCCATACCGGTGCCGAGAGAAATCTGCGGCTTTCGGGTGCCGTGGTAGTCGGAACCACCGGTGCGGATCAGGTGGAACTCCTCCGCCAGACGCTTCACCTCCGCCTCCTGCTCCGGGGTGTAGGTGGAGTACATGCCCTCCAGCCCCATAAGGCCCGCGTCCACGCATTCCGCGATCATCTGCCGCAGGGCCTCCGGCTCCATCCGGTATTGATAAAGGTGGGCGATCACCGGGATGCCGTGGGCCTCCCGGACGGCTTTCACATAGTCCAGCAGCGGGATGTGGTAGCGCTCCACGAAGAAGGGGCCGCCCCGGCCCATGAGCTTTTCCACGCCCTCCCGGATGGAGGCAATCACGCCCTTTTCCATGAGGATCTCCGCCACGTGGGGTCTGCCCATCATGACATTGCCGGCGTTTTTGGCGCTCAGCTCCTCCCAACTGACGGGGTAACCCGCCTGTTCCATCTTTCTGACCATGGCCTTGTTCCGGCGGATGCGCTCCCGCACCGCCCGATCCATCAGGGCGTTGAGCCCCTCGTTCTGTGAATCGGCGTAATAGGCCAGCAGATGGATGTGCTTTCCATGATAGAGGCTGGAGAGCTCCACTCCCGGCACCACTTCCACGCCGTATTCCGCGCTGGCGGCCCGGGCCTCGCTGTAACCTCTGAAAATGTCGTGATCCGTGATGGCCACGGCGGTCAGGCCGAGGCTCTTCGCCCGTTCCACCAGATCCCAGGGACTGTCGGTGCCGTCGGAGCAGGTGGTATGACAATGCAGATCGATCATCCGATCACCTCCGGAAGCAGCGCCCCCTGCCACAGGACAAAGAGACTGCCGTTTTTGACCGAGATCACGGCCTCGGTGCCGAGAAATTCATTGCTGACGCCAAGGGGGAAGGTGCAGGTCAGCGCCGCATCCGTGAGCTCGTACTTCAGCCCCCGGAGGGTCACGCCTTCCGCCTTGTCGCCGCTGGTGAAGAGGCTCAGCCACCCGCTGGCCTCTTTCGGGAACCGGATGGCGCTGTTTTGCAGCAGCATCACATTCCAGCCGTCGCCGATCAGCAGGCCGTCGGCGCCGTGCTCCTTTAAAAAACGGAGGGTCTGGAGACTCGCCAGGGTCTGATCCAGCCGCTTGCCGCCCAGAGCGCCGTAGATGTGGAACCGCCGCCAGCCCTGCTCCAATGCCCAGCGCACCGCCAGCATCAGATCCGTGTCGTCCTTGATGACGGAGTGGGTCTCCACGTTGGGGTGCTCCGGCGCGGCGCCAAGGGAATCGAAGTCTCCCATGACGAAGTCCGGCTCCAGCCCCGCCTTTTTCAGAGAAGCGTAGCCCGCGTCCGCCGCGATCAGGTAGTCCCCCGTTTCCAGCTTCGGCAGACGGCCGTCCAGCGGGGCAGCCCCTACAATATAACAGATGTGCTCGTTCATACTCATTTCCCCACGCAGAACCGTTCGAAGATCCGGTCTGTGATGTCCTCCCGCACCAAGGCGCCGGTGAGCTCCCCGATGGCGGCCATGGCGGTCTCGGCTTCGGTGAGCACCGCGTCCGGCGTGACGCCCAGCTCCATAGCCTCCAGCATGGCCCGCAGCGACTCCAGGGCTCTCCCGATGGCATCGGCGTGGCGGGCATTGGTGAGGATCTCCCCCGCCGGAACCTCCGGCATGGGAAACAGCTTCCGCACCGCGTCGCCCAGCGTTTCCAGGCCGTTCTGCTCTCTGGCAGAGATCACACAGACGGCGTCGAAGTCCTGCTCAAAATCCTCCGGCTCCAAAACAGCCGGGAGGTCGGATTTATTCAATATCGCAATTCGTTTTTCGCATTGTTTTGCCAGTGCCAGCACGCGCTCGTCATCCTCGGTGAGGGCCTCGCCCATGTCGAAGACCGCCAGCGCCAGCGCAGCCCGCTTGGCCGCCTGCTCCGAGCGCCCCACACCCAGCTGTTCCACCGCGTCGGCAGTCTCCCGAACGCCAGCGGTATCCTCCAGCTGCAGCAGCACGCCGCCCAGCTCGCATTTTTCCGACAAGGTGTCCCGGGTGGTACCGGGGATCTCGGTGACGATTGCCCGGTCGTAGCCCAGCAGGGCGTTCAAGAGAGAGCTTTTTCCCACGTTGGGTCTGCCCAGGATCGCCGCCGGGATGCCGCCGCGCAGAACACGGCCCCGGTCGAAAGTGCGCAGCAGCGTTTCCAGCCGCTGAACTGCCGCAGATACATCCTGTTCGTAGGCCTGCATCTGGAATTCCGGGATGTCCTCGTCCGGGTAGTCGATGACCGCGTGGAAGTGGCTGGCGATGTCCCGGAGCAGATCATAGACCGGCTGTGCCTGCCGCAGCACCGCGCCGCCCAGCTGCCCCGCCGCGTTTTTGGCCGCCTCTTCGGTCTCGGAGTGGATCAGGTCGATGACCGCCTCCGCCTGGGTCAGGTCCATGCGGCCGTTGAGGAAAGCTCTTTTGGAAAACTCCCCCGCCAGCGCCTGTCTGGCTCCGGCTGCAAAGAGCGCCTGGAGTCCCGCGCGCAATACCGTGGGAGAACCATGGCACTGGAGCTCCGCGGTGTCCTCGCCGGTGTAGCTGTTGGGCGCCCGGCTGATGGTGCACAGGCACAGATCCAGCACCGCGCCGTCCGCATCTTTCAGGGTGCCATAGACCAGCTGCCGGTTCTTCGCCTCGGACATAGGATGCCCGTTCAGCGGGAAAAACACCCGGTCGATGACGCTGAGGGTGTCCGCACCGGAGACACGCAGGATGCCGATGGCGGAGATCACATTCCCCGTGGCCACCGCGGCGATGGTATCAGGATGAGAAGTCATAGGGCACCTCGCTTGGAAAGATACGGTTTCACACTATCACAAATCGATTGGATATGCAATCAAAATCGGACGCACCTTTTCAGCGCGTCCGATGGTTTACAAAATCTGAAGGGTGGCGTCCAGCCGGCGGAAGACCGTGGCGGCCTCTGCCCGGGTGGCGCCGTTTTGCGGGTGGAAGCGGCTGTACTCGTCGCCGGTGATCAGACCGGTCCGGCGCATGAGTTCCACGCTGTCCGCCGCCCAGCCGGAGATCGACGCGGCATCGGCAAATGCTCTCGGCGCGCTGGCGGCGCTGGGAAGCTCGATCGCGTAGGCCGAGGCGTAGCGGGCGATCAGCGCGGCCATCTGCTCTCTGGTGACGGAGCTGGACGGAGCAAAGCTCCCATCCCCCATGCCGGTAACGATGCCCTTTTTGACGCCCCATTCCACATAGGGCGCATACCAGCTGCCGGCCTCCACATCCCGGAAGCTGACGCCGGGGTACTGGCCCGCATCGACTCCCGCCATGCGGCCAAGGATGGTGACGAACATGGCCCGGGTCACGGTCCTGGAGGGCTCGAAGGTGGTGGCGCCGGTGCCACTCATGAGGCCCCGCAGAGAGGCATAATCCACCGCGCTGCCATACCAGGCGGCGGCGCTGCTGTCCCCGAATTTGGAGATCGCAGGCCCGCCAGAAAACCGGAACAGGCTCTCCTGCGTCACGGTCAAAACCGCAGACAGGACCTCGCAGCAGATGTATTGATTCCCCGCGGTCAGGCTGCCGGAGTAGACCTCCCGTCCGTGAGTGACGTCCACCAGGGTGCCGCTCTGCACCTGAACGTTGGCAGCGCCGGTAAGCAGGGTGAAGCTGTCCCCCTCACGGAGGGCGACGGTGGCGCCGGCGGGCAGAGTCTCCAGCCGCACGGCCTTCTCACCGCTGCTGACAGACAGCATCCACAGCTCTCGCTGCCGGTCGGTGCCCACGCCAAGCAGTCTTTGCCGCAGCAGTTCTTCCTGCGCCTGCAGGAACCGCTGGGCCCAGCTGTCGGCGTAGCTCTGGCTCAAAAGCGGATCGGCGGCACTGCCCGCGTTGGCCGCAAGGGCAGCGCTCAGGCTCCCCAACAGCAGCATCGCGCACAGCAGCGCCAGACATCGCCTCAACATAGTTCGGTCAGGAATCCCTTCTCGCTCTGGCGGCACGGGCCTCGGCCTCGTCCAGACTCTCGGAGAGGTAGTAGCCCAGCGCCAGCAGGCTGTCGGAGAAGTGGATGTTCTCGATCACAATATCGTTGTCCTCCAGCTGGAGCTCCGTGTTGGTGAAGTTCCAGATGGCGCGCACGCCGCTGGCCACGATCTCCTTGGCGACGGAGTTGGCCATGCTCTTCGGCACGCAGAGCACCGCCACGTCGGGCTTGAGCTCGGTGAGGACGCTGGAGAGGTTGTTGAAATCATAAACCTGAATGTCGCGGAAGCGCTTGCCGACCACCTCAGGATTGATGTCGAATGCGGCCTTCAGGGTGTAGCCATATTCCTCGAAGCTGAAATTCTCCACCAGGGCGCGGCCGATGTTGCCGGTGCCCACCAGAACGGCGGTATAGTTCCGGTCCATGCCCAGGATCTTGGCGATTTCGCCCCGGAGCGCCACGACGTTGTAGCCGTAGCCCTGCTGGCCAAACTCACCGAAGCAGCTGAAGTCCTGACGGATCTGAGAGGGGGTCAGGCCCATCTGCCGGCCCAGCTCGCCGGAAGAGATGCGCTCCACGCCGGCAGCGCTGAGATCGTCCAGCTTGCGCAGATAGCGGGGCATTCTTCGGATGACGTTGTTCGATACTTTAATGCGTTTCACGGTAGCCTCCTACGGCCGCAAAAAGCAGCCTTACAACAAGTTTTTCGCAGGAAAAATGCGGTATTTCCATCAAAATTAACATATTATAACATAGTTTATAGGTCGATTCAAGAGAGTTTCGGCCAACTTTGTGACTTTTTTTACAGGATTGTTAACCACAAATATTTCCAATTCTGTTGATTTTTTGGCCGCAATATTCCGCTAAGGATGTATTGCCCGGAAGGATTGACATTTTCCGCAAAAGAGGGTAACATAATATCCTAGATCTCATATCTACGAAAAGGATTCGATTCATGGAACAGATCAGCCTGAAACAATCGGGGCGGATCGCGGGGCTGGACGGGCTGCGGGCCATCGCCATCACCGTGATCGTGCTCTATCATATGTTCCCCGCCACGGTTCGCGGCGGGTATTTGGGCGTGACGCTGTTTTTCGTGCTGTCCGGATACCTGCTGGCGGTGACGGCCATGCGGGCGGAGGAAAAGGGCGGCTTTAAGTTCGGGCAGTTTTATTTGAGACGGATCCGAAGGATCTACCCCGCCCTGCTGCTGACCGTTGGCGGCACGCTGCTGGCCATGTATCTCTGGTTCCCGGAGCTGCTGCGGGGACTGCAGCAGGAGGTGCTGAGCGTTCTGCTGGGCTATCAGAACTGGCGGCAGATCGCCGTGAACGCCTCCTATTTCTCCAGGATCACCAACGCTTCCCCCTTCACCCACATCTGGTCGCTGGCAGTGGAGATGCAGTATTATCTGGTCTGGCCGCTGCTGTATCTGATCTATTTCGCCGGGAAGCGAAAAGGACGGGAGCTGGACAGCATCGCGGTGCTGTTCGGACTCGCGGCAATTTCCGTTCTCGAAATGATCATCCTCTACCAGCCGGGGGACGACCCTTCCAGAGTCTATTACGGCACTGACACCCGGGTCCACGCGCTGCTGATCGGCTCGGCGCTGGGTTTTCTGGATCTGCCAAGGCGCAGGCCGCTGCTGGAAAGCGACGGCTGGACGCTGTTCGGCATCTGCATGCCATTGCTGCTGGCGGTGGTGGCGCTGGCCAGCGACCGGAGCGCCATCAGTTATTACGCGCTGATCCCCCTCTCCGCCCTGCTGTTTGCCGGCACCATCGCCCTCTGCTCCGACAGCCGTCTGCCCTTCGGGCGCTGGCTGGACTGGGGGCCCCTCTCCTGGCTGGGGCAGCGGAGCTATGAGATCTATCTGGTCATGTTCCCGGTTCTGTCGCTGGTGCAGCGGTGGAAGCCGGTGGAAGATCCGGCGCTGCTGGCGCTGATCGAAGCGGCGTTGATGCTTTCTCTCGCAGCTGTCATCCACCTGCTGGCTGCGCCCGCCGCGTGGGCGCCGCGGCCGGGGTGGAAGGCCCGCTCAAGATTCACCCGCCCGGCGCTTTGGATCACGCTGGCAGTGGTGTGTCTCGCCGGATACGTCACCATCCAGGCCCCCGCCGGAAGCGTGGACGCGGCGCTGCTGGAACAGGAACTGAACCAAAACCGCGCCCAGATTGAGCGCGCAATTCCCACCGCCGAGCCTGCACCGGAAGCCCCGGCCGAGACCGGGACACCGGTGGCGGCGAACACCGTCACCATGATCGGCGACAGCGTCATGCTGGGAGCTCTGCCCGCGCTGCAGGAGGCCATGCCCGGCTGCGTGGTGGACGCCATGACCAACCGGCAGGTCTGGGACGCCATCGATGTGATCGACGCCCTGGAGGCCAACGGTCAGCTGGGCACCACGGTGGTGCTGGCGCTTGGCACCAACGGCTATTTTGACTATGATCAGGGCCAGGCCGTCATCAATCGGCTGGGTCAGGAGCGGCAGATCTACTGGGTCACCGCCTACGGGGAAAACCTCTGGTGGCAGGAGCTCTCCAACGAGCCCATCCGCGCCATCGCCAGGGACAATCCCAACGTCCATCTGATCGAGTGGGATCTCAGTGCCCCAGGCCACGAGGACTGGTTCTACTCCGACGGCATCCATCTGGTGGAAGAGGGTCAGCAGGCTTACGCCAAGCTGATCTCCGAGGCCATCGGCGCCGCGGTTCCGGAAGCGGAACAGACGCCTTAAAACAGCATAGCAAAACCCCATCTGTTCCATGCCAGATGGGGCGTTTTTTATTCTTCGGGGCCGAGTTTCGAAAGGATCTCCAGAAACCAGTCCGGCAGGGGGCATTCCAGCTCCACGGGCTCGCCCGTTCTCGGATGCAGAAACCGCAGCCGTCTCGCGTGGAGGCACTGACCCTCCAGCCCCTTTTCCGGTTTCTTGTGGCCGTAGACCAGATCCCCCAGCAGCGGGTGACCGATGTGGGCCATATGCACACGGATCTGGTGGGTGCGGCCGGTCTCCAGATCACACCGGATATGGGTGTGGGCCGGGTAACGGGCCAGCACCTGCCAATGGGTGACAGCGCTGCGGCTGTTCTTTTGGGTCACCGCCATGCGCTTTCGGTCGGTGGGGTGCCGTCCGATGGGGGCGTCCACGGTGCCGCTGTCCTCCTTGAAGCGGCCGTGCACCACGGCCTCATAGGTTCTGGCGAGGCTGTGGTCGCTGAGCTGCGCCGAGAGGGCCAGATGGGCGAAATCGTTTTTCGCCGCGATGATGAGACCGGAGGTGTCCTTGTCGATCCGATGGACGATGCCCGGCCGCCGCTCGCCCCCCACGCCGGAGAGGCTGTCTCCGCAGTGGTACAAAAGGGCGTTCACCAGCGTGCCATCCGGATGTCCGGGGGCCGGATGCACCACCATGCCTCTGGGCTTGTTCACCACGATCAGATCATCGTCCTCATAGACCACGTCCAGCCTGAGATCCTGGGGCGCCAGCTCTGAGTTCTCCGGCTCCGGCAGAGAGACCAGATAGGTCTCCCCCGGTACAGTCTTGTAGTTTTTCTTAATAGGGAGGCCGTCTTTCGTCACCCGCCCCTGCTCCAGCAGGCGCTGGGCGGCGCTGCGGGTCAGCCCCTCCACAGAGCGCGCAAGGAGAGCGTCGATTCGCTCGGCGCTCTCCTGTGATTGGATCAAGATTTCGTTCATTTCCCGGAATATTCCTTCAAAATGTCCTCCAGCGTGAAGCTGAAATCGTCCTCTGCGGGGGCGGGCTTCTCCGGCTTCGGCTGCTCGGCGGCCGCCGGTTTCGGCTTCGGAGTCGGCTTCTTCACCGGAACGTCCACCTGGGCCTCGGCAGCTTCCGCCTGCTGGGCCTGCTGCTGGGTCTCCAGCGTTTCCAGAGCATTGTTCCAGGCGGCGAAGGGATCCTCGGGGTCCGCTTTTTTCGCGCTCTTCGGCTCCGGAACGGGCTTGACCTCTTTGGCGGGCTTGGCAGGCTGCTTCTGGATCTTCTTCGTGTCCACCTTTTTGGTGGGCAGCTCGTCGATGGCAGGCTCGTCCAGCGCCTTGGCGAAGGCCTCGTCCTTCTCCGGGGCGATGACGGTCTCCGGCGGGATCTCCGGCTCCGCCTTCGGCTTCGGGGCAGGCTTGACCTTCTCCGCCTTCTGCGGCTTGGCGTCCTTCTGCTCCTTCGGCTCCCGGTAGAGGAACAGATGGAGGCAGAAGCCGATGGCGCCCACCACGAGGCAGATGTCCGCGATGTTGAACACCGGGAAACTGGGCCAGAACACAAACTGGAACATGTCCACCACATAGCCGCTCAGCAGACGGTCCAGGCAGTTGCCCAGGACGCCGGCCAGCATCAAAATGGCCATCCAGCGTCCGAACCTGCCCCGCACCCACTGCTTGCGCACGGCGATGATGATGATCACTGTGACCGCCACGGCCAGCACCACGAACAGCCAGCGGGACGCGCTGGAGAGAATGCTGAAGGCCGCGCCGGTATTGTGGATGTTGCGCAGCTCCAAAACGCCGGGGATGAACCCCTTGACCCCCTCATTGAGGGGGATACTCAGGGTGACCCAATATTTCAGCGCCTGATCCAGGATCAGGAGCACAATGACCGCTATGGCAAATAACATAGGGCATTCCTCACATTACGTTGGTTTCGGGAAATTGGCGATTACGCCTCGGCAAGAACCTTCGCACAGCGCGGGCAGAGACCGGTCTCGGGATCGGCTTCCTCGGTGATTGTCCAGCAGCGGGGGCACTTGGTGCCGGCGGCCTCGCGGACGGCGATCTTCACTTCCGGGTAAGCGGTGCCGTTGGCAACCACGGCGTCCTCCACGGGCAGGTCGCCCACCACGCACTTGGAGACGATCATCAGCTCCGCCAGATTCATGGATTCCATGTCGGCCTTCAGCGCCTCGTCGGCGGTCTCGATGGTCACGCTGGCCTCCAGCGGCTTGCCGATGCGCTTTTCGGCACGGGCACGCTCCAGCGCCACGTTCACATCGTCGCGCAGAGCCTCCATGCGATCCCACTTGGCCATGGTATCGGCATCCAGAGCGTAGTCCGTGAAGGGCTTGTTCATCTGGTTGAGCACCACGTTGCGGACGTCGTCCTCCGCCTTGTGGGGCATGGCCAGCCAGATCTCATCGCAGGTGAAGGCGAGGATCGGGGCGAAGACCTTGGTCATGGTGTCCAGGATCAGGTACAGGGCGGTCTGGGCGCTGCGGCGCTCCAGGCTGTCCTTGCCTTCGCAGTAGAGGCGGTCCTTGATGATATCCAGATAGAAGCTGGACAGCTCCACTACGCAGAAATCATTGATGGCGTGGCTCACCACGTGGAACTCGTAATCCTTATAGGCTGCCTCGCACTTTTCGATCAGCGCGTTGAGCTTGGTGACCGCCCAGCGATCCAGCTCCAGCATGTTCTCCGGCGCCACCATATCGGTGTTGGGATCGAAGCCGTTGAGGTTGCCCAGGCAGTAGCGGGCCGTGTTGCGGAACTTCAGATAGTTCTGGCTCAGCTGCTTGAAGATGTCCTTGGAGCAGCGCACGTCCACGTGATAGTCCGCGCTGCCGGCCCAGAGGCGCAGCATGTCGGCGCCGAACTCCTGGATGATCTCGTCGGGATCCATGCCGTTGCCGAGGGACTTGTGCATGGCCTTGCCCTCGCCGTCGACGGTCCAGCCGTGGGTGAGGCACTCTTCATAGGGAGCGCCCTGGTTCAGCGCGCCCACCGCAACCAGCAGGGAGCTCTGGAACCAGCCGCGATACTGGTCGCCGCCCTCGATGTACATGGAGCTGGGCCAGAAGCCCTGGTCGCGCTTCATGGCGGCGAAGTGGGTGGAACCGGAGTCGAACCAACCGTCCAGGGTGTCGGTCTCCTGGGTGAAGTGCTTGCCGCCGCAGTGGGGGCAGGTGAAGCCTTCCGGCAGGATATCCGCGGCCTCGCGGTCAAACCAGGCGTTGGAGCCCTCCTTCTCGAAGAGCTGGGCAACGGCCTCGGTGGTCTCGTCGGTGCAGACGGGCTTGCCGCAGTCCTTGCAGTAGAACACGGGGATGGGCAGGCCCCAGCGGCGCTGACGGCTGATGCACCAGTCGGCGCGCTCGCGGATCATGGCGCCCATGCGCTCCTTGCCCCAGACGGGCAGCCAGCGGACATTCTCGCAGGCGGCGACGGCCTCTTCCTTGAAGCTGTCGACGGAGCAGAACCACTGGGGAGTGGCACGGAACAGGATCGGCTGCTTGCAGCGCCAGCAATGGGGATAGGCGTGAACCACATCCAGGGTGGCGAAGAGGCTGCCGTTTTCTTTCATATCCGCCAGGATGACGGGGTTGGACTCATCGGTGGTCATGCCGGCGTACTTGCCCGCATACTCGGTGTGGCGGCCCTGATCGTCCACGGGGACGACCATGTCCAGCTTGTAGCGCATGCCGCAGAGATAGTCCACCATACCAAAGCCGGGAGCGGTGTGCACCAGGCCGGTGCCGTCCTCGACGGTGACTTCATCATCCAGCATCAGCAGGCTGGTCTTGTCCATGAAGGGGTGCTTGGCCAGCATGTATTCCAGATCGGTGCCCACGCAGGTGTGAACGACGGAGTAGTTCTCCACGCCGCCCAGCCGCATCAGGCGATCCATCAGCTCGGTGGCGACGATGAGGATCTCGCTGCCGGTATCCACGAAGGAATAATCCACATTGGGGCCCACCATGATGCCCAGGTTGCCGGGCAGGGTCCAGATGGTGGTGGTCCAGATCAGGAAAGAGACCGGCTTGTCGAACTTCGGGAGCTTCCCGAGGTCGTCGTACATGGGGAACTTGACGTAAGCGGTGGTGCAGGGATCGTCGTGATATTCGATCTCCGCCTCCGCCAGGGCGGTCTCGTCATGGACGCACCAGTAGACAGGCTTCAGGCCCTTGTAGATGTGGCCGTTGCGGTACATGCGGCCGAAGACGCGCACCTCGTCGGACTCAAAGCCCGGATCCATGGTGCGGTAGGGATGCTCCCAGTCGCCCACGACGCCCATGCGCTTGAAGCCGTTCATCTGGCGCTGGATGTAGTGCTCGGCGTAGTCACGGCAGGCGCTGCGGAAGTCCGCGACGCTCATTTCCTTGTGGTTGAGGCGCTGCTCCTTGATGATGGCGCTCTCGATGGGCATGCCGTGGTTGTCCCAGCCGGGGATGTAGGGGACGTGGCGGCCGCGCATCATGTAGCTGCGGTTGATGAAGTCCTTCAGGGCCTTGTTCAGGGCATGGCCCATGTGGATGTCGCCGTTGGAGAAGGGAGGGCCGTCGTGGAGGTTGAACCGGGGCAGGCCTTCGCTCTTCTTCAGGTGCTCGTTATAGATGTCCAGCTCCTGCCAGCGCTTGAGCATCTCCGGCTCACGCTTGGGGAGGCCGGCGCGCATGGGGAAGTCGGTCTTCGGCAGGTTGATGGTGTCGTTGAAATTCTTTTTCTGGTCGGACATGTAATGTACTCCTTCTTGTGAAATTCCGCTTGGGAAAAACCGCCCGCGCACGAGAACTCTCCTGCGCGGCGGATCATTGGCTTCGGGATGGTGCCGGGTTCAGTCCTCGGAGGAAATGTGGAACAGCTGGGTATCCTCGATGGAACTCTCAGGGGTGAGCTCCACGGGGGCAGCGTCCTGCATGACGAGTTGCCCGTCCAGGGGCTGCTCCTCATCCTCTTCCGGCTCCGGCAGCTGGGAGGCGTCCACCTCCACCAGCGGGATGCTCTCTTCGACTTCCTCCGCTTCCACAGCAACTGCGGGAGCCTCGGGAACCTCCGGCTCCTCGGGCAGGTTCGCCCGCTGGGCGGCGGCGATGGTGTCGAGATAATCCAGCTGGGTCATGCACATGCTGCGGGTCTCTTCGATGAAGCGGACCGTGGCGCTCTGGGCGTTCAGCAGCCGCTCCTCCTCCGCAGCCTTGGCCTGCTGCAGGCCGCCGACCACGCGCTGGGAATAGGCGTCGGCGTCGGCCATGACCTGGCGGGCATAGGCCTCGGCGTCGCTGGTAATCTTACTGGCCGTGGCTTCCGCCTCGGCCGTGATCTCCTCTGCTCTCTCCTGGGCGATGCGCAGGGTGCGGCGCATCTCCTCTTCGGTGGCGCGGTACTCTTCCACGGAAGTGACGAGCACCTTGATCTTGCCGCTCAAAACGGCGACTTCTTTTTCCTTCGCGGCCAGAGCCTCGGCGCATTCCTCGCGGAGACGATCCACAGCGCCCATGTCATAGCCGGTAAACAGCACTTTTTCCAGATTTCTTTCTCTGATTTCCTGCGGCGTCATACTCTATATCCCCCGTTCTTAAAGTTTCAAAACACTGCTCTCCAGCTCATCCAGCTGGTCGTTGAGAAGCGCGACTCCGTGCGGCGTGAACACCACGGCCTTCAGGCTGCCGACACGCAGCAGCTTGCCGCCGAGGGCGTAGGCCGCGCCGGAGAGAGAGTCCGTCATGCGGCGGGACAGCTCCGGAGAGAGCCGTTCCTCATTTACCAGAACGATCCGTCCGTACATCATATGGTCGATGATCTCGACGCCCTCCTCGAAGGTGGTGGGCAGGAAGATCACAAACTCCCGTCCGCTGGTGCCGGTCTTGAGATCCACCACCTGGCCGGAGCCGCGGCGGCTGGAACCTCTGGTACGGGTAGCGCGGGGCGGCTCGGGGATCGGTTCAGACTCGATCTCTTCGGAATCGTCAGCAAAGACGCTGCGCCGGGCGGGACGCTCTTTTTTCTTCTTTTTCGGCTTGACGGGCGCCGGCTCCGGTTCCGAATAGGAATCGTTCTTCACCGTCTCAAACACCGGATCGTCATTCAGGCCGGGGTCGTAGTATTCATCCTCGTCCACGTCGCCGTAGGCGTCGGTGAACAGGCCAAGCTTGTCCAGAAACGACATATTCTGTATCCCTCGCTTTAAGCGTAGTGTCTCGCGCCGAAGATGGAGGAGCCCACGCGCACCATATTGGCGCCGCAGCGGATAGCGTCCTCAAAATCGTCGCTCATGCCCATGGACAGAAAGTCCATGGAAACATTATCGTATTTTTTTGCGCCGATGTCAATAAAAAGCTTGTACATTGCGCAAAAATAGACATTGTTCCCGCCGGGTTCCCGACTGATCGGGGGGATGGCCATGAGCCCCCGCACCCGCAGGTGGGAATATGCGGATGCTTTCTCCAGCAGCGCCGGCAGCGCCTCGGGGGAGACGCCGGATTTGGCCTCCTCATCGCCGATGTTCACTTCGATCAGGATGTCCTGCACGATGCCGTGCTTTTCCGCCTGGGCGTCGATCTTCTGCAGCAGCGCTTCGGAGTCCACGCTCTGGATCAGATCCACCAGGCCCACAATCTGCTTCACCTTGTTGGTCTGCAGATGGCCGATGAAGTGGACGGGCTTGCCCTCGTAGGCGCCTTTCGGATGCTTTTCCAGAAGCTCCTGCACCCGGTTCTCGCCGCAGGCGTCCACCCCGGCGGCCACGGCCTCTTTGACCCGGTCGGCGTCATTCATCTTCGTGGCGGCCACCAGGAGAATATCCTCCGGCTTCCGGCCGCTCTCGATGGCGGCGGCGTCCACCCGGGCACGGATGGCAGCCACATTTTCGCGGATGCTCATGGTATCAAGTCCTTTGTGCTAACGTTTGACTTATGGGGTTAGCGGCGGGGCGCGGGTCCCCGCCCTACGGAGATTGTTAATTCACAACGTTGCCGTCGCCCAGGTCTCTGCCGGAGACGATGATCTCGTTGTCTGCACGGAGAGAGCCGCCCTCGTTCTCGGCGGCCACCAGATAAAAGTCCTCGCCCTCATAGAGGATGGTGACGGGCTTTTCTTCCATGACCCCGGCGCTGACGGCGTAGACCACGGTTTGACCGTCCTCCACGTGGACGGCCCGCTTGGTGACCTTCAGGCCGCTGTAGGTCTTGAAGACCACCTCCGCCTCGGAGGCGCGCAGGCTCAGCGTCTCGGAGAGGGCTGAGGTGCAGCGGAACACCACCGCCACATTGCCCTTGTGGTTAGGGTGACTGATGGATTTCACCACAGCGCGGACGTTGCTGGAGTTCCTGTAGCCGAAGTCCAGAGAGGTCTCGCCCCCCACCTTCAGCCGGGAGGCGTCCTCCTCGGACATGACGGCGGCGTAATACCAGGTGGCGTCCGTGACCAGCTTGCCGATGACGTTGTCCGAAACCTGCGTGTTCTGATCCCGCAGGGCGTCCACCCCGTCGGGGTCGATGTCCTCCAGCTGATCCGGCTTGAGTCCCTCGAAGCCATCGGCCTCAGCGGTGAAGGTGCCGGCAGCCGGGGCCACCACCACGTTGTCGCTGCGCATGCTGCCGCGGATCTGGTTCAGCTCCGTCTGGAGATCGTCCAGATCCTTCTGGGTCACGCTGCCCTCGCCGCCCCGCAGAAGGCTGGAGAGGGTAACGGAGGCGTTGTCCAGTCCGGCGGCGTCCGTCTCGGCGGCGGCGCTGCTGAGCCGGTAGACCGTGCTGCGGATGGCGGTCTCGGTCTCTGTCTGGTCCGCCGCGTTGCTGAGACTTGCCAGCAGGGAGCGGACGTAGGTGATCTCCGTCTCCACCTCGGCGGCTCTGGCGGCCAGATCCAGATCGCTCTGATCCTGGGTGGCCAGGGCCACGGTGCCGCCGGCGGAGATGTGCTCACCGTTTTGGATCATATAAGAAATATGGGGCCGGTCCGACGTGATGAGCTGCTCGCTTCTCACGATGCAGCCGGAGGTGGTGCCGGACTCGGTGACGGTGATGTAGCTGACGGTCTCGGTCTCATACTCCGACTGCACCTGCCGCACCACCGGGATGGCGATATAGAGCGCCAGAATCACCACGATGACCGCAGTGGCCCAATAGGACACCCGGCCAAAGCCTTCTTTTTTGGTTTTCATGGCGCAACTCACCTACCTTGCGAAAAGGGTCTCACCCCTCCTGCCAGTCCAGATTCCGCACCGGCGCCACCGTGGAGATCGCGTGCTTGAAGATCAGCTGCTGCCGACCCTCGCTCTCCAGCAGGACAACGAAATTGTCAAACCCCCGCAGGGTGCCGCGCATCTGGAATCCGTTCACCAGAAAGACCGTCACCGGCACACGCTCCGTCCGGATCCGGTTGAGGAAACCCTCCTGTAAATTCTGTGCTTTCTGCATAGCCTTTCGCTCCTTCCTTCAGAGCGGGCCATTTTATAAGTATACCACATTCTCCCGCCCCATGAAATAGTAAAATTCTACAAATAACCCCGGGCGCTGGTCCCTTCCGGCGTTTCATTTGCAGTACTTCATTCTATTCCAAGGGTTCGGAGGAATTCTGTCGAATGCCGTAATGCGTCGTTCAGATCCGGCGTTTTCTCAAACCGGTGCCACTCGATCGTCGGATCTCTTCTGAGCCAGGTGAGCTGCCGTTTGGCGTAGCGGCGGGACTCCATCTTGATCTTCTCAGCCGCCTCCGTCTCGCTGCAGGTGCCCAGAACCGCGCCCACGGCCTCCTTGTAGCCGATGGCCTGCATGGCGGTGCAGTCTGCGGGGACGCCGGACTCCAAAAGAGACCGCACTTCGCTGAGCAGTCCCTGCTCGAACATCAGATCCACCCTGCGGTCGATCCGGTCATAGAGATCCTGGCGGTCACGGAAATCCAAAGCCAGCTTCGCGGCCTCGTAGCGCGGCGGGATGGCCTGGGTCTCCAGATCGTGCTGGGTGATGGTCTTCCCGGTGAGGATGTAGACCTCCAGCGCACGGACGATCCGCTTTTTGTCGGCCTCATGGAGCTTCGCCGCCCGCTCGGGATCCACCTTTCGAAGCTCCCCCAGGAGCCCCCTGCCGCCAATCTCGTCGTACCGTTCACTGAGTTCCTCTCGAAGCGCCGGATCCACCGGGCCGCCCGCGAAGGTACGGCCTGACAGCAGCGAGTCGATATAGAGCCCCGTACCGCCCACCAGCACCGGCAGCTTCCCCCGGTTCAGGATGTCCTCCACCGCGGCGGCGGCCTCCTCCACATATCTCGCCACGGAGTAATTCTCCTCCGGGTCGGCCACGTCGATCATGTGGTGGGGGATGCCCTGCATCTCTTCCTTCGTCGGCTTCGCGGTGCCGATGTCCATACTCCGATAGATCTGCATGGAGTCCGCGGAGACCACTTCGCCGCCTAATTTCTGGCACAAAGCGACGCCCAAAGCGGTCTTTCCCGAGGCTGTAGGCCCTGTAATTACAACAATTTTCGGCGCCATGGTCGAAATTCTCCTTAAAATTTTATTTTGGGGCTATACAAATTATTAGAAAAGTGTTAAAATCCCCTTGTTATCATTGAAAAACCACGGAATTTCACGATGAGGTGATCGATTGAACATTAAAATTTCCGCCGACAGCACCTGCGACCTCTCCCCCGAGCTGATCGCGCAGTATGGCGTCGGCATTACCCCGCTCTACATCATCGACGGGGAGCAGAGCTGGCAGGACGGCGTGGACATCCGCCCCGAGGACCTCTATGAGCACGTGCGCAAGACCGGCAAGCTCTACCAGACCGCAGCGGTGAATGTGTCCGATTATATCTCTTTCTTCAGTGAGCAGCTGAAAACCCACGACGCAGTGATCCACTTTACCATCTCCAGCGACATGTCCGGCTGCTATCAGAACGCCTGCATCGCCGCGAAGGACTTCCCCGGGAAGGTTTTCCCCGTGGACGCCCGGAACCTCTCCACCGGTATCGGTCACCTGGTGCTCAACGCCGCCGAGATGGCCGCAGAGGGCAAGATGACCGCCGAGGAGATCGCCGCCCATCTCACCGAGAAGCGCGGCAAGCTGGACGTCAGCTTTGTGCTGGATACCCTGGAGTTCCTCAAGGCCGGCGGACGCTGCTCCTCCCTCGCCGCTTTCGGCGCCAATCTTCTGGGGCTCAAGCCCAGCATCGAGGTGAAGGACGGCACCATGGGCGTGGGCAAGAAGTACCGCGGCAACATCAAGAAGTGCTACATCCAGTACATCGAGGACCGTCTCAAAGGCCGCGACGACATCGACACCCACCGGATCTTCATCACCGACTCCGGTCTCTCTGAGGAAGTCCGTCAGGAGCTGGAGGATGTGGTTCGCGCCTGCCAGCCCTTCGACGAGGTGCTGCACACCCAGGCCGGCTGCACGGTCAGTCAGCACTGCGGCCCCGGCTGCATGGGTATTCTCTATTATCACAAGTAAAAGCATCATAACATATTTCAAAGCGCGCTGCAAACCGCAGCGCGCTTTGTTTTTGTTGAAAATCAAATACTTCCTCTCCGAATCTGCCTCAGCAACGCCTCGCAGCCCTCGAAAATGTCTTCATAGGCGGTTTCGAAGTCGTTGGTATACCAGGGGTCCGCTACGTCCCGGTTCGAACCGGCAAAGCTCATGAGCGTGCGCACCTTGCCCTCCGGATCCTCCCGCAGTACCCCGCGCAGGTTCCGGCGATTGTATTCCTCCATGATGACGATGAGGTCGTATGCGTCGTAGTCCTCCGACGTCACCTGCCGCGCCCTTCGATGGGTAAAGGGCACGCCGTGGCTCCTGAGACACCGCTGCGCCGGCGGGTACAGGTCGTTGCCGATCTCCTCCCTGCTGGTGGCCGCGGACTCGATCCGGAGCGTGTCCCCCACCCCGGCCTCCGCCGTCAGCTTTTTCATCACAAACTCCGCCATGGGAGACCGGCAGATATTGCCGTGACACAAAAACAGGATCTTTTTCATCTCTTTATATCCCTCCAAAACCGTTGAAAATCAACGACTTTTTGCATTTTGGTTTGATGTAACCTTTTGTAACTCTTCGCAGGTTTCTGCAGAAATGGTGTAAAAATGGTGTAGCGTTTTTCAGCCGCTCAGCAGGATTTTCTGCATGGATTTTTCCGCCGCGTCGTAGCTCAGATGCGTATAAATATTCAGCGTCGTGCCCACGTCCGCGTGGCCCATCAGATACTGCAGTTCCTTCACGGGCATCCCTGCCTGCGCCATGCGCGTGCAGAAGGTGTGGCGCAGCACGTGGGGCGTGAGGGTGATCGGTTCATGGGTCTCATTGTAATGCTCTACGATTCGTTTTAGTCCATGCTGCAGCGAGTAGTTGGTCTTCGGCTTTCCGTTTTTGTCGATGAACAGGAATCCGGAAACGCCGTCCACCACGGTCTCCACCTTGGGTCTGCCGCGGTTTTGCACCACGCGGCGAAAAGCCTCCAGCACCGCATCATCGAGCAGCGGGATATACCGCTCTCCGCTGGCGGTTTTGGGCTTCTGCACATAGAGCTTTCCGTTGCGGTCATACTGCAGCTGGCGGTCCACGCGGATGCGCCGACGCTTGAAGTCCACATCCGCAAGCGTGAGCCCGAAGAGCTCACTGACGCGCAGACCGGTGCCCAGCAGGATGACCAGCTGATCATAATACTTGCGGCTGCTTTTTCCGTTTTGGACAAACGCGAAAAAGTCGTCCACCTGTTCGTCCGTCAGCGGTTCGCGGGACTCCGTGTCATTGGCAACAACACGGCTGAGCGGAAAAGCAAAGGGGTTCTTGCGAAGAATGTCCTCCTCCACCGCCATGTCAAAGGCCGGTTTCAGGACGCCCCGCAGACTTTGAAGCGTGCTGTAGCGTTTGCCCTCTTGATTCAATTTGATGAACCACAGCTTTACATCAGAGGTTCCGATATCCCGGATCAGCCGCTGTCCGAACACCTCTTTCGCCACGATCTTTCGGACATAATTGTGATTTGACACCGTGTTCGGTCGGATGCCGTGCTGCAGCGACAGATAGCGATCCATCAGTTCCAGTACGGTCATTCCCCCGTCCACAGTACGGATGCCGTCGGCCAGATCTCGCTGGATCTCGGCTTCCTTTTCACGCAATTCCTGCAGCGTTTCTGCATAAACGTATCGGCGCTTGCCGAAGGGGTCTGAATAACGATATTGATAGGTGCGATCTTTCCGCTGGCTCTCCCCTTTTTTCAGGACGCGCCCGCGGTGATCCTTGCGCTTTTCTGACATCTCATGCCTCCTTTAATGAAAAGCGCCTGATATGTGGCTTTGAGTATACCACAGATCAGGCGCTGATGCACATGTATGAATTTATTTTTTACACAGAATATGCTCTGGACAGATAGTTTTCCAGCTCCTTGCGCTTGATGAGCCGCTTGGAGCCGACCCACAGGACGAATCTGCAATCGTCCGAGCTGGTCAGCTCCCGGAGCTTGGCGGTGCCGATGTTAAAATAGGCCGCCGCCTCATCCAGAGTGAGGTTCGCCTTTTCGCTCACGGGGATCTGCACTTTCTTCATGGCGTCACCTCCCCTCTCATCTTGCGTCACGGCCGAGTCGTCGGCGCCGCTCTCGCTCGAGGAGCTGGAGGATCGACTCGGTCATTTGCTTCGGCGTGTAATCGGACGGAAAATACCGGCGCAGCTGCTCATATTGAAAGCTAACCTTTTCCCGCTGATTGGGCTTTTCCTCTGCCATGACCGCCTGAATGCGCTTGCGTGTGTCAGCGGCATACATCATTTCGCTGTCACGGTGCAGCCGACACGCCTGCGAGTAGGACGGCGTGCAGTCGTAAAGCTCGATTGCCTCCAGAACGGCTCGCTGCTCCTCTCGCGTGAGATAAGACAGCTCCACGCCCACGGTGAAGGCGATGCGGCCTTCGTCCACAAGATCCAGCAGGCCGGGCAGCAGATGGGTCAGGCGGATGTAACGCTGCACCTGTCTGCCGCTCTCGGTGTCGGAAACAGAATCGCGCGACTTGTGGCCAACCTGTCCACAACTTCTGCCTCTGTGATCCAGCGCATCCATTTTCAGCTTATAGGCATAGGCCTTTTCGCTGGGGAGAATGTTCTCCCGGTGGAGGTTGCTGTCCACCAACTGGATGGCGGCCTCATCGCGGTCCACGGCATGAATAAAGGCAGGGACTTCCTTGAGCCCTGCCTTCTGCGCTGCCCGGAGCCTCCGGTGGCCGGAGATGACCTCATACTCCGCTGCGGTGCCCTCCAACGGACGGACGATCAGCGGCGTGAGAATGCCCTGCTCCTGAATGCTCTCGATGAGGCGATTCATTTCGTCGTTGTCCTGCACCTTGTAGGGGTGTCCCGCAAAGGGGTGCAGGCTCTGAATGGGAATGTAAATTGCTTGCATGATGTTTCTCCTTTTTCATTTTGCTCTCATTAACATGTTTTTCAGCGCTCCCGGCTGCGGTTGCGTTCTCGCTGAAGCGCCTGGATTTCCATCTTCCGCTCGGTCTCGAGGGTCTGCTGCATGGCCGGGATCTGCGCCTCGATGTCCCTTGCGGTTTTCAGATCTTTCCGGAGCGGTTTCAGCTGCTCTGTGATAGCGCTGCTTTGCTGCTTGAGCTTCTCCCGTTCTTCCGGATCGGATACTCTGCGGAGCTTGTTGCGAACGCCCTGCCGCTGCGCTTCGAGGTCGGTGATCTGCTGCTGTGTTTCGCCGATGAACGCCCGAAGTTGGGTGTCTGTCTCGATTTCGTTTTTCGCCATCAGGCGCACCTGCTGATCGTATCGGTCGAGCTTTGCCGCCTCCATGCGCATCTCCGGGGAGAGCGGACGGCAGCGTGCCTCTTCAGCCTCCGGACCGGTCAGACCGGCAACGCGCGTGATCAGGAAGAGCAACAGACTCACCCAGACCTCACCGGCGCTGTGGGCATCGTGCATCGTATGCTCGATCTGCTTCTCCAGCTCCAGCAGCGGAAAGCGCTTGGGGCGATACGGCAGGTGGGCGTTGGCGATGTGAAAGAACAGAATGTTCTCTCGATGCGGCTTCAACCTTGCTTCGATCACGTCATCCGGGTATCCCAGCCGATCCAGACGGACGGCGCGCCCCCAGCTCGGCGCTTTCAGAGACCGGCGCTCGTAGTCGATCTCGTAGCCCTTGGTTCTCAGGTGATCCCAGAAGCGCCTCCATGTGTCGGAGTATTCCAGGGCGTACTCCACGTCTGCCTTCAGAATGTCCCGATGCGTCGGCTGTCCGTTCTTTCGCGCCCAGTAGGCGCTCTTTTCGCCACCGTAGAAGGAAGCGCCCTCCAGAACGGAGAGCGCATGTTCCCGGCAGATGTGATCGGAGATCTCCCGCAGCCGGATGTGATCGCGGATGTGGTTTTCGTACTTCCGTCCGGTCTTAAACGAGACAGAATTGATGATGAAGTGGTTGTGCAGGGAATCGGTGTTGAGGTGCGTCGTGACGACGATCTCATACTGATCGCCCCACATCTCCCTTGCAGTCCGAACGCCGATGCGGTGGCATTCTTCCGGCGTGACCTCGCCGGGGCGGAAGCTCTGGTAGCCGTGGTAGGCGACGTTGCCGCCATGCTTTCCGAAGCGCGCCTTGGTGGCGGTCATGTCCTCATAGGCGGTCTCCGGATCGCAGTTGATTGCGGAGACGAAGAGCTTTTCGTCCGTTTTGGCGTCGTTCTCCACGTATTGGATCGCGTCTGCCAGATCCCGGTCGAGGAACTTTCGGTTCGTGGTCTTGTCCGGGTTGTCGGCGTACTGGATGACGGCCTTCAATGATCCCTTGACCGGCCAGAAGCCTGTGGTCGCCATTACGCATCCCTCCCCGGCAGGATCAGCAGTTCCCGAATCTGATTCAGCATGCCGCGAGTGAACTCCGCGTCCTGCTCCGTTCCGTTTGCCTGACAGTCCCGCAGATACTCGCAAAGCCAATAGAGATCTTCCGACGGCAGCTCCCGCGGCGCGTAGCCGAGACAGCGCTGACGGATGTACTCCGAAAGAGAAAGCCCGCACCGTTTTGCGGTGCGGGCCATCTTCTGCTTTTCCTGCGGCGTTACGCGGGTGTAGATACTGGTGGTTCTGGATTCCATACATCCTCCTTTCCGGGGGTCAGGGGGCGGAGCCCATTGAAATGCCGCCGACCCCCTCGGCGGCAAGCGGGAACTTGCCATACAAGTTCCCTGCTTGTTACACTGTGAGACACAGCCCCGAAGGGCCATTTCTCCCGTTCTCCTTCGGCAAATCCGGCACTTTCAGCCGGAAATCTGCCACGGCACGAAAATGTGCCTTTTTTTCGGTCGTTTTCTCCGTTTGGCACGGAAAGCAGCAGTTTTGGCACCATCAGAACGCCTCCAATGCTGCCAGCACATTGCGTGCGTTGGTTTTCTTCTGCGTATCCGTCAGCTCCACATCCAGCGTCTTCGGCGCGGCCTCCTCCGGGGCGGAGAGCTGCAGCGTCAAGACCTCCTCGCGGAAGATCTGGCGAATGTCTCCCAGCAGTGCGGCGTTGGGATTCCCGTCCAGGATCTGCTCTACGAAAGCACAGATCGCTTTCACGGCGAAGGCGTTTCGGGAACCGTATTGCTTCCGATCCAGATGCTCCAAAAACTCTGCAGTCCTCCGCTGGGCGTCGTCCTCCAGACGAAAGCGCACGTTGAGGCGATACTCCTTCACGGGATGATCTCCTCCTGCATCTGCAGCTCCGCCATGAACTCATAGCCCTTGGCAGCGGCGCAGATGTCGTCCACGAAGATGACGCGGTTGGCGTTAAACCGATAGAAGTTCTTGACCAGACAGCCGCCTCCGCCCGTGATGTAGAGCGTCATGGTGCTCTCGTCATAGCCATGTTCCCGCAGGCGGCGGAAGATGTCCTGTACATAGGCGGCTGCCACACCGCGGATGATCTTCAGGTCGGCAGAAGCGATGATCGCCTTGCCGGTGCGAAGCACTCGGTTGATCGTGTAATCGTCGATCTCCCGCTGCGTCTGCCGGAGGAATGCCTCCCGCACGGCGAGGGTACATTGATGGGTGCCGAATTTCTCGGTGAACATCCTGCCCGAGAGCGGTTTTCCGTCGCAGATATACAGCACGTTCATCGTGCCGTTGCCGATGTCGGCGACCATGTTGACGCCCTCCATGGCAGCGGCCTTTTCCGCGATGGCGGCAAAGCCCTGGGGATAGATCCGAACGCCCTTGATGCGGATGTGGTAGGCGACCTTCTTCCAGACAAATTGAACCTCCTCGTTCCGGGAGAGGTAAGCCGCGAAGGCTTCCTTCTGATTCGCCGTCCACGTGAGCGGCAGACCGGCAGCGAGAAAGACATCTGCCTCGGTCAGCCCTTCGTCGTGCAGCTCCATGGCGACGGCTGCCAGCGTCAGGAGGTAGAAGTCGTCATCCTGCGATTTCTCACCCACAAACTCCTTGTGGCCTTCGCCGATGAGATAGTATCGTCCGTCGCAGACCAGCATGTCCCTCGTGAACAGGGGCTCGCTGTCATAGGCGTCGATGCCGGTGGGGAAGCAATGGTTGGCAGTTTTCATGTTGCCATAGCCATGGTCGACCCCGATGATTTTGGTGGTTCCAAATGTTTTCATTTTTGTTTTCTCCTTAATTCAAATTGTATTTACTGGATGATTTCTTTGCACAGCTCCGGTTCGCCCGGAAGCACGAAGTCCCGGAAGTACTTGCATACGATCCGGGACTCCGAGAGCGCCTGTGCGCACGGCCCGCCCAGCAGCAGACAGTGCCCGTCGGTGTGGTTGCAGCAGAGCGGAATCAGCTCCCGGATCTGGCTGCGCAGATGGATTGGAATTTTCAGCGGCGTGGGTATCACCCCCTTTCTTGAGATTTGGATAACAAAAATGCCTCCACTTCAAATGAAAAAGTGGGGGCAGTTATCAATATATTGGATTTTGGCGTTTCAGCTGAGTTTCCTTAAACGCAAAAAGCCCGAAGGTCGATCCATATATTGGATCAGCCTTCGGGCTTCTCGATGGAAAAACGCGGTCGGGATATATCCCTCTACTATTATTATGCGGAGATTTCGCAAAAAAGGTAAGTATTGCAAAGCAGCAGAAAACAAACAGTGAGGCAAAATCGTGTGTGTTAAGCAATGACAGTTAATAGCAAAAGCCCAAAGGTCGACCCGAATTGGATCCGCCTTTGGGCTTCGCATTTCTTCATTTGTTTCAAAAACCGCAGCTCGTTCATTATTGACATATGTTTGAAATGATGTTATAATGTTTTCAACATAAGTCAGAAATGAGGTGCGGCTATGCCGAGAAGACAGCGGTGCCGGTGGATTGGCAGTTATCCGGACTACTGGGAATTCGCCCCCGAAGAGCTCGCCGCAGGCGCGCCGGTGGTCATGACGCTCGATGAGTTTGAGACGATCCGGCTGCTGGATCGCGAGGGGCTGACGCAGGAGCAGTGCGCCGAGCGCATGGGGGTATCCCGCCCCACCGTGACCGCCATCTATGACAGCGCACGAAAAAAAGTTGCGGAGGCGCTGGTGGACGGCAAACGGCTGCAGCTGCGCGGCGGCAGCTATCAGCTTCACGGACAGAGCGCGCCGAACATCTCACAGAAAGGAACGAATCATATGAGAATCGCAGTCACCTATGAAAACGGAGAGATCTTTCAGCATTTCGGCCACACGAAGCAGTTCAAGCTCTATGACGTGGCAGACGGAAAAATCGTCACCGAACAGATCGTGGACACGAACGGCAGCGGACATGGCGCGCTCGCCGGTTTCCTGAAAGCAGCGCAGGCGGACGCGCTGATCTGCGGCGGCATCGGCATGGGCGCGCGCAACGCGCTTGCGGAAGCGGGCATCACGCTCTACGGCGGCGTGAACGGCTCTGCGGATGCAGCAGCACAGGCACTGGCGCAGGGCAGTCTGCAGTTCGATCCTGACGCCAAGTGTGACCACCATGGCCATCATCACGGAGAAGATCACGACTGCGACCATCACGGCCATCATCACGGTGAGGGCCACGACTGCGGTCATCACGGCGGATGCGGCCATCACGACGATTGACAAGGCACAAACACCAAATACAGCGAAAGGCTTTCTCTTCTGCGAATTTGCAGATGGAGAAAGCCTTTTTCATTGCAAAATATCGCACTCTACTATTATTATGCGGAGATTTCGCAAAAAAGGAAAGTATAGCAAAGCAGGCAAAAATAAACAGTGAGGCAGAGATGTGTCTGTTTTATTTTATACTTGACAATCGTCAGCGATAGCTGTAATATATCGTTGACATTTGTCATCGAATGGGGTGATTTTTGTTATGCGATCCAAGGGCCCGGAAACTATGAGACAGATCGAAGCGTTTGTGAATGCCTTTTTTGATGAACATCTGCGTACGCCCACCATGCGCGAGATCGAGAACGGGACAGGACTGTCACGCCAAACGGCGTCCAGCTATCTGCGTACCATGGCGGAGCAGGGAATGCTGGAATATGATGGCCGAGGCGGAATTGTCACAGAGCATATCCGTGCGTGTACGGCATCTCAGGTGGTATCTCTGCCCATCATCGGTCATGTGGCCGCCGGTGTTCTGACCGCCGCAGAGGAAGTGCGCGAAGGCTTCGTGGAGGTTCCACACTCCCTTTTGAGCGGAAGCGATTACTTTGCGCTGCGTGTATACGGGGAATCCATGATCGCCGCCGGGATACAGGACGGCGATCTGGTCGTGATCCGTAAGGCTTCCCACGCTTCAGTTGGTCAGATCGTCGTCGCCATTGACGACGAGGGGCAAACCACGCTCAAACGGCTCGCCCACGATGGCGAGCGGTACTACCTCCATCCGGAGAATCCGGAGTTTGCGGACATTTACCCGGAGGAGCTGCGCATTCAGGGCGTCGCAGAGCTCATGCTGCGGGATCTGAAGCAGTGAATGCCAATGCGTCCAAGGTGGTGGTTTCATGTTCAATTGGAAGGCTGAAATTGAGGGCGACCGCATTCGGTTTCTCGGAGAAGAATATCCTCTGGGGCATTTCTGTCTGGAGCTGCTGCAGCGCGCGCGCGTACACGACGCGGTGGCACGTGTCAGCGTCCTGTGGGACTATCTGGATCAGCATTTGAGGGAACTGCAGAACGGTCTGATCCTGCAGAAGCAAATAAAAGAGATCCACGATATGATTGCGCGTGTTCTGCCGGATCTGGAGACGCTGCCGCCCTTTCACCTAACTGGTGTAGAGGAGCTGCGCCAATCGGTCGAAACGCTCTTCACGGAGGCGGCGGCCGAGCAGATCGCAGACTATGCGAAGCAATTCCACACGCGTGCCCTCGACCAGGCAGAGCTCTGGGTGCAGGTTCATTACGATCTTTCGAACAACCCGATCCGTCATCCGGGAAAACAGCTTCTGGAGCAGGAAAAGGCATTTTTGTCGGAGTTTATCCAGCTCTGCTACGACCTCGGAGATGTGGATTCCTGGCTGCACCGGTTCGTGATGCGTCTCAAAGAACTCGAATCGACGAAGCCGGAGGATCTGCTTTGGCTGGCAAGTCAGATCTTCCGCACCCCGGAGCTCTCGCTGCAGAACCATTACCTTGACGAGGATTCGGATACTTCGGTGCGGCACGTGGAATTTACCAACCTGCGCGCGTTCCTTCTTACGGATTTCTATGAGGGCCTCGCTCACAACCACTATCCCCGGCGCTGCCCGGTCTGTAAGCGCTATTTCCTGATGGAGCACGCCTACCGCCAGAGGTACTGCAAGGGCTATGCGCCATTGGAGCTGACCGGCGGGAAACAGATCCTCTGCGCAGATTTCGCCCTGCCGGCAGATTCCGGCTTTGAGAAAGAAGCCGCTGCCGCAAGCGAAGTCAAACGGATGTATGAAAGCTCCACCGGGACACTGCGCAGCTATGCGTCTCGAAAGACAATTACGAAACAGGCAATGAAAGCCGCCATACGTCTGGCGCAGGAGCGGCGGGATGAGGCAAACCGCGATCCGGAGTACGCCAACGGTCGGTATCTGGAAGAGATCCAATTCAAGCGCCTGCTTGCAGACGTGGGGGTGCAGCTGTGAACGACAGCAACAGGATGTTCTCCTATTCCGATCCGATCGGTGAGAATGAGAATGTCACCAGCGCGGCCGTGCGATATCGGGATACCGAAGATCCGGAGGCACTGGCGATGTTTCTGCACCTGTTTGAGCCGAACATCAACAAGGTGGTCGGCTCTGCGGTCAAAACCTACGGACATGTGTCATTGTATGAGGATCTGAAGCTCGCGTGTGTGTTTGCAATCATGGATAAGCTGCCGCGATTCGACCCGGAGAAGGGCACGGTTGAAAACTATCTGAAATATCCGATGATGCACGCTGTGAAAGAAGAGCTCCGCGTGATGCGGTCGGGCTTTGCCATCTCCACGAAATCCACCGATCCGCTGCTGCGAAAGATCATGTGGCTCTATCACGAGAACAATGACCGGCACGATCCCGAGGCGCTTGCGGAGATCGGCAGACAGGTAAACCGCAAGCCGAAAACCGTACTCAGATATATTCTCGATGGCACGACCAACGAGATCATTTACGAAGAAGACGAGAAGGACAAGACAAAACGGGAGGATGAGGAAAAAGAGGATCCGCTTCTGACTGCCCGCGGGAATCCCGAGTGGGAGCCGGAGAACAGTCTGCTCCAGTCTGAACAGTCCAGTATGGTCATTCCGCCGTTTTCGGCGCTGGGCAATGTGAATCGGGACATCGTCTCGCTGCATCTGGGCTTCTGCGAAAACTGTTTCCGTCCGGCAGAGAAACAGACTTTTCAAGCGCTCGCGCTCCGAAACAAGCGCCGATCCGCGCAGGCGGCGGAGAACATCTATTATCGATCTCTGAACC
Organism: uncultured Eubacteriales bacterium; assembly: GCA_900317905.1. Lineage (GTDB taxonomy): Bacteria > Bacillota > Clostridia > Oscillospirales > Oscillospiraceae > CAG-103. The sequence continues at coordinate 5,926 of ONIN01000018.1, read as the reverse complement.
AAATGAGAGATGCGCTGGTCGAGCGCGGCTTTCTGCATACGGTACGGCTGAACCGACTGAAAAAGACAAAAGCCGCCGTTGTCTACGCCTATCAGGCGGACAACGACGGCGAGTGGGGCGAGATCGTGTATGATTGGAAAACCGAGAAATTCACGGTCACAAAGCTGGCGGAACTGGATCTCACGAAATCGCAGCCGTTTGCAAAGCAGGCGATCCGGCGCATCCGGTACCTGATCCTTCGGGAAGACCTGCGAAAGAAGGATCAGATCTGGTTTCCGCTCTGATTTTGCCTCACTGGAAGGTTTTCGCTGCTTCGCGTTTCTTACTGTTTTTTGAAAATCTCGGCATAAGGTATATAGAGGGATGGTTCCCCCTCTCAAACTCTCCCCCTCCTACCGGGCTGTACCGGCTGAAGAAGGACAATAGAAGACTCAAGTTTTTTTCTTCAGCTGGTATTTTTACTTATATCGTGCCATAGATAAATATCGTCAGTCGATCATTCGCATCATCGTGGAAAACGGACACTGTATAATCCCGAATTGTGTATTCCGCGCCATCGGTCAAAGCGAAGGCTTGCATCTGTTCCCGATCATGAAGATCCAGCAGCACATAGCCCTCAGCCTCGTTAGCGGAAAGCAGTGCACGACAGTCTCGACAGAAAAGCGACTTCTTCATCGTCGGAGAATCTTTCGGCAATGTAACCTGTGCGCCCCGCCCCCAATCTGTAATTCCTTCCGCGCCTGCGGCGTGGAGGATGCTGTAGCTGCCGGTGTCCTGCACCTCGCTGATCTCTCCAGGGTAGAAGGGGTGCGTACGGTAGGCCTTTAGCTCTCCGACATCTCCGGTTTCGAGGTTGATAAGCACCGGAGCGTGATAGATTTCATCATGGCCACAAAGAGCACACTGCTTCGGATTTGGGGGATTCATCATAAACACGATCCCGACCGCAATTGCCAGCGTTAAAACTAAGATCCCTAAAATAACACATTTCTTCATACATCGCACCATGTTCTTTCCGGATATAGAATGATCTGCTTTTTCTTCCGTTTGGCGTAAGCAAGTGTTTTTGCTGCGCCGCCCCAATCGTGGGTGACACAGGCTACGACCGCATCCGAAGCATCGACCATCCATTCGTTGCGTTTGGAAATTGCGAATCGGCGAGGGATGGATTCCAGCGGCGGATAAACGGTCGTGTCATAACCGCTTGCATCCATTTCCCGATCCAGATACGGCAGCACCAGCACAGATTCGATGTGTGGATGCTGCCGTTTTTTCTCTTGTAACACAGATGCTGCCATTCGATCAAACGCACCGTAACCGCCGAGATAGAATGTCACCGCACCTTGTGAGATCAGGCTTTCTACCGTTTCCATCAGCCACACACGCACTGCGTCGGGATTTGTAAGCTCCGAATGACCGCAGAAGGTGACGGTTCTGATTTTCTGCATTTCCATTTGATTTCAGCTCCAACATATTGACCAATATCGCGGTCAATATTCCGTTTCAATATAGCATACACTGTCATTGCTTGCAACCAATACTGGTCAATCATGACAGGGTGATGAAATGGAGCAGAAAATCAGACGAGACAGAAATATGGGTGACAATCTCCGCCGTTTGCGTGCCGACGCCGGTCTTTCTCAAGAAAAGCTGTGTGCGGAATTGCAGCGGCGTGGATGCGATATCGGACGCACCACCTACGCGAAATACGAAGCCGGAGAATTGAACATTCGAGCCAGCGTTATCATCGAACTGAAGAAAATCTATGGATGCCAGTATGATGATTTCTTTGTGGGCTTGGATACACAAGAGTAATAAATGAAAAGCACGGAAGATTGACCATGATGACAGTCTTCTGTGCTTCTTTCATTTAGTTTTCTATCAGATCTTTTCGCACAATTTCCTCGGCTCGGTGGCGAATGTTGTTCATGCGCTGTATCCATGTCATCTGGTCTTCCGCTTTCAGCTGCTCGGTAACTCCCTCTCGCTCGGCCATTTGGGACATGAGGCGATCCATCATTTCCTCTGCGTTGCGATCAACGTCCTCCAGATGTGCGTTGAGTTTTCCATTCATCATCAGGGCATCGTACACCGTCCTCTGATGGTTGCGGAGAAACTGCCGCCTACGTTCACCCCATATGCCGATCTGCGTCGATTCCGGTGCAACTAGATCTGGGATCAGATAGTCGCCTTCCCAATGGTAAGTCAGTTTTGTGCTCATTCCAAAACCCTCCAAAAGCTCGCGTCTGGTGTGTTGATGATCTTTAGGATCAGCTGCTCCAAATCGGGACGGAGCAGACTGTCCTTGGGCAGCTCATTGCGCCAGTCATACAGCGCCTTGACGATCAGCTGCCGCTCATCGTCGTTGATTTTGATAATGTGCGAAAACGGTTATTTGAAGTAGTCGATAAAAACAAGAAACCCGAACCCGTCGCCAATCGGCACAAGGTTCGGATTTCGTTGCTTTGGTGGGAGGCATGATTGCAAATCCCATGCCCTGCAAGTTTAACATACTTCATCTCTCATCCCTCCTCGTCATATCGCCTTTGTTACACGCTCGATCCAAGCATTGATGTCCGCCTGCGAAGTCAGCATATTTGATCCTCCCTGTGAATCAAACTGTATCTTCATGTCAGGAAGAAATTTCGCACCGACACAGCCATTCTGTATATCCTTGATCACATGACCCGGCCATCCGCCATGCGTCATAAACGGTATCACCGTTTTCTGCGACCAGTCATTTGAATTTAGGAATGTCAGCACCGCAGGAGCCATCGTGTACCACCATGTCGGCGTACCTATGGCAACCACATCGTAGTCCGCTACATTTACCGAAAGAGGCTTTATTTCTGGCTGAAAGCCCTCATCCACCTCACGCTGTCCCTGACTTACCACCTTACTGTTAAATCCGCCATAAGCCGGATATGGAGTGACGGTCTCTATCTCCGTATAATCAGCCCCCAGTGCCTGCTGTAACTGCTTTGCGATCATTCTTGTATTACCGTTTGAAAAAGAATAACAAACGACTAATATTTTCTTTCCCATATATTGTATGATTTCAGAAATCGTTCCCCCTTGACTTGATCTTTTCAGAGGATTCGGATATCCTGTCAGCGAGGTGTTTCCATGGGCATCTATAAGCAGAGGAAGTATGCTTATGTAACACAGTTTTATGAGACGTATCCCTTCGGGTTTTATGAAATTGCGATCTTGTTTTTATATATCTGCTAGTCCTAAAATGTTGTCGCAACAACTTACCAACTCCTGCTTGTGTGATAGGATATCGTCAAGAATAAACAGGAGGTGCCAATTATGAAGAAAGAAATTGACTTAACGCGTTCCGTATACGAACTGGTAACAGACCATCCGGAGTTGGCGGATATTATGGCTGAGCTCGGGTTCAGCGAAGCGAAAAAGCCTGCAATGCTCCACTCTGTCGGCAAGCTGATGACCATTCCCAAAGGGGCAAAAATGAAGAATATTCCCATGGAGCAGATTGTGATGACACTCATTCAGAATGGGTATGTGCTGGCAGGCCAGATGCCGGAAGCAGCACATGTTCAGGCGCCGACTGAACATTCGGAAACGGCAGATTCCCGCACAGAGATGCTCAAAAGATACCTTCGCCGTCTCGGGTCCGGTGAGGATCTGGAGGCAGTTCGTGCAGATTTTGCAGCAGAATTTCAGGATGTGGATGCAGCAGAGATCATGCAGGCAGAGCAGGAGCTTATGCAGGAGGGCACGCCGTTGAGCGAGGTCCAGAGGCTTTGTGATCTGCATTCGGCGCTGTTTCATGGTGCAACCAGAAACGAAAGAATCGCGAATGCAGAAAAAGCGGTTGCGGAATCGCTGAGACAACAGCAGGCAAAAGCGGCCTATCGAAATCAAGACGAGCGTGCAGCCGCGCTGGCCGGTCTGCTGGCAATCCCGGGACATCCGCTGCAGACATTGACACAGGAAAACGAAAACCTCACACGTATCATCGGAGCGGCAAGGGTCGATGGATCGGATCTGACGGCGCTGCTGCCAAAGCTGCGTGAAATCTCGACCCACTATGCGAAAAAAGGTGATCTTCTCTACCCGCTGCTGAAGGTGCGGTACGGTATCACAGGACCTTCGGACGTAATGTGGACTGTGGATGACGAAATCCGGGATGAAATTGCATCACTGGCACGCACGGAAGCGCAAGATGCCGCATGGAACGACCGGCTCGCTGCCGTTTTGAACCGTGCAGAAGAAATGATTTACAAAGAGGAGAATATTCTGTTTCCCATCTGCGCCACCCATTTCTCCGAGGATGAATGGTATGGAATCTATCACGACGCAAAGGATTATGACGATTGCCTTGGCGTTACGGGCGGAGCATGGGACGCCGCCGAGAAAAATAAAAAACCGAAAACAGCCTCTGCAGACGGGGAAATTCGGATGCCAGGCGGTCATTTGACGCTCGAGCAGCTGACCGCGCTTTTGAACACACTCCCGATCGAGATCTCATTCGTGGACGCGGACAACATGAATCGTTACTTTAATGAAGGACCGAAGGTGTTCAAACGACCCGCTATGGCGCTGGACCGTGAAGTTTTCTCCTGCCATCCGCCAAAGATCGAGCCTATGGTTCGAGCAATTATCGAGGATTTCCGTGCAGGACGCAGGGATCAGGTTCCGGTCTGGATGGAGAAAGCCGGAAAGACGATGCTCGTACAATATATGGCGGTCCGCAGCAAGGACGGACGCTATCTCGGAACCGTTGAGGTCGTGCACGACATGGAGTTTGCCAAAGAACATTTTCAAGGATAAATGGACAAAGGGATCACGCGCCCGCAGCATTCATACTGTGGGCGCGTGATTATCAGATCGTCACATCGTTCGATCAAAATTCGAGAGCAGTGAAATGTTATTCTTATGGTACCGAATCAGCCCATCCCGCTGCATCTTGCTCAGCTCGTTTGACAGAGCACTGCGGTCTACGCCGAGATACTCCGCCAGCTGCTGCCGTGAAAACGGAATTGTAAAGCTGCTGTTTCCGGTCTTTCTGGCCTGCTCAGAGAAGTAGGACACCAACCGTTCCCGGATGGATTTAGAGGCGGTATGCATCATTCGTGCGGACAGATTCAAATTGTTCTGCGCTGAGATGCGAATCAGATTCTTTATGATCCGGTTGTGAAATGCACAGCCATTCCGGCAAGTGGCCATCAGCTTTTCAAGATTGAGAAACAGGATCTCGCAATCCTCTGCCGCAACAGCGTCGCACAGCATTGGCTGCTCACTGATGGCAGCGTAAGTTTCCGCAAAGAGCTGTCCTGGTTCCACATGTCCAAAAATATGACTGCCGCCCCAGTAGAAATTAACGACGATGTTCACACTCCCGCAAAGCACCATGCCTGCGTCAGACGCAGTTTGACCGGCATGGTATATGATCTCATCTTTCTGATAAAATCTCTCCCTTGCTCCGAGACACGGCAGCATCGCCTTCAGTTCCGACTCCTGAACGCCTTGAAACAGCGGTGTCTGTATTAAAAATGAAAGCTCCATAAAAACCTCCGTTATGTTGTTGAAACAACATACAATCCTTCTGCATTTTAATAAAATGAAGACAAATTGACAAGTATCCTGTGCAACATATTTAGAATCCGGAGGGAAAAATCATGGAAAACAAAATGTTCTGCTATCAGTGTCAGGAGACTGCTGGCTGCACCGGCTGCACGCAGGTGGGCGTTTGCGGCAAGAAGCCGGAGGTCGCCGCCATGCAGGATCTGCTGGTGAACGTCACCAAGGGACTCTCCGCCGTCACGACACAGCTGCGCGCAGAGGGGAAAGAGATCAGCCGGCACGTAAATCACCTCGTCACACTGAATCTCTTTGCCACGATCACGAATGCGAACTTTGACCGTGACGCTCTGCTGTCCCGCGTCCGTGAGACGCTGGC
>ONIN01000028.1 GCA_900317905.1 uncultured Eubacteriales bacterium | reverse complement strand
GGAGGCGGACGTGGCCGATGTGGATTTCATGGGCTTTGCCTACCGCCATGTGGCGGTGAACCCCGCCTTCCAGGAGCTGCGGCTCTGGCAGACGCTCTCTAACTTCGGCGGGCTCGACTACTACGTGATGGGCAGGCTCTACGACAAGGAAGACAGGAGCGCCTATCCCCGGATACAAAAGGTGTTCCGCTACGCCGCCGAGCACGAAGACGTCTGCTACGGTGTCACCTCTGCAGCCGATACGTTGCTGGTGCGGGAGGCCTACGTGATCCCCAACGCCGAGGAGCGCGGCTGGATCCGCGCCCTCACCGAGAGCCACATTCTCTTTGACGAGACTCTCTCCGGCGGACTTGCGAAGATTGACCTGGGTAAATACAAGACGATCATCCTCCCCGAAAAGCAGCGCCTTGCCCCGGCTGCGTTGGAAAAGCTGATGGCCTGGGTGCAGCAGGGCGGCACGCTGCTGGCAAGCGGCGCACTCCCACAGCTGTCCTGTTTCGGCGTGAAAGAAGGCGGCAAGTGCAACGCTCAGGCGCTGGGCGCGATGCTACGTGTGGGCGATGCCGACCGGAGCCTTTTCATGGTGGGCAAGAGCTACTGGGAGAGGGACTATGAGGAAGGCGTTGAGAAGATCGGCGTGCTGCTAAAGCCCGAGCGCTTCGGCCCGCCGGAGCTGTGCTACCCGACGGAGGCGCCCACGGATTTCCCCGCGGCGACCCGAATGCCCTGCGGCGAGGGCTTTGGGGTGACGATCCCCTGGTATCCGGCCACGAACTACTATACGGACGGCTTTGACAACTGGCTCATATTCCTGCAGTATGTTCTGACAAGGCTCTGCCCCTGCCGCCCGGTTTCCGAACACCTGCACCCGACGGTGGAGGTCACCCACGGCCGCAAGGAGGACTTTGAGGTCGTCCACTTCGTCAACGGCAGCGGCCATTTCGGCAACAGCTTCTTTGATCCGGCACTACTCACGGACCAGAGCATCACGATCCCTTGGGAGAAGGGGACTGCCTGCTGCGAAAATCTGGACGAGCCCGGCAATGTCCGCTGGGCGCTGGAAAATCAAAAGCTGACCATTACGATCCCCAAACTGGGCGCACACGCCTGCGTCGTCATCAAGGAGGAAAAGTAAATGACTGTACCTGAAAAAGTGGCGGCGGCCAACGCAAAGGTCATCGAGATCATGACCAAGGGCCGCCCGGTCTGGACAGACGTCCTGCCCGCGCTGGAAGCGGTGCCCGGCATGGAGCCGAATCTCATTCTGGTTCCCGGCCCGCCCATCGAGCCGAAAGATTTGCCCATCCCGCTGAAAACCGCGGTCTGCGGCGCGGCCTGCCACGACGGCCTGGCCAAGAATGTGGACGAGGCCTGGGAGATGGTGCTGCGCGGGGAGATCAGGATCGCCCCTTCCCAGGACTACAACTGCGGCAACGCGGCCTCCAGCGTCATGTCCGCCAGCATGCCGGTATTCGTCGTAGAAGATAAGACCAATGGCGGCAAGGGCTTCTGCGTGCCCCATCCCGGCTCCAATCCCCGTGTGCTCCGCTGGGGCATCTACGGCGAGGATGTGGAGGAAAACCTGCGCTTTATCCGCGGCGATTACGCGGCGGTGCTGGGGGAGGCCGTCAGGAACTCCGGCGGCATCGATCTGATCCGCGTGCTGTCCAAAACGGCAGGCATGGGCGACGAAAACCACAACCGGCAGCCCGCGGCCTCCATGGCGCTGGCTCTGGAACTGGTGCCCTGGCTGCTGGACGTGGATCATCCGGCCCGGGATAAGGTCATCAAGGAGATCGCGGCCAACGACCGCTTCTTCCTGCATGTGATGATGGCGGGTGTGGAGGCGATCATGGCCTCCGCCAAGCAGGTGCCCTACTCCACCGTCATGGCGGGCATGGGCGGCAACGGCATCGAGTTCGGCATCCAGGTGGCCGGAACCGGCAACAAGTGGTACACCACCAAGGCGCCGCTCATTTCCGGTATTTTCCTCAAGCCCACCACCACGGAGGCGGATCTCCTGGGCTATCTGGGCGACAGCTGCGTCACCGAGGTCTGGGGCCTCGGCGGCATGAGCGCCATCGCGGGCCCCGCCTATCTGCGTATGACCGGCGGCACCTTCAAGGACGCCAAGGAGCGCACGGAAAAGGCCCGCCAGGTGTCTCTGGGCGAGCATAGCTTCGCCCCCATCCCCTGGGACGATTACCGCGGCTTCCCCGTGGGCGTGGATATCCGCAAGGTGGTCGGGCTCAACATCCTGCCCATCAGCCACGGCGGCAGCGCCCTGAAAATCGGCGGTCAGGCTGGCGCGGGCGCGGCAGAGCTGCCGGTGGAGGTATTTAAAAAAGCCGTCGTCGGCATGGTCGAGGACGTGAAAAGACGGGAGGGCGAAGCGGAATGATCTTTACGAAAATCGAGCGGGATCGGTACATCGACTCTCTGGAGACTCTGTCCGAGACCGCGATCTTAAACGAGCAGCCCGGCATCGAGACCGGCTATGTGGGCATGGCCACCCAGGTGTTCAAGGAGGTCATCGAGGAGATCGGCCTAAGTACCCCGGAGATCGCCGCCTGCACCGAGGCGGACTATGTGCTGGTGGCCTCCGCCGAGAGCGAAGAGGCGTTTGAAAAGGCCGTCGAGACTGTTTGGGCCGAGAGCGCTCCCACGGACGACACGGAAAAGCCGGAGAGTTATTTGAGCTCCGCTGCCGCCAAGGAGGCCGAACCGAGAGCCAATCTCTGCCAGATCTCCGTGCCCGGCGAGTACGCCCTGGAAGAAGTCAAAAAGGCGCTCAACGCCGGGATGCACTGCTGTGTGTTTTCCAACAACGTGCCGCTGGAGCAGGAGCGGGAGATGAAGGAGCTGGCCCGGGAAAAGGGACTTCTCTGCATGGGGCCGGACTGCGGCGTGGCCAACATCAACGGCGCGGCCCTGGTACTCTCCAGTATCAACAACCGCGGCCCCTTCGGTATCGTGGGCGCTTCCGGCACCGGCATCCAGCACGTAGCGGCCATCCTCCACGAGGCTGGCAGCGGCGTCAGCCAGACCATCGGCACAGGCGGCAACGACCTGAAGGAGCCGGTGGGCGGCATCACCATGCTCATGGGCATCGATGCCCTGGAGGCCGACCCCGAGACCAAATATATCATCCTCATTTCCCGCAAGCCTGCGGACAGCGTTCTGAACAAGCTCCTCTCCCGCATCCGCCAGATGCGCAAGCCTCGGGTGGTGTTCTTCATGGGCTGTGACAGAGAGACCATTGAGGAGACCGGTTCCGTCTGGGCGGGGAATCTGGACGACTGCGCCCTGCGGGCCCTGGAACTGATCCATAACGATTACTCCCTCGGGAGCCTCAGCGAGCTGAAAGAGATCGCCGGAGAGGCCGTGAAGGGCATGGCGCCCGAGCAGAAATACGTGCGCGGGGCTTACACCGGCGGCACCTATCTGGACGAGGGCATGCGCGCCATGTGGGAGGCCACCGGCGGCCTCTGGTCCAACGCCCCCATGAGCCCGGAATGGAAGCTGCCGGAAGGTGCGGCCAGCCGGGAACACACCGCCATTGACTACGGCGAGGAGGAATACACGCTGGGCCGTCCGCACCCGGCCATCGACGCCTCCATCCGCCGCCCGGCGATCCTGAAAGAAGCGGCTGACCCGAGCGTGGCCGTGATCGTGCTGGACTTCATCCTCACCCCGCCGGGACATATGGATCCCTGCGGCTATGTGGTGCCGGATATTCTCAAGGCGCAGGAGCTGGCAAAGAGCCGGGGCGGCAAGCTGGTGTTCATCGCCTCCGTGCTTGGCACCACCGCAGACTGGCAGGACATCCGCAAACAGGAGCAAGAACTCCGGGACGCGGGCGTGCTGGTCTGCCGCACCAATTACCGCGCCGCGCTGCTGGCGTCTGAGATCATCAAACTCAGGAGGGATGCGTAATGGCTGATACAAGTAAGATGCTGAGCCTGTTCCGTTCGGAGCTGGTGGTGGTCAACGTGGGTCCCAAGTCCTTTGCGGACGTGCTGGAAAAGCAGGGCTACACGGCGCTGCAGGTGGATTGGAAGCCGGCGGCCGGCGGGGATAAGCAGATGCAGGAGATGCTCCAGTATCTGGGAGGCTACTGATGAAGATCCTTGTCTGCAACGTGGGGAGCACTTCCCTGAAATTCAAGCTCTACGATATGCCCGACGCCCGCGTCCTCGCCCAGTGCGGCGTGGAGCGCGTGGGTTCGGATCATGACGCGATCTTTCGCTATGAAAACTGCCTCACCGGGCAGAAGACCGCCTTCGACAAGGCGGACATCCCCAACTACGAAAGCGGCATCCGCCTCTTCCTCGACTATCTGACCGGGGCGGACATGGGCGTTATTTCCGCCGTCACCGAGATTGAGCGCGTGGGCTACAAGGCCACGCTTTCCAAGGGCCACTTCGGCATCCACGAGCTGGACGAAGAGGTTCTGCAGGGCATGGAGGACTGGCTTAGCCTGGCCCCGCTGCACAATCGGGCCTATCTGGACGCCATCGCCGTCATGCGCGGCTTCCTGCCCGAGGCCCGCTTCATCGGCTGCTTTGAGACAGCCTTCCACCGGGATATCCCGCTGGAGCGGAAGATTTACGGTGTTCCGTACGAGTGGTACGAGCGCTACGGCGTACAGCGCCTGGGTTACCACGGCGCTTCCCACGGCTATATTGCCGACGTGCTGAACGAGCAAGGGAGAGACTACAAGGCCATCTCCTGCCATCTGGGCGGGAGCTGCTCGGTCTGCGCCATTGAAAACGGCAGGAGCGTTGACACCAGCTTCGGCATGAGCCTGGAATCCGGCCTCATCCACGCAAACCGCGTGGGCGACATGGATACCAGCATGTCTTACTTTCTCCGCAGCGAGGGCATGAGCGACGAGGAGATTTTGCAGGGGCTGCAGAAAAAGGGCGGTCTGCTGGGCATCTCCGGTGTGTCGAACGACCTGCGCTATGTGATCGAGGCCGCGCAAAACGGCAATGAGCGGGCAAAGCTCGCCCTTGATGTGTTCGTCACCGGCATCGTCCACTACATCGGCGCCTTCGCCATGGATCTGGGGCGGCTCGACTATTTGGTATTCACCGCCGGGATCGGTGAGCATTCCGCGCTCCTCCGCGAGCGTGTCTGCGAAAAGCTGGGGCTGCTCGGCGTGAAGCTGGACAAGGAGAAGAACGCGCAAAACGAGGAAGTTATATCCGCCGCCGATTCCGCCGTCCGTGTGCTGGTGATCCCCACCAACGAGGAGTTGGGCATCGCCCGCCGGACCTACGAGTACCAATGAGCTATTCCTATTCTCCCGAACTGAAAGCCCCGCAGAAAATGCCGGACATTGACCCTGGCAAAGCCGCCATGGCGGGGATGCTGAAGATCCTGTGCCTGACCCACCAGAAGCAGACGGCGGCCTTTCGGCCGCCGGAGGGACTTTCCTGTCGGAAAATCTCTGTCCAAGCAGCCGACGGCGCGCAGATCCCATGCTTCGTTGTGGAACCCGAGAGCAGCGACGATCCGCTGCCCGGCGTGCTGATGATCCACGGCGGCGGCTTCTATCTGCCGGTGCAGACCTCCGCGCTGGCGCTGGGCTGCGAGTATGCGAGGGGCTTGAACGCCCGCGTCTTTCTGCCGGAATATCGCCTGGTGCCGCAGTTCACCGCGCCGACACAGCTGAATGACTGCATGGCCGTGTGGCTGGAACTGCAGCGGCATGCGGTGGATCCCTCCCGGCTTCTGGTGATCGGTGACAGCGCCGGAGCGGCTCTGGCGGCAGGGCTGTGCATCGGCCTTCGCGGCCGTGCCTGCCCTCAGCCCAGGGGCCAGCTGCTGATCTATCCGGTGCTGGACGACCGGGCGGAGCTTTATGCTTCCTATGAGAAGTACGCCGACGCCTGCTGGTCGCCCAAGGCGACAAAGGCCATGTGGGATGCGTATTTGAAGGGCGCGGACGAGAGTCTGCTGCCCTGCCTGGTTCCCGCGCGGTGTGAGGACTTGAAAAACCTGCCGGATGCCTACATCGAAGCCCAAGAGATCGACGTGCTGCACGACGAGGCCGTAGCCTATGCGAGCGCCCTACAAAAGGACGGCGTTTCGGTAGAGCTTAACGAAATCGCCGGCTCCTACCACGGCTTTGACAGCGATCTTTCTTCGCCGCTTGTCCGGCGTGTGATTGCGCATCGGATCGCCGCGGCTCAAGAAATGATAAAAGAAATGCGCTGACCGTTGAGGTCAGCGCATTTTTTGATTGTTGTTCTATCCAAAGTAAACCGCCGCCCAGAGCGGGATCGTCACAATGGACAGGGCGGTGGAGAGAAAGATCAGCTTGGCCGAGAGCGCCCGGTTGCCGCCGTAGATCGTGCAGAGCATGGTGGAATTGGTGGCGGCGGGCATGGAGGCCATCAGGATCACCACGCCTTTCAGAACCGGGTCAACATCTATAAAAGACAGCAGCAGCGCCATCAGCGCGCCAAGCCCCACAAGCCGGATCAGCACATAGGGGATCGCCCGCCATTCGGTGAAGATCTCCCGGAAGGGGACACTGCCCAGCACCGAGCCGATGACCAGCATGGCGCAGGGCGAGGTGGCCTGACCGATGAAGGCGCAGCCGTCCAGGACCACCGCGGGCACCGGCACGCGCAGCAGATACAGGATCGCCGCCGCGACGCCGGAGAGGAAAGCCGGATTCAAAATCTTCTTCAGCGGCAGTTTACCCGCCAGCAGCCAGATGCCCAGCGAAAAGCAGAGCAGATTATACGGGATGTTCAGCAGCGAGCCGTAAAACGCGGCGTTTCCGCCCAGCACCGCGGCGCAAACCGGAATGCCGATATAGGTCACGTTGCCGCACATGGTCTCAAAGAGGTACACGCCCTTGTCTCCAGCGGGCGGCCGGAGCAGCGGAACGATGACGAGCGCCACAAGCCCGCTGAGCAGGAACATGCCAAAGGACAGGCAGAGGGTCAGCAGAACGCCTTTGGGGTCTACCGCGGAGCCGGAATTCAGGATTGCACTGAATAAATAAAATGGTAAAATGATTTTGACAACGATGTTCGACACCGTGGCGGTGCCCTCTTCGCTGAGGACTTTCAGCTTGCGGCAGACGAAGCCTGCCAGGATCCCGATAAAGATCACGGTGATCTGGTGCAGCGCTGCGGACATAGTTCTCCCTCCGTTTCTGCTTCACATTATATTAAACAGCCGCCTGCTTGAAAAGCGAAGAATTTGTTTTTTTATCCGCAAATTTGCTTCCTTTTCAACCTTGTCAAATATGTAAACAGCAAAGCAAATTTGCGAATATTCAAGCAGAAAAAGCCGTGCTATGGTAGTACCATCCCAATCCCGGAGATAAGATTAGGAGGTTGCACATGAGTACGAAAACAAAGAAAGGACTTTTAAGCGGCTGGTTTGAAGCTCCGTTCTGGAACACCCGGATCACCTCCGCCAATGTCCACGGCAAGGAGCGCTGGCTGGGCTATGTGGTCGGCCCCTTCGGCGTCATGCTGCTGCAGTCCATCGTCAACAGCTACTTCAACAAGTACCTGACCGATACCCTGGGCTTCACGGTCACCCGAGGCATGTGGATCGCCAGCTTCATGGTCGTGTTCCCTGTGCTGTCCAAGCTGCTCGACGCCATCACCAATGTGATCATGGCGAAGATTCTGGACAACACCAAGTGCCGCCAGGGTAAGCTGCGCCCCTGGTTTATCCTGTCTCTGCCCATCACGGTGGCCAGCATCATCATGATGTTCGCCATCCCGAATATGGGCGCCAAGGCCCAGGCCATCTGGGTCGTGATCTCGTATAACCTCTTCTACTCAGTCGGCTACACCATGTGGTACATGGCCTATGAGTTGTCCGCCGCGCTCTCCACCCGCAACGTCAAGCAGCGCTCCGGCAACTCCATCGCGGGCCAGGTCACCAAGAACATCGGCACCGGCATCATTTCCATCCTGTTCCCCACGATCCTGTCCCTGATCTCCCACAGCGTGGGCGGCGACAAGCAGGGCTATCTGGTGTCTCTCGCCGTCATGTGCGCCATCGCCGTGCCTCTGACCTTCATCCAGTACTTCTACACCCGTGAGCGTATCACCGAAGAGCGCCGCGCTACCGAGGGCGAGGGCGAACTGGTCCAGGTCAAGGAAGCCAGCTTCGGCACCCAGCTCAAGGCCTGCCTCAAGGACAAGTACTGGGTCATGTTCATCATCCTGATCTTTGTCTATCAGGTGCTCAACGCCCTCAAGAGCGTTTCCCAGATCTACTACGCCGGCTGGGTCGTCGCGGGCAACGCCTACGGCGAGGCGGCCGCCATCCAGGCCCGCTTCACCATGATCGCCATGGCGCCCATGGGCCCGATGCTCTTTGTCGTGCTGCCCCTCATCAAAAAGTTCGGCCGCACCAAGATGATCATTCTCGGCTCCGCCATCGCCTTCGTGGGCGCGCTGATCGCCTTCTTCGGCGCCGGCAGCACCTTGCCTGTCTATGCCGGTACCGGTCTCGGCGGCGTGGGCGCCATGTTCTACGTCTACACCATGATGAGCTTCACCGGCGACGCCATCGACCACGTGGAGTATTCCCAGCACGTCCGCGTGGAGGGCGTGACCGCCGCTCTGGTGGGCTTCATGCACTCGCTGGCCAACGGCATCGGCCAGGGCCTCTTCAACCTGGGTCTGATGATGAGCAAGTACACCACGCCCGAGATGATCGGCACCGTGGAGAAGAAGGGCAAGCTGGTCGAGCTCTACGCCGACCAGACCGCAGGCGCCACCACCTGGATCAATTTCTCCTATCAGGGCGCCATCGCGCTGACCGCGCTGCTGTTCCTCATCCTGTTCGTGTTCTTCTTTGACATCGACAAGCGCATGCCGGAGGTCACCCACGCTCTCATCGAGCGCAAAAAGG
>ONIN01000020.1 GCA_900317905.1 uncultured Eubacteriales bacterium | reverse complement strand
TATTAACGCCAGGCCTCGTAAGGTTCTTAACTTTCGTTCTGCTCAGTTTTTATGGGATCTTGAGCTTGCTAACTGTTGCACTTAGTTTGACAATTCACTTTTGACTGCATCGCGGATGGTGGCGTCCAGATCCTTGAGGAGGTCGTGGGCGGCGTCCACCGGGTCGGTGGGGTCGAAATCCACGTCTGATCTGGAGCGCAGGTCGTCCAGCTCGCTCTGCTCCACGTCGCCGGCAGCGATCCGGCTTGCGAGGTCGGCGACGTCCTCATAGCGCCGGGAGAAGTCGGCCTTTTCGTCGTCGCTCATGCCTGCGAAATAGGTGCGGACGTCCTCTTTGAGCTGGGCAGCGCTGCGCTCGGTGTTCTTGCAGAAGGTCAGCACCTTGGCAGCGGCGGCGTAGCGCATGACGGCGGCGTCCAGATTCTCCGGGTCATAGTCCCGGATGGCGTCCAGGGCTTCGGCCACGTCGGATCGCTCCGTCTCCACCACGGGCGTCTCCATCTCCATGAGATCATCGGTCATCTCCGGCAGGGTCTCCGTCTCCATGGGCAGGTCAGTGGGAACTGCGGTCTCCACGGGCTTGTCCATGCCGCAGGCGGCCAGCGCCAGCACCATGGTCATGGCCAGCAACAGCATCATCAGTTTCTTCATATGAATCTCCTTCCTGTGGGCCTGTGATTTCTGCACTGACATTGTGCCCAGGAATGGAGAAAGTATACAAAATGCAAAAATATTGCACATAAACCGTCCCAACAGTCTAATATGGAATCGCCGCGGCAGCGGAATCTTGTATAATGAGGGCGGCAGATCCGTCCAAACAACTGACTGGAGGTACCAAAATGAAAAAACGCGTGTTTTCCCTGTTGCTGGTTCTGGTTTTGAGTCTGACCTTGCTTGCCGCCTGTGGTTCCTCTGCTGAGGAGAAGGCAGTTGACGACAAGAGTGCGTTCCTGATTGGCACCTGGGTCGCCACCACCGCGGAATACAGCGGCACGACCGTGGACGCCCACGATGTGTTCGACGGGACGTTCATCCTGATCTTCAAGGACAACGGCGACTGCTCCATGTTCGTGGACACCGACCAGGCCATCGTAAAGTGGGTCATGAACGACGACGGCACCGTGACCCTCACCGGCGACGACACCTATTCCATCACCTTCCCCAACGACAGCCAGACCACCATGGTCGTCGACGTCCATGACGTGGCCGTGACCATGGAGAAGGACACCGAGGGCTGATGCCTCATCCCTTTCCATACAAAAAACCTGACGCTGCAAAGCGTCAGGTTTCGTTTTCGATCGGTACGTAGAAGGTCTGCTTTGGGCCGGTATCTCTCGTAAGGGTGCGGGGGTCCTTGAACCTGGTCAGATACATCCAGGTATTATAGAGATCACCGGAGCAGCCGCCGATGTGCAGCCCCAGAAACAGCAGCACATAAAAGCGCACCCAGGGATCCGGCAGCAGGAACAGCAGCACCACGCTCAGGATCATGAACACCACGAAGGGCGCCAGCACCGCGATCAGCGAGGCCTTCCGGTAGACGTAGATCTCCGGCACGCCGCAGAATGCCACCGTCATCGTGAGGCCGAAGGTGAGCTTCTGCCCGGTGAGCAGCTTATAGGCCGCGCCGTGCACCAGCTCGTGCAGGACGATGTAAACCATCAGCACGACGAAAAATCCGAAGGCCAGTTTGGTGGAGGGCGCCTGCTGCCGCATGCCGCTCCACTGGGTTGCGATGCCGATCCACAGGAACAGAGCGAACAGCAGCAGCGCCGCGATGCCCATGCCTCTGACCAGCTTTTTGTTGTCCTTCGCGTCGATGACCAGCGCCTCCCGGTAGCCGGAGGGCAGTTCTTTCTCCCAGTTTTTCAAATCGGAATCCTCCAAAAAGCGGCGCCCGAATGGGCGCCGCTCTCTGTATGTTGGTTTTTGGGGATCTGATGCGATCAGATGCGCATGCAGACGTCCCAAGCACGCCAGATGACGGTACGCAGGTTGCCGATGGCAACGCAGTCACCGACACGATAGACGTGGGGCTGCTTCTCACCAACAGGCTGCGGGACGAAGCCGATGCCGTTGACGACCGCATCGCACTCCTGACGGAAGGTGCCGTCGGGAGTCTTGATCATGCAGTAGCCGTCGCCGATCTCGGTGATGGTGGAGTGCAGATAGGTGGGAACCTTGTGATACTCCATGGCGTCACGCAGGAAGGAGGTGTTGGCAAGGCAGGTGGCCTGAGCCGCAACCAGGTCGTTGCCGTACTCGACAATGATCGGGTTCTTCTTGAAGTTGAGAACCATGTCGTAGGCAGCCTCGCAGGAGGACTGGCCGCCGCCGAGGAAGACGACAGTCTTCAGCTTCTTGTCGGCGATCTTGCCTTCCTTCAGCAGCTCGGTGAAGTTCATGCAGCGCTCGAAGCCCTTGATCTGAGGCATCTGACGCGGGGTGGAACCGGTGGCGACGATGATCTCGTCGAAGCCGCGCTTGATGGTGCCAAGGTCGTTGACCTCGGTGTTGAAGCGAACCTCAATGCCGGCTTCCTTGAGCTCTCTCTTGTACCACTGGATGAGCTCCTTGTCGTGCTCTTTGAAGGTCATGGCGGAAGCGGTCAGGAACAGGCCGCCCAGCTCGTTGGTCTTCTCGAAGAGGACGGGGTGGTGGCCTCTCTTCTTCAGCACCAGGCAGCACTCCATGCCGCCGATGCCGCCGCCGATAACGGCAACCTTCTTCGGGTTCTTGGTGGGAACGATCTTATAGCGCTTGTGCTGCATCGTGGGCGGGTTCAGAGCGCAGCGGCCAAGGTGCAGGGAGTCGCCCAGGGCCTGCATGTTCTCGGTACCAGCGGACTTGGAGAAGTTGAAGCAGCCGTTGTGGCAGCGGATGCAGGGACGGATGGTGTCTTCCTTGCCAGCCTTGATCTTGCTGACCCAGTCACCGTCGACGAGGTTCTGACGAGCGATAGCCACGGCGTCCAGACGGCCGGCGGCGATCTCTTCAGCAGCCTTGACAGGATCCATACGACCGGCGCAAGCCACGGGGATGCTGACTTCCTTCTTGATGGTCTCAACGTCCGCGAGGTTGCAGTTGTCGGGCATGTACTGAGGCGGATGTGCCCAGTACCAGGCATCGTAGGTGCCGTTGTCGGTGTTCAGGAACTGGTAGCCAGCGGCCTCCAGAATCTTAACAGCCTGCTTGGACTCCTCGATGTCACGACCGAACTCCTCGAACTCCTCGTAAGGCATAGCGCCCTTGCGCCAACCCTTGGTGCAGGAACGAGCGGAGTAACGCAGGGATACCGGGAAGTCGTCGCCAGCCTGCTTGTGGATGGACTGCACGATCTCGGTAGCGAAGCGCAGACGGTTCTCCAGGGAGCCGCCGTACTGGTCGGTACGATAGTTCATGTTCTTGATGGCGAACTGGTCGAGGTTGTAGCCCTCGTGGACAGCGTGGATCTCAACGCCGTCGACGCCAGCTTCGCGCAGCTTCTTGGCGGTAGCGCCGAAGTGCCAAACCATCTCCTGGATCTCCTCGATGGTGAACGGACGGGAAGGAAGGTTATCCGCCCAGCGGTTCGGAGTGGCAGAAGCGGAGGCGCAGGCATACTGCACGTCAATGATGGGGGAAGCGAGCTTGTTCAGCAGATCGTTGCGGCCCAGGGCAGCCATCCAGGGGGTAACAGCCATGGAACGGCCGAAGCCGCCGGCCAGCTGGATGAAGAACTTACCACCGGTCTTGTGGTACTCTTCCATGAAGGGCTTGACCTGCTTGTACATGTGGCGGTTCTGGTCCAGCCATTTACGCATGAAGGTATCACGGATAACCTGCATGCCGGGCAGAACCAGGCCGACGCCGTCCTTGGCGCGGCTCAGAAGGAAGTTCGCAGCCTCAGTATCGAAGTGGGAGGGCTCCAGCCAGCCAAACAGGGTGGTGCCGCCCATGGAACACTGAACGATGCGGTTCGGAATTTCTACTTCTCCGATTTTGAACGGAGTAAATAGAGGTTCATAAACTTTGTTCATAATAAATCCCCTTTTAATCAATTCTGTTCCGTTCGCAAAATCACGAACGTCCGGTTACTTTACGGCAGCAGAGCCACCACATAGTGGACAGGCCACATGAGGAAGTCGCCCGCAACACGTGCGACGTCAAGGATCTTCAGGAACTCATCCTGATCCTTGCCGTTGAAGAGCTTCTCCTGGATGAAGTCGACGTTCTTTGCAGCAACAAAAGCAGCACCGCAGAGACCCGCGCAAACCAATAGCTTCTTCGCGTTCATGTAATGTTTCCCTCCCTAAATAATTTTTTGGTTCATCACCTTTGTTCGGTATGCACCATAGGATAGTACATATTATATTATTTTTCTTACAGATAGTCAACAATTTTTTTCAACTTTTACTAAGAATCATGCAATTTGCTCAAAACCCGGAAAGCCGTTGATTTTCAACGAAAAAGCAGACGTTTTAGTGTTTGTTATTTCACAAACTCTCTCGCTTCTTCATCCCTCCCGGACCCGCAGCTCCAGCACGTCCGGACGGGCGTAATGACCGCAGGGATCGTGCTCCATTTTGCTGGTGTAAACCTGGGTCATATCCAGATCCGCGAGGATGATGGCCTCCTCATCCCAGACCGGTTCCGTGAGATAATGGCCGAAGGGATCCACCACGCAGCTGCCGCCCCGGCAGATGGTTTCCGGCAGGATGGAGACGTCTCTTTCATAAGTTTTCAGGTCCTTCGGATAGCCGGATCTGGTGATGAGCATGTCGCTGTTGATGAAGAAGCACTTGCCCTCGATGGCGATGTGTTTGATGGTGTCATGCCACTCGGGATTGTCGTTGGTGTTGGGGGAAATGTAGATGGTCAACCCCTTCTGATACAGCGCAACCCTCGCCAACGGCATGTAGCTCTCCCAGCAGATCAGACTGGCTACCGGGCCCCAGGGCGTCTCCGCCATGGGGAAAAAGCCCCTGTCCGCGTCGCCGTAGATGACCCGCTCGCTGCCGGTGGGCTTCAGCTTCCGGTGGCAGGTCAGCAGCTCCCCTTCCGGAGAGAAGATCAGGTTGCTGTTGTAGAGCGTGCCGGTGACCGCGTCCCGCTCGGAGACGCCGATGCTCACATAGGCTTTGGCCTCCTTTGCGGCTCTGCCGATGACCTCGGTCTCCGGCCCGGGCACCAGGATGGAGGCCTCATAATACCGCTGCCAGTCTGCGCGGCCGTCGGTGGTGCGCTGGCCGGTGGAGAAGCCGAAATTCATGCCGTATGGGTAGCCGGGGATGAAGAGCTCCGGGAAGACGATTAGCTCCGCCCCCTGTTCGGAGGCCCGGTCGATGAAGTCCAGGGTCATCCGGAGGCAGCCTTTTTTGTCGAACAGCCTGGGCTCGGCCTGGATCACCGCCACCCGGCAGGTCTGCTTGAGATCTTTCATGGTATTTCCTCCTTTGTCGCTGGGTTTTTCCTTAGTTTACCATGAGAACCGGCTGGCGCGCAAGTGGAGGTTTGAGGGTTCGCGTCAAATTTTAGTTTATCGCTCTGTTAAAGAGAATCCGTAGGGGAGGGGCTTGCCCCTCCCGTTTGTAGAATTGTGCTGAATCTGCGGGAGGGGCAAGCCCCTCCCCTACAGTAACAATCGAAGTCGACGCAGAATTCAACATCCCGCTAAACTCCAATCTCCCCTTCTCCCTCAAAACGAAAATTTCCCGTGAGCACATGGGCTCACGGGAAATCCGACTGCTGAGAAATACAGATAATTCTTTATTTTTTCAGTTTCGGGATCAGCTTGATCACCGCAAACACAATGCCGGCCAGCGCGACCACCGCACCGACGATACAGAGGACTTTCTTCATTTTTTCCATCATCCTAAACGCCTCCAGTCCAGCTTTTTCAGTATTATAGCAAATTATCGCACTGTATTTGTGAACTTTTTATGAATTAAAACACAACATTTGGTGTTTTTTGTTACTTCACCACCACATTTTCTGTACCTGCGAGCTCCTGCAGCTCTTCGATGAGGGCATCGTGGATCAGACAGGGGGCGGCGATGCGCTTTTTCGTGTCCTCGAAGTAGAGGACGATCTGCTGTCTGCCGGGGAACATCTGGAGGATCAGCTCGATCCGGTGCACCAGCGGGGAGTCCTTCGACGGCAGCCGCACCCAGATCCGCTCCGGGGCGGCTTGCTGCGCGGGCTTCGGCGGCTCGGGACGCTCTCGCTGTGGCTGGGTGCGGAGGGCCTCCTCGGTCAGCGGGCGGACGGCGTCCACCATGATCTGAGGCTCCTTCTCGTCTCTGAGGGAGATGCGCCCGTCCACCAGCAGGGCGGCGTTTTCCACGATCAGCTCACCGCTGAGCTCCAGCACCTTCTGGAAGGCGATGAGCTCCAGATCACCGGTGTCGTCCTCCAGGGTGATATAGCTCATGAGGGTGTTGTTCTTGGTGGTGCGGGTCCGTGCTGCAGAGACGATGCCCGCCACGGTGACCTTCTGGTTGTCCCGGAAGCGCTTGGGGCCGTCCTCAGACTCAAAATCGTTTCGAATGGCGCCGAGGCCGGCGGCGCCGGCTTTCTTTGCCAGGGCGCGGTAGTCGTCCATGGGATGGCCGGAGAGGTAGAGCCCGGTGGTCTCCCGCTCCATGGCCAGCAGCTCCCGCTTGGAGAACTCCTCCACCTCCGGGATCTTCACCTGATCCGCGGGGGCGTCCGGCTCGTCGGAAGCCATGCCGAAGAGATCGATCTGCCCGGCGATGTTGGTGCGGCCCTCGCTCTGGACGCCGTCCAGCACCGGCGCGGCGATCTGCAGCAGGGCTTTGCGCTTGTAGCCCAGAGAGTCAAAGGCGCCGGCGCGGATGAGGCCGTCCAGCTCTCTTCGGTTCAGGTCATAGGCGATCATCCGCCGGCAGAAATCCTCAAAGCCGGTGAAGAGCCCCGCGTCGCCGCGGTTTTTCACCACCGCGCGGACAAAGCTGCGGCCCACGCCCTTGATGGCAGCGAGACCGAAGCGCAGCCCCTCACCCGCCACGGAGAAATCCGCGTCGGAGGCGTTCACGTCCGGCGGCAGCACGGCAATGCCCATCTCCCGGCAGGCGGCGATGTACTCCGCCACCTTGGTGGTGTTGCCCAGCACACTGGTGAGCAGGGCCGCCATATACTCCCTCGGATAGTGGCACTTCATGTAGGCCGTGCGGTAGGCCACGATGGCGTAGGACACCGCGTGGGCCTTGTTGAAGGCGTAGCTGGCGAAGTCCAGAATCTCGTCGTAGATGCTGTTGGCCACGTCCTCGGGGACGC
Organism: uncultured Eubacteriales bacterium; assembly: GCA_900317905.1. Taxonomy (GTDB): domain Bacteria; phylum Bacillota; class Clostridia; order Oscillospirales; family Oscillospiraceae; genus CAG-103. The sequence continues at coordinate 15,751 of ONIN01000020.1, read as the reverse complement.
CGTTTTGGACGCAGCCGATGATATTTCTCGAAGGATCGCCGTGGACGAAGGCGTCGCGCTCCTTTTTGATCTCCTTTTCTTTCTTCTTCGACATGGCCCGGCGGATCATATCCGCCTGACCTAAGGAGAAGCCCGCCAGCTTCCGGAAGATCTCGATGACCTGCTCCTGATAGACGATGCAGCCATAGGTGACCGAGAGGATCGGCTCCAGCAGGGGGTGCTTGTAGGTGATCTTCTCCGGGTGGGCGGAGCAGTCCAGGAACCGCGGGATGCTGTCCATGGGGCCGGGGCGATAGAGGGCGATGACGGCGGTGATGTCCTCAATGCTTTTCGGCTTGAGACCCATGCAGACCCCGGTGATGCCGGTGCTCTCCAGCTGGAACACGCCCATGGTCTTCCCCATGGAGAGCATGGCGAAGGTGGCTTTGTCGTCCTCCGGCGCCTTCTCCACCAGGAAGCCCGGAGAGCGCAGCTGCACCAGCCGCTCCGCCTCCGCAAGGATCGTGAGGTTTCGAAGCCCCAGGAAATCCATCTTCAGCAGACCCAGCTGCTCCAGGGTGGTCATGGGATACTGGCAGACCACGGTCTCGTCGTTTTTCGCCAGCGGCACGTAGGAGCTCACCGGCAGCTCCGTGATCACCACGCCGGCGGCGTGGGTGGAGGCGTGGCGCGGCATGCCCTCCAGCGCCCTCGCGGTGTCGATCAGAAGCTTCACCGTGGCGTCGGACTCGTAGAGCTCCCGCAGGGGCTTCACCAGCCGCAGCGCCTCGTCGATGGTCATGTTCAGCGTGTTTGGGATCAGCTTCGCGACTTTATCCGTGTCGGCGTAGCTGACGTTCAGCGCCCGGCCCACGTCCCTTATGGCTGCCTTGGCGGCCATGGTGCCGAAGGTGACGATCTGGGCCACGTGGTCGCGGCCGTATTTTCGGTTTACATAATCAATAACCTCACCCCGGCGGTTGACGCAGAAATCCACGTCGATATCGGGCATGCTGACGCGCTCGGGGTTCAGGAAGCGTTCAAAATACAGGCTGTACTGGATGGGATCCACGTCGGTGATGCCGAGACAGTAGCTGACCACGCTGCCCGCCGCGCTGCCGCGGCCGGGGCCCACGGGGATGCCGTTTCTTTTGGCGTAGCCGATGAAGTCCGAGACGATCAGAAAATAATCCACGAAGCCCATCCGACGGATCATGTTCAGCTCATAATCCATCTGCCGTCTGGCGTCGCCCCGGCCGGAGCCGTAGCGCTGCTCGAAGCCCTGGTTGCAGAGCTTGGTGAGATACCGGTCCGCGTCGGTCTCCCCCTCCGGCAGCAGAAATCTGGGCAGGTGGTAGTTGCCGAATTCGAAGTCGAAATTGCACATCTCGGCAATCTTATTGGTGTTCTCCAGCGCCTCCGGATATTCGAAGAACCGGGCGCGCATCTCGTCCTCGCTCTTGAGGTAGAACTCGTCCCCTTCGAAGCGCATGCGGTCGGGGTCGTCCACAGTCTTGCCGGTCTGGATGCACAAAAGCACGTCCTGCCCCCGCGCGTCCTTCCGCTCCAGATAGTGGGCGTCGTTGGTGGCCACGATGGGGAGATTCAGCTCCCGGTGGAGGCGGATGAGGCCGTTCATGGCGGTCTGCTCCTCCCGGATGCCGTGGTTCTGCAGCTCCAGATAGAACCGCCCCGGGCCGAAAAGCTCCGCCAGCTCCTGTGCCTTGGCCTTGGCGCCCTGATAGTCCCCACGAAGAATCCGTCTCGGGATCTCACCGGCGATGCAGCCGGAAAGGCAGATCAGCCCCTCGGCGTGGTCGTGGAGCAGCTGCCAGTCGATCCGGGGACGGACATAAAATCCCTCGGTAAAGCCGCAGGAGACCAGATAGCAGAGGTTTTTGTAGCCGGTCTCATTTTCGCAGAGAAGGATCAGATGGGTGTAGTCCCCGTCGGGATTGCGGGTCTTGTCCTTCCGGTCGCCGGGGGCCACATAGACCTCGCAGCCGATGATGGGCTTGATGCCCGCATCCTTGCAGGCACGATAAAAGGCCACCGCGCCGTACATGACGCCGTGGTCGGTGATGGCAAGGGCCTCCTGCCCCATGGCCTTGGCCCGCTCCGCCATTTCGGAGATGCGGCAGGCGCCGTCCAGGAGGCTGTATTCACTATGGACATGCAGGTGGGTGAATGCCATGGTTATCCCTTCTTCGGATCAAATTCCAGGATTTTTTTCAATCGGTAGCTGAGGGTGCTCTTGCTCACAGCGGGATAGGACAGCTTCGACAAGTCCGCGAGGCTGGCCTCCGGGTTCGCGATCCTGAGCAGGGCCGCGTCCTGGAGCTTCTCCGGCAGCACCGCGAGGCCGTATTCCGACTGGATCCGCAAAATGGCGTCCAGCTGCTCCTGGGCCGCCGCCACCACCTTGTCCGCGTTGGCGGAGTCGCAGTTGATCTGCCGGTTGACCTTGTTGTTCATGCTCCGCTCCACCTGGGCCTCCACCACTTTCAGAGACGAGGTGTCCGCCCCCAGCAGGGTGAGCACATCGGCGATGACCTCGGCGCGTTTATAGTAGAGCATATAGCTGCCGCTGCGTTTGGAGCTGTTGGGCGGGTAGCCCAGATCGGTCAGGATGGCCTCCGCCTCCCGGCTGACGCTGTAATGGGCAGTTGCCAGCTCAAAATGGAAGGCCTTTCCCGGGTCGGTGACGCTGCCGCCGGCCAAAAACGCGCCCCGGAGGAAGGACACCGTGGCCCCCGGCTCCTCCAGAACGCCGAGATTGATATGGTGGGACACGCTGCGGCCGGGGTCCAGACCGATGGCGTCCAGGATCGGCGCGAGGGTCTTCGGGTCCTCGGTGTGGAACACCTGCCGGCCGCGGCCGGTCTCCCTGGGCTCCGGCAGACTGACGCCGAAGGCTTTTTTGAAGCTCTTCGGCAGTCTCTGGGCGAAGTCAGCGCTGGCGGTCACGATCCGCAGCTCTCGGGGTGTGAAGGTATGGCAATAGAGCAGAACGCCGTAGCACTCTGCCAATGCCAGCGCCCGGTCCCCGAAGGACAGCGCGCACAATTCACTTTTGATTTCGGATGAAAAGGACATGAGTCTTTACACCTGATACACCTGGGTTTCCGCTCTGGCGCGGTAGATCCACATGAGCTCTCTGGCCAGGGCGTCGGGATCGTGGCGGACGTGCTGCTCGGTGAACTCCGCGATGGGCGCGTGGAAGGTCTCCACCCCCATCTTCTGCAGTTCCTCGGCGTCCAGCTCCACCGGCTCCGCGCCCTCCTTGGCGTAGAGCTCCCGGAGTCGGTCCGGGATGGGCAGAGAGTTCGCCAGACACAGATCGAACAGCCGCTGGCCGGAATGGTCAAACAGCGCCCGGATGTGATCCGAAGCCGTGTAGCCCTCGGTCTCGCCGTCCTGAGTCATGACATTCAGAACATAGACCTTCAATGCCTTGGACTCCGCCACGGCCTTTGCCACCCCGTCGGTCAAAAGGTTCGGCATGATGCTGGTATAGAGGCTGCCGGGGCCGATGACCAGAAGGTCCGTATTCATGATGGCGTCGATGGCGGCGGGCACGGCGGCCGGCCGCTCCGGCACCAGACGCACCCGCTCGATGCGCTTGTCGGTGCCGTGCTTCACGCCGTAGATCTTCGATTCACCGACAACCGAGCTGCCGTCGTCAAACTCCGCCACCAGGCTCACGTTTTCGTTGGAGACCGGCAGCACCCGTCCCGTGATGGCGAGGACGTCGCTGATCCGGTGGACCGCTTCCTCGAAGCTGCCGGTGAGATCGTCCAATGCCGCGATCATCAGGTTGCCCAGGCTCTGGCCCGAAAGTCTGCCCTCGTGGAAGCGGTAGTTCATCAGCTGCTCCATGGTGGGCTCGGCGTTGGCCAGCGCGCAGATGCAGTTGCGCACGTCTCCCGGCGGCAGCATGCCCAATTCCTCTCTGAGCACACCGGAGCCGCCGCCGTCATCCGCCACGGTGACGATGGCGGTGATCCTGGGGGTATAGCGCTTCAAGCCTCTAAGCATGGTGGACTGGCCGGTGCCGCCGCCGATGACGGTCACCCGGGGATGGCGATGAATCATACGTTTTTCGTCCATGGTCAACTCTCCTTACAATCCCGGTTGATCAGCCGGGCATCCTCCCCCTGGGCCTTCAGATGCTCATAGAGGGCGTTTGCCACGGCGACGCTTCGGTGCTGGCCTCCGGTGCAGCCCACGGCGATGTTCAGGGCGTAGCGCCCCTCGGCGGCGTACTGCGGGATGAGAAAGTCGATCATATCAAACAGGTGGTTCAAAAACTCCTGCGATTTGTCATTTCGAAGTACATAATCCTTCACCGGCGTGTCCATGCCGGTGAGCAGCCGCAGCTCCTCCACATAGAAGGGGTTCGGCAGAAAGCGCACATCGAACACCATGTCCGCATCCAGCGGCAGCCCGTGCTTGAAGCCGAACGACATCACGTTCAGCACCGGCCGGGCGCGCTTTTTGTCGTCCTCCCCGAAGAAGTCCAGCAGCAGATGCTGGAGCATGTTCAGGCTCAGGTTCGTGGTGTTGATGATGTGGTTGGCCCGGTCCCGCACGGGGCGCAGCAGCTCCGTCTCCCGGATGACGGCCTCCTGAATGGTGCCGCACTCGTCGATCAGCGGATGGGGTCGGCGGGACTCCTTGTAACGCTGGACGATGGCGGCGTCGGCGGCCTCCATGTAGAGGATCTGATAGTCGATGCCCATCTGCTCCAGTTTTTTCAGTTCTTCGAACAGCTCGGTAAAGCTCTCCTGCCCGCGGACGTCCGTCACCAGCGCCACACGCTCGTAGCGGCCGCCCATGGCGAGGCACAGCTCCGCAAATTTGGTCAGCAGCGCCGTGGGCAGATTGTCCACGCAGTAGTAGTCCAGATCCTCCAGCGCGTCCGCCGCGCGGCTCTTGCCGGCACCGGAAAGCCCGGAGATGATGAGAAATTTCATGGGATCACCCTTTTATGATTTTGACCTCCGTCTCCAGCTCGATGCCGGAGGTGCGGTAAACTTCCTTTCGGATGTGATCGATGAGCTTCAACACATCGTCGAAGGTGGCGCCGCCCTTGTTGATGACGAAGCCTCCGTGCTTCTCGCTGACCTGGGCGCCGCCGATGGCATAGCCCTTCAGCCCCGCCTGGTCGATCAGCGCCGCCGCGTAGCCGCCCACCGGCCGCTTGAAGGTGCTGCCGGCAGAGGGCATATCCAGCGGCTGACTGGCTCTGCGCTTCTCCCGCAGGGTCATCATCCGCTGCCAGATCTCCTCCGGATCGTCGGGGGTGAGCTGCAGGGTGCTCTCCAGAATGACGCAGCCGGTGTCGGAGAAGCGGCTGTGGCGGTAAGCAAATTCGTGGGCGTCGCCCTCGATCTCCTGCAGGTTCCCATCCTCATCCAGGAATCGGGTGGAGACCACCACGTCCTTCATCTCCCCGCCGTAGGCGCCGGCGTCCATGCTCACGGCGCCGCCGAGAGAACCGGGGATGCCGTGGGCAAACTCCAGACCCGCAAGACCGCGGCTCTGGGCCTCCTGGGCCAGTCTCGCCAGGGTGATGCCGCAGCCGGCGGTGATGGAATCCGGCCCCGCGTCCTGCACATAGGCCATCTTTTCACCGAACTGCACGGCGATCCGCTCCAAAGGCTCGTCGGTGACCAGCAGGTTCGTGCCGTTGCCGAGGATCAGCGGCTCCACCTCCGCCTCCTTCAACAGGCGGCAGACGGCCGCGGTCTCCTCGATGGAGGCGGGCTGCACCATGGCCCGCACCGGCCCGCCGATGCGGAAGGAGCAGTGCTTCGCCATGGGTTCGTTTTCCAAAATGCTGAGTTCCGGCAGCGCTTCCCGCAGCCGGGCAATGACAGTTTCGAGATTCATAGATACTCCTTACAAACAATAGCCTCGCAGAGTTTCGCGGCTCGGATGCCGCGAAAAGAATTGAATCATTTTGCCCCCGGAACTTGTTTCGGGGTGCAAAATTCCGCTCGCGGAGAAAGGATTCTTTCTTTCGCGAGTCGTACTTGCGCCAAAGAATTCTTTCGAAGCGCAAGCCCCTCAATTGGAAAGCTTGCTTTTCAATTGAAGATGTTAAAAACCGCCGTTGTTGATCATGCGGTCGTGCTCCTCCGCCAGGGTCTGGGCGGCGTTGTAGCCCATGTTCTTCTGACGGTTGTTCATGGCGGCCAGCTCCAGAATGACGGCCAGGTTTCTGCCGGGCCGCACCGGGATGGTGACCTTGGGGATCCGGACGCCGAGGATCTCCTCGTAATCCGTGCCGAGGCCGAGACGGTCATAGGCCTTCCCCTCGTCCCAGGGCTCCAGATTCACCACCAGATCGATCTGGTTTTCCGGCTTCACGGCGCCGACGCCGTAGATCTGTCTGGCGTTGATGACGCCGATGCCGCGCAGCTCCATGTAATACCGGATCATCTCCGGCGCGTTGCCCAGAAGGGTGGTGGTGCCGGGGCGGCGGATCTCCACCGCGTCGTCGGCGACCAGACGGTGGCCGCGCTTGATCAGCTCCAGAGCCGTCTCGCTCTTGCCAACGCCGGAGTCGCCGGTGATGAGCACGCCCTCGCCGAAGATCTCAACCAGAACCCCGTGGATCGTGATCCGGGGCGCCAGATAGTTCGACAGCGACGCGATCAGCCGGGCCATGAGCTTGGAGGTGTCCTCTCTCGAGAGGAACACGTTCCGGTCATATTTTTCCGCCATCTCCATGCACTCCGGGAAAGGATCCATCCCGTGGCAGATCACGAGGCCGGCGATGGGGTGCTTCATAAACGCCTCGAACATGGCGCGCCGGTCGTAGGGCGAGAACCGCTCCATGTAGGTGGTCTCCACGCAGCCGATGATCTGGATGCGGTGGGGATCAAAGTAATCATAGTATCCCGCCAGCTGGAGACCGGGGCGGTTCAGGTCCGCGGTGCCAACCTGCGCCTGCTCATAGTCCTCGCTGGTATGCAGCAGCGTAAACCCCTGCTCCTCCACCACGGTGCGGAGCGGGACAGTATAGGATTGTGCCATAGGACATGCTCCTTTCGATCCTAATATCCTAGGATACATTTTACCGAAAACAGGGCCGTTTGGCAATGGTTTTTCCGCATTACAAATATTTTTTGAAAAACACTTGCAATTCCCGAATGGTTCTGCTATTATATATAAGCTGTTTTGCAAACATATGAGTAAGGAGGTGCAAGCACCATGGCAAAGTGTCAGTTTTGCGACAAGGGCGTTTCCTTCGGCATTCAGGTGAGCCACTCTCATCGTCGCTCCAACCGTACCTGGAAACCCAACGTGAAGCGCGTCAAGGCCATCGTGGACGGCAGCCCCAAGCACGTCTACGCCTGCACCCGCTGCCTGCGCAGCGGAAAGGTCACCCGCGCTGTGTGATTGCTTTTGCATCGACGATCAAGCCCCGCCGAATGGCGGGGCTTTTTCGCATTCACCCCAAATACCTGACGGCATTTGGGGTGAGAGTTTTTGCACTTTGAAAGGATTTTTTGGCGCAAGTGCAACTTGCGATAGAAAAAATCCTTTCTCCGTGAGAAGTATTTTGCGCGCCGAAGCAGAGCTCCGGCGGCAAAACCATTTTTAAAATGTTTATAATGCGATGCCTTCCTGGCGGATGGATTTGATGCCGAGGAAGGAGTGGAGCGTGAAGCTCACGATCGGGGCGTAGTGGAGCCGATAGGGCGGCAGGAGGATGGTGGCGAAATCCGCCTCCTTTGCCACATAGCGCTTTTTGAAAAATTCCTCGGCCTTCCGATCCGGCACCACATGGGCGTAGAGCTCCGTGATCTCGATGTCAGAGTGGTCGCTGCTGACCACCTCCACCACAATGTACTTTTTGTTTTTCAGAACCAGATATTCCTTCAGCTCCGGCGTCGCGGTAAATTCCATGAGATCACCTCTTGGGTGGATTTTACCATGTCCGCCGGGGCTCGTCAATTTTAAAATCCGCCAGCGCTGTGAGAATGTTCCGCCGATGCTTTTCACTTCGAGCGGGCATACTGATGATTGCGCAGGATTGACAGGCGCTGCGCAAAAATTTTTGTGACTGGAGGGATTTTTTGCAGAGACGAAGGATTTTATGCACCTGGGCCGCAAATCTTCTGGCGGCGGCCATGCTGGTGGTTCCGGCGTCGGCAGCGGAGCTGATCCCCATGGGCCAGGCCGTTGGCATCGAGGCCGAGACCGAAGGGCTGCTGGTGACGGGCTTCACCGAGGTGGAGACTGCGGAAGGCACCGTCAGCCCCGCGAAGGACGCGGGCATGCAGGTGGGCGATGTGATCCGCATTCTGGACGGTAAGGAGATCGGCTGCGCCGAGGATCTGCGGGAGGCGCTTTCCTCCGCGGGAACCCAGGCGGTGGTGCGATTCGACCGCGGCGGGCTGGAAAAGCGCTGCACGGTGCATTTTGCCTTTTCCGAAGAGGGCACCGCCCAGATGGGCGTCATGCTCAGAGACGGCGTCACCGGCATCGGCACCGTGACCTACTGCGATCCGGAGACCGGCTCCTACGGCGCCCTGGGCCACGGGATCAACGACGAGGAGAGCGGCGCCCTGCTGCCCATCCGATCCGGCACCCTGACTCTGGCGGACATCTCCGGCGTGAAGAGCCCCGATGAAGGCGCGGCGGGCTCCCTGCTGGGCGCCTTCGCCGACGGAGAGATCTTCGGAGATGTGGAGGAAAACACGGTCTTCGGCATTTTCGGAAATCTGACCGCAGCGCCGGACGGGCAGACCGTAGAAACCCTTTCCGACGAGGAGATCCAGCCCGGGCCGGCGGTGATCCGCTCCACGGTCTCCGGCGGCGAAGTCCGGGAGTACGACGTGACCATCGACCGGGTCTACCGGGAGAACGGCTGCACCCGCTTTCTGCTGACGGTGACGGACGAGGATCTGCTCGCGGCCGCCGGCGGCATCGTCCAGGGCATGAGCGGCAGCCCGATTTTGCAGGACGGGCAGCTCATCGGTGCGGTGACCCATGTACTACTGGAGGACTCCGCCAAGGGCTACGGCGTCAGCATCGACACCATGCTGAAGGCTGCTGAGGCTCTCGACAACGCAGCATAAAAAACGGGAGGGGCAAGCCCCTCCCCTACATCATGATCGGCAGCGTCAGTCGCTGCGGTGGTCGCGGAACAGCAGCGAAATGCACCAGATGGCGGCGATGCCCACCAGGGTATAGATCACGCGGCTGAGGGTGGCGGTCTGGCCGCCGAAGATGGCGGCGACGATGTCATACCGGAACAGGCCGATGCTGCCCCAGTTGAGCCCGCCGATGATCGTCAGGATCAGGGCGATCCTGTCCAATACCAGCATTGTAATACTCCTCCTTTTCCCATCAGAACGCGCGGGGCGTGTCCCCGCGCTGTCTGGAAATTCAGCAGTATTGTGCCCAAACCGGGCCGCCGGTATACGATCCGTAAAAAACTTTTTTCTTCTTCGACAAAAACCGCGTCCCTCCGCGCATTTCAAATGCTAGAATAGGGCCACAGCTTATCCAAGGGGCCTTCTTCAGGAAGGACATGGCTCATATCTTTATCCCATAACCCTGTTTGACGGACGGTGAACCCGTTCGTCCTTTTTTTGCCTCAAAACAGGGATACCACCCAGACGATGACGGGGGCGAAGAACATGGCAGGGATGTAATCCGCCACCTTGAACTTGGTGATGCCGAGGAGATTGGTGGCGATGGCGATCAGAATCAGCGAGCCTGCGGCGGTCATGTCCGCCACGGCGGCGGGGGTGAGCACCGGGGTCAACACCCCGGCCAGGAGGGTCAGTCCGCCCTGAAACACCAGCACGAAGGCCGCCGAGAGCATCACGCCGATGCCCAGTCCCGAGGCCAGCATCATGGACGAGAAGAAGTCCAGGGTGGACTTGGCATAGAAAGTGGTATTCTCCCCCTTGATGCCGGACTCGATGGCGCCGTTGATGGTCATGGCGCCCACGCAGAACAGCAGGCTCGCTGTGACGAAGCCCTCGGCCACGGTGACCTTCTCGCCTTCGCCGCGATTGAAGCGGTTTTCCACCCACTTGCCCAGGCGACCCACCGCATCGTCGATGCCCAGCAGGGTGCCCACGATGGCGCCCAGCACCATGGCCGCAATGACGATGAGGATATTTTCACACTCCAGCGACCCGCTGACGCCGATATAGATCGTGCACAGGCCCAGGGCGATCATCACCGCGCCGGACACCCGCTCGGGAATGCCTTTTTTAAACAGGAGCCCCAGCAGACTCCCCACGATCACCGTTCCGGTATTGACCAAAACACCCGTCAGGCTCAATGTAACCACCTCTTTCAAGAATTGATCTACTCTACCATATTTGGTCAAATCTGTAAAGAATCCTGCTCCTGCAGCATCTCCCGCAGCGCCCGGACGAAGGCCTCCGCAGCAGTGCTCAAACCGCTTTTCCGCCGGTAGATGATGCCCACCGAGCGCATCAGCGGCGGGTCCAGGGGCCGGGCCTCCACCCGGTAGTCCGTGCGCTGGAGCAGCACCTCCGGCAGGATCGCCACGCCCAGATGGTTTTCCACCATGTTCAGCACACCGTAGTCGTCCGCCACCCGGTACTGCACGTTCAGCTCCGAGTGCGCCTTCAGAAACTCCGTCAGCGTACCGCCGCCGCGGCCCTCCTCCAGCAGGATGAAGGGCTCCTCGCTGAGAAATCTCAGGGGAATCCGCTCCAGTGCCGTCAGGGGATGATCCTCCGGCAGCACCACCACATAGGCGTCAGTGTACAGGAGTTCCTCCTCCTGTTCCGTGGGGCGGGCAAGGTCCGTGAAGCTGAAGTCCACCACGCCCTCGCGCACCATGTCCTCCATCTCCGGATACAGCCCCTGATGCAGGGCAAAGCGGATGCCCGGATGGGCCTCCTTGAACCGCTTGATAGCCGGGGGCAGCAGACTGCCGGAAACGCTGGGAAACGCCCCGATGTGCACCGCGCCCTGCTCCAGTCCCCGCAGAGCCGCAGCGTGGTCCGAGAGCTTTCGCTCCGCGTTGGCCAGCTCCCGGATGTCCGGCAGCAGGGCCTCACCCTCCCGGGTCAGCTCCGCGCCGGTCCTGGAGCGCAGCAGCAGCGTCACCCCCAGCCGCTCCTCCAGGGTCTTGACCATCTGGCTCACCGCCGACTGGGTGTAGCCCATGATCCTCGCCGCGCCGGAAAAGCTCCCGGACTCCAAAACCGTCAAAAGTGCCTCATAGGGACTCGCCATGCGCTCCCCTCCGATCCATAAGAGATTTTAATTTATCTATTAGAAAAATTCGCTTTACTAATTGACGCTTGCATTATATAATAAATTCAGTCAGAAAACAATCCGCATTTTCGGTTTGTTTTTGACCTCTATTTCTCCTGAAATAAGAAGTATCCCGTCGGTTTGTCCGTTCCGACGGGATACTGCTTTTTTGTAAAAAGGAAAAACAACACCAGCGGTCGACCGGGCGTCGCCTGCGGCGCCAGGTGACCTCACCACATCAAAACCGCACGCGGTTTTGATGTGGAAAAGGAAGAAGAACACAGACGGTCGATGTGCTGTCGCCTGCGGCGGCACATGACCATACTGTGTTCTTCTGACGTGGCGGAGCGTGAGGGATTCGAACCCCCGTGGACTTTCATCCTAACGGTTTTCAAGACCGCCCCGTTATGACCGCTTCGGTAACGCTCCAGATTGTTTTGGGCGATCCCGGTGATTCCGGCGACCGCCCATTGATTATACGTTTTTCCAACCAAAAAAGCAAGGTTTAAATTTGATCCGGCATACGGCGGTCGGTTTCCTGTTCCTCCCAGGTGCGCTCGCTGATGATGTAGCGGGGGCGGCGCTTGGTCTCCATGTAGATCTTGCCGATGTACTCCCCGATGATGCCGAGTGAGATCAGCTGCACACCGCTGACGAAGCAGATGATGCAGGTCATGCTGGCCCAGCCGGCCACGGTCCTGCCCACCAGCGCGTCGATCAGCGCCCAGACGCAGCCGATGAAGCTGATGAGCGCCACCAGGACGCCGAAGCTGGTGATGAGCCGCAGGGGTTTTACCGAGAGGCTGGTGATGCCGTCCATGGCCAGAGCGATCATCTTTTTCAGCGGGTAGTGGCTCTCCCCCGCGAGACGCTCATGGCGGGCGTACTCCACCGTGGTGCTTTGGAAGCCCACCAGCGGGATCATGCCGCGCAGGAACAGGTTCACCTCGTGGAAGTCCGCGAACTCCTGCAGCACCCGGCTGCTGATGAGCCGGTAGTCCGCGTGGTTGTAGACCACCTCGGCCCCCATGGCGGAGAGAAATTTATAGAACCCCTGGGCGGTGGTGCGCTTGAAAAACGTGTCCGTCTCCCGGCTGGAGCGCACGCCGTAAACCACCTCGTTGCCCTGAAGATAGGCGTCCACCATCTTGTCCATGGCGTCGATATCGTCCTGGCCGTCACAGTCGATGCTGATGGTGATGTCGCAGCGGTCCTTGGCCTCCATGAGTCCGGCGAGGACGGCGTTCTGGTGGCCCCGGTTGCGGCTCTGGCTGATGCCGATGATGTGCTCCTCGGCCCTGGCCATCTGGGTGATCAGCTCCCAGGTGCGGTCCTTGCTGCCGTCGTTGACGAACAGGATCCGGCTCTCGTCGGAGATCTTCCCCGCCGCGATCAGATCCAGCAGCTTCTGCCGGAACATGGGCGCCGTCACCGGCAGGACCTCCTGCTCGTTGTAGCAGGGGATGATGATATACAAGCTGGGCAACATGAATATGCCTCCCTCTTTTTCTCGGATATATTCAGTATAATACAATCGCGCCCGTTTTTCAACCGGAGAAGGCCGCAGGCGGGCGTTTGCAGAGCAGTCGGATCGCGCGGAGCCTTCCACCGGGGGGATTCCACACGAACGCACAGAAAAACTCCCCTCGCGCTTGCGAAGGGAGTGAATTGTTATTTTGCGTAATCGACGGCCTTGGTCTCGCGGAGCAGGTGTACCTTGATCTGGCCGGGGTAAGTGAGCTCGTCCTCGATCTTCTTGGCGATGTCGCGGGCCAGCAGCACCATCTGATCCTCGCTGACCTCCTCGGGCTTGACCATGACGCGGATCTCGCGGCCGGCCTGGATGGCATAGCAGCTGCCGATGCCGGGGAAGGACTTGGTGACCTCCTCCAGCTTCTCCAGACGCTTGACGTAGTTTTCGATGTTCTCCCGTCTGGCGCCGGGGCGGGCGGCGGAGATGGTGTCGGCCGCCTGGACGATGCAGGCCTCCAGGGTGTGGGGCTCCACGTCGCCGTGGTGGGCCTCGATGGCGTGGATGACGTTCTCGTTCTCCTTGTACTTTCTGGCCAGGTTCACGCCGATGGTCACATGGCTGCCCTCGACCTCGTGGTCGATGGACTTGCCCAGGTCGTGGAGAAGACCTGCGCGCTTGGCGATGTTCACGTCGGCACCCAGCTCGGAGGCGATGAGGCCCGCGATGTGGGAGACCTCGATGGAGTGCTGCAGCACGTTCTGGCCGTAGCTGGTGCGGTATTTCATGCGGCCCAGGAGCTTGATGATCTCCGGATTGAGACCGTGGATGTTGGTCTCGAAGGCGGCACGCTCGCCCTCCTGGCGGATGGTGTTGTTGACTTCCTTCTGGGCCTTGGCGACCATCTCTTCGATTCTGGCGGGATGGATGCGGCCGTCCTGGATCAGCTTCTCCAGCGCCAGGCGGGCGATCTCCCTTCTGACGGGGTCGAAGCTGGAGACCGTGATGGCCTCGGGCGTGTCGTCGATGATCAGATCGCAGCCGGTCAGGGTCTCGATGGCGCGGATGTTGCGGCCCTCGCGGCCGATGATGCGGCCCTTCATCTCATCATTGGGCAGCGGGACAACGGAAACCGTGACCTCGCTGGCGTGGTCGGCGGCGCAGCGCTGGATGGCCGTGGCGATGATCTCGCGGGCCATGGAGTCCGCCTCTTCCTTGTACTGGGCCTCGATCTCTTTGATCTTGGCGGCCTTCTCGTGGGTGACCTCGGCTTCGAGGCTCTCAATCAGGTAGGCCTTGGCCTCCTCAATGGTGTAGCCGGAGATTTCCTCCAGGCGTTCCTGCTGTGTGCGTTTGATTGCTTTGATCTCCGCCTGCTGGGCCTCCACATTGGCCAGCTTGGCGTTGAGGGAATCGGTCTTGCGATCCAGCGCGTCGGTCTTGCGGTCCAGAGACTCCTCCTTCTGCTGGAGTCTGCGCTCCTGCTTCTGGAGCTCGGCGCGGCGGGCCTTCTCCTCTTTTTCAAACTCGGTGCGGTTGCGGTGGATCTCCTCCTTGGCCTCCACCAGTGCCTCACGCTTCTTCGACTCGGCGCTCTTGATGGCGTCGTTGACGATGCGCTTTGCCTCTTCCTCGGCGCCGGCGATCTCAGCCTCCGCGACCTTTTTCCGATAAACGACGCCGAGGGCGAACCCGACGACGATTGCGACGATCAAAGCAACCACCCAAATGATGGTACTCGGCATATTTCGACTGTTACCTCCCTTTTGTGCTTCTGTTTTCTGGTTCATGAACACGGGCCATAAAACGTACCCGTCGGAAAAGAATCTAATATTTATCCCGGTATCTCCACATACCGTTTAAATATCAATCAGTTTATTCTAACTGGATTTGAACGTTATGTCAAGTTATTTCCAGCAAGTTTTCAGACATATTATGCATATTTGGCATGATTGCAGTTGCAAACTTCTGCGGTTTTGTGGTATGCTTTTCCCGAACGGAACCTTTCGGGCGTAAGGCTCGTCTGAACCTTATGCAAGCGCCCCTGTATCTAATACTGTTGCTGCATTCCGATTCGGAGGTGGAGATATGGCTGACGAAAAAGAAAAAAGCACCCGGAAACGGGCGGCTGCGGCCGCGGTGGCGGTGGCGGCTTCGGCCAGCGTGGTGACCAGTACGCTGTTCACGGATCCCGCGGATCTGCTGCAGAACGACGCGGTGGCGCCCATCGTGGAGACCATCGACGACGGCGGCAGCGGTGACGACGGCACCAGCCCCGACGACACCGAAAACGAAGAGAGCGAAGAGGCGGCCCTGGGACTCCGGGAGCGGATGCGGGAATGGATCCTCAAGCTCCCCATCGGGATCCGGCTGGTGTTCGTGCTTCCCTTCTGGGCGCTGGGCTACGGCATCACCGCGGCGGCCACGGCCCTCTGGGCGGCGGTGCTCTCTCCCCTGCTCAGCAGCGCTCTGAGCTGGGTGGTGCTGATCGCGGCGCTGGTGGGGGCCTTCGGGCTGACCGCGAAAGCGATGTTCCCGGATATGCCCTGGCGGAAGATCTTCAACAAAAAGAGCCTGCTGGCCGTGATCCTCGGCGCCCTGCTGCTGGGGGCGGCGGACAATCTGCTGCCGCTGGTGTGGACAGGCTATGGAAAGATCGCCTCCATCGTCCGGCTGGTGGGCTCCTTTGTCGTGCTGGCCAGCGTCACCACGGCCTTCGCCATCAAAACCCACAAGAAACGCATGAAGGCCCGCATGGATGCGGAACTGGAGCCCGAGGAGGCCGAAGAGGTCCTCCGCCCCATGACCAGAGAGGACATTCTCGCCCTCGCCGACAGTGTGAAATATTGAATCTATCGATGACAGATCCCCTCCGCGATTGCGGAGGGGATCGTTGTTTTTGGTGGCAGCAAGAATTATCCGATGGTCATTCTGGCGGCGCTGCTGGTGACGGAGTTGCCGTTTGCGTCGGTGACGATGCAGCGGACCATGCGGCCGTTTTTCGCCGTCGTGAGCTTTGTGGAGTAGCTGGCGGCC
>ONIN01000017.1 GCA_900317905.1 uncultured Eubacteriales bacterium | reverse complement strand
AAACACATCATGCGGTATTAGCAGTCGTTTCCAACTGTTGTCCCCCTCTGAAGGGCAGGTTGCTCACGCATTACTCACCCGTTCGCCACTCAGTCAAAGGAGAACTTTGACGAATCTCCATTCTCCAGTGCTTCGTTCGACTTGCATGTGTTAGGCACGCCGCCAGCGTTCATCCTGAGCCAGGATCAAACTCTCTATAACAAAGAAATTAATTCTAAGTCTTTTCAGACTTTAAGAACCCTTTTCTGGTGCTTATTTGCATAAGCTTCTTACATTGTTTAATTTACAAGGTACACGCTCGTTTCGCCTCAAGGGCGAAAGCTTATTTATTATACCACGGTGGGAAGCGCTTGTCAAGAACTTTTTTCGAATTTTTCAAATTCGTTTTTTCTTTCTCAAACTGTTTCCTCGCGGTGATTCGTAGTATAGCACTTTTCTCATCAGAATGTCAATCATTTTTTCACAAATTTCTGCAAAAAATTACACTGGTTTTTCGGCCCGTTTTTGTGCGTTTTTGTCATTCCTCTTAAGAACAAAAACGGTGGCTGCCGATGACCACGATCAGGGGCCTCGACCAGATCCACTTGCTGGTGGTTTTGGCGGGATTAAAATAGTAAATGGCGCCGCCGGAGGGATCGCTGCCGTTGAGGGCATCCCGGGCCGCCTGATAGGCGCTCTGGGCCACCGGCTGCCAGAACTGACCGTCGGAAAGGCAGCTGAAGGCGCCGTTCTGGTAGATGACGCCGGAGATGGTGTTGGGAAAGGACGGGTGCCGCACCCGATTCAAGACCACGGCGCCTACCGCCACCTGCCCGGCATAGGGCTCGCCTCTGGCCTCGGCGGAGATCAGCCGCGCCAGCAGATCCACGTTGGCGCTGCCTCCGGTGCTCCCTCCCCCGCTGATGCCCATGGCGGCCAGGGTGGCGCTGCCGGCCTTGCCGTCCACGGTGAGACCGTTTTTCTGCTGGAACAGCCGCACGGCTTTTTCGGTACCGGAGCCGTAGATCCCGTCCACCGCGCCGGAATAGTAGCCCCAGTTTTTCAGTTTGGTCTGGATCTGAGTGACCACGCTGCCGGTGGAGCCCCGCTGATAGGAGACCGCCTTCGCCGGGGCCGCAGAGGCCAGGATCATCGCCAGAATGGAGAGGGCCACCGCAATCCACACCGCCAGCCGCCGGATGTTCGTTCGAGACATAAAAACGCTCCTTCGCAGAGATTTTCAAATAGTTTGCGAAGAAGCGCGGAATTTATACAATGTGAAATAGGAGTTTATCGCTCGCTCCTTGTAGGGCGGGGACCTGTGCCCCGCCGCGTTGAATGTGCTGCCCATGTAACGGCGGGGCACAGTCCCCCGCCCTACGTGGCAAAAACAGCAAAAACCACGCCGTTTTTCCACGGCGTGGTTCTATTTATAATGTGTGCTTTACTGTACGCGGTCAGCGTTCTCCTTCACCAGTCTGGCGACGAGGTCGCTGACGCTCTCGACGCTCTGGTCACCCTTGCGGTCACGGACGGAGACGGTGCCGGACTCGGCTTCCTTGTCGCCCACGACAAGCATGTAGGGGATCTTCTGGCCCTGGGCCTCGCGGATCTTGTAGCCGATCTTCTCGTTGCGGAGGTCGGTCTCGCAGCGGAGGCCGGCGGCGTTGAGCTGATCGCAGACCTTCTGGGCGTAATCATTGACGCGGTCGGTGATGGGCATGACCACGGCCTGCACCGGGCTGAGCCACAGGGGGAACGCGCCGCCGAAGTGCTCGGTGATGACGCCGATGAAGCGCTCGATGGAGCCGAAGACCACGCGGTGGATCATGACGGGGGTGTGCTTCTCGCCGTCGGCGCCCACATACTCCAGATCGAAGCGGCCGGGCAGCTGGTAGTCCAGCTGGATAGTGCCGCACTGCCAGGTACGGCCCAGGGAGTCCTGGATGTGGAAGTCCAGCTTCGGGCCGTAGAAGGCGCCGTCGCCGGGGTTGAGGATATACTCCTTGCCGATGGAGGTGATGGCGTCGGCCAGGGCGTTCTCGGCCTTCTCCCAGTCCTCGCGGGTGCCGATGTGATCGTCGGGCATGGTGCTCAGCTCAATCTTATAGGGCAGGCCGAAGAGGGAGTAGACCTCGTCGAACAGGCGGGCGATGCGGATGACCTCATCGGTGATCTGCTCTTTGGCCAGCAGGATGTGGGCGTCGTCCTGGGTGAAGGCGCGGACACGGAACATGCCGTGGAGAGCGCCGGACAGCTCATGACGGTGCACCGCGCCCAGCTCGGCGTAGCGCAGGGGCAGATCGCGGTAGGAGTGGGGCTCCAGATCATAGACCAGGATGCTGCCGGGGCAGTTCATGGGCTTGATGGCGAAGTCCTCTTCGTCGATAACGGTGGTGTACATGTTGTCCTTGTAGTGATCCCAGTGGCCGGAGGTCTCCCACAGGGTGCGGCGCATGATCTGGGGGGTGGAGATCTCCACGTAGTCCCAGCGTCTGTGGACCTGGCGCCAGTAGTCGATCAGGGTGTTGCGCAACACCATGCCCTTGGGCAGATAGAACGGGAAGCCGGGGGCCTCGTCCCGGAAGGCGAACAGGCCCAGCTCCTTGCCCAGCTTGCGGTGGTCGCGCTTCTTGGCCTCTTCGATGCGGGCGAGATAGGCGTCCAGCTCGTCCTTCTTGGGGAAGCAGGTGCCGTAGATGCGCTGAAGCATCTTCCGGTTGGAGTCGCCGCGCCAGTAAGCGCCGGTGACGCTGGTGAGCTTGATGGCGTTGCCCTTGATGCGGCCGGTGGAATCCACGTGGGGGCCGGCGCAGAGATCCACGAAGTCGCCCTGCTTGTAGAAGCTGATGGGGGCGTCGTCGGGCAGATCGTTGATGAGCTCCACCTTATAAGGCTCGTCCCGCTCTTCCATGAACTTGATGGCCTCTTCGCGGGGCAGCTCAAAGCGCTCCAGCTTCAGCTTCTCCTTGCAGATCTTGCGCATCTCGGCCTCCAGCTCCTCCAGCACCTCGGGGGTGAAGGGTTCCGGGGCGTCGAAGTCGTAGTAGAAGCCGTCCTCGATGGCGGGGCCGATGGCCAGCTTGACCTCCGGGTGCAGGCGCTTCATGGCCTGGGCCAGGATGTGGCTGGTGGTGTGGCGATACGTGTCGCGGTATTCTTTGTTCTCGAACGTAAACTGATTGTCCATGGTTTTGCCTCCTTAACAGAAAACACCCCTGTACCTTCACGGTACAGGGGTGCAGAAATTACACGGTTCCACCCTGTGTTTCACTCAGGTGCGCGGTAACGGGCGCGACGCGGGACGCCATTTCCGACGTCCGGCTCCGGAGTGGTAAGCATTGCGGTCATTTCGGAAGCTCTTCCAGCCAATGGAGCCTCTCTCTGAACCGACGATCCGCAGGCCGTCTCCTTCATAGCCTATGGACGGATGATAGCACCAAACCGCTGAATTGTCAACCGTTTTTTCGAGAGGGGGAATTTCGTATGCAGGGACTGGCGTCCTCGACAGCCCGCGCAGAACGCAGCATAGAACCGTGTGGATTTCAGGCGAATGCGTACCCGTTCCCAATTCGCCGCAGTCCCGTTGTCATCCAGCCAATACCGCCGGGACGTCGAGGACGCCGTCCCCTACAAACATTTATTTTACATAATTTATATTATGTTAATAGTAAACCACTTCTCTTCCCCATCCGCGCAAAAACCCCGCCCGGGTGGCCGGGCGGGGTTGATTAGGTTTACATAAAATCAAATGTGAATGATCGTCTCGGTGAGCTCGTTCTGGCTGACGTTGGGGTTCTGGTAGCGCTCGCGGTTCTTGGTGAGCTTGCCGACGTTGATGGCCTCCTTGGGGCAGTACTGGACGCAGGTCATGCAGGCGATGCAATTGGTACCCACGTGGGCCTTGCCGCCGCGGATCTCGATGTTCCCCTTGGGACATAGTTTTGCGCAGGTGCCGCAGCCGATGCATGTGTCGGAGACGTACATGCTCTTGTTCAGCAGCTTGTTGACCTTCGGGAAGCCGGCGCTCTCCACGGCGCAGATGGTGCGCTTCGGGGGCTTTTTGGCGCTGGCGGTCTTCGCCAGGACGTCTTTGGCGATCTTCGCGGCCTTCCGGTCCAAACCCTTCAGGGACATCTTCACGGACTTCGGCGGGAAGCAGAGCCAGTGGGGCATCAGCCAGATGGCGGAGGAGTGCATGGGCAGGGTGTTCCAGTAGTCCAGATCCACGATCTTGTCGATCTTGTGGAGGCCGGAGCCCATGTAGCCCGCGAACTGGATGACGCCGAACTTATAGGCGTCGGGAGCGATGCGGATAGACTTCACATAGTCCTCCACCCCGCCGGGGAGGCCGCCGCCGTAGCAGGGCACTACGAAGCCCACCCGCTGATAGCCGGTGGCGTCGGTGACCGCGGGGGCCTTGCGCATCAGAACGATGTCCGCGCCGCCCATGCCCTTGGCGATCTTCTTGGCCATGTCGAGGCAGTTGCCGGTGCCGGAATAACAATAGATGACGTTTTCGCTCATGGAAAATCCCTCCAAATGTTGATATACCTATTATAAAGAGGCGAGCTTCCCCCGTCAATCGGCGCAGCCGCGATTCTCACAAACCCACAAAAAAACCGCTCCCCGTTCGACGACGGCTCCGAACTTCTGTTTCCGGTTTTCGGACAACAACCCGAAAATCGTCCAAAACGCAAAGGAAAAACCTCCCGGAACCGAATCCGGGAGGCAGAGATTTTTTCACACGCTGTCCAGTTGTTCCTGGCTCCAGCGGAACTCCGGCGCCACGTTGTAGAAGATCTCGGAGCGGATCCGCGCCTCTCTCCGAAGGGAGAAATCCCCGCCCCTGCGGCACCAGTCGTAGGTGACCTGATAGACGTTGTCCACCCCCATGGGGGCCATGCGCTCAGCCTGTTCTTTGCTGAGGATCACGCCGGTCTGCTGGCAGTTTCGCATCAGCCGGATGAACCAGTCGTCGGCGGAGTGGATCTGCTTGAGGATGTCCAGCTCCCCCAGAAGCTCCAGCCGCAGCAGCGCGCCGGTGAGCTGGGGGCCGAACCGGTAGGCGATGGCCAGATACCGGTCGCAGAGGATCCACATCCGCTCGAAGTCGTTCTTCGCGTCCATGAAGTGGTTCAGCACCGTGGTCTCGTCGGTTTTCGCCTTGGCCAGCACGTAGTCGATGATGTCCTTTTTCCCGGAGAAGGCGGCATAGAAGGATGACCGGCTGAGGCCCGCGGCCTTGCAGATCTCGTTGACGGAGACGTTCTCATAGCCGTTTTTCTTGAACAGCGCCACGGCGGTGTCCACGATCGGCGCCGAGTGTTTGGATTCCTGGCTCGCCATTGGGATCCCTCCTTTGGACAGGGTGTACATATCTGTGTACAGTATATCTTTTTTTGCCCAAAATGTAAAACATTTCCGAAATTTTGAGTTTGCAATAATATGTGTTATAATGGAGAAAAACGAAAGGAGTCCCGCCATGATCATCACCGCCATCTGCGTCAGTCCCGGCGTGCAGCCGGAGAAGTCCATCCCCGTCGGTGGGCGGGTCCTCTTTACTGCGGAGCCGGAGACGGCAGCCGGGATCTTCACGGAGTATCGGGAGATCCGAAAGGAGCCGCTGCTGCGGGAATCGGAGCTTCCGAATAGCCGCTTCGGCCGGCCGGCGAAAGAGGAAGTCAAACGGGCGAAGGAAGCTGTCGCGGCGCTGCTGGAATATGGCGAGGACTGCGTGATCGCGGTGCCGCCGGACTTTCTGAAGATCCTGCTGGATCAGATGGAGCGAAAGGCGCTGGTGATCCTCCGCAGGGAAAGCGGCGCGCCGAAGCCCTTCGAGCGGATCCGGATCAGTGAGCGAAAGGACCACTGCGGCTTCTGCAATCACAACTGCCTGCTTCGAAACCCCGGCTGCGGCATCGGGATGGACAAGGCGAGAAAAATAAAATAAACGAGAAATTGGAGGTTACCTGCCAGACCCACATGGCTCCCACTCTGGGGGAGCTGGCGCGAGCTTGCGAGCGACTGAGAGGGCAAAACGCGGGATTTAGGATGCGGTAAATTCAGCGCGTCAGTAGTGACTGCAAGCCCTCTCAGTCACGGCTAGTTCTCGCCGTGCCAGCTCTCCCGGATGTGCTAAGGCCCCAAATCTTTGATTTGGTCGGCCGTGCCATGCGAAAGCTGGGAGAGCCAAGGGACATGGCGGTCTATCTTATCCCCGATAAACTGGAATTTGAAATCAAAAAACTGACGCCTGGGTCTCAGACGTCAGTTTTGTTCTTTACTTATGTCTTACTCCACACCGTTGATGGCGACGATGTTCAGCACCGGGGTCTCGTCGGTCATGTAGTTGGGATCCAGCAGCCACAGCTCGCCGTCGCCCATGCAGATGCCCTGGCCGTTGAAGAACATATCGGTGCAGCGCTCCTGGGTCATGGCGCTGAAGGAAGCATCGGAGACATGCTTGTCCTTCAGGGTCTCCAGAAGGGTGGCCTCGTCCTCGATGGCAGTGCCGTTGACCATGACGGGGTACTTTACATACTCGGCGATGACGTCCCACTCCTCGTTGAGGTAGGCGCCCTTCAGGAACGCGGCAAAGGCCTCCACCTCGGCGCCGGACATGGCGGTGACGGCGCTGTAATCGGTGGCCTCCACGGTGCCGCCCACGAAGACCATGTCGTCGGCCACATGCTCCTTGGCGTCATCCCAGGTGAGCACATACTCGTCGGCGGAGAAGCTGATGGTGCCGGTGCCGTTTTCATAGATCACGTTCTCGGAAGCCACGGAGCCGTCCTCGTTGAAGGTCACTTCCTTCTTCACGCAGTCGGTGTAGTCCACGGTGAGCTTGTCGGTGTCCAGCTTGCCGCTCATGGTCCACTCAGCGTGGGTGGCGGCGCTGCTGCTCCAGGTGACAGTGAACTGGGCCGCATCGGCGCCCTTGCACTCCACGATCATGGTGGCGCGGTCGCAGCCGTAGGTGCCCACGAAGTTCATCACGGGGTTCTGGCTGTCCTCGGCGGCTTCGCTGCCGGCGGGGGTGTCATTCTTGGCGGCGCAGGCGGCCAGAGACAGGGTCATCACGACCGCCAGCAGAAGGGTCAGCATCTTTTTCATATTGTTTCTTCCTTTCCTATACAGATATGGCTTCGGCGCGTCCTCAGGCGCCGCTGCTTGCAGAGGCTATGACGCGCCGGGTACAGATTTGTTCCCGGACACGCGTGAGAATCAGTATAGCACACCGCTGCCCAGCCCGCAATCTCATTTTGGCGGGGAATCTCGGTTTTTTCTGGCGGAACCGGGTCGTCTTTATGATTTGAAAGAATCTACTCTGCAAGCCCTCCGCTTTGCAGAGATACCGAAATCCAAAAGGAGGAACCCAAATGAAACGAATCATTGCCCTGCTGCTGACCGCGGTGCTGGCGCCGGGGCTGCTGGCCGGCTGCGGCGGCAGCGAAAAGCCCGCCACCGACGAGCAGATCACCGTGGAGCTCACCGAGAACGCCGAATACATCACCGTCTTCGATCCCGTGGGCTGATCCCCATCCAAAAGTGCATCAAAAAAAGGACGCCGATTGGCGTCCTTTTTTCTTATGGTTACGAATGGATCATCCGATGCTCATGACAGCCGTCTGGCTGGTGACGGTGCTGCCGGACTGATCGGTGACCACGCAGCGGACCATGCGGCCGTCTCTGGCAGCGGTCAGCTTTGTGGTGTAGACCGCAGCCTTTACAGAGCTGTTGGTCCAGGTCTTGCCCTGGTCGTCGCTGATCTGCCACTGGTAGGTCAGATCCACGCCCTCGGCCACCACGTTGAAGGAGGCGGTGGAGTTCACCTTGCCCGTGTAATTCTTGGGCTGGGTGGTGATGAGCAGGCTGCCGGTGATGCGCATCGTCGCGGCGCTGCTGGTAACCTTGGTGCCGTTCTGGTCCGTGACCACGCAGCGAACCATGCGGCCATTCTTATCCGCAGTCAGTCTGGTGGAGTACTTCGCGGACTTCACGGAGCTGTTGGTCCAGGTCTTGCCCTGGTCATCGCTGACCTGCCACTGGTAGGTCAGGCCCGTGCCCTCGGCCGCAACCGTGAAGGTGGCGGTGGTGCTCACCTTGCCCTCGTAGTCCTTGGGCTGGGTCGTGATGGTGACGCCGCCGGTAATGCGCATCACAGCCGTGCTGCTGGTGGCGGTGTTTCCATCCTGATCGGTGACGATGCAGCGCACCATGCGGCCGTCTCTGGCGGCGCTCAGCTTTGTGGTGTAGACCGCAGCCTTCACAGAGCTGTTGGTCCAGGTCTTGCCCTGGTCGTCGCTGATCTGCCACTGGTAGGTCAGGCCCTC
Source organism: uncultured Eubacteriales bacterium (assembly GCA_900317905.1). Taxonomy (GTDB): domain Bacteria; phylum Bacillota; class Clostridia; order Oscillospirales; family Oscillospiraceae; genus CAG-103. Next base: position 22,373 of record ONIN01000017.1, on the reverse strand, counting down.
ACCCTCGGCCGCCACGTTGAAGGAGGCGGTGGAGTTCACCTTGCCATTGTAGTCCTTGGGCTGGGTGGTGATGGTGACGCCGGAAATGCGCATCACAGCCGCCTGGCTGATGACGCTGGCGCCGTACTGATCCGTGACCACGCAGCGCACCATGCGGCCGTCCTTGGCGGCGGTCAGCTTGGCGGAATACTTCGCTGCCTTCACGGAGCTGTTGGTCCAGCTGGCGCCGTTGTCATCGCTGATCTGCCACTGGTATTTCAGGCCCTCGCCCTCGGCCGCAACCGTGAAGGTGGCGGTGGAGTTCGTCTTGCCCGCGTAATCCTTGGGCTGGGTGGTGATCTTCAGCGTGGACACGCGCATCACGGCAGTCTCACTGGTGACGGAGAAGCCGCTCTCGTCTGTGACAACACAGCGCACCATACGGCCGTCTCTGGCGGCGGTGAGTTTCGTGGTGTAGACCGCGGATTTCACGGAGCTGTTGCTCCAGGTCGCGCCGTTGTCATCGCTGATCTGCCACTGGTATTTCAGACCCTCGCCTTCGGCCGCCACGCGGAAGGTGGCCACGCTGTCAGCCGCGCCGCTGTAATCATCAGGCTGGGTGGTGATGACCACGCCGCCCTGCTGCACATAGGCGAAGGAGCCGATCTGCTCCAGCGCACTGTTGGTGCCGGAGAGCATGAGATAATAGGTCTTGCCGTCCTCCAGACGCATGGGATAGGCCGTGAACTGCACCGCATCATTCACAGCGGTCTTCTGGTCGATATAGACGATGTTCTCGTCGCTGGGGGTGGTACTTCCCTCCAGCACCAGCAGCACATACTCGTCACCGACGGTCAGATCCGTGCAGGCCACCTCGACCTTGTTCGCGCCGGGGTAGAAATCATCATAGGTCTTGTCTGCCACGGTTGTGGTCTCGGCCGTGATGCCCTCCACCGAGAGGGTGACAGAAGCCTTCTCTGTCTGGAGATTATACACGCCTGCGCTGGCCGCGAAGCACACCGTGGTGAGCACCACCGCGAACAGCAGCACGCCGAGGATCCGAAGGATATTCTTTTTCACAGAATTCACCTCTATTGCATTTCTTTTCTTATTATAATATTACTATATTTGTATCACATTCCGGATGCAATTGCAAGGAATTGCAGACATGTTTTCTCCCGAATCGGAAGAAAAAGCCCGTCCAGTGTGAAAACTGCAGTGGTTTCCCCCAGGCGGTCGGTCTCGATGACCGCAGCGGCACTTCCGGGAGCCGGAGCTTCCGCCCGAACCAGGGCAAGCATTCTTCCCTGCTGATAGGTCGCAAGGAGGGTCTGCCCCGCCGGCGAGAATCGCTGGAGCGGGAGGTACCACCGAACCATGCCGGCCATACTCCGCAGGGCGGTGATCCCGTTTTGCCGAACCAGTTCCTCCGTCGGGGTGATCTGCACCCTGCCGGAAACGGAGCTGTCAGCAACACTTTCGGGGGCATATTCCGGCTTGAAGCGGCTGCCGGGAGAAGTCACCGCCGTGCTTCCCTCAGACCCGGCGGAAATGGTCATCTCAAAGGGGCCGAAGGCGCAGCCTGCGGTGAACAGCACACCCGGCGCGTCGCCGCCGCCGGTGATCTCTGCCGGGGCGTTGAGCTCCAGCGTCTCTGCCATGAGCCCTGCGCCGCTTTGGGTGTTTTCCGCCGCGTCCGCGCCGCCGGAAACCGTGAGCCGCGAGGCGCTGTAGAGAGAGGCTCTGCTCCCCCACCGGGGGCAGTGGATGCCCAGGCCAGCGGCACGGCTGCCCTCCAGCGCGCGACCGCCTGTGACGGTCACGCCGTCGCTGCTGATATCGCTGAGGCAGAAATCTCCCTGCACATAAATCCCGTCGCCGCCGTAGACGCCGTCACTGCCGAGCACGTTGAGACTTTCCCCTTCGGTGAGAAGGGTCAGATCGCCTTCGATCCAGATCCCGGCGCCGTGGTTCAGCGCCTCGCTGCCGATGATCTCCGTCTCGCCCAGCGTGCGGATGGTAAGGTCGGTATTCGCTCCGATGGAGCCGCCGCGGTAGTCCGTCAGCGTCAGGCAGCCATCAGAGGCGTCATAGCGCCAGTGCTCCCCTTCCGCGTCCGCGTCGGCGGGAACGTTGGTCTCCCCTACCTGGATGGCAGGTTCCGCCGTCGGCAGCGGCAGCAGCAGATCCGTCAGATCCAGTCTGCCATAGCCCGAGGCCTCGTCGATGCCGGGCTTGCCGATGTCTGCGGCGCAGCGATACAGGAGCTCCATCCCCGCAGCGGAGTCGGGCTCTCCCTGCCCCGCCGCATACACCGCGGCCAGGGCTGCTGCCGCCGAAACATAGGGCGCAGCAAAGGAAGTGCCGTTCATATACTTCATGCCGCCGCCCAGCGCAGCGCTGTAAATGGTGGTGCCGGGAGCAGCAAGCTCCACGCAGGCGCCGTAGTTGGAGGTGGCACTGAGGGTGTCGGCATTGCTGAGATTGGCCACCGTGACCACCCCGGGGTATCCCGCGGGATAGTAGCTTCCGGCGTCCTTCCGGTCGTTTCCGGCAGCCGCGACGATCACCGCTCCCGCAGTCTGTGCGTCAGCCACCGCCTGCTCCAGAACCTCATTGACGCCTTGGGCGCCGAAGCTCATATTGATGATCCGGGCGCCGGAGGCCATGGCCTGCTCGAGGGCAGCCACCGTGTAGGAGACGGGCACCTTGCCGTAGCTGTCGGTGACCTGCATCGGCAGCAGGTGCACGTTTTCGCCGGTGACGTCCGCGAGAATGCCGGCAACGAAGGTGCCGTGGCCATAGGCGTCGTGCATCTCCCCGTCCGGGTCGTTGAAGTCACAGCCCGGCAGCAGGCGCCCGGCGAGCAGCGGATGGCTGGTCTCAGCGCCTGAGTCCAGCACCGCCACGGTGATCTCCGGCAGAGGCGCGTCCGCGAATCGCTCCGCGATGCGCTGGTTCAGTGCCTGAAAGCCCAGAGGGTCAGGCGCACTGCTCCATTTGCTGAGGGACTGGAACTGCTGGGGTGAAAGATCCTCGCTGAGTTCCATCTCCGCATCCGGGGCGGCGCAGAGCACCTGGGGCTGGGTCTTCAGCGCCTCCATGGCAAGCGCCGCATCCTCAGGATCCGAAAACTGCAGCAGATAATAGCCGTGGTAGCCGCCGAAGATCTCGATGGCGTCCCCGGCCTCCGGCAGTGCCTCCGCCTTTACGATCAGACGGGAGGCGGGAAAGTCCGACTGCTCCGGCCCGCCCATCAGCAGGAGGCCTTTGGGGGCGTCATACTTCCGGTGCATCTCCGCCACGCCGGCGGAGAAGGTCGCCAGATCCATTTCCCCGGTCGCTGCGGCAGATACCGGGAAGGCTGCCGCAGTGACCAGGATCGCGGAAAGCAGGAGGATCGTCCATGCCTGCCGCATGGTTTTTTTCTGAAAGATCATTGTTCGCTCTGCACAGGCTTGGTCAGCGTCAGATCATGCTGCAGCGCCAGCGGCGTATAGCGGGCGCCGCCGCTGAGCAGGAATACCTGCACATTGCAGAGTTCCTCGCCTGCGAACTGCAGATTGACGTCTTCAAAGACGATGTGGTTGACCGCCTGCTCCAGATTCAGGCTGCTGGTGCGGATCTCCCGGGCAGCGCCGTCGTCACTGGTGACCGAGAGGATGCAGAGGGTGTCGTTCTGCTCAGGGGTCATTCGGATCAGCGTCACGGCCACATCGGTGCCGGGATACTGATTGGTCTCGTCATAGACGGAATCCTCCACCAGCTGGAGGCCGTCATCGATGCGCACCAGGTAGTCCGCGTCGGTCTCCTGATAGGAGTAGCCGCTGAGCAGCGCGCCGTTCTCGTTCCAGCTGCGGTCGGACCGGATGGTCAGCATCAGCTGGGCGGAGGTATCCTCCAGGATGCCGCTGCCGATCTCCATAGGCTCGTCGCCCAGGAAGATCAGATCCTTCAAAGCCGTGCAGCCGTAGAAGGCCATATCCTGGATCTTCGCGAGGGTGGTGGGCAGCGCGATCATCTGCAGAGACTCACTGTAGGCGAAGGCGGACTGGTTGATGCGGGTCACACCCTCGGGGATGGTGACAAACTGCACCGCGCTGTTGTAGAAGGCGTACTCCGGGATGAAGGCGAGGCAATCCGGCAGAACCACCTGCTCCAGCAGGGTGCCGGCGAAGCTGAAGTCCTCCAGATAGGAGAAGTCCGTCAGATCCAGCTTGCCCTGGACCGCCTTGTCGGTGAGATCCAGCTGTCTGACATGGTACACGCCGTCGTCGTCCTTCGTCCACTTCACGCCGCTCCAGGTGCCGGGCAGATCTTCATCCCAGCCCAGCGCTTCCGCGTTGTCGCCGATGCCCAGGAAGTTCGCGAGCACGTCCCGCTCCTGAGGATCGAAGTTGTCCTCATCGGCGTCGATGTTCTGCTCCTCATAGTCGATCACGCCGGTCTGCAGACCGATCTGGTTCAGGGAGCTTTCCACCTCTTCCGCGGCGAGGTAGTTGCCGCTGCAGCTGAGAGCGCTCAGATTGCTGCAGCCGGAGAGCTCCAGAGAGCTGACCGAACCGTTGCTGCAGTTGAGAGAACCCAGATTGGAGCAGCCCGTAAGGGTGATGCTGCTCAGGCCGTTGTCGCTGCAGGAGAGGCTCTCCAGATAAGCGGCGTCGGGCAGATTCAGGTCGCCCTCCACATCCAGGCCGCTGAGATCCAGGCCCGCGATGTGATATTCGCCTCCGTAGATCTTCCACTCTACGCCCTGCCAGCTCCAGGGATCGCTCAGATCCCAGCCCAGCTTCTCCAGGTTGGCGGAGGTGTTGGCAAAGGTGGTGAGATTCTCCAGCTCGTCGGCGTTGAAGTCGAAGTTGTCCAGATACTGCTGACCGCCGATCTCCGCTGCGCCGCCGGCCTCGTTGATGGCCGCAACGGCGGCAGACAGCTGCGGGTTGGCAGCTTCCAGGATCCGGTTTCCCTCGCAGAAGAGCGTGCTGAGGTTCGAGTTCGTGGACACGTCCACGGTGCTCAGGTTGTTGTTGCCGCAGCGAAGGGTCTGCAGACTGCTGGCGCCGTCAAGATCCAGCTCTGTCAGCTGGTTGCCGTAGCAGTTGACGTCTGTCAGCTGGGAGAGATTGCTCAGATCCAGGCTGGTGATCTCGTTGAAGGCACAGTCCAGCTGCTGCAGCTTGGAGCAGTCATCCACCGAGAGGTTGGTGAGCTGGTTCATGAAGCAGCTCAGCTCTGTCAGCTCCTCGCAGCCGGAGGCCGCCAGCATGGAGATGACGTTGCCGTCCACATTCAGCGTCTGAATCTCCGGCAGCTCGGTGATGTCCAGCCAGCCGCCAAGACCCATGTAGCTCAGATCCAGATCGACCACATGGCCGTCCAGATCCCACTTGACGCCTTCCCAGGTATTGGGATCGTTGATGTCCCAGCCGGCCTCTTCCAGCGCAAGCGCGTTCTCGCTCTGGCCGAAGAAGTCCAGGAGCACCTGCTGCTCGTCGGCGTTCAGAGCCACGGTGCCGTTGCCGTAGGCGGTCTCCTCCTCGGAGAAGTAGGCCATGGCGTTCACTTCTCTCATGGGGACGCCTGCCAGGATCGCTGCATAGTAGGTGTAGGCATGGTGGCTGTCGGCGAAGGCGGACGCCAGGTTCGCCGGGGAAGGATCGATTCCGTTGCCGATAAAGAAGGTGGAGATCGGGCTGAACACGCAGGTGCTCATGGAGTGGAGGAAATGGCTGCCCAGAATGCCCAGGCCCTTGCGCTTTGCGGCAGCGTCGTCCGTAGCCGCAGCGCCCGCCAGACCTTCGAACATGTAGTGGTAGGCGGTATCGTCGTAATGCCAGCCGCCGTAGTAGCCGGGGATGCGGTTATAATACAGCTCCACAGAGGGCCACGTTCCGCTGATATAAGCGGCCATTTTCTCCGGCGTGACAGAGACAAAGTAGGAGTAATCGGGCTTGTTTCTTGCCTTCTTGGTGTTCGCTGTCATCTGCTGATCCATGACGTTCCGGAAGGCGGTGTTGGTGGCATACGCCTGGGAGGCCGTGAACATCAGGGTCACGCCGTTTTTGGTGTAGCCCCAGTCAGACATGGGGATCATGGTCACGAAGTCCTCTGTGTTGCAGATGTTGAAGATATTCCTGCTGGAGCTGGGGTTCCGGGTAGCATTGGGCACCGCGAAGTTGTAGGCATAGACCTTCTCGAAGCGGCTGTCGTTGTTCAGATAGCCTGCCAGGAGGTTGCCAACGGCGCCGCCGCGGCTGTGGCCGGTGACCACCACGATGGGCTTCTTCCCGAACTGGCTGGCATACTGGGCCAGCTTGTTCTGGATGTCCTGGGCCGCCAGACGGAAGGTGTAATGGGTCTGCAGCTCGGAGGGGTTGTAGCCGCTGCCGGTCATCATCATGTTCCCCTGCCAGCCCATGATACCGGCGGAACCGGTGATGATCACATAGATCAGCGGCGTCTTCCCGCCGTTGTAATTGACCATCTTGGAGGCAATGGTAACGGGAGAAGTCTCGCGGGTCTTGGAGTCGCCGAAGTTATAGCGCTTGTAGTTCATGCCGTCTTCCTGCAGAGCGTTTGCAAGCCGCGGGCCGGTGTCGCTCTGGAAGACGATGCGCTGGCCGTTCCAATCCTTGTAGGTATAGTTTTCATAGGCCAGTGCCATATACTCCGCGCACTGCAGAGCCAGTTTATAGTTATAGGTCTGGTTGTTGTAGTCCCACTTCTGCAGGGTGAGCAGCTCCGGCATCGAGACCTCAAACTCGGCCTTGGCGGTGTTGCCCTCCTGGGACTTGACCGTGCAGGTGATGATGGTCTTGCCCCAGGAGTAGCCCTTGCGGGTCAGATTGCCGTTTTTGTCCACGTCGATCACTCTGGGATCGGAGGAGGACCAGGTCACCGAGGTGATGACGGCGTTGGCGGGTTTGGTCTTATAGACCAGCTTCACCGAATCGTCCAGACTCTGATAGGTGTAGCTGTTGCCGGAGAAGCCCGAAGCGTGAACGGACACGCTCTTGAGGCTCACCTCTTCCACGCCGTAGATCCAGTAGCCGTCCGTGGTGCGGAACCAGGGGTTTCCGGCAGAGTTGTAGGTCATGGCGTTGATCTTGACCTCAGAGCCGGCTTTTCCGTAGGTCTTCTTCACCACGCCGCTCTGATACGGGACCGCCCTGGCCACGGCGTTATCCTTGTTGGTGCGGAAGTTGCCGGAGATCTTGAAGATCATCAGCGGGAAGGAATAGCCGCAGTTGGTGCATTTTCCCTGAGAATACTTGTGATCGATGCAGGGGGCGGATTTCAGCGTAATGAAGTCCTTTGCCTTCTGTGCGGGTGTCTTATTGTTCTCACTGTTGTTCTTCGCGTTGGACTTGGCGGCAGAGGCGGCAGAAGTGTTATCACTGAAGATAAAGTTGCCGTCCGCGACCTGATACCAAACGCTGCCCTTATAGTTGGTCAGGGAGCCGGTCACGGTGATGAGGTCGCCTACCTTATAGGTTCGGACCACAGCGCCGTCGTTATAGGGCTGCGCGCGCAGGGGCGCGCCGCCTTTGGTGATCGTCACATTCTGGTTGCCGATGTTCTTGATGTTCAGCGATGCCGCCGGGCAGCCGGCGTTGCTGCATCTGGAACCGCTGAAATGGTGCTGGTGCAGGGTCATATTCTCGATGAACACCCAGTAGTCTCCACCGGCACCATTGTTCGTGATGTTGCCGGAAACACGCACCTTCAGCCAGGTGTTGTTGCCGGACTTCACTTTCTTGACTGCTTTATCCAGCAGCGTGACAGTCGCGCCTGCTTTGCTGATTCGGGATACGATCTCGTATTCCGAACCGTAGTTGGTGCGCAGCGGCACGCTGTCCTTCGCCGCCTGATAGAGCGTTACGCTGGCTGCCTTGGCCGGGGTCGGGACAAACTGCACCATCAGGCACAGCACCAGCAGCATGGCAAGCAGCTTCTTGATTTGCTTCATCTGGTCGCCTCCTCTGTTTTTTCTTCTTTTATCGTTATGGTTCCGAAGGTTCTATGATCTCTTCCTGCTTCGCCGCAGGGCTGGGCACCGTGCCGTTCAGGGACGATGTGAGGGGCTTGAAGTTCTTCCCCAGCAGCATGACCTGATAGAGCACGTTTCCGCCCTCCTGGTTCGTCCAGCCCAGATCCGAAAGCTGGATCTGATTGTCGCCGGGCTGGAGCTTCACGGTTTTCAGCACCTTATGGAGCATCTGGCCGTCGGCGGAGTAGAAGGCAAGGCACACCGTGGCGCCGGCGGCGCTGCTGGTCTGGTTCGCCGCCTTGAGGGTGAGCGAACCGCTGATGGACTGGTCTTCCCGGAGCATCTTGTTCTCCGCGGTCTCCAGCTGGTATTTGTGCAGTCCCTGCACCATCAGACTGTGGGTGGCTGCCACGGTGCCGTCGGGATAGCGGGCGGTGATCACCGCCGCGCCGAAGGCCTTGGCCTCCAGATAGCCGTACTGGTCGATGGAAGCCACCGCGGGGTCGCTGCTCTCCCAGGTGAGCTCCGGCGCCGCCGCATTGCTGGGCGCGTAGGAGATCTCCATCAGGAGGCTGTCGCCCACCTTCAGCTCCGTCTCGGTGTTCTCGATGCTCACGGATTTCAGCGGCTTCGGCGCCGTGACGGTGACAAAGCACTGGGCGCTGACGCTGCCGTCCTCGGTGGAGGCAGTGATGGTGGTGTTGCCGATGCCGGTGGCGTAGATCAGGCCATGGGCGGACACCGCTGCCACCTGGTTGTTGCTGCTACTCCAGAGGATCGTCTTGCCGCTGCCGTAGGGATAGAGCGTGGCGAGAAGCTGGGCGCTGCTGCCCTGGCTGAGGATCATGCCGTCCTCGGACAGCGACAGGATCAGGGAGCCCGTGGGTGCCTGGTTCAGACCGTCGGCCGACCGGTTGGAAGAGGTGGCGGAGGCCTTCATCACCGTGCTCTCCAGAGAGGCGTAGGAGGCAAAGGTCCAGCAGGTGCCCAGACCGCCCTGATCACGCACCGGGGTGAGATACCCCTCTTTTCGCAGATCGAAGGCTGCCGGGAGCTGACTGCCCTCGGAGTAGTTGTAGTTGGTGTTCAGATCCGGGACGACAGAGGGATCCATGCTGCCCAGGCCTTCATCGCTCATCAGGGACATATCCCCATCCAGATCGGCGACGAAGTCGGGATTGAACAGATACCCCTTCCCCATCAGCTCCTGCACGGTGTAGACGGTGTCGTCCTCGTAGGCTCTGCCGGTGTTGTCGATGCCCTGCAGCTGCATGCCGTCATCGGCGCCGGGCTGATTGGTGAAGGCCTTGATGCAGAGGTTGCCGTTCTTGACGAACTTGGTGTAGTCCGTCCAGGCCTTGGCGTTGTTGCTGATGAAGGACTCGCCCTCGTTGGCTCTGGCGTTGCTGGAGACTCCGGCCACCGGGATCTCCACGAAGAGCTTCACCGTGTCGGCGCGGTTGATATACTTGACCACCACCGCAAAACGGCTGCCCCTGGCCAGGGCGATGGGCGTATCCAGATCCACGGTGAAGTAGCCCGCGTAATCCAGCGAGCCGCTCTTGACCGCTCTGCCGAGGTTCTTCAGGGAGTCTTTGTCCTGGAAGTTGGTGACCACGTAGATCTCGTATTCCGTGCCGGGGGAATAGTTGTAGAAGGATACGGCCTTGAGTACCTCGTCCTGGGCGAGGCCGCTGCCCGCCTCCGGGAACACGTTGGCAGCATAGGCGCTGCGGTAATTCATATCACGGGCGGTCACCGGGCCGAGGTAATCATACTGGTAGATCTTGTTGTAGTTGTCTGCCCGCTGGAGATTGCAGAACACGGCGCTGAAGTCGTTGCCCGACCGCGCCAGGGTCCGGTCATAGTAGGACACATAGAAGTATCCGTCCTCGCCGGACTGGGTGCCCCAGCTGTTTCTGCAGATGAAGGCGCCGTCTCCGGGCGGCGTGGCGACGAAGTTCTTTCTGGAATAATTGTCATCCCAGCCGACGATGGCAATGGCGTGTCCGCCGTTGTTGGTCATCACATTTTCGGGGAGATAATAGGTGGAATAGTCATTGTTGAAATATCTGTAATTCACCTTGAAGGCGCTGTAAGCCGCGCCGTATTCCATCACGGCCCGCTTGATGGCGTCATTGTCCGATGCGCTCTTCCGATAGGGCAGATACAGAGCGGTCTGCACATGGTAGGAGGCGTCCAGCACATGGTACTGCACGGCATCGGGGCCGGAGGGATAGGGATCTGCCGCCTCCAGAACCGCGCCGTCCCAGCGTGCCAGATAGGCCGTGGCCATGAGGGCATGACCGCCTCTCTGCACGGAGTAGTCATAGCCGTTGGGGTCAAAGTTGCTGATGCGGGTGGCCATATTGATCTCCGAGAAGTCGAAGCTGCCGCCGACCTCGGTGCTGATGACATTCACCGTGCAGTAGGCCACCAGACGTCCGGAGACGGTGGTCGCCTTGATCCGGGTGCTGCCGAGACCAACTGCGGTCACCTCGCCGCTGCTGCTGACCGTAGCCACCGCAGGCTCTTCGCTGCTCCAGTAGACCTTCCGGTTGTTGGCGGTCACGGGGAGCACCGTGGCAAGAAGGGTCTTGGTCTTGCCCACGTTCAGGGCAATGTAATCGGGATCGATCTCGATGGAGGTGGGCCGGGTGTCGTCGGAATCCTCGGTTGTGAAGGAGCAGATATAGCCGTTGTTCCAGCCTGCGTCGTTGACGGCTCTGGCCTGGAACCAGTACTCGGTGCCGGGGGTCAGGCCGGTGAGCACGGCGCTGAACTGATCGTCAGCCTTGATGGTGTATCGCCGGTGGGAGTTGTTCTTTTCATAGTACACGAACTGCACCAGAGAGACGCTCTCCGGATCCTCCACCGCGGCGGAGACCTTCGCAGAGGTCTGGGTGATGTTCTCCGCCTCCAGCGTAGTGACCACCGGCAGCGCATCCTCGCTTCCGGTCTCATAAGTGAAGACCGTCAGCGCGCTGTTGAGCATGCCGTGCTTGGTGGCCATGGCGTAGATCGTGGTGTCCTCATCAATGGTGATGGGGCCGGTGTAGACGTCCTCCGCCGTGGGCACGTCGCCGTTGGTGGTGCAGAGGATGACGGCGCCCTCGGTGGGGCAGCTCAGCTCGATCTCGGTGCCGGGCTCCACCTTGCTGCCGGTGGGCAGATTGGCCACAGGCGCCTCCACCTTTTCAATGTTGGTGTCCAGCTCCGCCACAGGGCTGTCGGACCAGCCCTCCGCCACCGCGATGGCGCGGATCACCATATTCTTCTGGGCGGTGATCTCCCGGGTGTACTCCGGGCTGGCAGCGGTGGGGGTGCTGCCGTCGGTGGTGTAGTGGATGGTGCCCTTGGCCGCCGTGATGGCGACGCTGACGCCGCCGGAGATGGCGCTCCAGCTGAAGGTGGGCGGCTGCAGCTCGCCCCAGCTCATCAGCTCGTAAGAGATGCCCTCGCTGACCACGTAATCATAAATCGGGGTGTCGATGTAGCAGCGCACCTTCACCAGATCCTGCACATAGGCGAAGATGCTGGTGCCGATGGTTTTGACGTTGTCGCCGATGGTGACCAGCCGCAGGGCGGAGCAGTTGGCGAAGGCCGCCCGCTCGATGGTGGTGACGTTGTCGCGGATCACCAGCGTCTGCAGGGCCTTGCAGCCGTCAAAGGCGTGCTCGCCGATCTTTGTCAGATTTCTGGGGAACAGCATCTCTTCGAGATTGGCCGCCCCTGCAAAGGCATAGGCGCCGATGCTGGTTATTTTCTCCGGGAGATACGCTCTTCGCAGGCCGCTGCAGCCTTCGAAAACCTCGGGTTCCAGAGAAGACAGCCCATTAGGGAGGTTCATGTAGCGCAGAGAGGTGCAGTTTTCAAAGGCTCCGCGGCCGAGGATGCATACGCTGTCCGGCATATCGAAGGCCTCCAGAGCCGTGCAGTCCCGAAACGCGTAGTCATCGATCTCCGTCATGTTCACGGCATTGACGTTGGTCTTCTTGAGGGCCGTGCATCCGGAGAATGCGCTGCTTCTGATCCAATCCAGGCTCGCAGGCAGTGTGACCTCCTCCACGTGGGAGCAATCCAAAAATGCGTATTCCCCGATGGAAGTGATCCCATCCCCGATCTCGATATTCCGGATCAGATGCCGGTAGGGATGCCAAGGCACGTCCTCCGCAGAGGAATAGCGATCCATGCCCCCGCTGCCCTCCAGATAGAGGGTGCCGTCACTGTTGCTGAAATGCCAGTTGACGTTCTCGCCGCAGGTGCCGGAGGGATCGCTCCAGACTGCGTAAAGCACCGTGTCCTGATCGCCCGTAAAGCTTCCGCCGGGGGCGTATTCCGCTTCGCCGTCCGGCGTGGTGGACCAGCCGGCGAAGACATAGCCGTCCCGGACGGGCGTTCTGGTGTCCAGGGTCAGCGTATCACCGCATAGCTTCGTCTGTCCTTCGGGCACCGGATCGCCGCCGTTGCCCTGATAGCTGATATTGTACTGCTTTCGAACCTGAACGCCGAGAGCGCCGCCCTCAGTGCCGGTCCCCCACTTTGCTCCGAGATAGTAGGTGTTCCCGGCGGTGAAGGTATAGGACATGCGGAAGTTCGAGGTATTGTCGTTCCAGCTGCCGCTGTCGTCATTGTAAGCCAGGGTGCTCCCGCTTTCATTATAGATATAACCGTAGGGGTCACCGCTGCTGTTGAGGGATTCATACACATAGGTTCCCGTTTCCTCCGGAACGAACTTGAAATAGCCGGTTCCGCAGTATTGGTTTATGGAAACGCTGCCGGTCAGCCAATCGTCGATATAGACGATCTGCTTTTTCAGCTCCTCCATTTTCGCTTTCCATTCGCTGTACTGAGTAGGATTGAGAAGGATGGAGAGCGGGGCACGCTCAGAATACCCCTCCGGATAGATCGCTTTTTTGCCGATTGTCGTCGCCTCTTTCCAGTAGGCGTACAGGCTCAAAGACTTGTTCGCAGCAAAGCTATAGGAGTTTCCGGGGAGATACGTGTTCCCACTGCCGTCGGAGGCCGTGTTCCAGCCAAGCAGCGTATAGGGAAACCGCTGAGGGGTGACGGTCGAAAGCGTCGTGGGATTCGAGCTGACGGTCTTGGTACCGGGCACACTGCCGGTGCCGCCGTTGGCATAAAACCGCAGCGTGGTATTGTAGCACTGGATGCAGCTGCTGTTCTTCACAGCGTTCTTGGCGCCGCATTCACAGGAGGCGTAATGCGGGTGCGCGCTTTCCGCCGTGCCGAAGGTATGCCGGATATCTTCCGAAATGCTGGTAGACGCCGGAAGATAATATGTGATGTTTTGTTCACCGGTGTCACCGTTGGTGGCAATGATCACATAGCGATACGTACCGTCAGACAGCACAACGTACTGATAGCTGCCCGCTCTGCCGGCAGTTTTCCAGTAATCAGACCCCGGCACTCTGATTGCTTCTGTTGGGGTTCTGGCAAGATAGGTATTGGCAGGATAGCTGACGATTCGATAGCAGTTTACCGTCCTTACTACGGTGGCCATCAAATCCATGGAGCCGTCCTCCGGCTTTCCGACTCCGGTGGAGACGGGCTGGTTTACGATCTCCGGCGCTTCCTCCGGGTTCGAACCGGCAGTCCCAGCCGCAAAGACCGGCATCAGGCTCACCAGCATCACCAGAACCAGAATCAAAGCGATCGTTCTCTTCATCTTCTACATCCTTCCTGTATCTTTTAATTTTACGTTTTAAATTATAGTAGCACATTATAATTATATAGAATCAGCATTGGAAATGCAACGAAAAGATCGCCTTTTTTCATCGGTTTTCTGTCTTTTTTCTAACGCACTGCCGTATTATTCCAAATTCCAGATAAAAGGTAAAATACAAGAAACCACCTCGATGTCTCAGAGACATCGAGGTGGTTGGATTCAGTTTGGAATCGCTGACCGATTCTCACAAAAGCGGATCGGAAGCGGTTCTCACGTGGCCGCATCCGCTGTCCGGACGACCCCTTCGATGGTGTCCGCCAGGGGGCGGAAGCTCCGATCCAGCAGCAGGATCTTATACAGCACTGTCCCGCCGTCCCGGCTGGTCCAGACGGAATCGGGCAGTGAGATCGTGTTGTCCCCCGCTTTCAGGGTGACATTCTTCGTGACGCGGTGGAGCATCTGTCCGCTCGCGGAGTAAAATGCGATGCAAACCGCAGCAGATTTGGACGCCTGGGTGTGATTCTCCGCCCGGATCGAAACCGCGCCGGAAACCTCATGACCGTTCCCGCACAGATGGTCTTCCGCGATCGCGATCTGATAGGGATGCGTCCCCTTCACCAGCAGACTGTGGGTGGCCGCCACGGTGCCGTCGGGATAGCGGGCGGTGATCACCACCGCACCAAAGGCCCTGGCCTCCAGATAGCCGTACTGGTCGATGGAAGCCACCGCGGGGTCGCTGCTCTCCCAGGTGAGCTCCGGCGCCGCCGCGTTGCTGGGCGCGTAGGAGACCTCCATCAGGAGGCTGTCGCCCACCATGAGCTCCGTCTCGGTGTTTTCGATGCTCACGGATTTCAGCGGCTTCGGCGCCGTGACGGTCACGAAGCACTGGGCGCTGACGCTGCCGTCCTCGCTGGAGGCGGTGATCGTTGCGTTGCCGATCCCGTTGGCATAGACCAGACCGTGGGCGGACACCGCCGCCACCTGGCTGTTGCTGCTGCTCCAGAGGACTGCCTTGCCGCTGCCCAGAGGATACAGCGACGCCACGATCTGGGCGCTGCTGCCCTCGCCGAGGATCATGCCGTCCTCAGACAGCTCGATGACCATGTTTCCGGTGGGCGCCTGGCTCAGACCATCCGCGGACCGGTTGGCGGAGGTGGCCGAGGCCTTCATCACCGCGCTCTCCAGCGAGGCATAGGTGGCGAAGGTCCAGCAGGTGCCCAAGGCGCCCTGATCCCGCACCGGCGTCAGATAGCCTTCCTTTCTCAGATCATAGACTGCAGGAAGCTGGCTGCCCTCGGAATAATGATAGTTGGTGTTCAGATCCGGAAGCACCGAAGGCTCCATGGTGCCGATCAGGTCGCTGTCATCCATCAGATCCATCTTTCCGCTGAGCCGATCCACAAAATCGGGGTTAAAGCGGAAGCCCAGTTCCTCCAGCTCCGAAACGGTGTAAACCGTGTCGTCCGCATAGGCTCTGCCGGTGTTGTCCACGCCCTGCAGCAGCATCCCGTCCTCGGTGCCTGGCTGATTGGTGAAGGCCTTGATGCACAGGTTGCCGTTCTTGACGAACTTGGTGTAGTCCGTCCAGCTCCTGGCGTTGGAGCTGATGTAGGACTCGCCGGCGTTGGCTCTGGCATTTCCGGAGTGGTTGGCAATCGGCACTTCCACAAACAGATTCACGTTATTCGATCTGTTGATATACTTGACGACAACACCAAAGCGCGTCCCCTGCCGCAGCGGGATCGGCGTATCCAGATCCACAGTGAAGTACCCCGCATAGTCCAGAGAGCCGCTTTTGACCGCTCTGCCCAGATTCTTCAGGGAGTTGGGATTCTGATAGTCGGTGACGATATAGATCTCATAGTCCGTGCCGGGGGCGTAGTTATAAAACGACACCGCCATCAGCTGCTCGTCCTCCTGCAGGCTGCTGCTCTCCTCCGGGAAGATGTTGGCGGCATAAGCGCTGCGGGTGCCCATGTCCTGGCGGGCCACCGGACCGAGATGATCGTACTGGTAGATCTTGTTGTAATTGTTCTGCGCCTGCAGATTGCAGAACACTGCGTTGTAGTCGCCGGAGCTTTCCCGTGCCAGGGTGCGGTCGTAATAGGACACATAGAAGTACCCTTGGTCGCCGGACCCGGTACCCCAGCTGTTTTTACAGATGAAGGCGCCGTCCCCGGGGGGCGTGGAGTAGAAATTCGATTTGGAGTAATGATCGTCCCAGCCGACGATCACGAAGGCATGGCCGCCGTCATGAGAGGCGACGTTTTCCGGGAGATAGTAATTGGTGCTGTTGTCAGTGAAGTACTTGCGGTTGACCTTCATGGAGGTATAGACCGCGCCGTACTCCATCACGGCGCTTTTGATGGCGTCGTTGTCCAGCGCGTTCTGCCGATAGGGCAGATACAGAACGTTCTGCACATGGTAGGAGGCGTCCAGCACATGGTACTTTACGCCGGACATGCTGGTGGGATAGGGGTCCGCCTCCTCCAGCACCGCGCCGTCCCAGCGGGCCAGATAGGCCGTGGACATGATCGCATTGCCGCCGGCATTCACATCGTGGTCAAAGCCGTTGGGATCATAGCTGCTGCTGCGCGTTGCCATGTTGATCTCCGAGAAGTCAAAGGCGCCCTTGACCTCCGAGCTGATGACATTCACCGTGCAGTAGGCCACCAGTCGTCCGGAGACGGTGGTCGCCTTGATGCGGGTGCTGCCGAGGCCCACCGCAGTCACCACACCGGTGCTGCTGACCGTGGCCACCCCGGGCTCCTCGCTGCTCCAGCTGATCTTCCGGCTGTTGGCGGTCACCGGGAGCACCGTGGCAAGGAGCGTCTTGGTTTTGCCCACATTCAGGGCGATGTAATCGGGATCGATCTCGATGGAGGTGGGCCGGGTGTCATCCGCCTCCTCTGTTGTGAAGGAGCAGATATAGCCGTTGTTCCAGCCCGTGTCGTTGACGGCTCTGGCCTGGAACCAGTACTCGGTGCCGGGGGTCAGGCCGGTGAGCACGGCGCTGTAATGCTCATCGGCGGGAACGGTGTAGCGGCGGTGGGAGCTGTTCTTTTCATAGTACACGAACTGCACCAGAGAGACGCTCTCCGGATCCTCCACCGCGGCGGAGATCTTTGCGCTGTTCTGGGTGATGTTCTCCGCGTCCAGCGTGGTGATGACCGGCAGCTCGTCCCCGCTGGCCACCTCATAGCTGAAGACGGTCAGCGCGCTGTCCAGCATGCCGTCCTTGACTGCCGCCGCATAGATGGTAGTACTCTCGGTGATGGTGATGGGGCCGGTATAGACGTCATCCTTTTTGGGGATATCCCCATTCGTGGTGCAGAGGATGACGGCGCCCTCGGTGGGGCAGCTCAGTTCGATCTGGGTGCCGGGCTCCACCTTGCTGCCGGTGGGAACATTGGCAACCGGCGCTTCCACCTTCTCAATGCCGGTATCCAGTTCCGCGACCGGGCTGTTCTCCCAGCCCTCTGCCACCGCGATGGCGCGGATGACCATATTTTTCTGGGCGATGATCTCCTGGGTGTAGACCGGACTGTAGGCCGTGGGGGTGCTGCCGTCGGTGGTGTAGTGGATGGTGCCCTTCGCCGACGTGATGCCGACGCTCACGCCGCCGGAGATGGCCTTTTGGGAGAAGGTCGGCGGTTCCAGAGAGCCCCAGCTCATCAGCTCGTAGGCGATGCCCTCGCTGACCACATAGTTGTAGATCGGCGTGTCGATGTAGCAGCGCACCTTCACCAGATCCTTCACATAGGCGAAAATGCTGGTGCCGATGGTGGTAACGTTGTCCGGGATGGTGATCAGCCGCAGGGCGGAGCAGTTGGCGAAGGCCGCCCGCCCGATGGTGGTCACCTTGTCGCGCACCACCAGCTCCTGCAGGGCTTTGCAGCCATCGAAAGCGTGTTCGCCGATCGCCGTCAGGCTGCCGGGGAGCACCAGATCGCTGAGATTGGCCGCGCCCTCAAAGGCGTGAGCGCCGATGCGGGTAATGTTGTCGGAAAGCTGCACGTCGCTGAGACTGACACAGCCCTTGAAGGTATTGCCCTCCAGAGAGGTCACAGCCGACGGAAGCGCAGCGGCCCGCAGCGCGGAACAGTTTTCAAAGGCGCCCGCGCCGATGCTGCTGACCGAGTCCGGAATGCGAATCTCCGCCATTGCGGAGCAGTCCTTGAATGCTTCTTCGCCGATCCACGTGACGCCGTCGGGCACGTTGATCTTCTTGAGGGCCGAGCAGCCGCAGAAGGCGCGGTATTCGATCAATGTCAGGGGAGAGGGCAGCGTGATCTCCTCCACGAGGGAGCAGCCGAAGAAGGCGTTTGTACCGATGGAGGTGATCTCGTCCGAGATCACGATGTTCCGGATCAGGTGCGTATAAGCATGCCAGGGCACAGCCTCAGGGGACGAATAATTGTACAGACTGCCGCTGCCCTCGATATAGAGGGTACTGTCGCTGTTGCTGAAACGCCAGTTGGCATTCTCGCCGCAGGTACCGGAGGGATCACTCCAGACCGCATAGAGCACTGTGTCCTGATTGTCCGTAAAGCTTCCGCCGGGCGCATATCCCACTTCGCCGTCCGGCGTGGTGGACCAGCCGCTGAAGACATAGCCGTCCCGGGCGGGGATCCGGGTGTCCAGCGTCAGCGTATCGCCGTTCAGGATTGTCTGCCTGTCCGGCGCATTGCCGCCGCCGTTGGCATTATAGGTAATATTGTATTGTTTTCTTAAACACACACTGAGATTTGCGGATTGTGTGTTATCCATCCACTTTAAACCGCAGTAATAGGTGTTCCCTTCGATAAAGGTATAGGACATGCGGAAGTTCGAGGTGTTTCCATCATAACTGCCGCTGTCATCATCCGACGCTAAAACCGTACCGTTTTCATTGTAGATATAACCATAGGGATCACCGGTGGTACTGCTGCTGACAGTCGATTCATAGACGTAAGTTGCGGTTTCCTCCGGGACAAACTTCAAATAGCCGGTTCCGCAATATGCACTTAGACCAAGACTTGCGGAATACCAATCATCCAAATAGACAATTTGCTTTGCCAGTTCATCCATCTCTGCTCTCCACTCTGCATACTTTGACGGGGAAATCAGGATGGAAAATGGGGGAAATGTCGAATAACCAGGTGGATATATTGCCTTTTTCTTGAATAAATAGTCAGCCCAATGCGCATACAGATCCAAGCTCTTGCCCGCACTGAAAGAATAAGATTTACCCGGATAATAGGAAGTTCCACTGCCAGAAGAATCTGTAGTCCAACAGAGCAGCGTATACGGAAACCGTTTGGGTGTGATGGTCGGAATCGTCGCGGGGTCCGTGTTGACCGTCATGGTGCCTGGCACACTGCCGCTGCCGCCATTGGCATAAAAATACAGTTTTGTGGGATAGCACTGGATGCAGTCGCTGAGCTTCTCGTTCCAGCTGGCGCCGCATTCACAGCTTGTGGTGTGCGGATGGGTCTTGTTCGTCGTATAAGTATGTCTGATATCTTCCGTGATACTGGTAGACGCCGGAAGATAGACAGTGAGGTCAGTTTCTCCAGTGGTTCCATTCGTAACCCCTGTAATAACATAACGATACGAACCGTCAGACAACATCACAAACTGATAACTGGGTGCTGTTCCGGCATTGGCCCAATAGATATCTCCGAGCGGCCCCGTTGCGCTTTCGGCAAGGAATGTCATTGCCGGATAGTTTACAAGCCGATAGCAGTTTACCGTCTTTACTACGGTGGCCATCAGATCCATGGAGCCTTCCTCCGACTTCCCGGCTCTGCTGGAGACGGGCTGGTTCACAATCGCCGGTTGTTTCTCCGGCTTCGAATCGGGAGACGCAGTCGCAAAGACCGGCATCAGGCTTGCCAGCATCACCAGAACCAGAATCAAAGCGATCGTTCTCTTCATCTTCTACATCCTTCCTGCATATTCGAATTTAACATTTTAAATTATAGTAGTACATGATAATTATATAAGATTCCCCTTGTAAAAGCAACTGTAAGATCACGATTTCTCATCTTTTTTGCGGCCATTTTTCCAGCATACTTCCACGGACTTCTGTGAAACCGAGACATTTGAGAACTGGATTCCATCTTGACAAAAAACGTGTTCTGAATTTGCAGTTTCCGAAAGAACTGAGATTTCTGAATTGATCGTTCCGGAAAAGCCGAAAAGACCCGCAAACCGTTGATAAACAACAGTTTACGGGTTCCTTGTTTGGGGATGCTTTGCTGCTTAGTAAGAAGGGTTCCTCATGGAGCCCGGGAGGTACACGGGAGGATCTGCCGCAGAACCGTCCGGATTCGTTAGTCATCTGCGGCTGCAGTACAGACTCCAGGCCGCAAGCGAACATCCATCGGAGATCTTACCTTCGGCGATCATCCGGTCCAGCATTTCCGCGTCCACGGTTTCCACGCCCAGAATGCCTTCCTCACCCATGTGCAGGTTGAGCTGATCCACCCTGCAAGCATACACCGCTGCACGGGAAGCAAGGATCCCGCTGTCCGGAGCGACAGATCCGATACATCGAATATCCGAGATATGCTCCGCGCCCAGTTCCTCTCTCAATTCCTTTTTCAGATTCTCTTCCGCTGAAATACCTGCTTCCCCAAATCCTCTGGGAAAAGCATAACCGTCTTCTCTGATAGCGTGCCTAAACTGTTTGAGCAAAACGATCTTTCCGTCCTCCATGTGAGGGATCGCAACAACGGCACCTGCTTTTGCCGGCAGCATCCGCTCATAGGCAAACGGGGCACCTGTTTTCTCAGAGCGCACGAGATCGACCACCAGCAGATGGTAATCGCTCTCATACAGGACCCCCAGTTTCTTGCCCGTGCGATCGCAAAACTCGTCGATTTGCTCCTCGTCCGTGAGAATCTCCAGTTCTCCTGACCGAAAATCCTCCGGTCGCTTCGCCTGCAATTCCAGATATCGCTGCCACGCTTCCGTTTCGTGATACGGAGGCTGTCGGATTCCTTCTTTTGCTCCACCTCTATAATCACGAAGCAGCTTCCGCTCCCGGATGCCGTTCTTGAGATCTGAAAAGGTCTCCACCAGCCCTGTCACCTTAAACAAGGACAGCACCTCGGAGGAGATCAGCCCAAACACGACCAGCTTGATCGCTTCAAACAAAATCGAAGCTCCTAATCCAGTGGTCAGCTGAAACACATTGATGATCCATGTCCGGAATTCCCCGATCAGCAGGCTGATGATGACATAGAGCAGGACATTGATGACCGCGTTCCTGACACTCCGGTAAAACGCCTTTTTGCTCAGCGCTTCCCAGCGCCTTTTTTGTGCTTCCTTGCGGGAATCATAGTCTCGCAAGGTGATCCTCTCGTCGTCCGCATTCTGCGCCAGATAGTCCACATTACGCTGGATCAGCCCGCAGGCATTCTCCCATTTCGGAAAATCCAGCGTGTCGCAGAACAGGTACTGCTTCTGTCTCTCCCGACTCTGATCCACACAGTATGGAACATGCTTTTTCTCTGCGATCTCCTGGAGGTAGGCATCCAGCTCTTCATAGAATACGGTTTTGAAGCTGTCCGGATCCGCAGGATCATAACGCATTTCCACATGATAGATGCTCTCCAGAAGGACGTGATTGTAGCAGAGATCAACGATCGCCTCTGCGCAGATGCAGTCCTCCTCTTTGGCTTCTTGACCACAAGCATTCTGAAGCAGCAGATACCAGTCGCTGCGGCTGTTGGGATTCCAGCTACTACGATCTGCTTTTTCCTGAATCTCCAGCATTACCTGCATGCCCCGTCTCACGGGGCTCGCGTCATCAGCCTGAGACTGCAGATCCTTCACGCGGCTGATGATCTCACAAAGCGTCGCGCTATTCGATTTGCGAGGCGGCAATGCGTTGGTCTGTTGACTCAAGAGCAGAATGATCTCAGCATAGTGATACAAAAAGTCATACAGCTCGGCCAGCTCCAGATCTTGCGTCTCTCCAGAGGCAAACCGATCTCCCTTTTCCTTCAGAAGCTGCAAATCGCAAAACTGGATCGCGCATTTTAGATCTTCCAGCAAATCGCTTCCGGATGTATGTGTTCTCAGATTCGGAATCAGGGAAAACAAGTAGTCTCCGCCCTTCGAAGACTGGCATTTTTGGATCTGGTGCACCAGATACTGCGCCGCCGTGCGCATCTCACCATATTGTGAGGTAACGATTCTCCCGTTTTTGCAAAGCGTGATGATCGCGTCGCGGCTTCGCGCAGTTGCCTGGCTCTGCTCGGAATCGGTCCGTTGATTCAGGCACGCCCAGAAGGCGGCGGAATCGGCCACCTGGTTCAAGGTCATCACCACGGTGTTGCCATAGATCGCCGTCTCTCGAAACAGAGCTTCCTGACCGGACTCGATCTCCTGCTCCGAATTACGCACAGAGTCCAGCTCAAACAGATATACGTTCATCTAATCCCCTTCTGATCCTACGGAAAAATCAATTTCTGAAGAATAAAACTCCGATATCAGACAAAGAGAGGCCGACCAACATGGAATTGGGCGGCCTCTCATCATGATTATCCTTTTGCTGTCAAAACAGCCACTTCGGTGATGGTCTCAGCGCCATACCCGTCGGTGATGACGCAGCGGTAGCTCTGACCGTTGCGGCCCGCTGTCACAGGAACAGTGAGCGTATCCGTCGCAAAGCCCGTCAGACCCGAGTTGTTCCAGTCCTGCTTGCCCGGCTGACGATACTGC
>ONIN01000036.1 GCA_900317905.1 uncultured Eubacteriales bacterium | reverse complement strand
CCGATGCACATGAGCTTGCGGCCTATAAGGTGCAGAAGGCGCTGGGCATGAAGGCGCGAGACCCCACGGAGGATCTGGAGTATTTCGATCAGGAGATGGCTGACTGCACGGATGCCTACTGCGCCTTCGTCATGGAACAGCTGGCCGAGGCCAGGAAGCACTGCTCTGATCCCATCGTGCTGGTGGAGCAGCGGTTGGACTTCTCCAAGTGGGTGCCTGAAGGGTTCGGCACCGGGGACGCCTGTATTGTGGCCGACGATGTGCTCCATGTGATCGATCTGAAATACGGCGTAGGCATCATGGTGGACGCGACACAGAATCCGCAGACTATGTGTTACGCCCTGGGCCTGCTGGAGGCCTTCGACGGCATCTACGATGTGAGCACCGTGCGGATGACGATCTTCCAGCCCCGGCGTGAGAACATCTCCACCTTTGAAATGAGCAAGGCCGACCTGCTGGCCTGGGCCGAGAACGTTCTGGCTCCTACAGCAAAGCTGGCCTTCAACGGCGAGGGCGAGTTCAAGGCCGGAGACCACTGCCAGTTCTGTACCGCAAAGGCCACCTGCCGGAAGCGGACAGAGTACAACCTGGAAATGGCCCGGTATGACTTCGAGGTGCCCTCCGAGCTCACCGACGACGAGATCGCCGTCATCCTGCCCCGGATCGATGAACTGATCGCATGGGGCGGTGATGTAAAGGAATACGCGCTGCAGCAGGCGGTCTCAGGTACACACTACCCTGGCTTCAAAGTGGTGGAGGGGCGCTCCGTCACCAGGTACACCAATGAGGAAGCTGTAGCCGCCGCAGTCACAGCGGCGGGCGAAGACCCCTATGAACGGAAGCTGCTGGGCCTCACTGCCATGAAGGCGCTTCTGGGCAAGAAACGATTCGACGACATCCTGGGCGGGCTGACATTTAAGCCGCCGGGAAAGCCAACCTTAGTACCAGAGTCGGACAAGCGTCCGGCCATGAACACTGCGAAAAACGATTTTATGGAGGAAAAAGATCATGAGTAAGTTTGTCAATCCCACCAAGGTTATCACTGGCCCCAACACCCGCTGGTCTTATGCGAATGTCTGGGAGGCCAAGTCCATCAACGGTTCCACCCCCAAGTTCTCCGTCTCCCTGATCATCCCGAAGACCGACACGGCCACCATCGAGAAGATCAACCGGGCCATCAAGGCCGCGTATGAGGAAGGCCAGAGCAAGCTGCGCGGCAACAGCAAGTTTGTCCCCGACCTGGAGAGCCTGAAGCTGCCCCTCCGCGACGGCGACAAGGAGCGCAAGGGCGATCCCGCCTATGCCGGGTGCATGTTCATCAACGCCAACAGTAGCACCGCGCCGGGAATTGTGGATGCTGACTGCAACCCCATCCTGGATCGCTCCGAGGTGTACTCCGGCGTCTATGGCAGGGCCAGCATCAACCTGTACGCCTTCAACAGCAACGGCAACAAGGGTATCGCCTGCGGGCTGAACAACCTGCAGAAGATCCGGGACGGCGAGCCCATGGGAAGCCGCAGCCGCGCCGAGGACGATTTCGCCACTGACGATGATGAGGACTTCCTGTCCTGAGACCAAAAAAAGCCGGGCGGCAGAGTGATGAGCTCCTCTGCCCGGCATGAAAGGAATGATGACAATGATCACATATGAATCTATGAAGATGTTCCTGGTGACCTTCGCCTTTGAGTCCCTCGTTATCCTGATCGCTGTTGCGTTCATCTATAACATCTACAGCGCCGTGCGCGGTATCGTCAGAATGGTGAAGCGCCACAGGGATAAGCAGAAAGCACTGGACAAAATCATCGAGCAGGCATAACGACAAGGCGGCATCGGCAGGACTGGTGCCGCCTTTTTTCAGGAGGACACATGATCGAATATCTCTCCATTGACCTGGAAACGAAATCAGGCACCGATCTTTCCAAGAGCGGTGTGTACAGATATACGGAAGACCCCGAGTTTGAAATCCTGCTGTTCGGCTATTCCGTCAACGGCGGCGAAGTGTCCGTCATCGATGTGGCCTGCGGGGAGCAGATCCCGGAGGATGTGCTGAGGGCCATCGTGGACGAGTCTGTGACCAAATGGGCGTTCAATGCGGCGTTTGAGAGGATTTGTCTGTCGGCGTGGCTGCGGAAGAACCGGCCCGATCTGTTCTGCAGCTACAGCATCCCGGAGGACAGCGTCGGCAATTATCTGAACCCGGCATCGTGGAAATGCTCCCTGATCTGGTCGGCATACATTGGCCTGCCACTGTCGCTGGAGGGCGTCGGCGCTGTGCTGAAGCTGCAGGATCAGAAGATGACGGAGGGCAAGGCGCTGATCAAATACTGCTCCGTACCCTGCAAGCCGACAAAAGTGAACGGCGGCAGGATCTGGAACCGCCCGCAGCATGCGCCAGGCAAGTGGGCCACCTTCAAGGCGTACAACAAGCGCGATGTGGAGGTGGAGATGTCCATCC
>ONIN01000013.1 GCA_900317905.1 uncultured Eubacteriales bacterium | reverse complement strand
CACAATGCTTATCTTTTGGTCTTTGGTTCGGAATAGTGTAGTGCTGGCGGTCTATCTCTTGTTTTCGGTTGCTTGCTTCCTTACCGTACATGAGCATTTGGCCAGGGACTGAATGGTGTTCAGTTCTTTCATATTTCTTCTCCTCTTATCTTTTTTCACCCGTTCCGGGCTGGGTTGGTACTGTCTGTATCATAGTGGGAAACCCGGATTCTGTCAAGAATCCCGCCGCATCTTTCCGCCTGGTTGAGAAACCGGATTCGGTGTGGTATACTGATTCCATCACCGGAAGATGGAGGGTCACATGAAAAAAGAGACATTCACAGTGCAGCTGGCAGCGGTGGATGCCCTGCCGGTGCTGTTTTTCGGAGTCGCGGCGGTGGTGCTGGGGCTGAAGCTCCACAGTGTGTTGTTTTTCATCGGCGCGATCCTCTGCCTGCTGGCAGGGGCGGGAAAAGTCCTCTGGAAGCTGCTGATCGCCTTGCAGGGAAAAGACGTTCCCCTTTTGGGAGCACAGCTGCGGTATCTGATGCCGCTGGGCTTTCTGCTGATGATCCTCGGGGCGGTGTTCTCTGACCGCGCACAGCTGAAAACGCTGCTGCAGGCGGCGGTGCAGATGCCCTCGGCGCTGTTCTTTATTCTCGGGATCCTGGGCCTGATCGGCATGATCCTCTGCGCAAAGAAGTTCGACCATCACGACGTGAAAGGCAACTGGATCGAGCAGATCATCAACGCCTTCGCCCAGGGCTGCGTAATGCTGGGCGTCCTCTTTCTCTGAAAAATAAGACTCTGACCGAAAGATCAGAGTCTTTTTTTTGTTATTTAACCAGGGCGGCGCCCAGTTCGAATGCTTTCTGACATTCCTGGGGGAAGACCGTCTCATGGCGGCGCTGCTTCTCCTCGGGATCGAAGATCGACCAGGGCCAGTCGGTTTTGGAGTAGTCCTTCAGCTGGAGGGTGTCTCCGACGATGAGGGTCTCGGTGGGGCCCACGAAGCGGCTGAGGGTCTGCCGGTAGTTTTCCACCAGATCGGCGTAGTAGGTGTCCGGCCCGTTGCTGGTCATGATCATCAGCACCGGGATCACATTCTGGTTGCAGCAGTAATGCTCCGCGTTGTAGGTGAGATTCTGGAAGATCAGCCGCTCATAGAGGGCCCGGAATCCCGCGCTCACCTCGCTGAGATAGTTGGGCGTGCCGAGGATCAGGCCGTCCGCCTCCCGGATGGCGTCCAGCACCGGGGTGAGACCGTCCCGGCAGATGCAGCGGCCCTTGAACTTCTCCTTTTTGCAGCCGAAGCAGGAGATGCAGCCGGTGTACTTCTCCAATTTGTAGAGATCGAATTTCTCCACCACGGCCCCGGCGCTCTCGGCGCCTTTGGCTGCTTCGGAGACCAGGGTATCGGTGTTCCAGCCCTTGCGGGGGCTGCCGTTGACGACGACGATTTTCTTTGCCATGGATCTGCCTCCCGTCAGGCCTGGTTGAACTTTTCCTTGCCCTGCTTGCAGCGGGGGCACTTCCAGTCATCCGGCAGATCGGCGAAGGCGGTACCGTCATGCTCGGCGGGGTCGTAAACATAGCCGCAGATGGAGCAGACGTACTTGCCGGAGGCCTCCTGCTTCGAGAAATCATACTCCTCGAACACGGTCTCCACCGGGTGATCCAGATCCATCACCCGCTTGGTCTCCAGATTCTCATAACCCTGGGGCGTGTGGGTGCCGCAGTAGACCGTGGGGTGATTGCGGATGAAGGCACGGACTCTGTCCAGAGTCTCTCTAGCGGCGGCGATGTCCTCGAACACCACAGAGAGCTTGTTGGCGTACAGAGCCTCGTCCACGTAGGTGATGTCGCCGTGGATCATGTAGAACAGGCCGTCGTTCTCTACGACGATGATGCTGTTGCCGTTGGTGTGGCCCTTGGCCTTGATGTAATAGATCCCGTCGCGGATCTTCTGACATGCGGGGAACTCATAATAAGCGCCGTCGGTGAAGGTCACCGGGACGATGTTTTCCAGACCCTGCAGCTCAGCCGCAGACACCTCGTCGGCGTTCACGTAGATCTTCGCCTTGGGGAAAGACTTCAGTTCGCCGGAGTGGTCGGCATGCTTGTGGGTCAGGAGGATCGCGGTCACCTCCTCCGGCTGATAGCCCAAAGCGGCGAAGGCCTCCATGTAGCTGCAGATGTCCTTGCCGGTGTAGGCCAGACTGGTCTCGTTGGGGGATTCCTCCGGGGTGCCTGCGGGCAGGCCGGTGTCGACGAGGATCACTTCGTCCCCGGTGTCGATCACATAGTTCTGCAGGCTGCCGCGATATCGGACGTTCAGATCATACTTCTCCATTCCCTCCTCGCCGCCGAAGGCGAAGGGCTGGGAGTAGAAGCCGTCTTTTCTGAATTTCACTGCTTTGATAACCATAGTACTACCTCCATTTATAAAATCTGTTTTCTATATTATCATCATAATTTCCGATTTCTGTTAAGTAATTTCCAGTTTTTCCAACAGAAACTGCTTAAATGCCCGCCCTGCTCTGGTAGGCAGGGTGCCAGCCTTCTCCACCAGATAGATGTGGTGCCCGGCACGGTCGTCGTCCAGATAACGCACCACGGTGTTTTCTCCGCAGTGAGACACGGCTGTGAAGTCATACGTCGCCGCGATGCCGAGCCCCGCCTCCACCAACTGCTGCAGCAGATTTTCGTCCGGGGTCTCGACGGGCACATCCACGTAGAGCCCCTGTGAGAGCATGTGCTGGTCGATGTTGGTGCGGAAGCAGTGGTAGGCCCTCCCCTTTCCGAGGATGGTCTCGCCCTGAAAATCCGCGAAGGTCAACTTCTCCTTCTGCGCAAGCCGGTGGTCCCGCCGCATCCGGAAGGCGTAGCGCGAATAAAACAGCGGCGTGGCGGTGAAACGGGTATTGTCGATGGGGCCGTTGACCACCGCGAAGTCGCATCTGCCGGCGGAAAGGCTCTCCAGCGCGTACTCGTCGGTGGTGTCCAGGATGCTCAGGGTGATCTCCGGGTGCTGCTCATGGAACTGCAGCAGCATGTCCGCGCCGAAGTGCCCGAACAGGTGATCCAGGGCGTAGACCGTCACCGCGGATTTCGCCTGACTGGTGAGGGTGTGCACCCCCTGGATGGTGGCGTAGTCGTCCAGCAGCCGCTGGACGTGGGGCACCAGCGTGGTGGCGAAGTCCGTGGGCTCCAGCCCCCGGTTGGAGCGGGTGAACAGTGGGCTCCCCAGCTCCTCCTCCAGCGTGCGGATCACCCGGCTCAGCCCCTGATGGGTCAGATAGAGCTTGTCTGCCGCCGCCTGAATGTTGCGGCAGTAATAGACCTCCAGGAAGTAAGAAAGCTGTTTTTGGTTCATCAGATCCCCTCCCGCCTCATTCTACCACAACATTTTTGTTGCGGCAAGAAAGGGCTTTGTTTCTGTGCTTTTCCTGAATAGTATGTTAATTTTAAGACACAGAAACAAACAAGGAGGCATCCCCTATGAAATTCCAGCAGATCCGCAGTGCGACCATCAAAATCACCTACGCCGGAAAAACCTTTCTGATTGATCCGTGGCTGGCGCCGCGTTTTATGGGCGGATGTCTCGCCATGATCCCGATGATCTGCGCCATGAACCGCGGCGGCGATCCGCGGAAAAAGTATGTCTTCGACGAGTGCTCCACCTGGGAGGCCGTGAATGTGAAGCACAAGTTTCTCCCCTGCCCGCTGCACGCCCTGCCCATGTCCGTGAAGGAGGTCAATGAGGGCGTGGACGCCTACATCTGCACCCACGTGCACCTGGATCATATCGGTCTCGCCCCCTTCAGCGGGAAGGCCTGCCAGGGTCTGGACAAGAAGCGCCCGATCTACGCCATCAACCGGCAGGACGCGGACTATCTGACGTACTCCGGCATGAAGGACGTCCGGGTGGTGGAGGATCGGATTACCTTCGGCGACGCGGAGATCATCAAGGTCAACGCCGTCCACGGCACAAAGATTCCCTGCTGCGACGCCGCCGGCTTCATCTTCCGCAACCCCAACGAGAAGACCCTCTATGTCTGCGGTGACACCGTCTGGTGCGACGACGTGGCCGAGACCATCAAAAAGTATCACCCCGACGTGATCATCACGAACAACGCCGCCGCCATGCTGGTGAAAAACGGCCGCCTGATCATGGACGACAACGACCTGTCCAAGGTCTGCGCCGCCGCCCCTGAGGCCGTGGTGATCGCCAGCCACATGGACAATGTGCCCCACGCCACCCTCACCAGAAAGACCCTGGCCAAAAAGCTGAAGAAAAAAGGTCTCCGGGAGCGTGTCCGCATTCCCGAAGACGGTGAGATCTACGACCTCTGATCCCCTTTTTCCCATAACAAATCCCCGTTGGATAGCCAACGGGGATCACTTTTTTATTCATTTAGATCAGCCGTAGGAGTGGAGCCCCGGCATGAGGGTGTTGACGCCGACGAAGGTGAACAGCACCACAGGCACCGCGATGATGGCAAACCAGGCCATGACCTTGCCGGAGCGCTTCTGTCTGAGGCGCAGATGGAGGTAAACCGCGTAGATGATCCAGGTGATCAGCGCCCAGACCTCCTTGGGATCCCAGGTCCAGAAGGCGGACCAGGCCTGCTCGGCCCAGATGGCGCCGGTGAGGATCGTGACCGTCAGCAGCAGGAAGCCGACCGCAATCAGCCGGTAGGCCATGTAGTCCATCTGGTGGAGGCGATGGGTGTCGGAGGCGTCCTTCCGCTCCAGCAGCAGCCAGCGGAGTCCCGCGCCGCCGGCCAGGATAAAGCAGGAATAGCTGATGGCGGCGGACCCGATGTGGAAGCCGAACCATGCGCTGCGGAGAGCCGGCATCAGCTCGGTGATCTCTCTCGGCTGCAGGGCGGCGTAGCTCAGGATCAGGAAGGCGGCCGGCATGGCGGCCACGGCGATCCAGTCGGCGTGGAATCTGGCGTTCAGGATGATCATGATGAGACCCACACCCCAGGCGAAGGCGGCGGCAAACTCAAACTGGTTTGCCAGCGGCAGCCGGTGGGCGATCACGCCGCGGACCACCAGATACACCGTATGGGCGCAGAAGCCCGCCAGAAAAATGATCCACGCGGCCTTGCGCAGCCCCGGCTTTTTGAAGCTGGAGCCCACGAACTGCAGCACCGCGCCCAGGAAATACAGCACGATGGCGCCGAAAAACAGGACATTCATCAAAGTACTCATGGGGATTCCTCCTCATTGGTTTTTTGCATAAGCTCAGATTCCAGCAGCTCTTCCAAAGAAAGGCGCATGCCCTCCGGCTTCGGCCCGCCGACGGCGTAACCGGTCGGGCTCACCTTCACCACCACGGGCTGCAGGAAGAAGGTGATGTACAGTCCCACCGTCATCAGCGTGAAGGCTCCCAGGAGCAGGAGGTTCACCACCGTGGGGGTGTGCTTGATCCGCAGGCCGGGATAGTCGATGGGATCGTTGAAGGTGAACTTCAGGCCGCCCACCTCGAACTCGTCCCCGGGGAAGGCCAGGGCGGAGATGTACTCGCCGTTTTCCGCCAGCTGCACCTGATAGACCGGGTCTTCATAGCTGCCGACCATGTTGTTGATCAGCGTGATGTTGCCGTCCTCCCCCAGGATATAGCCGGGATAGAGGGCGTCGTACCAGAGGCCGTTCTGCCCGTCCAGGGTGAGGAACACGCTCTCCGTGAGGGTGAAGTCCTCCTTCTCGCCGTTCTCCACATTCTCCGCCGTGACGGAGCCCGCGGTGCCGTAGGTCTGCTGGTAGATTTTATAGGGGCCGAAGTGCATGGGATAGTTGACCCGGATGCGGGAGACCTCGCTCTCTCTGCCATCAGGGAGGGTCACGCGGATCTCGCTGGAGTAGTCCAGATCCCCGCTGTCGTTCTCGATCCGGAAGGACTCCACGGTGATTTTCGTGTCGTCGGGCATGGTGATGGCCTCCCCCGGCATGCAGGTCTCGTCCGTCACCGTGGGGAGATACAGCGCCAGGGCGCCGAACACCACTGTGAGCAAAATGGCCAAATGGGTCAGGAAGGTGCCGTAGCGCCCGTAGAGCCGCTTGGAGTAGACCGTGCTCTCCCCCACCGGCGTCGCCTTGCAGTGGAGATCCTTGGTCAGATGGGCTTTCAGCTTTTCCACGCCCGCCTCGGTGAGCTGCTCCGAATCTTTCATCAGTCCGGCCCGCTGGAGAATGCGCTTGTCCTTCACAAGAGCGACCACACGCACCACGGAGCAGAGGGTGAGATTCAGACACAGCAGCGCCAGCAAGACGATGAAATACCAGCTTTCAAAGACGTTGTCCAGCTTCAAAAACAGGATCGCCGGGTGGAATTGGGCGTAGTTCTGGGCGTAATAGGCGACCTCCCGCTGCTGGGGAATGACAGAGCCCGCCACGGAGCACAGCGCGATCAGCAGCAAAAGGAGGATCCCGAAGCGCATGGATCTCAGAAAATTCCAAATTTTATTCATTCGTATGCCTCTGGAAACAGAATCGGAGCCGTCTACGATTCGCAGACGGCTCGATGAAGTTGTTTTACTGTGGATTACTTGAACATGCCCATGGCCTGCTCGGTGAGGGCCGCGGCCTTGTCCAGGCAGTCATAGGTCAGCTTGGAGTTGTGGGCGCCGTTGGAGTTCTCCACGAACACGAAGTCCCAATAGAACTGGGCGTCGCGGGCCACGCTGCGGATGGCGTCCAGCTCCGCATCGCTGTAGCTGCCGGAGGCAATGGCGTCCGCCAGCTTGAAGTGGA
The DNA here is from genome assembly GCA_900317905.1 of uncultured Eubacteriales bacterium. Lineage (GTDB taxonomy): Bacteria > Bacillota > Clostridia > Oscillospirales > Oscillospiraceae > CAG-103. Next base: position 41,655 of record ONIN01000013.1, on the reverse strand, counting down.
GCTGCTCCAGATTCTCGCCCACTTCGGTGGTGCGGGCGATGACCTTCTCCTCCAGGGCCTCGATCTCACCGACGAGATTGGCGTGGCACTTGGAGCAGGTGTTGTTGATGAGCTCCTGGTTCTCCAGCGGGCTGGAGAGGTAGTGGTTCATGTAGGTCTCACCCTTGTCGTTGACCGCCTCGGTCATGTGGCAGTCGGCGCAGGTGAACTTGCCGCGGTGGACACTGCCCTCACCGAGATAGGTCTCCATCTCGGGGTGCTGCACCTTGATGACGCGGATGCCGGTGTTGGGGCTGGTGTAGTCCGCGAAGGGCTCGCCGTCCACCAGAAGCTGGGTGTTGTAGTAGTTCAGGATCTCGTCCGGGGACATGGAGGCCAGGCTGTTGTGGGGCAGCGTGGTGGCCTTGGTGCCGGGATCGAAGTAGTACTCCACGTGGCACTGACCGCAGGCCAGGTTGGCAGCGTCGATCTCCGCGAAGTCCTCGCCCACGGAGTCTGCCAGATAGGCGTGGGTGATGACGATCTGGCCGGGATTGTCGCCGGGCTCGTTGGCGTGGCAGTTGTAGCAGCTCAGCGGCTCGTTGACCTGCTGCAGCACGTCCTCAAACTTCAGGGCATAGGCCTCGTCGCCCATGTTGTTGGTCATGACGGTGAAGTCCGGGGTCTTGCAGGTGAAGCAGTTGGCCAGGGGGTGCGGTCTCGCGGTGCCGGTGACGTCGTCGATGACGTACATGTGGCCGCGGGCGCTCTCATACTGCTTGGCGAAGCCGTAGCCGTCGTAGAGGGTCTTCAAATAGGGGAAGCGCTCCAGATAGCTGTGGAACTCGCTGTTGGATTCGTTGGACTGCCAGGAGTTGTACTCGTCGGGATACATCTCCGCCCAGTCGGCGGACTTGATGACCTGGATGCCGGCGCCCTCTTCCACCTGCTCGGCCACCTGCTCCAGCTTCACGGTGCGCAGACCGAAAGCCTTGGTCTCGATGCCGGCGTCCTTCAAGGCGTTGACGATGGCGTTTCTCAGGGCCTCGGAGGTGATGGTGGCGCCGCTGACGGCGTCCGCATTCAGATCCTGCCCGTCGAAAATGTCCTTGGGCAGCTGCTTGACGGCCACGGATCCGATGCCCTCCGTCTCCTCTTCAGAGAGGACACGGATCTGGTAGATGTTCTCGTTGTCCGCCACGACCTCGACGGTGACGGGGCCGTTGCGTCCGTCTGCGGTGCCCTGAACGGTCATGGCCGCGTCGGGGATTTCATTGCTCCGCACACCGACGGTGGGGATGGTGTGGGCGCTGACGATGCTGAACACCAGAACGCACACCAGGAACAGGCCGCACAGAATACCGGCGACATTGCTTAGCTTCTCTTTCTTTTCTCTATTCTCATACATTGCATTGTCCTCCGAAAAGGATAATTCCGATCAGAATCCAATCAGACACTGATCTAGTCTTATTGTACAGGAAAAGATCCCATCACGTTGTTGCACAGGCAACATATTCGTGTAACCATTTCGGCGTATAATAGGGTTTGGAGAAAAACCAGAGAGAGTGGAGGGATAGAGGATGGGTTCGGATCTGAAGGCAACCGTCGAGCTGCCGCTGTTTCAGGGAATCAGCGACCAGGACCGCGCCGCGCTGCTGGGCTGTCTCAAGACCTACAGCCGCTCCTACAAAAAGGGAGAATACATCCATCTGGAGCAGGACCATGTACAGGACGTGGGCATCGTGTGCAGCGGACTGGTGCACATGCTCAAAGAGGACGTCTGGGGCCACCTGACGCTGCTGTCCTACATGGGGCCGGGCGAGCTCTTCGGGGAGACCTCCGCCCTGTGCCGGGAGCAGGCCAGCCACGTCTCCTTCCTCGCGGCGGCGGAGACCGAGGTGCTGTTCCTGCCGCTGGATCACGTCCTGACCCCATGTAAGAAGCAGTGCGATTTCCATACCACGGTGGCAAAGAATCTTTGCACCATGCTGGGGGAAAACAATCTCCGTCTGATGGAGAAGATCGAGATCGCCGCCAAAAGCTCTTTAAAAGAAAAGATCCTGGCCTTCCTCTCCATCCAGACCCAGCGGCAGGGGAGCAAATACATTACCGTCCCCTTGAACCGCACCGAGATGGCCAGCTTCCTCCACGCCAACCGCAGCGCCATGACCCGTGCCCTCAGCGAGATGCAGGCCGACGGGCTCATTGAATTTGACGGAAACACCTTTGTTTTGAAATAAAACACGCTCTGGCTGAAGTCTCAGCCGGAGCGTGTTTATTTTAAATCTCGTCGGCCATCTCCTGGAGCTTGGAGAAGAAGGCTATGGCGAAGCGCTTGAATTCCTGCATCCCCGCAGTCATAGGACGGAATTTGTTGTAGCTGAGGCCCACGGTGCCGAAGCACTGATCCGAAACCGTCTTGCGGCAGTACTGGCCGATCAGCGGATCTCTGGTGTGGATGATGGACATGAAGGCGATGCCGATCTTATTCACCAGCACGGCCCGCTGCTGCAGATCCATGTCGTTGGTCTCATAGACCACGTTGGGAGTCATGCCGTGTTTGGCGTAGATGGAATCAATGGTATCCCGCATGCCGCTGCCCTTGGGGGCGATGACGATGGGATACGGCGCCAGCTCCTCGAAGGTGACAAAGCTCTTTTCATACAATGGATGATCCGGCGGCACCATGATGCTGCCGGTATCTTTTAAGACCGTGATGGTCTCGATCATCCGGGACTCCTCCCCGGTGATGGGCGGCAGGGTGATGGCGAAGTCCGCCTTGCCGGTATTCAGCAGGTCGATGATCTCGCTGCGGCGGGCGAAGGTCTCCGAGAGGACGCCCTTGGGATAGTGCTCCATGAAGGCGTTGTTCAGCGCGCTGAGGTACCCGGCGTTGTTGTACAGAAGCTGGGTGGTGAACTCCGCCTGCTCCTGTCTCGTCGCTATGTTGTCGATCAGGCGGTCCAGACGGTTTAAGATGTCCTTGGCCTCCCGGTAGAAGTAGGCGCCGTTCTCATTCAGAACGATCCGCCTCTTCTCCAGATCGAACAGCTGGGTGCCCAGCTCCTCCTCCAGACGGTGGATCACCTTCGTCACAAAGGGCTGTGACACGCACAGGGTATCCGCCGCCCGGGTGACGCTCTCCAGCTCCGCCGTGACGCAGAAATACCTGAGATCCCGCAGTTCCATCTACCCGCCTCCTTCGCTTTGTTTTCCGACACTATTCTACTGTTCCGTCCGGCAAAAGTCAAATATCCCTCCGGTTATCAAGTTCATAACCGGAGGTGTTATCAACTTCGTTTGACAAAATATTATCTTTTTTATGGCGTGTCTGCTACACTGGCTTCGAAGAGATTTTCACCCATCGGACACACAAAAAGGAGAATGGATATGGCAACTGAAGTACAGAGCACCAACCGCTACACCTCCCGCAAGGTGGAGGTGGACGGCATCACCCTCTATGACAGCGACGCGAAATTCCGCGCCAATTTCCTAAAAAAGCATCTGAAGAACACCGTGGACGTGGTGCGGTTTTCCTACATGATGGGCCAGCTGGCAGTGAAGCCCATCATCGGCCCCCTGATCCGCAAGAGTCTGGAGCTCCACTACCGCTACATCCACACCAACTCCGTGGTGGTGCCCATTGAGGTGGCCAAGGACATCATCAAAAACACCACGGACATCGCCGTGAGCCCCTGTGTCTGCCGCACGGTGCGGGGCAACTGCGACAACCCCATCAACACCTGCTTCGGCCTGAACTTCTACGGCAAGCTGAAAAAGAAGGCCGGCGAGCGGGCCGTCAGCGTGGAGGAATGTCTCGCCGTGGCGGAGATGGCCCACGAGCGGAACCTCATCGCCGTGGTGGAGAGCTGTGTCCAGCCCTATCAGGACAATCTCTGCTTCTGCTGCCCCTGCTGCTGCATGCCGCTGACGCTGAAGACCCAGTATCACGTCCCCTTCGTGAATTACAACGGTCCCTACCTGCCCCAATTTCAAGAGAGCGAATGCGTCCACTGCCAGAAGTGCGTGAAGGCATGTCCCGTCCAGGCCCTCAGCTTTGACGAAAACGGCAATCACAAGATCGATCTGGACAAGTGCCTGGGCTGCGGCATCTGCGAATCCAACTGCCCGAAGCACATCGGCAAGATGGTCTACACCGAAAGCCGCGTACAGAAGGTCACCGAGCCCAGCCGCTTCCGGGTCTGGCTGTCGGTGCTCTATGTGAAGCTGGTCTTCACCCCCGGCGTGTGGTTCTATAAGCACTTTGCCGGCAGCATGATGCACCTGATGGACTCTGACCCCCGGGAGGCGGACATCATTTCGACCAAGCAGCCCGGCTACATCCACGGCGGCGAACAGTACGTGGAGCACGCCGACTGATTCTCCTATATAATCTCTTTTCAAGAAGGAGGACATACCGATGCAAGTCCTGTATGCTCTCCTGCTCAGCTCCGCGCTGGCGGGGCTGGCTCTCCGGAAGCGGGCGCTCACCCCCGGCGGCACCATGCTGGCCTGGGCGCTCTGCCTTCTGATCACCGCAAACGGCGGAGGCGCCGCCTTCGCGATTCTGGCGGTGACGCTGCTTGGTACGGTGGCCGCCGACCGGTTTGCCGGCGAACGGACTGACCCTTACGCCGTTCGCCGCAAATCCGGCAGCCGCGACGCGGTACGAGTGCTCTGCAACGTGGGCGTTGCGGGCTGCGCCATGCTGCTCTACGCAATCACCGGGTGGAAGGGCTTCTTTCTTGCCTACGCCGGTGTGATGGCGGAGAGTCTGGCGGACTCTCTGGCTTCCAAGCTGGGGCCGCTCTCGAAAACTCCGCCCAGAGACATCTGCACCATGAAGCCCATCCCCACAGGGCTCTCCGGCGGCGTGAGTATGATCGGCACCCTGTCGGAGCTGCTGGGCGCCGCCGTCATCGCGCTGGTGTTCAGCCTTGGTACCGGGAATCCAAAAGCGCTGCTGACCGTGATCCTGGCGGGCTTTCTCGGCGCCGCCTTCGACAGCGTTTTGGGCTCCAGAGCCCAGGCGAAGTACCTCTGCACTGTCTGCGGCACGGTCACCGAGCGGGAGACCCACTGCGGCGAAGATACCCGGCTCGCCTCCGGCCTTCGCTGGCTCAACAACGATGCAGTCAACTTTCTCAGCAACCTGTTCAGCTTTGCGCTGTCTCTGCTGCTGACCATATAAAAACAGACCTTCTTTCTCCATTCACGAGAAAGAAGGTCTGTTTGCGTTCAAAAGCTTTTGATATGCCTCCGGGGTGTTGCAGTTCATGAGCAGCATGGAATCGCCGGTGTAGGGCACGGTTCGCACCGCCGCCTGATCCAACAGCCGCCGCACCGAGGTGCGCTCGGTCTGTAAAATGCTTTCGCAGGTCTCTGCCAGCGCCCGGTCGTAGACTCCCATCAGCGGCTCGATCTCACCGCCATGCTCCAGTAGAGTGATGCCGCTTTTGTGGGCATCGATCAGAGACAGCAGCGTCTCCGGCGGCACCAGTGGCGCGTCCACGCTGAGAAACAGCACTGCGTCGTGCTTCGCCTGTTTCAGACAGGCGTGAATCCCGCTCAACGGCCCCCGGTGGGGGTACACGTCCGGGATTCCATCGGCGGTTCCGGAGATCAGCACCTCATCGACGCCGAGGCTTTTCAGTTTTCGGATCTGATGGGACAGCAGCGTGCCGTCCCCAAAGGACAGCGTCGCCTTGTCCCGCCCCATTCTGGTGGAATACCCACCCGCCAGCACCGCGGCGGAGATTTCCAACGGCCGCATAGGTTCACCTCATTTCAGCAGCATGATCCGCGCTTCCGGGATCCTCAGATACAGAATTTCCCCCGCTTTTGTCTGCAAATGATCCGCGTTTTCCAGCTCCAGGCGCAGCGGCGTTCTGCCGCTGGTTTCCGCCATGAGGATAGTGGAAAACACGTCCTCGATCACCCGCTGCACCCGGCAGGGGATCACGTTCTCCCCCGGGCCGTCCGCGATCTCGATGTGATGGGCACGGACGGCAGCGTATTGCAGATGCTCCGGCACCTGGCCGCAGGTGAGCTCCGCGCCCCAGTCCGGAACCCGGATGCATTTGGCCCCGATCTTCTCGGCGCGGCTGTAATTCTTGCAGCCGGAGAGCAGACAGGCGGAGAGGGTCTCGGGGGCGTCAAACAGCGCCTGCACCGGCATGGAGCCTTTGCCCGTTCCGGCGTCCAGCACCGTAACCGTGTCGCAGAGTCGCCGTACCTCTTCCCTGCTGTGGGTCACCAGCAGCGTCGTGCCGGAAAACCGATCGAGGATGTCCATGAGCTCCAGCTCCGTCTGCCAGCGGAGGTAGCTGTCCAATGCGGACAAAGGCTCGTCCAGCATCAGGATCTCCGGTTCCGTCAGCAGGATCCTCGCCAGCGCAGTTCGCTGCTGCTGGCCGCCGGAAAGCTGGCTGGGGCGGTTGCGCTCCAAGCCCTCCAGACGGAAGCGGCGGATCATCTCCGATACATTTTTCTTAGCCGTTTCCCGCTCCTGCCCCCGGAGAGCGGCCAGGAGGTTCCCCTCCACGGTCATGTTGGGAAACAGGGCGTAATTCTGAAACAGCAGTCCCACCTTCCGCTGCTGCGGGGTGAGGTTGATGCGTTTCTCGCTGTCGAACAGCACCCGGCCGTTCACTTCGATGTGGCCCCGATCCGGCGTGACGACGCCGGCGATGCAGCGGAGTGTCATGCTCTTGCCGCAGCCGGAGGCGCCCAGCAGACCGTAGACAACGTCAGCGGCTTCGAAGCAGATGTTCAGACAGAAATCTCCCAGGCGCTTTTCGATGTCGACTTTGACGGACATTCACCGCGCCTCCCTTCGATCCCGCTTTTCCAGCAGGTTCACGGCCATCAGCACCACGAAGGAGATGGCCACGTTGATCAGCACCCACTTGAAGGCCAGGGCGTCGTTGTTGGTGCGCCAGAGCTGATAGACCGTGGTGGAGATCGTGGCGGTGCGGCCGGGGGTATAGCCCGCGATCATGCTGGTGGCGCCGTATTCGCCCAAAGCTCTGGCAAAAGCCAGCACCGTGCCGGCCAGGATCCCCTGCCGGCAGTAGGGCATCTGGATCCGCCAGAAGATGTAGCTGTTGGAGAGCCCCAGCGTCTGGGCCGAGGCCCGGAGAGTGGGGTCGAAGCTTTCAAAGGCGCCTCTGGCCGTGCGGTACATCAGCGGGAACGCCACCACCACCGAGGCGAAGATGGCCGAATACCAGACCATGGTGAGCCGCACGTGGAAGGTGCTCATCATCCAGGCGCCGAAGGCCCGATTGGGCCCGAAAGCGAGCAGCAGAAAATAGCCCACGACCGTCGGCGGCAGCACCAGCGGCAGCGTGAGCACCACGTCCAGAATACCCTTCAGCACCCGCGGCAGCTTTGCCACCCAATGGGCGAAAAAGATGCCGAGGAAAAACACGATCACGCAGCTGATGGCCGCGATCCTGAGGGCATTATATAATGGGTAGAGATCCATTACTCTGCTCTTTCAAATACCCCGGACTTGCCGCCGGTCTTTTTCAGCAGGCGGATGTCCGTGATCTCCATGTCCTTCTGGACAGCCTTGCACATGTCGTAAACCGTGAGGGCCGCGACGCTGACCGCTGTGAGGGCCTCCATCTCCACACCGGTGACCCCGGTGCACTTGACCGTGGCGGTGATGTCCACAGTGCAGTCTGCTTCGTTTAAGTCAAAGCTGAGATCCACGCCGTTTAGCAGCAGGGTGTGGCACATGGGGATGAGCTCAGAGGTCTTTTTCGCCGCCATGATACCCGCGATCTGGGCGGTACCCAGAACGTCACCCTTCTTCATACCGCCGGATTTCACCAACTCGAAGGTCTCCCGGCTCATTTTGACGCGGCCGGCAGCCACGGCGGTTCTCACCGTGGCTGCCTTCTCGGACACGTCCACCATGTGGGCGTGTCCGGTTTCGTTGAAGTGGGTAAAGTCGCTCATATTACGGAGCTGGGGCGAAGCCGACAGCCTCAAACACGGCCATAGCCTCGTCAGACTGGAGGAAGGCCAGGAAGTCGCGGGCAGCCTGCTCGTTCTGGGTGATGTTCAATACTGCAGCGGGATAAATCACCTGCTTGCACATGTCGCTGGTGGCCTGGTCGACCACGGTGAGCTGGGCAGAGAAGGCACCGGTGGCATAGATGATGCCGGCGTCCACGGTGCCCTCCTTGACCTGGGTAGTGACTTCCTTGACGTTGGAACCGTAGGTCAGCTTACCGCTCTGCTCCAGAGTCTCCAGAATGCCCAGGTTGGTGAGGATCTCCTCGGAGTAAGCGCCAACGGGCACATCCTCGTTGCCGATGCACAGGAGGCTCAGCTTGTCGGTGCCGAGATCGGCGAAGGTCTCGATGCCCTTGGGGTTGGCATCGGGAACCGCCAGGACGACCTTGTTCTCCAGCAGGTCAACGCGGGTGTCGGAGAGGACGAAGTCCAGGCCTTCCTCGTTGCCGCCCTCGGCGTCCTTGGCAGCATCCAGCTGATTCATCTGCTTCTGAGCGGCGGAGATGAAAATGTCGCAGGCTGCGCCCTCCTGGATTTGGGTCTTCAGGGTACCGGAGGAATCATAGGTGGGGACGATGGTCACATTGGGCGCCACAGCCTTGTAGAGCTCGATGATCTGATCCAGCGTCTCGGTCATGGAGGCGGCGGCAAAGACGTAGAGGGTCACTTCCTCCGCGGCAGGTTCTTCGGCGGCTTCGGAGCCTTCGGGCTCGGCGGCGGGTTTGCTGCTGCAGGCCGCCAGGGCGAACAGCATCGCTGCACACAGCAGCAGGGCGAGGATTTTCTTCATGTTCGGTACTTCCTTTCTTTTTTATTGCCGAGCGCAGTTGTGCGCGGTACCTCTGAGAATCTCCAGCCCGTGCTCCAGGCTGGGGAGAATGAACTCCAGACACTCCGCCACAGCCTTGGGACTGCCGGGGAGATTCACGATCAGGGTGCCCTTCCGAATGCCCGCAGAGGCGCGGGAGAGCATGGCGCGGGGCGTGATCTGGAGAGAATAATACCGCATGGCCTCGGGGATGCCGGGGACGACCCGCTCGGTCACATCGGCGGTGGCCTCCGGGGTGCAGTCCCGGGGCGAGAACCCGGTGCCGCCGGTGGTCACAAGCAGATCCGCAAGGTCGTTGTCGCAGACCTCGCGCATCTTTGCGGCCAGCTGCTCCCGGTCGTCCGGCAGCATGCAGTAGCCCGCGATCTCGTATCCGGCCTCCTCCAGAAGCTTCTGCGCCGCCGGGGCGGATTTGTCCTCCCGCTCCCCTCTGGAACCGGCGTCACTGGCGGTCAAAATGAAAACTCGAAAGGCCATGTTCAGTCCTCCTTAATGGTCAGGGTGTCACCCACGGAGATGGTGCCGCCGTGGATCACCTTGGCGAAGACGCCCTCACGGGGCATGATGCATTCGCCCATCTTCTGATAGATCGCGCAGCCGGAGTGGCACTCCTTGCCGATCTGGGTGAGCTCCAGCTCCACGTCGTTGCAGACAAAGTGGGTGCCCACCGGGAGGGTGCGGAAGTCGATGCCGGAGACCACCAGATTCTCTCCGAAGGCTCCGTGCTCCACCTCAGCGCCCCGGGCGCGAAATTCCTCCACCTTGTCGTGACTCAATAGAGACACCTGCCGGTGCCATTTCCCTGCGTGGGAGTCATTCTCCAGGCCCCAGTCCTCAATGAATTTGGCGGAGCCCACGTTTTTCTTTTCCGTGCCCTTTTTCGGGCTGATGCAGACCGCCAGTACGTTTCCCATGGCGTTATCCTCCGATCTGACTCATGATGTGCGCCTCCCGGTTCTCCACGGTCTTTTCGGAAAACCGGTGCGCCTTGGGTTTGTTCTGAATGGCAGCCTTGATGGCCGCCTGAAGTTCTTCGTCCGATCCCGCCAGCAGCGGCCGCAGGTCGGCGCCCACGTCGTACTGGAGGCAGGTTTTCAAGTATCCGGTGGCCGTAAGCCGCACCCGGTTGCACTGGTCGCAGAATTGATGGCTCACGGCGCTGATGAAGCCGATTTTGCCCTGAAAATCCGGTAGCGTGAAATACTTCGACGGGCCGTTGCCGAGCACCGCGTCAAAGGGTTCAAGCGTTCCATAAGCGGTCTCCAGCACGGCGCGGATGTCTGTCTCGGTACAGGTCTCCATGTCGCCTCCGAGACCGATGGGCATGGGCTCGATGAACCGGACGGCAATGTTGTGCTCTTTTGCCAGTCCCGCCAGCGCCGCCCAGTCGGAGGCTCTGCCCGCCTGGGCCACGCAGTTGAGTTTCAGATTCAGGCCCGGCACGTTCCAGGCAGTCTCCAATCCCTCCAGCACCCGGGGCAGCGCGTCTCTGCGCGTGATTTCCGCGAATCGCGCCCGATCCAGCGTGTCGAGGCTCAGGTTGATGCCGTCGATGCCGGCAGAGAGCAAATCCGGCAGCTGCTCCTTCAGCGCCACGCCGTTGGTGGTCAGGGTGACCTGCTCGATGCCGTCGATGGCCTTGATCTCGGAGATCAGACCTGACACGCCTTTTCGCACCAGCGGCTCGCCGCCGGTGATCTTGATCTTTTTTACACCGATGGCGGCGAACACACGAACCAGCCGCAGGATCTCCTCATATCGCAGGATCTCCCCGTGGGGCAGCCACTGGACGCCGTCTTCCGGCATACAGTAGGTGCACCGAAGGCTGCAGCGGTCGGTGATGGACAGGCGCAGATAGTCGATGGTTCTTCCGAATCCGTCATGCATCGGCCTCACCCGCCTTTCGCCAATTCACAATATGATCCGCCAGGGCGTCGATCTCCGAATAATCGAAGGTGGGCACGCCGGGCACACGGGCCTCCGTGTCCGTCACCAGCGCGATCAGCGTCGCGGGATCGCAGGCCGGGGCTTCGGAGTTGCCCTTTCGCACCAGCTCGATCTTCGGGTAGTCTGTCCACTTGAACCCCTCCAGCAGAACGAGATCCGCCTCCGGGTAAAAAGCGATCAGATTTTCTTCCGAGACGGCGGCGTATTTCACCATCTGGAACTTCTCCCCGTCGAAGATCGCTGCGCCCATTGCCCCGGCCTGCAGAAGGCGGCAGGTGTCCGTCCCCTCCCGATCGGCAGCGAAGCCGTGGCCGTCATGCTTGACGATCGCCACACGCAGGCCCCGGGCATTCAGCGCCGGAATCAGCTGTTCCAGTAACGTCGTCTTGCCGGAGTTTTTCACCCCGGAGACGGCGAGTATTTTTTGTTTCATAGGATCCACACCCGCACCATGGCTCCGGCCTCGATAGGAGCGTCCGACGGCGGGATCTCCGCCAGACAGTTGGTGCCCACAGAGGAGGCCAGCTGCCCCGAGGAGTGCCCCTTCGGCAGGGTGACACGGCCGTTTTCCAGCACCGCCCGGACGAATCGCCTGCCCTTGCCGAATTTCTCGAAGGGGGTAGCCAGGGTTGCTTCCACGATCCGGGCCTCCAGATCGGCGCATCCCGCCAGTTTCCCAAGCAGCGGTCTTGCGAACAGCTCAAAGGTGGCGCTGGCGGCGAAGGGATTGCCGGAGAGGCTCAGGATCGGCTTTCCTTCAAACAGCGAAAACATCAGCGGCGTTCCGGGCTTGAGCCGGACGCGCCAGAAGATCCGCTCCGCGTTCAGAAGCGGCAGCGTCTCATGCAGAATATCTTTGGCGCCAACGCTGACACCGCCGGTGGTTAGGATCACGTCCGCATCCTTGGCAGCTTGACCGATGGCGTCAGCCAGCGCGTTGGGATCATCGGAAAACTCCCCCTGAACGGTGGTGATCTCGATTCCCAGTTCCTGCAATCGGGCTGCCAGCACCGCCTCGTTGGAGGAATAGATCTTCCCCTTCGGAAGCGGGCGGACGGTGTTCGGCACCAGCTCGTCCCCGGTGCAGAGGACGGCGCAGCGGACAGGCTTGAAAACCGTCAGCAGTTCATCCTCCCGCAGCAGGCCCGCCGCGGCCAGCACCCCATAGGCGTTACCGCTGAGCCGGGTGCCGGAGGGGAGCAAAACGTCCCCCTCTTGAAAATCCTCGCCGGCGAAGCAGTAGTTTTCATAGTGCCGCAGAGATTTCGAGATCAAAACCTCCGATGCTCCCCCGTCGGTGTCCTCCTGACGAATGACGCAGTCGCAGCCGTCGGGGATCGGTGCCCCGGTCATGAGCCGTAGGCACTCCCCCGCTCCGACGGTCTTATCCGACCAGCCGCCGGCGTAGATGGTGTCCACTACCTTCAGCTTCACCGGAACGGTTTTCGTATCCTCGGATCGGAGCGCATAGCCGTCCAGGGGCGATCTGGGCCAGGGCGGCTGGTCCATGGGGGATCTCACATCCGCCGCCAGCACCCGGCCGTGGGCTTTGATTGCCGGGATCTGCTCCGTGCCGACGGGATTTGTATAAGCATGAATCAGCTCGATGGCTCTTTCAACAGAAATTCCGGTCTCCATGGCTTATCCCTTTCCGAAGCCGCAGTTGGGCCAGGTGCAGACCCCACACCCAAGGCAGAGGCCGCCGTGGCCCAGACGGACAAGATCCTTTTTCGTAACTTTGACGCCCGCCGCGATCCGCGGCAGCATCAGATCAAAAATCGTGGTTCTGGCATACATGACGCAGCCTGGGAGGCCCATGATGGGCGTGCCGTCGTCGAAATAGCCCAGCAGGAACATGGCGCCGGGCAGCACCGGAGCACCGTAGGAAATAATCTCGCAGCCGGTGGCCTTGATGGCGCCGGGGGTGCGGTCGTCGGGATCCACGCTCATGCCGCCGGTGCAGAGGATCATGTCCACACCCGCCGCATGGTACTCCAGCGCAGCCTTGGTGATGGCCTCCATATCGTCGCCGGGGGTGCAGTGATGGGTGACCTCGATGCCGTACTGTGCCAGCTTCTTGAGGATCACCGGGGTGAAGGCATCGTCGATGCGGCCTTTGGCCACCTCGTTTCCGGTGGTGATGAGGCCGGCAGTTTTCAGCTGATAGGGGCGGATCTCCAGAAGGGGCTTGTCGCCGCAGACCTCCGCAGCCCTGTTAAGCTTTTCCTCCTCGATGACCAGGGGGATGACCCGGGTCCCCGCCAGCTTGTCCCCGGCCTTCACCGGGGTGTTGCCGTGGCGGGTGGCGATCATGATCTGCTCCAGATCGTTCACCTGCTCCAGCCGATCCGCGTCCACCAAAAGCAGGCCGTCCATGTCGGCAATCAGCTCGATCTTGCCCTCCTTCGGCGCGGTAGCATGCATGTGCGCTCCCTGACAGAGGGCCCGCAGGCGGTCCGCCGCCTCGTCCTCGTGGAGGATGCCGGGCTTCTTTTCCCAGACGAACAGGGTCTCCTTGCCCATGCTCAGCAGCACCGGAACGTCCTCCGGCTGAACGATATGCCCCTTGCGGAAGCGGGCGTCCTTGGTGACCCCGGGGATGATCTGGGTCATATCGTGGCACAGCACATGGCCGACGGCTTCTTCGGTTCGGATCTCTTTCATAACAAAACCTCAAAACAAAAAGGGATGGCCTGTTTTGAAAACAGACCATCCCTGTTCCGATATGGGTAGAATACCCCTATAGGCAAAGACAGTGTTTCCTTTTCAAAACAGGAAGGCGCAGCCGTTTCCGGTCTGTACCCCGTCCGCAGGGCCATGGCGGATGCTTTAGGCCCCTGCGGATCGGAAACATTTTTCGTTCTCTATTTTGCCGCAGAAAGCGGCGTTTGTCAAGCGTTGACGCGAATGACGGCGCAGTCGGCGTCCAGTGCCTTCTTCACCTGCGCGGGATTATGGCAGACCACAGCCTTGACTTCCTTGCCGTTCACGTCGAGGGTAATCGCCTCGGCCTCGCCGCCCAACTGCCAGCAGACGCTGGCGAGCACGGGCTCGTAGGCGGTCTTCTCCGCCGCGACGCCGAGGGTATCCAGCGCCGCCGGAACGGCTCTGAGCGGGTTGGCGCCGGTGCGCTTCAGGACGCGGAACAGCTCTCTGGCGTTGTAGAAGTAGTCCGCGCAGCCGGTGGCCTTGACCTCGTAGGCCAGGGCGTTTTTGCCGCTGAGACGGTAGATCTTATCGAACTTCCCTTTTGCCAGCTCCGCGAAGCGAACCTGGGCGGTCTCCGGGAAGAGGAAATCGGCCTTACGGTCGGCGAAATTGGCCTCCAGGAATTTCTTGGCGGCAGGATCCATAGCCAGGATGGCGGGAGCCTTTTTCCGCCGCTTGGAGAGCTTCTGGGCAACCTCCAAGGCGATGACGGTGCGGACTTCCTCCGCGTCGTAGACAGCGTCCACGCCGATCTTCCGGAGGGCGCCGCTGAGCTGCTCGAGGCTGATCTCGCCGCCGTAGAGCTTGGAGAGCTCCGGCAGGACGCTCTCGTCCACCAGGGCCGCGGTCTTGACATTCCGGGCGTGGGCGTAGTAGGGCAGCTCGTCCTTGTGCTCCTTGAGATACACCGCGCCGGTGGGACATACATCCACGCAGCGGCCGCAGCGGATGCAGGCGCTCTCTGCCAGCGTGGCAGCGGTGGCGACGCCGACGGTCTGGCCGGCTTCGGTCTTCACCATGCCGAGGACGCCGACAGCCTGGGTGTTCTTGCAGACATCCACGCAGCGGCGGCACTTGACGCACTTGTTGGGATCTCTGAGGATCACGTCGGTGGAGCAGTCCTCCGCGAAATCATTCTGCTGGGGCTCGAAGGGCAGCTGGCCGATACCGAACTCTCTCGCCAGGGCCTGCAGCTCGCAGAAGCCGTCCCGCTGGCAGTCGCAGTAGAAGCAGTTCTCACAGAACCAGGGATCCAGATCCTCGATTCTGGAGCCGCCCACGCGGGCGCAGTGGTGGCAGTCCACCTTGTGCTGGCGGAACATCTCAGTGAGGGTGGCTTTCCGCTTTTCAAACAGCGCTTCGCTGTCAGTGGTGACTTCCATGCCCTCCGCGACCTTGACGGCGCAGGCGAGCTTTTCCTTGTCATCGCCGGCCACGTTCACGATGCAGAGTCTGCAGCTGGCGTGGGGACCCATGCCCTCATAGGCGCAGAGGGTGGGGATGCGGACGCCGGCGGCTTTGGCCGCGTCCAGAATGGTGGTCCCGCTGGGGACGGAAACGGCAATGCCGTTGATGGTCAGATTCACATTTGCCATGTTCAGCACCTCCTTCAGACTGCCTCGACCCGGCAGGGAACGAAGCGTACGCACGGGTTGCCGGTGATCTCATCCATGTTGTCCCAGTTGAAGACATGTCCGCCGCTGACACCCTCGACCTCGCCTTCAAACTTCAGGCCGTAGTGGTGGGGGAACATCATGTAGCCGCGGTTGACCTGATAGGTGATCTCTACCGGGATCTCGGCGGTGCCGCCTTTGGTGGTGACGCGCACCATCTGGCCGTCCTCGAAGCCAAGCTCCTTCGCGTCGTCGGGGTTCACGAGGAAGGTGTAGTAGCTTCTGTGGTAACGGTTCATGTTCTTCATGTAGCGGGTCATGGAGTTCAGACCGTCCTCGGTGTGGCGGCCGGAGGACATGATGAAGGGGAACTCCTCCGTGGGCGTGATGGCCTCGGCCTCCTTTTCAGGAGTCAGATTCATCACAGCCTCGAAGATCTCGTCGCAGTAGAGGTGGATCTTGTGATCCTTGTGCTTCACGTGCTGCAGGAGGTAGGACTCCGGCTTGTCGTTGTCCGCGATGCCAACCACGGCGCCCTCGGGGTGCTTCAAAACCTGCTCAAAAGCGGCGTCAAGGGCGCAGAAGTTGTCCATGGCAGGCATCTTCTCCATGATCGGATGGAAGCCCAGCTTCGGATTCTTTGCCTTGGCGGAGAGTCCGGCAGCCATGGGGGTAGTCATCAGCGCGCCCCAGGAGACAGCCTTGGTGGCGGAGCCCATGGGCTTGCCAAGGGTCTCGCCCAGGATGGCGGTGCGGATGGCATAATGCTTCATGCCGGTGCCGCCGAGGTACGCCAGCAGCGCGAAGAGGTACGGCATGCGGTCGCCGGTCTCGACGGCCTTCTCGCCGGCCTTGTAGAACCACTTGGGCAGCTTCGGCAGGGCGCCGGCCACCTTCATGATCTCGATGAACACGTCGCACATATCACGGCGCTCTCCGATATTTTCCTCGATGACGGGAGGACGCAGGGACATGACGCATTCAGGGAAGTTCATCTGGAAGGCGTTGAACTCATAGCGCTCCAGCTGGCTCTTGGCGGGCAGAACGTAATCGGCGTACTCGCAGTCCTCGGTCCAGGCGATGTCGCAGACCACCAGCAGGTCGAGGCTCTTGAAGGCCTCCTCCACCAGCTTGGAGTCGGGATAGGAACGCATGGGCGCGCCCAGGGTGCGGATGGCGGCGCGGATGCGGTCGGGGCGGTCGGAGAGCATCTCCACCGGCATGACGCAGGAGGGGAAGGTCTCCAGCACCGGGAAGCGGTTGGTGACCGGGGTGCGCCAGACCTTGGGATCGGTGTCCTCATGGATGGTCTCGCCGCGGGCAGCCCAGGCTTCGTGCACGATGGTAGCGCCGGGCACCAGCGCCACGCCGCAGAGGACCTCCAGCATGACGATCAGATAGCTGCAGAGGGTGCTGTGGCGGCCGCAGAAGATGCCCAGATCCTGATGGCAGCCCCACTTGGTGGTGGTGAGCACCTTGGCGAGGTTTTCCATCTCCTCGTAGGTGACGCCCGCCACGCGGAAACATTCTTCAATATTCGTGGTGTAGAACCAGGGGCGGATCTTGTCCAGATCCTTGACGTACTTTTTGCAGTACTCTTTGTTCTCCCAGCCCTTGCGGAGGATCAGAGCGATGAGGCCCTTGAGCATGATGGCGTCGGAGCCGGGACGGTTGGCAATGTGGATATCCGCCATGCGGGCAGACTCGGACATGCGGGGGTCGATAACGACCAGCTTCCGATCCGGGCTTTCAGCGGCGTCGCGGATGTTCTTTCTGGCGTCGCACATCTGGTGGGTGACGAAGGAGTTGGAGCCCCAGAGCACCAGCGTCTCCACGCCCACGTCGTCCGGCTCGGTGAAGCAGACCTGATCGCCGAAGATCTTGCCGTGGCTCCACCAGTTGCCCAGAAACTCAAAGCCGATGGGGTTGAAAATGTACTGACCGCCCAGGCCATTGATCAGAGCCTTGAGGAAGATCAGTTCACTCTGGCCGCCGCCGGAGGCACCGCCGATGCCGCAGACGGCGCGGGGGCCGTACTGATCGACGATGCTGCGCAGCTTGCTGCCGATCTCCAGGATCGCCTGATCCCAGCTGATCCGAACCAGCTCGCCGTTGACCCGCTTCATGGGGTAATCCAGACGGTCGCCGTGGTGCACGAGATACTTGTTGTTGCGGCCCTTGCGACATGCGTAGCCGTGGCTGCGGGGGCTGTCGGGATCGGGTCTGGAGGAGATGATCTTCCCGTCCTCCACTTCCACCTCGAGGCCGCAGCTGACGCCGCAGATGCCGCACTGTGTTTTCTTCCATTCGCCCATAGAAAATCCTCCTTTGACTGAAAAAGTCAGATCTCTTTTCACTTGGGAAGGCGCAGCCGTTTCCTGCGGCGCCCCGGTGTGCCCGGGCACACGGCCTGCCGCCATACCGAGATCGGCTTAGGCTGCACAGGCTCGAAATCCATTACAGGCGTATTAAAAAGATGCTTGGATTTATTTTAACAGACAGGTTCTCGGTTCGCAATCTGGTTATCGCACATTTCCTGACACAGAATAACATTTCTGTGCCACCAAGTGTCCCGGATGACATGTTTTTCTTTGACAATCAGCCCGTAAAACGATACAATACTGAATAGAATGATTCATAAGCGGGGTGAGCCCATGTCCGAGTCGGAACAGAACAAGCTGGCCATCGCGGAGGCCATGAAGGCACTGATGCGCACCATGCCCATCGAGAAGATCACCACCACCCAGATCCTCGAAAAGGCCGGGGTCAGCCGCCGCAGCTTCTATCGGTATTTTAAAGACAAATACGATCTGGTGGAGTGGATCTACGACTATGAGTTCTGCCGCTTCGTGGACGTGCGGCCGGAGAAGTCCATCTGGGAATACTATCCGGACATTCTGAAATCTCTCCGGGCCGACCCAGAGTTTTACTGCAACGCCTTCGTCTTCACCGGGCAGAACTCCTTCCGGGCCTTCTGCTTTGAAAAGCTCTTCCCGCTGATCATGAATGATTTCGGCGACATCTTCCCAGACGAAGAGACCGCGCGGTTCGTGATCCGCCGGTACGTCTATGCCTTCTTTGACGGCTACATCTGGTGGCTGGAAAAAAAGGATCCCATGCCCTGGGAGGAGTTTGAGGCCCTCAGCAAATCTGTGGCGCTTGCCACGGCAGACGCCATTCTGCGCTCCTATCAGAAATCCGAACAGTTCCGCAAAGCGGAGCCGCCGACGGAATGAGACAAAACCGCATCCTTTGTATTATAAAAAAACAAGAAAACCGCGTCAATCCATTGAAAAACGATTCTCAAATACTCACAAAAACACCGTTTTTCATTCGCTGACGAAACTTGCTTTTCTGCCTTTTCTTTTGGACAGAATCTCAAAAATTGTCCAAACCATCAAAAAAAGAGACGGACCGGAGTCCGTCTCTTTTTCATTTGGTGTGTAAGGCTCAGGCCTCGTCGATGATGCGGTGGATGACCTTGTTGCAGCGGTCGCGGTCGTAGATGACCGGCACGGGATAGAAGGGGTTGGCCTCCTTCAGTGCCCAGGTGATCATCTGCGGGATGTCCTTCTCCTGGATGTGGTCGAAGCCGGTGGGAATGTCCATGCGCTGGTTCATGGCGCGGATCTCCTTGATGAAGGCCTTGGCCTTCTGCTCCTGAGTGCCGCTGGTGCAGACGCCGGTGAGCTCCGCCAGACGGCTGAGTCTCGGGTAGACCGCCTCGCCGTAGTCCTCCAGGACGATGGGCAGGATGACGGCGTTGGCCAGACCGTGGGGGGTGTTGTACAGGCCGCCCAGGGTGTGGGCGATGGCGTGGACGTTGCCGACACCGGCGCGGGTGAAGGCGAAGCCGGCCTTGAAGCTGGCGATCAGCATCTCGGTTCTGGCTTCCATGTCATCGCCGTTCTGATAGGCGCGCTCCAGATACTTGAAGATAGCCACGGTGGCCTCCTCGGCGCACTGGAGGCTCTCCTTGGTGTTGTAGGTCCAGCAGACGTAAGCTTCCACGGCGTGGGTCAGCGCGTCCATGCCGGTGGCGGCGGTGATTTTCGGCGGCAGGCCGCGGGTCATCTCAGGATCCAGCACGGCGTACTTCGGCACCAGCTGCAGATCCATGACGGCATACTTGTGGTGGGTCTCATCGTCGGTGATGACGGCGGCGATGGTGGTCTCAGAGCCGGTGCCGGAGGTGGTGGGCACGGCAACGAAGGGAGGCAGCTTCTTGAGAACCTTCAGCAGGCCGCCCATCTGGCCGACGGATTTGTTGGGCCGCACGATGCGGGCAGCCGCAGCCTTGGCACAGTCCATGGGGGAGCCGCCGCCGATGGCAATGAAGCCGTTGCAGCCGTTCTCCACATAGATGCTGCGGGCCTTCTCCACGGTGCTGACCTTGGGGTTGGCCTCCACCTCAGCGAACATGACCCAGCCGATGCCGGCTTTGTCCAAAGCGGCGGTAACGATGGGCGCCAGGCGCTTGCCGACGCTGGGGCCGGTGACGATCAGGGCCTTGTTCACGCCCTCTTTCCGGAGGATCTCCGGGATCTTCTCCGCGCTGCCGATGCCGGAGACCTGGATGGGTCTGCGCCAGTACAGGAAGTGGGCGCCGATGTTGAAGATGAACTGATACACGCGATAGTAGGCATTTCTCAGAAAACTCATGATGTTGCTCCCTTCTCTTTTTTCTACACTGCCGTGCCGGATGCCGAGACGCTTGAGCTTCTTTTCACTGGGAAGGCCGTTTTTCATCCAGCCTCTGGCGCGGTAATAGACTTTTTTCATTTTCTCTAGCGGAACGCGAGTCTTGGGATTCTTGGGATCCTGCAGCGCGTCCGTGAGCTTTTTCGGCAGCTTGTCGTTCTCCGCCGAGACGCCGAAGCGGGCGTTCACCGCACGCTCCACGTTGTAGCTGCGCTCGCCGGCGCGAATCAGCTTTCCGAGGGTCATCTTCATGCCGACGATGTTCGGGTATTCGTAAGAATACGGCACCAGCGGCAGATGGAAGCAGGCGATCTCCGGGAACCGGTTGAGGATGCGGACAAAGGGCCCCACAAAGGGCACCACCGCGTTGATGATCCGGTTGTACCACTTCTTGTGCCCCTCCACCGTAAAGCCAGGGAACACCGCGAAGGAGGTGAACAGGCACTGGCCGCCCATGGAGACGCTCTCCATCAGATCCTGCATGAACATGCACAGGTCGGCCTTCGCCCCGGTCTTAAGGCCGTTGACGTTCATGCCGAGGCCCTCCAGCACCACCAGATAGCCGCCGTTCAGGTGGCAGCCGCCGCGGTTGGAGACCGCATAGCCCAGGCCCTGGCCCACCGCGTGGCGGGGCTCGTAGGCGGACAGCTCCATGCCCTTGGACTGGATGGCGAACTCCGTGCCGCCGTATTTCTCACTCAGGCGCTTGCTGCCCTCGGCCAGCTCGTTGCCCACGCCTCTTCGGAAGGCGATATCCTCGAAGATCTGGTTGACGTTCTCGGTCTTGCCGAACTCCAGGCCGCAGCTCCAGATGCCCTTCTCGTTGGCCTCCATAGCCCAGGCCACGGTGCCGGCGGCGGAGATGGTGTCCAGCCCCAGCTCGTCGAGGGTGTAGTTCCAGTCGCAGATCTGCTGCAGGTTGTTGTTGTCGATGTTGTTGCCCAGCAGACCCAGGGTCTCCAGCTCCGGGCCCTTGACGATCTTGCCGTCCACCGGCACTCTTCGGGAGCAGCGGATCGGGCAGGTGAGACAGCCGTTGTTGCCCACATGGAGGGTGTTGGCCAGGGTCTCGCCGCTGATGTCGTCGTGGTACTCGTAGGTGCCGTACTCGAAGTTGTGGGAGGCCAGGATGCTGTGGTCGTTCATGGGATTCAACAGCGTCGCCGTGCCCTCCTTCGGAAGCCGCTCGCCGGTGATGGGGTGGTTCCGAATCTTATTGACCCACTTTTTGTGGAAGGCGCCGGTCTTGTCCTTGTCGTGGACGGAGGCCATGGCCGTGCCGGTGACGGTCATACCCTTGATGTTCTTGCTGCCGAAGACCGCACCCACGCCGCCGCGTCCTGCCGCGCGCTCGCCGGACATGACGCAGGCGTAACGAACCAGGTTTTCACCTGCGGGGCCGATGGCCAGCATGCCGCCGCGCACCGTCTTCCCCGCAGCCTCGTCCAGGATCGCCTGCATGGCCGTCTGGGTCTCCGTGGTACGCATGCCCCAAAGATCTGAGGCGTCATGGAAGGTGAACTTGTCGTTCTCGATCTCGATCCAGGTGGGCGACTCACACCTGCCCCGGATGATCAGCGCATCCATGCCGGCCTTCTTCAGATAGTGGCCGAAGTTGCCGCCGCAGTTGGAGCTGGTGGTGATGCCCGTCAGCGGGCTCAGCGCCGAGATGTCAAATCGGTTGGAGCTGGGGGCGCCGGTGCCGGTCAGCGGGCCGGTGGAAATGACGATCAGATTTTCCGGCCCGAAGGGATCCTCGGTTCCGGTCAGGTTGTCGTACAGGACTTTGGAGGCCATGGCCTTGCCGCCGATGTACAGCTCTCGATCCCGGTCACTCCAAGGATACTCCGTTGTGGTTTTGGCGTCAAGATCCAGCAGCACGACCTTGCCCATATAGCCGCAGTAATTGGTCATTTGCGATCACCTCGAATCGGTGTATTTCATTTGATTATAACGCACTTTATTTAATTTGAACAGAGGGATCACTTCCATTTTACAGTTCATTTCGTAACCATACAGTCCAGTTCGCGCAGATGTTTAAACTTTAACATCCATTTTTTCCTTGCATTCCTATATACAGAGTGTTAGAATGGGGTCGAATTGATCCGAAATCGGGTGGACGAGCCTCTTTCCGGAGCCAGACAGGCACAGAGAAATCTGTGTCCGACTGGGTCTGTAAAGAGGCCGATTTTTTTCAAGTCGGGAACGACTTGAAAAAAGCATTTTTAAATGCGAGGGGAAGCCCATCCCCTCGCGCTCCCCATGCGAACTTTGGGACAGTCGTAATGGGGTTACAATCTTTTTGTTTAGGAGGACAAAACAAAATGAAGAAGTATCTATCCCTGCTTCTGGTGCTGGTCATGGTCTTTGCCCTGTGCGCCTGCGCATCATCGAAGATCGATTCCGAGGGGCCCAATGGCTCCGCTGCGGAAGAAGCCGCCGCACCGGAGGTCACGCTGAACACCGTCATCCTCAAAGAGGCCGACGACAGCATGATCAACAACTACACCCTCATGGCGGTCAATCCCGATGCCCCCTTTGTGGATGCGGACGGGAACGCCGTCTCTGACGTGCAGCTGAACACCGTGGGCGCCGCCGCGCTGATCAACTGGCTGCTGAGCGAGGAGGGCGAGGCTGCCGCCGCCGAGTACGGCTATGCTGAGTATGGCGAGTACCTGTTCTATCTCAAGGAGGACCGCCCGATCTCCACTGCCGAGATCCCCGAGGCCACCGAAGAGACCAAGCTCATCCGTCTGAGCACCACCACCAGCGTCAACGACTCCGGCCTGCTGGGCTACCTGCTGCCCATGTTCGAGGAAAAGTACGGCTATGAAGTCGAAGTCTTCTCCGCCGGTACCGGCAAGGCCATCGCCAATGCCAAGATGGGCAATGCCGACCTGATCCTGGTTCACGCCAAGGCCCAGGAGGAGGCCTTCGTTGAGGAGGGCTTCGCCTACGTTCTGGACGGCATGGAGTCCGAGCGCATGACCTACATGTACAACTACTTCGTCCTCTGCGGTCCCCAGGAGGATCCCGCGGGCGTGAAGGACGCTGAGGATGTCCTCACCGCCTTCGCCGCAATCGCCGACGGCAAGTATCCCTTCGTCAGCCGTGGTGACGGCTCCGGCACCCACACCAAGGAGCTCTCCCTCTGGCCCGAGAGCCTGGGCATCACCGACGATCCCACCACCTTCGAGGCTTACACCGATTGGTACACCTCCGCCAATGCCGGCATGGGCGCATGCCTGGTGATGGCCGAGGAGATGGGCGCCTACATCCTCACCGATAAGGCCACCTTCCTCACCTTCGTTGCCAACGACGGCGTCATGGATTGACGAACCGAACCGATTGAAGTAAACTGACAGGGTATGCAGCTGCATACCCTGTTTTGTAACTTGGGAACCATTTCGTTCAAAGGAGCCACCCCATGGGTTCTGCCATTCAAAAAGCCATACAGCTGATCCTGACCGCGGATCGGGAGCTGGTGAACATCCTCTCCACCACCGCCAGGGTCAGTCTCACCAGCTCCGTCATCGCGCTGCTGCTGGGGGTGCCGCTGGGGATCTGGCTGGGCGCCTGCCGATTTCGCGGTCGGGGCGCCCTCGTGGTACTCAACCGGACGCTGATGGGCATGCCGCCGGTGGTCTGCGGTCTGCTGTTTTATCTGCTGTTCTCCGGTGTGGGGCCCTTCCGACACCTGAAACTCCTGTTCACCGTGCCGATCATGATCCTGGCCCAGGTGGTGCTGATCACCCCCATCGTCATCGGCAACATGGAGACCTACGCCGCCGAGCTGGCGCCGCCGCTGAGAGAGACAGCAAAAGGCCTCGGCTTCAGCGGCTGGAAACGGTTTGTGCTCCTGGTGAACGAATGCCTCTACCCCATCATCACGGTCTACCTGCTGGCCTTCGCCAGAGCCATCGCGGAGGTTGGCGCGGTGAGCATGGTGGGCGGCGCCATCGCCTGGAAAACCAACGTGATGACCACCGCCATCATGCAGTACACCAACCGGGGCAACTTCTCCCTCGGCATCGCACTGGGGCTGATCCTGATGGTGCTGTCGCTGCTGGTGAACATCGTGCTGAGCGTGATGCAAAGGAGGTTCCACCGATGAAAACCAACGCCTTTGCAAGGACCTACGCCGGACGGAAGGTACTGGACCTGCCGGCGATCACGCTGCAGTCCGGTGCGGTCACCGCGGTCATCGGCGCCAATGGCAGCGGAAAATCCACCATGGCGAAGATCCTCGCCGGGATCGAGACCGCCGACGACAGCAAGCGCGCTGTTATCTCCGGCCGGGTGGGGTACCTGCCTCAAAAGCCCTTTGCCTTCCGGATGACCGTGGAACAGAATCTCGCACTGAACGGCGGAGATGAAAAGAAGCGCACCGAACTGCTGGATGCATTGGGTCTCATGTCCCTCCGCCGCAGCCGGGCAAAACGGCTCTCCGGCGGTGAGACGGCGAAAATGGCTTTGGCGCGGAGTCTGCTGGGGAGCTACGATCTGCTGATCCTCGACGAGCCCACCGCCGCCATGGACATGGCCTCCACCCTCGCGGCCGAAAAGCTGATCGAAAGCTACGCCAAGGACACCGGCTGCGCGGTGCTGCTGATCACCCACAGTCTCCAGCAGGCGCGGCGGATCGCTGACGAGGTGCTGTATCTGGAGAGCGGAAAGCTGATCGAACAGGGCAGCGCCGAGACGCTCCTCAACACCCCGAAGGAAGAAAAAACCAGACAATTCCTTGAATTTTACGGAATCTAAAACTCTGAGCTGCTTATCTTCAGCAGCTCAGGGTTTTTTTATGATTTCCGATCCGATGGTTCGGGCCTCATGGGCGGCGGAGTCCACCAGATCGTGGACCCGGTTGCAGTTGCCGACCAGATGCAGCCACGAAGGCGCGCCGAGGTTGGAGACCAAGGTCTGCTCCGGGATCAGGCCGGTGGCCAGCAGCAGGGTGTCACAGGGGACAAAGCGTTCCGCGCCGGAGTCCAGTTCCCGCACCGTGACGCCAGTGAGCCGGGGTGTCCCGTGGAGCTCTGTAACCGTGGTGCGCGTCCAAAGTGGGATCGAATGGGCCTCCACGCAGCCGTGGTAATTCTTCGCAAGGCCGGTGTACTTCTCCGCCTGCTCCAGGATGGCGATCACCTGTTCCCCTCTGAGGACGCAGCGCCTGGCGACGATCATCCCAAGATCGCCGCTGCCGAGGATCAAAACCCGCTCGCCGGGATCCCGGTCGTGGAGATTCATCATCTCCTGTGCCTGTCCCGCGGTGAATACGCCGTCGGGCCGGGTGCCGGTGATGTTCAAAGTCCCCAGCGGCCGCTCCCGGCAGCCGGCGGCCAGGATCAGATGAGAAAACCGAACCCGCTCCAGTCCGTCTCCGGAGGAGAGCACCGCCTCCCGCGATGGCGAGACCGACAGCACCTCCGTCTCCAGCCGAAGCGCCGCGCCTGTCTGTGCCAGCTGTGCAAGTAGCCGGGCGGTATATTCCGGCCCGGTGAGCTCTGCGCCGAACCCTTTGTGGATGCACTGTTCCAGAATGCCGCCGGGATGGCTGCGGCGGTCGGCGATCAGGATGCTGTGGCAGCCCGCCTCCCAGGCGCCCAGTGCGGCAGAGAGGCCAGCAGCCCCGGCACCGATGATGAGAAGGTCACAATGCATAGATGCCCTCCTCCCGCAGCAATGCTTCGATTTTCAGCCGGCAGCGGCTGCCCTGGCAGCGGCCCATGGCGGCGCCCACCCGCCGCTTCACGCCGTCCACCGTAGTGGCTCCGGCGCGGATTGCGGCGCGGATTTCCGCCAGGGTCACATCCTCACAGAAGCACACCACATTACCGTATTCGGGATCTTCCGCAATCAGCCGCTGTCTGGCTTCCAGATCCAGACCGTGGGCCTTGGGGATCCCCTTCCGAACCGGCTGAAAGTCCGGGTTTTCTTTTGCGTTCAAAGCCTCTGCTGCCTGCCTGGCCACATACATGCCCAGCTCGTCGGCGCAGGTCAGCCCCGGGGTCTTGACGCCCAGGAAGCTCCAGAATCCCTCCGCCGGCCGGTCGATGACGAAGCTGCGGATGCTGCTGCCGTCGGGTCGCTCCGGGTTGGGACGCAGGGCGGCGAAGGTGCGGATGGTGTCGTTCAATTCCACCTTGGGCAGCACCTTTCGGGTCAACTCCCGGACGAAGTCCAGGCCCCTTCGATCGGTGCCGAAATCGGAACCCTCCCGCTCCGAGGGGCCCAGCAGGAGGTTCCCCTCCACCGTGGGCACTGCCGTGAGACCCTTGCCCCGCTCCGGCTCATACTGCACGATGTGACTTGGCGCGTGGGCGGTCAGCTTATCCAGGATCAGATAGTCCCCGGCTGTGATGCGCAGCCGCACCGGGCTGGAGTAGACCAGCTCCTGCACCGCGACGGACTGCAGCCCCGCGCAGTTGACGATGGCGCGGGTGAAGAAGGTCTCCCCTTCCGTCTCCACCACGTAACCGCCCTCGGTCTCCCAGATGGCGGTCACCGGCGCATTGGCGTAGTATTCCGCGCCGTTCTGCACCGCGTTCTCCATGGCGGCGATGCCCAGCGCCCAGGGATTCACCGTCCCGGCGTTGGGGGACCAGAGCCCCAGCGTCACTTCCGGCGTCAGCTCCGGCTCCAGCTTCAGCAATTCCTCCCGCTGCAGAAGCCGCAGATCCGGGACGCCGCTTTCCAAACCGTTTCGGAGCTTTTTCCGAAGCACCGCCTCCCCCTGTTCGCCGCAGGCCACCATCAGGGAACCGCAGCGGGAGAAGGGCACGTCCAGTTCCCCGCAGAGCATACCAAAGGCCCGGTTCGCGCGAAGGGTCAGTTCCGCCTTCAGCGTACCGGGCTTATGATCGTAGCCGGGATAGACCACGGCAGTGTTGGCGCGGGAGATGCCGGTGCAGACGTACTCCCGCGCCTCCAGAAGCGCAACGTTCAGATCCCATCGGCAGAGGTTCCGGGCCGTGAAGCAGCCCAGCAGGCCCCCGCCGATGACGATGACATCCAGTCGTTTCATAACTCCATCCAGGGGATCTCCTCCCCGGGGCGATCCAGCGTGTAGCCGCCCATGGCCATGAGCCGATCCCTAAAGGCATCGCTCTGAAGCGTTCGGATCAGCTGCCGCACCATGGGGGTCTCCCAGGCGGAATCCGGGATCAACAGATCATATTCCTCGATACAGATCGGGAGGAAGTCCAGATCATACAGCTGGGCCGCCGAGTAGATGCCGAGGCCCGCGTCCGCGCTGTCCGAGGCGATCTGCACCGCCACAGAGGTGTGGGTCAGCTCCTCCCGGTCATAGCCGTAGACCGCAGCCGGATCCACGCCTTCCGTCTTGCAGAGGTAGTCCATCAGGATACGGGTGCCGGAGCCCTTCTGTCGGTTTACATAACGCAAATCTGGCTTGGCTACATCGGCAAATCCGGTGATGCCGAGGGGGTTGCCCTTCTGCACCATCAGCCCTTGCTGGCGCCCAACGCAGCGGATCAGATGCACGCCGCCCTGGGGGAAATGCTTTTTCAGGAACGAGATGTTATAAGCGCCGGATTCCGTATCCAGCAGGTGGATGCCGGCGGCGTGGGCCTCTCCCCTTCTGACGGCCATGATGCCGCCCATGGAGCCCACGTGGGAGGAGCTCATGAAGAGGTTCGGGTCCTCCTGATGCAGCAGGTCGCCCAGCTCATCCAGCAGCGGGTCGTGGCTGCCGATGACCACCAGGGTCTGCCGCAGCCGTTCCGGCGCGTGCAGCAGGGTGACCTCCACCTCCTGCCCGGCCTCGAAGCCCTCGGTGCCCTGGGGCACGGTGAGGATGCCGTCGGCCTTCATGAAGCTGGTGACCACGCCGCTGCCTCTGGCGAGAGGCGACGCGGTGAGTCTGCCGCCCACCTCGCCCATGCGGACGCGGACGAACTCCTGATATTTGAGACCCGAGACCACCGGCCGGGTCAAAACGGCTTTGACTTTCTCTGCCGCACCGGCATCCCGACGGAACCACAGGTCGATCAGGGGCCTCAGCAGCTGCTCGATGACGATGATGCCGGAGACCGGATATCCCGGCACGCCCAGAACCGGCGTGCTGCCCACATTGCCCAGGATGGTGGGCTTGCCCGGCTTGATGGCGATGCCGTGGTACAGCACTTCGCCAAGCTGGCGGATCACGGAGGAGGAATAGTCCTCTCTGCCCGCGGAGGAGCCCGCGTTCAAGAGCACCACGTCGCACTCGTCGGCGGCCTTCGAAACCGCGTCCCGGATCTGGTCAAACTGATCCGGCACGATGGGATAGGTCTTTGCCGTCGCCCCCCAGCCGGAAACCATGGCAGAAAATATCGTGGAGTTAAATTCGATGATGTCCCCGGGCTTCGGATCGGCGCAGGGCGGCACGATCTCGTCGCCGGTGGGGATGATGCCGATGACCGGCCTTCTCAGCACGCTGACCTCCAGGACACCGCCTGCCAGCATGGCGCCCATGGCAGCAGGGGTGATCTCGGTGCCGCCGGGGAGGATCATCTCTCCGGCGCAGACGTCCTCGCCGATCTGGCGGATGTGCTGCCAGGGAGCGGCGGGGGCGTGGATGGTGATGCTGCCATTCTCGTGGCTGACGATGTCCTCCACCATGATAACGGCATCGCAGTCGGACGGGATGGGGTCGCCGGTGTCCACTACGGTAAACCGCCCGGCACTCAGTGTCACCGGCGTGGTCTCCGTGGCGCCGAAGGTGTCCATTGCCTTCAGAGCCACGCCGTCCATGGCGCTGGCGGCATAGTGGGGCGCGCTGATGTGGGCGTAGACCGCCTTCTCGGTCACGCGCCCGCAGGCGTCGGAAACCGGGATCATCTCCGCACCGGCGGCAAAGCCCAGCTTCCGCATATGCTCAAAGTATTCCCGCTGGGCCTCCGCCAGCGAAACATTGGTCAGATAGGTAAAGGCCATATTGCTCTCCCCCTCAGTGATTTAGAATGACGTCCACCGCAGCGCCCTGCGGCAGTCCCTCGCAGTCCCGCGGGATGACGAAAAAACCGTCGGCTCTCGCAAGCTGCGTGATCAGTCCGGATTTCGAGCGGATCGGGACGGCGAAGACCGCTCCGTCTCTCTGCTCCAGTTTGCAGGCGGTGATCTGCGCCCGGCCGTGGTTGGCGTTCACGCTTTCGGTGAGCAAAGCAGTCACCGTCCGCTCCGGATGGTTCTCCCCACGGAGCCGATCCACCAGCGGCCGCACGAACAGTCTTGCGATGTAATAGGCCGCCGCCGGATGTCCCGGGAGGCCCACCAGCGGTTTTCCGTCCTTGGTTCTGGCGAGGATCGTGGGTTTGCCCGGTTTAATGGCGATGCCGTGCATCAGCACCTCGCCCACCGTCTCCAGAACTCTGCAGACCGCGTCCTTCTGGCCCACGCTGCTGCCGCCGGAGATCAGCACCAGGTCGCAGCGCTCCGCCGCCTCAGAAACGCGCTTCAGAAGCTCCGCCTCCACATCCGGCACCCGGCCGAAATCCACAGCTTCCACATTCCAATCTTTCAGCAGCGCCAAAAGCATCGGGGTGTTCACGTCCCGCACCTGGCCCGGCCCGGGTACTTCCTCCGGTGCGACCAGCTCATCCCCGGTGGAGATCACGCCGACCTTCAGCGGAGCGACCACTGACAGCTTCGTTTTTCCCAGCGCAGCCAAAGCGCCGATGTCCGAAGGGGTCAGCGTTCTGCCTTTGGAGAACAGCACGTCCCCCGGTTTGACGTCATCACCGCGGAAGATCAGATTCTGCCCCGGGGCAGCGCTTTTCAGGATGCCGACGGTGCCGTCGCCGTAATCCTCGGTATACTCCACCATCACGGCGGCATCCGCCCCTTCCGGCAGGGCGCCTCCGGTGGGGATGGCGGCGCAGGTGCCGGGAGAGAGCTTGAAATCCGGCGTCTCGCCCATCTGCACCGCGCCGATCACCGGCAGGATCGCGGGGATCGCGTCGGAGCAGCCGAAGGTGTCTTTCGAGAGAACCGCATAGCCGTCCACGGTGGAGCGGTCGAAATCCGGCACATATTCCGAAGCCGCCACATCCTCCGCCAGTACGTCGCCTGCCACGGCGCCATGCTCCCGGAGGATCACATTCTGCCGCGGCTGAAAAGCCGATTCGATCAGCCGGAGCACCTGATCCGGCGTAAGCACATTCAGCATTTCTCAGCCCTCCCAAAGGATCTTGCCCAGATCCTGATAATCGTTTCCGCTGATGCCCCGCAACGCTCTGCGAAACACACCGGCGTTCAGCGCCTCCATCAATTGTTCTCCGGCGGGCGTCTCCAGATCCTGACGCCGGATGGCCAGATCCAGCCGCTCTGTCATCAGCCGGATGAAGTCCAGTCCCTCAATTTGACCGGAGATCCGCTCAGTGCCGATGGCGAGATCCGCCTCCCCCGCGGCGATGGCCGCCGCCATGGTGAGGTGGTTTTTCATTTCGATGTCATAGCCCCGCAGTTTTCGGGCGTCCACGCCCATGCGTTTGAGCTGTCCATCCAGCAAAATCCGCGGGCTGCTGCCGGGGGCGCGGTTGCGAATGGAGAGATCCGATCTCTTCAGATCCTCCCAGCCTTCGATCCCCTTGGGATTTCCGGCGGCCACGTAAAAGCCCACCGCGCGGTAAGAGAGGTTCACCAGAACCACTGGGATCCCCGGCAGGAGCTTCTTTACAAAAGGCACGTTGAAGGCGTCCTCCTCCGCGTCATAGAGGTGACAGGCGGCGGCGTTGACTCTGCCCTGATAGAGGCTCAAAAGCCCCTCAAAGCTGTTTAAGTAGCAGCGCTCCGCGCCCACTTCCTGCTTTGCCAGCTGGTTGGCCAGCAGATCCAGGATCACATCCTGCCCCGAGAGGATCAGCCTCCCGTTTTTCGGCGGTTCCGGATGCAAAAGCGTACTCTGCACCTCGGAGCGCTGGACCCGGCGCACCTTCTGCTCGTGCCGGGCTCTGGCGATGTAGGCGTCCACGTCGTCCTGGGTGAAGCGCACCTTCCTGCCGATGCGGTAGGAGTGCAGCTCCCCCCGGCGGATCAGGTCATAGATGGTGGATCGGCTGACATGCAGCAGCTCCGCCACCTCCTGGGTGGAGAGCGAACGTGAATTGCTCATGGGCGCACCTCCGTTTCCGAATGGGAATCCACCGATTTTCTTCTCTCCAGTTTACCAGACCGAGGCGCCATTTTCAATTGGATTTCCCGCTTTTTCTCCATTTGAAGCAAAGGAAAGTCGGAGCAGTCTGTTTTGGAACAAACTGCCCCGACGAGTCGGTGATTTCGTTTTGAAAGGCTTATGCGATGACGCGGATCACGTCAAAAGTACCGGCGTCGATGGCGATTCTGGCCTGACCCAGATTCCGGCAGATGGCGCAGGAAAGCTTCTTGCGGCCGACCTTGATCTCCAAGGTCTCCGGCTCCCCGTCCAGCTGCCATTCGGCAGAGGCGAACAGCGGATCAAAAGCGGGATCCAGCTCCGCCGCGGGGAGCTTGGCAAACTCCGACACCCGCTTCGGATTCGGCTCAGAGCCGGTGCGGACCATGATCCGGTAGAGCTCTCTGGCGTTGATGGCAAAGTCCACGCAGCCGGACTCCCCGGCCTCTGCGGCGTCCGGGCCAACGGGGCCGAAGTGGTAGGTCTTCACCTGCACAGCCTCCGGGAAGAAAGCGGCTTTCGCGGCGCGGCCGAAGGCCTCCATGGCCGAGGGAGCAAAGACGAAGCCGCTCATGAGCTCCGGCCAATTCTTCTGCACGAACTTCTGGGCAGCGAGACTCTGCGCCAGGATCACCGGCTTGCTGCCGAGATGGAGAGTGAGCAGCTGCTCTGCCTCCGCTCTGGCGAGGGCGGCGCCGTCCTGCGCGTCCACGATCCGGTCGATTCCGATCTTCTTCAACGCGCCGGCAACCTGCTCCTTGGTGACGGTGCCGGGCTCGCACTTCCAGACCTTCTCCAGCTCCGGGATCAGCTTCTCATCCACCTGGGCCACGGTCTTGATGCCGTCCCGGTGGGCGAAGTAGACCGCCTCATCCTTGTGCTCTCTGCAGTAGATGGCGCCGGTGGGGCAGACCTCCACGCAGCGGCCGCAGCCGATGCAGTCGCTGTCCGCCATGGTCTTTCCGAAAGCGGGGGCGATGACCACCTCGCAGCCTCTGCCGGAGGCCGCCAGATTGTGTACGGTCTGCACCTTGCCGCAGACGTCCACGCAGCGCTTGCACTTGATGCACTTGTTGGGGTTGCGGACGATGACGGTGGACTTGTCGATGGGTTTCGTGTTGTGCTTCTGCTCAAAGGGCAGCTTGTCCACCTCGTACTCCCGGGCCAGACGCTGCAGGTCGCAGAAGCCGTCCTTTTCACAGTCGCATAGGAAGCACCACTCGCAGAACTTCGGATCCAGATCGTTGCACTTGGAGCTGCCGATGCGCAGGCAGTGGTGGCAGTCCACGCTGTGGTCGCTCAAAAGCAGCTGCAGGGTCAGCTTGCGGCTGGCTCTGACGGCCTCGGTGTTGGTGTGTACCACCATGCCCTCCTTGACCTTGGCGGCGCAGGCGTGCTGGAAGGTGCGGGCGCCCTCCACCTCCACAACGCACATGCGGCAGGAGGCGTGGGGATCCAGCTTCTCCAGGAAGCACAGGGTCGGAATGTAGATATCATTCTGCTTCGCGGCAGCCAGGATGGTCATGTCCGCAGGCACGGACAGCTGCTTGCCGTCGATGGTAATGTTCACGTTCGCCATGGGTCACGCCTCCTTTCTCAGCTTCGCGTCAAAGTCTTCGGGGAACAGTTTCAAAGCACTCATGAATGCGGTGGTCGCGCTCTGTCCCAGGGGGCAGAAGCAGCTTTTCTGCATGTAGCCGCTCATGGACTGGATCAGCTCCAGATCTGCTCTGGAGCCCTCGCCGGCGGCAAACTTCTCCAGAATCTCCGCGATGCGCATGGTGCCCTCCCGGCAGGGGGAACACTTGCCGCAGCTCTCGTGGCGGTAGAACTTCGCGATCTCGGCGAGAATGTCCACGATGTTGCGGGTCTCGTCGATCACGTAGACCGCGCCCGAACCGAGGGACGCGCCGATGGCGCGGATGGAGTCGAAATCAATGGGGGTGTCGAGCTGCTCCGGCGTCACGAAGCCGCAGCTGGAGCCGCCCAGCTGGATGGCCTTGAGCTTTTTGCCGTTTGCCACTCCCCCGCCGAATCCCTCGACCACGTCGCGGAGTGTGGCGTTGGTGGGAACCTCCACGCAGACCTTGTTTTCCACGTCGCCGGACATGCACATGAGCTTCGTGCCGGGGTACTTTTCAGAGCCGATGGCGCCGAACCAGTCCGCGCCCTTCGTGATGATTTCCGGGATCACGGCGAAAGTCTCGACGTTGTTCACGATAGTGGGCTTCTTGTGCAGACCGGCCACCGCCATGGAGGGAGGCTTGAGTCTGGGCTCGCCGCGCACGCCTTCCAGAGAATTGACAATCGCCGTGCCCTCGCCGCAGACATATGCGCCGGCGCCGGAGACCACCTTGATGACCGTATCGCCGCAGAGGCCCTTTTCCTCCACCTGCTTGACCGCATTGCGGAGCAACTTAATGGAGTTCTCATACTCGCCGCGCACATAGATGAAACACTCTTTGGCTCCGACAGCGTATGCCCCAATCAGGATGCCCTCGATGACGGTGTGGGGGTCGCCCTCCATGATCACGCGATCCTTGTAGGTGCCCGGCTCGCCCTCGTCGGCGTTGCAGACGATGTACTTCACTTCGCTGTCGTTTTTAAATGCGCTGCTCCACTTCTTGCCGGTGGGGAACGCCGCGCCGCCGCGTCCTCTGAGTCGGGAGGTCTCCTCAATGGTCTCGATGAGGCCGCCGCGATCCATCTTGCGGGCCTTTTTTAGCGCTTTGTAGCCGCCGGCCTTGATATATTCGTCAATGGACATGGGGTCGATGTGCCCCACGTTTCTCAGTGCGATTCTGACTTCGTTCATTTGGCACCTCCCAGCAGTTCCGGGATCTTGTTCAGATCAACGTTGGTGTGCAACTCGCCGTTGATGAGCAGGTTGGGCGCCGCCTGGCACTGGCCGAGGCACTCGACCCAGCCGAGGGAATACTTCTCATTGCTTTCGCCCAGCTTCACGCCGGTTGCCTTCTCCAGCGCCTTGACCAGCTCTGCATTGCCGCCGGAGTGGCAGGCCGTGCCGCGGCAGACGCGGATCTCGGTTTTGGCGGGCTTTTCAAACCGCAGCATGGAATAAAAGCTCGCGGTATCGTAGAGCTCCGCCGCGCTCACGCCGATGTAGGCGGCCAGCGCCTTCAAACCCTCCTCGCTCACATAACCCTCTGCCTTCTGCAGAGAGAGCAGGGCGTCCAGCAGACCGCCGTCAGCCAGCGCGGAGGTGATGATCTTCTGATAATTTGCCATGGTTACGCCCTCCCTTTCAGCTTCTCGACCCGGCAGGGCGTCTGGCGCCAATGGGAGTTGCCGGTGAGCGCGTCAAGATCCGTATTGTCCGTGAGATAGTTGGCGTGCATGCCGCGCATCTTGCCCTGATAGTGCAGGCCGAAATAGTGGGGCATGAGACAGTAGCCCGGTG
Source organism: uncultured Eubacteriales bacterium (assembly GCA_900317905.1). GTDB lineage: Bacteria > Bacillota > Clostridia > Oscillospirales > Oscillospiraceae > CAG-103. The sequence goes on along the minus strand of ONIN01000013.1, from coordinate 7,273 downwards.
CGGCCCGCCAGGTGTATTCCACCGGGATCTCGATGCTGCCGCGGTTGGTGGAGAGCTTCACGGTCTCGCCGTCAGCGATGCCCATGTTCTCCGCGTCCACGGGGTTCATCCACAGGGTGTACATGTTGCGGTAGCGGTTCACGCCGGGGTTGCGCATGGCGTTGTTCACACCGCCCTCGTCGCGTCTGCCGGAGGACAGGAACATGTTGTTGCCGTCCTTGAATTCCAGCGCCTCGCGCTCGGCCTCGGGGGTGATGAACTCGTAGAGGTAGTCCTCCACTTCCTGCGCCCAGAGGTGGATTTTCTTATCCTTATGGACCACGTGCTTTTCCATCATGTGCTCCACGTCGGCCATGCCGATCACGGCGCCCTCGGGGTGGGCGATGACCGCGTCAAAGGCCGCGTCCGCGATGCACCAATCCTTGAACTTCGGGAGCTTGGAGAGGATCGGGTACTTTTTCGTATCGACTTTCACGGTGGGGATGGCGCTCTTGAACACAGGGCTGGTCATCAGCACCGCCCAGTTCATGGCGCGGCCGCCGCTGCCCATGGCCTTGCCCAGGGTGAGGCAGATGACCGTCGCCGCCTGGTCGAAATACTTCATCTTGCCCTTGGCGATCCACCCAACGACCTTGAGGAAATATTTGACCCGGTCGCCGGTGCGGACGGCCTCTTCCGCCGCGTCATAGAGGCTCTTGGGCAGCTCCGGGAGATAGCCCATGGCCTGGGTCAGCTCCGCGAAGATGGTGGCGTCGTCCTTGGCCTCGCCGAAGGGCTCAATGATCCTTCTGCGGCAGCCCCAAACCACCTCGGGGTAATTCAGCGTGAACATGTCGAAGTCGCCGTCGGCCTCGTAGGCGCTCATGCTGGGCAGTACATAGTCCGCGATCATGGTGGTCTCGGTCTCCACGCAGTCCACCGCCACGAACAGATCCAGCTTCCGAAGGGCTTCCTCCATCCGCTGGGAGTCGGGGTAGCTGCGGGCCGGGTTCGTCAGGGCGCTGAAGGCGATGCGGATGCGGTCCTCGTTGTCTCCCAGCACCTCATCCGGGAAGCAGCCCTCGGGGAAGGCGTTGGCAACGGCGAAGCGGTTGGTCACCGGGGTGCGCCAGTTTTTCGGGTCGTGCTCGTCGACGCTGTCGAGATAGAGCACGCGCTCCGGCATCACGCCGCCGCCCTTCACCAGCACCTGACCGCAGAGGACGGCCAGCATGATGGCTAGATAGCTGCTGGTGGTGGAGTGGCGTCCGAAGAAGATGCCGAGGTCCCGGTGGCAGCCCCACTTTTTCGTGGTTAGGATTCGGGCGAACTTCTCCGCCGTCTCTCTGGAGACCTCGCAGACCTCCAGGGCAGCGTCGATGTCAAAGCTCTTGAACCAGGGCAGCACCATGGCAAAGTCTTTGACGTATTTGTTGATATACTCCTGGTTCTGCCAGCCCTTTTCCAGGATCAGCGCGATCAGCGCACGGAGGAACAGGGAGTCGGAACCGATGCGCGGCATGATGTGCAGATCCGCCATACGGGCGGTCTCCGAAAGCCGCGGATCCACCACGATCACCATCTTGTCCGGATCCTGGGAGAAGGTGCGGATGGTGCGCTTGGCGTTGGGCATCTGGTGGGAGACGTAGGCGTTGGAGCCCCAGTAAACGATGACCTCGTTGTTCTCCTCGTCGGGCTCTAGGAAGTGGAACTGATAGCCGAACATGCGGCCGTGGCTCCACCAGTCACCCATGAACTCCACGCCCACGGGGTTGAAGAAGTACTGGGTGCCGATGGCGTACATCAGCGGCTTCATGGTAGCAGCCGGGGTGGTGATGGAATAGGTGCCGCCGCCCAGGAAGGCCGTGGAGCGGGGGCCGTACTGGTCGATGATGGCACGGGCCTTCTCGGCGATCTCCTTGTAGGCCTGCTCCCAGCTGATGCGCTCATAGTGGTCGCCCACCCGCTTTTTCGGATACAGCAGACGGTCGCGGTTTTCCACGAAGTGTCTGGCGCTTCTGCCCTTGCGGCAGCAGTAGCCGTTGGAACGCGGGCTGCTGGGGTCGGGGCGGACGTTGATGATCTTGTTGTCCTCCACCTCCATCTCCAGTCCGCAGGTCACGGCGCAGAGATTGCACCAGGTTTTCTTCCATTCGCTCATGCGGTTCCCTCCTTAATTGTCAAATGTGTAACTTCATTTTATAAAGCGCAAAAACCGGCGTCAAGGCCGGGAAAACCGATTCTAAAAAGGTCACAAAAATTCCGTTTCATCTTCAACGATGAAAAAACCGGAGCCGTCTCTAACCATGAGACAGTTCCGGTGATTATGTCCGATTTTCGAATGTTCACTTATCCGCGTTCGCCAGCTGCTCCGGGCTCCAGCGGTATTCCGGCGCCACGTCCGCCAGCATCTCCGTCACCTGTCTGGCCCTGGCGCGGAGGGGGAAATTCCCCTTTTTGCTGCACCAGGTGTAGATCATCTGATAGGTCAGATCCACGAACAGCGGTCCCAGCAGCTCCGGCGGCTCCATGCTGCGGATGATGCCGGTTTTCTGGCAGTTTCGGGTCAGACGGATGAACCAGCTGTCCACGCTGTGGCCCAGTGACAGGAGATCAATCTCACCGGCGGCGGTCATGCTCATCATGGCGGCGTTGAACTCCACGCCCAGCTCCTTGGAGAGACTGATGTAGCGGTCGCCGATGATCCACATCCGGTCGAAGTCATTCTCCGCCGCGAGCAGCTCCTCCACGCTGACGATCTGGTTTTTGTCCGTGTGCTCGAAGAGGTAGCTGATCACGTCTTTTTTGCTGGAAAACACGCGATAGAAGGAGGAACGCGCGACGCCCGCCTCCTTGCAGATGTCGTTTACGGATACGTTTTCATAGCCCAGATTGCGAAAGCACCGCACCGCAGCGTCGGCAATCTGGCTCTGGAGATCGGTATTGGCTCCTGCCATGGCATGCGCCTCCCGTCGAACATGGTGTCTTATCTATGAGACAGTATAGCTAATTTCCAGATTGCTGTCAATCCACGAAATGTCACGCAAGCAGCTTCAGTCCCACTATGCCCGCGGCGATCAGCGCGACGCAGCCGATCTGCGGCAGGCTGAGTCCCTCTTTGAACAGCACGATCCCGAGGATGGTGGTGCCGACGATGCCGAAGCCCGTCCACATGGCGTAGGCGGTGCCCAGAGGCAGTTTTTTCAGCGCCAGCGCCAGAAAGACCGCACTGGCAAGATACCCCACCGCCGTGACAACGCTGGGCAGCAGCTTCGTGAACCCCTCGGAGTACTTCATGGCCACCGCCCAGGTGATCTCAAAAATTCCGGCCAGCAACAGCATGATCCATTCCATTGATATTCCTCCCAAAAAATGTGCCGGGACTCATGTCTTCAAAGGCCTAACGACATGAGTTCCGGCAGATTCGCTACCCGGCGGCAGCAACTGTTTTTACTTTTTTGATTACTGGGCGACTGCCTCTTCGGCTTTGATTTTCGCCAGCTCCTCTTCCTCCAGGACACGGTATGCCACCTTGCCCACCAGGGTCTTGGGCATGTCCTCCTTGAAGTCGATGTCATAGGGCATGGCGTACTTGGCGATGTGCTCGCGGCAGTAGTCCATGATCATCTTCTTGGTCTCCTCCGTGGGCTCAAAGCCGGCGGCCAGCTTCACGAAGGCTTTGACCTTCTGCATCTTGTAGGGATCCGGCACACCGATGACGCAGCTCATCTGCACGGCGGGGTGAGCGTCCAGGATGTTCTCCAGCTGGCCGGGATAGACGTTGTAGCCGGAGGAGATGATCATCCGCTTGGCGCGGCCGCGGAAGAAGATGAAGCCCTCATTGTCCATGATGCCCAGATCGCCGGTGTAGACCCAGGTGAGGCCGTCGGCGTGGTGTCGGAGGGTCTGAGCGGTCTCCTCGGGGTGGTTCATGTACTCCTTCATCATCGTGGGGCCGGAGAGCAGGATCTCGCCCTCCTCACCGTAGGGCAGTTCCTCGTCGGTGCCGGGCTTGACGATCTTGATGTAGGTATCCGGGAACGGAAGGCCGATGCTCCCCTCCTTGAACATGTGCGCCGGAGTCAGGCAGCAGGCGGTGACGGTCTCAGTGGTGCCGTAGCCCTCCCGAACCTGGATGGTGGCGTGGTGGTCGTAGAGGAACTTGTCGAACTTCTTTTTCAGCTCCACGGAGAGGCTGTCGCCGCCGGAGAACACGCCCTTCAGGCAGCTGAGATCGGCCTTCTCCATGCTGTCCAGCCGGAGCAGCGCCTCATACAGCGTGGGCACGCCGGCGATGAAGTTGCATTTGTACTTGGTGATCTGCTTGGCGTAGGTCTCGGCGGTGAATCTGGGGATCAGAATGCAGCGGCCGCCCTGGCTGAGCATGGTGTGGACGCAAACGCCCAGACCGAAGCCGTGGAACAGCGGCATGGCAGCCAGCATCTTGTCGCCGGGGCGGAAGATGGGGTTCGCCGCCACCACCTGCTGGCCCAGAGCGTTGAAGTTCTTGTTGGTGAGCACGATGCCCTTGGTGGTGCCGGTGGTGCCGCCGGAATAGAGGATCACGGCGGGATCCTCGCTCTTGCGCGCCACGGCATACTGGTAGAAGCAGGCCTTGCCGAGATTCAGGAACTCCTTCCAGCGGATCACGGGCGCGTCCTTGGGGATCTTCTTGATCTTTCTGCCCTCAGTGAGCATATAGCCCGCCTTGATGGGTCTGGAGAGGGCATCCTTGATGCTGGCGATGATGATGTTCACCACCTTGGTGTTGGCGCGGATGCGCTCGAACTTGTGGTAGAACTGATCCAGCGTGATGGCCGTGACGGACTCGGACTCGTTGAGATAGAACTCGATCTCCTTCTCCGCCGACAGCGGATGGATCATGTTGGCGATGGCGCCCACCCGGTTCACGGCATAGAACATATAGATGGCCTGGGGGCAGTTGGGCATGGCGATGGTGACCTTGTCCCCCTCCCGGACGCCGATGGTGCGCAGGGATTTGGCGCAGCGGTCGATCTCCTGCATCATGGTTTTATAGGTCGTGCTCTTGCCCATGAAGTCAAAGGCGACGTTAGTGGGGTACTGCTTCGCGATTTCGGCCACTTTATCATACATGGAGCCCTCGAAGTAGTCCAGATGCATGGGCAGGTCGCCCATATTCGGCTCCCAGGGCGTTTTGGCGGTAATGGTTTCCATTGATTTATCCTTCTTTTTTCTCTTATTTAAAGTCGAATCCGCTGGGCTCGCCGATGGGCTGATCCAGCAGTTCCGGGTGGGCGAAGATGTGCTTGACCAGCTTCAGGCTGCGGACGAAGTAGAAGCCGTCGGCGATGCGCTCGTCCAGGGTGCAGCCGATGTCCACCACGTCGCGGATCTCCTTGTGGCCGTCGGGCATGACCATTTCCTCCTTGTGGAGGGTGCCGATGGCCACCACAATGCTGTTGGTGCCGTAGTCGTTCAGATGGTGGTACACCGCAGGGCCCTTGATGCTGCCCAGATTCGTCAGCAGCACGGTGGAATAGTTGGTGTCGCCGTCGGTGAGGGCCTTGGGGTTCACGCCCCAGAAGTCCAGGCAGCGGATGATCTTGATGACGAACATCAGAAGCAGCCGCGGGATCTTGGCAAAGGCGTCCACGGTGGCGTCAATGCCGCCGGTAGAGTGCTCGCTCTTCTTGGTCTCCTTCACCTCGCCGGCGATCTTCCAGCTGAGGGTGTCCAGGGTGTCCTCCTCCTTCGGGGTGAAGAACATCAGCGCCTCCTCGGCGTGGTCGGAGAATCTCCGCTTGGCCACAAAGCTGAGGCTGATGTCAAACCGCTCGTACATCCGGCGGCCCTGAATAAAGCGGTTCATCTTCGGACGCTCGTGGATCATTCTCGCGATGGCCACGATGAAGCAGTGGAACAGGGTGGTCCGGTAGTCCGGGTGCTGGAGATTTTTCTGCTCGATGTATTTCACCAGCTCAGTGGCATCGATCTTCTCATTTACATAGACCTCCGCCTGGGTGCGTTTGGGCATCAGGTGCATCATGATGGTGGTCAGGCCGGATACGTCCCGCACCCACCAGCCATCCCGTCGGTCGCCAAATCTGCGTTTGCGCTTTTCCGCCATGTCGCGTTCTCCTCTCAGATTCCTGCTCAAAAAATTAGAAAAATATTAAAGCTATGCTATTCTAGTCTATTTCTTCAAATAATTCAAGTATTTCAGACAAAAAGATGCACAAATCTGCGTTTTTCGATGAGGGAAAGCAACTCCGGGATTACGGCCGGATTCGGACAGATTCTTGCCGCTCGAGTCCGAATCCTAAACTGAACAACAAAAAATGCTCTATCCGATCTGGATAGAGCATTTTTGTTTGTGTGAATTCGATTACACCAGCTCGATGACCGCGGTCTCGGCAGCGTCGCCTCTGCGGCGGCCGGTGCGGGTGATGCGGGTGTAGCCGCCGTTGCGCTCGGCATAGCCGGGGGCGACGGTATCGAACAGCTTCTTGGCAACATCCTCACGGGTGATGTAGGCCAGAGCCTGACGGTATGCAGGCAGGCCACCCTTCTTGCCAAGGGTAATCATTTTCTCGGTCATGGGCGCGATCTCTTTGGCGCGATACAGGGTCGTCTCCATGCGGCCCTTGTCCAGCAGGTCGGTCACCTGCTGACGCAGCATCGCCTTGCGCTGCGCGCTGGTCTTACCGAGTTTCCTTGTTCCGGGCATATCGGTTATTCCTCCTTGTTAGCGGTTGGGGTTTTGCATAAAAGCAATTGCTGGCAATTACTGCTGGCTGTCGTCACTCGCGAGGGACAGACCCATCGTAGCGAGCTTGTGCTCGACCTCTTCCAGCGACTTGCGGCCAAGGTTGCGCACCTTGATCATCTCTTCCTGGGTCTTCGTCGTCAGATCTTCCACGGTGTGGATATTGGCGCGCTTCAGGCAGTTGAAGCTGCGCACGGAGAGATCCAGTTCTTCGATCGTCATCTTCAGGACGGAATCGGTCTGCTGGACTTCCCGCTCGACGACGGTGCTGCGGGTGCCGATGCTGTCGGACAGATCGGTGAACAGCGTGAAGTGATCACAGAGAATCTTGGCACCGAGACTCAGCGCGTCACGCGCGGTGGTGGTCTTGTCGGTCCAGACCTCGATGGTGAGCTTGTCATAGTCCGTCTGGTTTCCCACACGGGTGTTCTCCACCGTGTAGTTCACCTTCAGGACCGGGGCGTAGATGGAGTCCACCGGAATGGTTCCGATGATCTGCTGCGCGCCCTTATTCTTGTCCGCGGGCACATAGCCGCGGCCCTTGTC
>ONIN01000012.1 GCA_900317905.1 uncultured Eubacteriales bacterium | reverse complement strand
ATTTCCTGCATTTCGAATCCCACGTTTTGCCCTCTCAGTCGCTCGCAGGCTCGCGACAGCTCCCCCAGAGTGGGAGCCATGTGGGTCTGGCAGATAAACGCCAATCCATCCATCAAAAAAGCCTTCCCGCGTGCACGGGAAGGCTTTTCTTAGTTTGAATTACTCCTCGGGGGTGTCGGTGGGATCTCCGAAGAGGGCCTCGATGGTCTCCTCGGTGAGGGGTGCGGACTCATCGAACACCGGGCGGCGGATGGTGAGCTCCGGCTCGGGGTCGGTGACCTCGTCGGCCACAGGCTCGATGACCTCTTCCACGAAGTCTTCCACAGACTCCGCAGCGGACTCGGCCGCCGCTTCCACGGTATCGACCACGTTCTCCGCCGGGGTCTCCACGGCTTTAACCTCGACGTCGGGAACCGTCACGGGCTCCTTCACTTCCACGGTCTCCACAACGGGGACTTCCTCGACGACGGGAGCGGTCTCCACGACAGGCTCATTGGCCTGCTGCTTCCGGTAGAACTCCTCGGTCACCGGGACCGCCACGGGCACCTGCTCCTCAACGGCAGCGGCTCTGGCGATGGCGTCGTCGGAATCCTTCTTGTTGCCCCGCTTGCGCAGGAACCAGAAGCCGCCGATGGCTGCCGCCAGGATGGCGATGCCGGCGATGAAGTAGCCCAGCTGGTTGCCGCCGCCCTTGGCCACGGCGAAGGTCACGTCGCGGTCAGGGTTCTGGAACACCAGGTAGCTGCCGTCTCTGGAGGCCTCCACCTTGTTCCACTCGCCGTCGCGGTAGGTATAGATGGTGTGGGTGCCCTCGGGGGCGTAGACACGGACGTTGACCGCCGCATCCTCGCCGCTGACGGGCTGATCGTTCAGGATCTCGACGTCATACTGCATCTCCAGCTCCTGGCCCTTGGGCAGATCCGGTGCCGGGGTCTTGGAGTCCGCCACATGGACAGAGGCGGCCGGGTCGAACACGCCCTGCACCAGCACCAGCGGGGTGTCGGTGTCATCGGCGTAGAGGTCGCCCTCCACCACAGCAGCGCTGGAGGAGTAGATGGCCTTGATGTCCAGATCGAAGGTCAGGTTCTTGTAATTCATCTCGGGCCAGCGGCCGTAGTTGCCGTCCATGGGCGGGCACTCGGGGATCTCGCTCTCGTCGATGGAGCCGCCGTAGCCGAAGGTGATGGTCTTGACGATCTCGCCGTTGGCGGAGAAGGTTGCGGTGAAGCTGGAGAACTCCGCGGGAACGTTCTCCTGGGCCATGAAGTCGTTGTAGGTGCGCTCCTCGGCCACGCCCTGATAGCTGATGCCGTCCACGCCGGAGAGGCTGTCGTGGACATAGACGTTGCCGGTGGCGGTGCCTTCCGCGTCCAGATCGCCGGCGATGGTGCCGAGGCAGTTGTCACGGGCGCTGAGGTTCACCAGGGTGCCGCAGTCGGAGACGTTCTTGCCGAAGCCGGCCACGCCGCCCACATAGCTGCCGCCGGTGACGGCGCACTTGGCCCAGCTGGAGCGGACCGCGCTCTTAGAAAGGCCCACGATGCCGCCGGCGTAGTCGCCGCCGGTGCTCTCAACGGGGCCGAAGCCCTGGCAGCCGGTGATGACGCCCAGCTCACTGTCGCCGCAGACGCCGCCGGCGCAGTCGTGGCGGGCGGTGGCAGCGCCGTAGTTGCGGCTCTCGGCCAGGACGCACTTGGTGAAGTACTTGCTGGTGAGGGTGCTGTCCTCCATGGCGTTGGAGTCATTCTGCGGGTCGAAGTCATACTCGATGGCCATGGTGCCCGCAATGCCGCCGGCGTTGATGTCGCCCATGGCGGTGCCGTAGTTTTCACAGTTGTAGACCTTGCCGTTGGTGGTGCTGAGGTCGGCCTCGGAGGTATCCTCGATGATGTTCTCCATATCGGGATCCATGGCCAGCTGGAGGATATCCACCAGGTCGATCATGACCACGTTGAACTGGTCGTTGACGGTCTGCATGTCGGCGATGATCTGCGCAGAGAAGTTGGCGCTCTGGGTGCTCAGGTTGCCGAGGCCGCCGGAGATGCTGCCCAGGTCGTCGAACATGCCCTCCATGGCGGTGCGGAAGTCGCTGTCCACGCCGGGGAGCGTCAGATCCTCGTTGCCGGAGAGGTAGCTGCCCACCTGATCCATGTAGCTCATGCCGGTGGAGAAGTGACTGGTGGCGCCGCGCAGGGTATCGAAGGCTGTCTTGAAAGCGGCGCTGGTGTTCTCCATGCGGGTGTTGCCGTCCACATCCTCGGTGAGGTAGTAGAGGTTGATGATGCGGGTCATGGTGGAAATGTCGCCGGACAGGACGCCCGCGGCGCTGGCAGCGTCGCCCACGCCCTTCAAAAGCGCGTCGCGGACGCCCTCATAGGAGGTCAGCGCGTCGGGATCGTACTGATAACCGTACTTGTTGGACATCTCCAGCCAGTTGTCCGGCCGCTCGGAGAGCAGGTCGTAGTTGCCGGTGCCGGCCTGGTTGTCGGCCACCTTCATGAGCCAGCCGCAATAGGCCATGGCCGCGTTCAGCCGCTCGGAGGTGGTGCTCAGATCGCTGGTGGCGCCCTTGAAGCTGGACTTATCCGCCGCGGTCATTTCGTCGATGGCGTCGAGAGAATCGAAGCCGTTGGAGAAGAATCTGGTTGCGCCGTCCAAAGCGATGGCGCCCTGGGAGAACTCGGTGATGGCCGGGGAGACCATCTTTTCCGAGGTGCTGATGCGCATCATGACCTCGTTGATGGTGCCGGTGGTCTCATCCACATAGGAGGCGGTCTGCTCTGCCACATAGCGCGCGTGCTCGGTGGCGCTGGATGCGCTGGCCGCGATCTGGCCGATGGTGGCGCTGATGGCGGAGGCCGCGGCGCCGGTGTGGTTCAAAAGGGTGTCCACCCCGCCGTGCAGGGTGTTCAGATCCGCTTCCAGCTTGGCCGCGCTGCCGGAGCCCAGGTCGATGGTGATGTAAGGCTCCATCTGGCCGGCGATGCCGCCCACGTCCTTGCGGCCGCTGACGCTGCCCCAGTTGGTGCAGCCGGAGACCAGACCGCTCTGGCGTCCGACCACGCCGCCCACGTTGAAGCCGACATGCTCATAGCCCACGCTGCCCCAGTTGGTGCAGCCGATGACCACGCCGGAGCTGAAGCCCGCGATGCCGCCCACGTCGGTGGCGGTGTGGACCTCGCCCTCTTCGTCGGTGAGGGCCTCGATGTCCACCTCGGCCGCGGTGGTGACGTTCTCCTCGGTGGAGAGGTTCACACCGGCGGTGTTGGAGCAGTAGGAAATGGTGCCCAGATTCTGGCCCACGATGCCGCCCACGTAGTGGTCGCCGGAGGCGTAGCCCTCGGTCTTGCAGTTGTAGATCATGCCGGTGGGCTCGTTGGTGCCGGCGATGCCGCCGACGTTATAGGAGCCGTTGACGGTGCCGGAGAAGCTGCAGCCGCTGACGGTGCCCAGGTTGGTGCCCACGATGGCGCCGATCTCGCTCATGCCGCCGGCGGGGTTCAGGTTGCCGGTGACGGTGAGATCCTTGACGGTGCCGCCCTCCTGCACATAGCGGAACAGGCCCATGTGGCTGGAGTCACCCTCCAGAGACAGTCCGGAGATGGTGTGGCCCTGGCCATCGAACACGCCGCCGAAGATGGGGATGGGCGTGAAATCAGATCCGCTGAGATTCAGATCGTTTTCCAGATAAACGGTCTTGTCTCTGGAGTAGGCGTCATAGCTGCAGCTTTCGCTGAGCTGCTGGAGCTCCTCCACGGTGGTGATGCGGATCGTATTCTGCTCTGCCAGCGTGGAGCCTGCGCCCATGAGGAAGCACAGCACCACGGCAAGGCCAATGGCAAGCAGTCTGCGTCTGTTTCGTTTCATTGCTCTTCTCCTCCCCCGATTCCGTCGGAAATGGATTCGTAGTCGGGTTGGTTGATTTGTTCACTGTCGGGCTGTTCCTCCGCCATCTCCACCTTGCCGATGTCGATGGAGGCGCTGACGGTGCCGTTGACGAAGCCCCGCACCTCCGCGTCCACGAAGCCGTTGATGTAGCCTCTCACGTGACCGTTGATGCGCATGGCCCCCTGGAGGCTCTGCAGCTGGGTGGGTCTGCCGATGTTAAAGGATGTTTTCTCCACGATGCTGTCGCCCAGCAGAAGCAGCTGCGGCAGCACGCCCATGACCAGCATCATACTCAGGATGGTGCCGCGGCCCAGGCAAACGCCGATGGCGGCGACGGTGTTCTCGGAGCTCAGAAGCCCGATGGCGACGCCGGCGGCAGCCAGGATGGTGCCGGAGGTGACCACCGTGGGGAACGAGACGTTCAGCGCCTCGACCATGGCGTCCTTGTAGTTCATCTGCTCCTTGAACTGCAGATACCGGCTGGAGATCACGATGGCGTAGTCGATGTTGGCGCCCATCATGATGGCGCTGACGATTAAATACGCCAGGAAATACAGATTGGATTTCATCACCGTCGGCACCGCGAAGTTGATCCAGATGCTGCCCTGAATGACCAAAATCAGCAGCAGCGGCAGCGCCGCGCTCTTGAAGGTCAAAAGCAGGATCACCACCACGAAGACCAGGGTCAGCACGCTGATCAGCAGGTTATCCTCTCCGAAGGCGGAGGAGAAGTCCCGGTCCTTGGCGGTCTCGCCGACGAAGTAGGATTCGGTGTAGTACTTCCCGATGACGCCCTTGATCACCATGAGGTAATCGTAGGTCTCCTCGCTCTCCACCGGGAGATTCAGATGCAGCAGCATTCTGGAGTAGTCCGGGGTGTGGAGCTGGCACTCACCGTCGATGAGCTCGTCGTAGAGCTCCGTGAGGTCATCCATCATCTCGGAGTCGATCCTGGACTGGTAGGCGTCTCTCTGATCATAGACGAACTTGATCATCTCGATCAGCGGGATGCGGGAATTGTCGATGTTGGTCACGTCGATGAGCTGTCCCACCGCCTGGGCCAGATTGTCGTTCTGGGTGCTGTAGGCCATGTAGAGGGCCCTCGACACGGCGATGTCCAGATCGGTGAGGTCGGAGAACTCTCTCGGCGTCATGCCCGAGGTGACCATGTAGCCGTCTCTGGCCTCGGTGCCGGCCAGGGCGATGATCTCGTCGATGCCCTCCAGCTCGCTTAAGTCGGCGTAGAGCTTTTCCTCGGTCTCATAGTCCTTGAAGGGCAGGATCAGCGCCACCTCGTTGAGCTCGCCGAAGGTCTCGTTGATCTTCTTTTCCGCCAGCTTGTATTCGTTTTGCTTCATGGTGTCCAGGGTGCTGTACCCGAACACGTAGGGGCAGTGGTTTGCAAGGATCGCCGCGGCGATGACCACCACCAGAAAGATCGGCGGCACCACGTAGCGGCTCTTCACCGTGAAGCGTCCCCAGCCGCTGATCTTCGGCAGGAAGCTCTTGTGGTGGGTTCGGTCGATCAGAGGGCTCGCCAGAAGCAGCAGCGCCGGCATCAGCAGAAACACCGACAGCATGCTGAAGATGATGGCCTTGATCAGAACCAAACTCATGTCCTGGCCGATCTTGATCTTCATGAAGGCCAGGGCCAGCAGACCGGAAATGGTGGTCAGACTGGAGGAGAAGATCTCCGGGATGGCCATGCTGAGGGCCTTGACCACGGCCTCCTTGGGCTCCATGGTCTCCCGCTGCTCGGTGTAGTGGTGGCAGAGGATGATGGCGTAGTCGATGGCCAGACCCAGCTGCAGCACCGCCGCGATGGAGTTCGTAATGAAAGAGATCTCACCGAACCAGAAGTTGGTGCCCTTGTTGATCCACACGGCCACGCCGAACACGATCAGCAGCACCGGGACCTCCGCGAAGGTCCTGCTGGTGAGCAGCAGCACCACGATGATGATGGCCACCAGGATCACCAGCACCATCTGCATCTCCTTTTCCAGGATGATGCCGGTGGGGTTGCCCACCTCGGTGTAGATGTAAGTGTCGTAGTCTTTCAGCGCCTCGCGGACGTTCTCCACGCCCTGGATGGCGATGTCGTCCAGCTTCTCCCCCTGGAAGGTCACCTCAAAGAGGGCGGCGGCGTCCCGGAAGTGCTGGGGGTCGTTCGAGATCTCCACGGTCTTGACGCCGTCCACGTCCCGGAGCATGTCGGCCAGCTGTTCGGCCTTGTCGTAGGTGATGTTCGACACCATCACGCGGGCGCTGCCGTAGGTGACGAACTCCCGGTTCATGATGGCGAGACCCTGCCGCGTCTCGGAGTCGTCCGGCAGGTAGTCGGTCAGATCCTCGTTGACCCGCACCCCCGCGGAGGTGAAGATTGACATAATACATAGGGCGGCGAAGAGTACCAGGAACAGATATCGTTTGTCCACGATGAACCCGGCCAGCCGCTCCATGAATGATTTTCTCTGCATGAAAAGCCCTCTTTTATTCCCTCATATAGGACGCCAAAACGGCCACCGGCGTTCCCGCGCCGTGACCTGTGAAATAATTACAAAGCAGTGACAACCGCAAAATGCTTGAAAATCCTTATGTTTTTCACTGATAAAGTATCAAAATGTTAACATAAAGATTAAAAAACGTCTCAATACACTATACGATATTCTACTCTTATTGTCAACCTTTTCTGACGGTTTTTTCCGGAAAAAACCACATTAATAAACAGAATGTCAGATATTCATCCTTCTGTATTGAAAATCTCCTCCACCCGGCGGATGTAGGCCGGCAGCGCCCCTTCGAAATCCACGCCGAAGCGTCTGGGGGTGTCGTGGTGGAGACTGCGCTCGATGCTGTCGTCGGTGAGCAGCGTGGCCGCGGTGAGGGCCTGCCGGACCGTGGCGCCGCGCACCAGCAGCGCCGCCAGAGAGGAGGCCAGAATGTCGCCGGTGCCGTAGAACACGCCCTCCCGCGCCGGGCGCATGCAGCGGCAGATCTCCCCGGTTTTCACGTCGTAGGCCAGGTTGCCGATCTCAGTCTGCCCGGTGCGGACGCCGGTGATGACGATGGTTTTGGGCCCCAGATCCGCCATCCGGTTGAAGAGGGTGCGGAGGTAGGTCTCCCCGTGATCCGCGTGCTGGTAGTCCATCCCCGCGAGAAGGGCCGCCTCGGTGATGTTGGGGGTGATGACATCGGCGTGGGCGATGAGCCTGCGGAAGGCCTGGCACATCCGGTCGTCCAGATTGGAGTAGTACCGCCCGTTGTCCGCCATGACCGGGTCCACGACCACGAGGGTGTCCTCTCCGGAGAGCAGCGAGAGGATCCTGATGACCGTCTCCGCCTGTCCGGGGTTCGCCAGATAGCCGGTGTAGATCCCGTCGAACTTCGCGCCGGTGGTCTGCCAGTGCCGTGCCATGGGCAGCATGTCGTCTGCCAGATCCCGAAGGGTCCAGCCGGTGAACTCGCCGGTGTGGGTGCTGAGCACCGCCGTGGGGATGCAGGCGCACTCCACCCCCGTGGCCGAAATCACCGGCAGCGCCACGGTCAAAGAGCACTTCCCCAGTCCCGACAGATCGTGGATGGCCGCGATCCGCTTTAAGGGCGGATATTTCAAATCCTTCATAAATAACCTCGTCTAACAGAATACATGCGGCCTCCTGACAATGCATAAGGCCGCATGTGCGTGCGCTCAAAAAGCGCTCAGTCCAGCTTGCGGAGCTCTGCGTCGATCTGATCGAGCTGCTCCGCTGACAGGCCCGACTGCGCAAAGGCCGCCACGCATCGCAGCGACATGAAGCGCGTCATCTGCAGGGCCGGGTTCTTGAGGAACTTGGGAAAGTGCTTTTCCAGCACCTCCACCGCCTCAGGCGCGGCCAAAAGGGTCTGCATCTGGTCCTCTGTCGAATATCTCATGGTTGTATCCTCCCCGCCCAAAGGCGGACTTCCCGCGCCGGCTCCCGCCAGCGCATAACAATGCATTGGACATTATACCGCAATTGCCCCCTTCTGTCAAATTTCTCCCAATTTCTGTAAGGCTCGATTCCGGTAGGCCGGCTTTACTTTCCCCGCGGTTTGTGGTAAAGTCGGTGGCAGGAGGCGTGATATGAAAAAAATCCTTTCCCTCTTCGACGCGAAGCTCCTGCGATTTCTGATCGTGGGCGTCATCAATACGCTGGTGGGCATGGCCATCATGTTCGGCCTGTACAATCTGGCGGGCTGCTCCTACTGGGTCTCCTCCGCCGCCAACTACATCCTCACCAGCATCCTGAGCTTCTTTCTGAACAAGTACTTCACCTTTAAGAATAAGGAGCAGAGCGCCGCTCAGGTGCTGCGGTTCGTCATCAACATCGCGGTCTGCTATCTGGTAGCCTACGGCATCGCAAAGCCCCTGTGCCTCAAATTGATGGCCAACGCCTCGGTGAGCCTGAGAGACAACGTCTCCATGCTGGTGGGCATGGTGCTCTTCACCGGTCTGAACTATCTGGGCCAGCGGCTCTTCGCCTTCCGGGAATCCGATGCCGACGCGGAGTGAATCCGCCCTGAAACTGCATGCAAAATCCCCTCCGGGTACTCCGGAGGGGATCGTTTTGTCTTTGGGGTCAGCCGATCTTCATGGTGACGGCGTTGGTGGTAACCGCGTTGCCTTCGGCGTCGGTGACGATGCAGCGCACCATTCTGCCATCCTTGGCGGCGGTCAGCTTCGAGGTATAGACCGCTTTCTTCACGGAGCTGTTGCTCCAGGTAGCGCCGTTGTCATCGCTGACCTGCCACTGGTAGGTGAGGCCGCTGCCCTCCGCCGCCACGGTGAAGGAGGCGGTGGAATTCACCTTGCCCACGTAGTTCTTCGGCTGGGTGGTGATGACGGGGCCGGAGAGCCTCATGGTCGCCGCCGTGCTGGTGGCCTTGTTTCCGTTGGCGTCCGTGACGATGCAGCGAACCTGTCTGCCATTCTTGGCGGCGGTCAGCTTCGAGGTATAGACCGCCTTTTTCACAGAGCTGTTGCTCCAGGTGGCGCCGTTGTCATCGCTGACCTGCCACTGGTAGGTGAGGCCGCTGCCCTCCGCCACGACTGTGAAGGACGCGGTGGAATTCACCTTGCCGGTGTAGTCCTTCGGCTGGGCGGTGATGGTGACGCCGGTGGACTGGAGCTTCATGACAGCCGCCTCGCTGGTGGCCTGGTTGCCCTCGGCGTCTGTGACGATGCAGCGCACCTGTCTGCCATCCCGCGCCGCGGTCAGCTTGGTGGAATACTTCGCCGTCTTCACCGAGCTGTTGCTCCAGGTGCTTCCGTCATTGTCACTGACCTGCCACTGATAGGTGAGGCCCTCCCCCACTGCCGCAACGGTGAAGGTCGCGGTGGAGTTCAGCTTCCCGGTGTAGTCCTTCGGCTGGGTGGTGATGGCCGGGCCGGAGAGCTTCATGACGGCGGCGTCGCTGGTGAGGGAATTGCCGGCTTCATCGGTGACGACGCAGCGCACCTGTCTGCCGTTCTTCGCCACAGTGAGCTTGGTGGAATACTTGGCTGTCTTGACCGAGCTGTTGGTCCAGTTCTCGCCGTCGTCGCTGATCTGCCACTGGTAGGTGAGGCCGTCGCCCTCGGCGGCAACCGTGAAGGTGGCAGTGGAATTCAGCTTGCCCACGTAGTCCTGCGGCTGGGCGGTGATCTCCACAGCCGGGCCCAGCACCGTGAGGGTAGCCCTGTCGGAGGTTCTGGCTCTTTCCTCGCTGGTCACACGGCAGAAGAACTGATAGCCATCATACTCCGGCTTCGCGATGAGGCGGAAGGTGTCGGTATCCGCGCCGGTACCCATTTCGTCGGTGCATCTGTAGGTGTTGGTGCCGGTGTTGTACATCCACTGATAGGTCTCCGCCGGCCTGGCCTCCACGGAGAAGACCGCCTCCTCCCCGGCGTTGACGGTGACGCTCTGGGGCTGGGTGAGGATCTTCGGGATGAGCTTCCAGTTCCGCTCGATGGTGATGGTCTCCGCGATGGTGTCGGCATAGGCGGCGCGATCGAGGATGACGTCGGTCATGGTGAATTCCACGTCACTGGTGAAGAATCGCGGCTGATTGGTGCCGTCCTCAAACCGGGCGCGGGCGTCGATGGTGCCGGTGCCGGTGATCGAAAGCTCGCTGTCATTTCTGGTACCGTCCCCCAGACGCAGGGTTCCGTTCACCAGGATCTCCGTGTTTCCGTCCGCGTCGGAGCTGGCGCCAAACTGGGGCGCGTCCTCCCGCTTCTCCAATGCAAGGGTACTGCCCCCGGGGACGGTGATGCGGGCGCAGCGGGTCGGGTCATTGTCGATCGATGCATCTCCGGTCTTGCTGCAATCCAGACTCAGATCGCGGGTGCTGGCGGAACCGTCGAGCAAGAGTTTGGAATCGCCTCTGACCGAGATGCCGTCCAGCTTCCAGTCACCCTTCAGCGTCACATAATCGCCAGTAAACTGCGCAAGCCTATAGGGGCACTGCACCGTGCCAACGGCCTCCAGAAGCACGGCGGGGGCATTCTCCTCACCGGTCGCGGGAATGGCGATTTCCCCCGCAGAGGCGCTGTTTTCCTTTCCCAGGAACTGGGCTCCCTCATGGAACACCCAGTGGGTTCGGTATTCGGCGGTGTCACGGTGGCGCATATACCGGGGGCCGTCGCTCAGATTGAAGGAATAGGTGCTGATGTCCGATTTCAGCTGCAGGGTGCCGGTACTCAGAAGCTCGCCCTCGTCCGCACAGAGGCTCGCGCCGTAGCCGTTGAGGATCAGCTTGCCGCCGATGACCATGCGGTAGACCTGAAAGGCGTGGCGCGGATAGAGGATCAGCGTGCCGTCCACGGTCAGCGTCCGCCAGCAGTAGTCGCCGGATTCATAGTCCGGCGTCAGCGAACCGCTGAAGTCCAGGGTCACCTGCGCCGGGATGGTCCAGTCCCCCCGCATCTGGAGGGTTGTCGAGACGCTCAGCTCCGTCTCCTCCTCCGGCCAGCCGAAGTCCGCCGCCGGGTTGAGGATGTAGGTGCTGCTGCTGTCTTTGACTGCCAGCAGCTGCTCGTAATTGGTGATGACCCCGTAGTCCGGGCCGTCCGCCAGCGCAGCCGTCGGCAAAAGCGACAGTGCCAGAACCGCGGCCAGAAGAAGGGCCAAAATTTTTTTCTTCATCGTAATGCTCCTTTCATTTCAGGGTTTCGCACTTGTGACAAGTTTACCACGGTGACACCGAAAATGCAAGGGAAAGCCAGTTAATGGAAATCAGACGGAGTCAGGAGTGTGGAGTGTGAAGTTTAAACCAGACTCCACATTTTTGCGGTAAATTGGGAGTTTGTCTGCCAGACCCACATGGCTCGCCCTCCGGGAGAGCTGTCGCGAGCTTGCGAGCAACTGAGAGGGCAAAACGTAGGATTTGGAACGCAGAAAAATCAGTGCGTCGGTAGTGACCACAAACTCTCTCAGTCACGGCTATTTCCCGCCGTGCCAGCTCTCCCAGAGGGAGAGCCAAGGGGTGTGCAGCATCATCCTACTCCCCGATAAACTGGAATTTGAACACTCGCAGTCGACGCAGATTTCCACCCTATATAAAAATCCCCTCCGCAGAGCAGAGGGGATCATGGTTCCATATGGTTTATCCGATCTTCATGGTGACGGCGTTGGTCGTGACGGCGTTGCCGTCGGCGTCGGTGACGATGCAGCGCACCATTCTGCCATCCTTGGCGGCGGTCAGCTTCGAGGTATAGACCACTTTCTTCACGGAGCTGTTGCTCCAGGTGGCGCCGTTGTCATCGCTGACCTGCCACTGGTAGGTGAGGCCCTCCCCTTCCGCCACAACCGTGAAGCTGGCGGTGGAATTCACCTTGCCGGTGTAATCCTTCGGCTGGGTGGTGATCACAGGACCGGAGAGCTTCATGACCGCCGCCGCACTGGTGGCCTTGCTGCCGTCGGCGTCGGTGACGATGCAGCGCACCTGTCTGCCGTCCTTTTCCGCGGTGAGCTTGGTGGTATAGACCGCCTTTTTCACCGAGCTGTTGGTCCAGGTCTTGCCGCCGTCATCGCTGATCTGCCACTGGTAGGTGAGCCCGTCGCCGGTCGCCGCCACCGTGAAGCTGGCGGTGGAGTTCACCTTGCCGGTGTAATTCTTCGGCTGGGTGGTGATAACGGGGCCGGAGAGCGACATGACTGCCGCTTCGCTGGTGACGGCGTTGCCGTCGGCGTCGGTGACGATGCAGCGCACCATACGCCCGTTCTTCTCAGCGGTGAGTTTGGAGGTGTAGGCCGCGCGCTTGACGGAGCTGTTGGTCCAGTTCTCACCGTCATCGCTGATCTGCCACTGGTAAGTGAGGCCGTCGCCCTCGGCGGCAACCGTGAAGCTGGCGGTGGAGTTCAGCTTGCCCACATAGTCCTGCGGCTGGGCAGTGATGACGGGGCCGACCAGACGCATGACTGCCGCTTTGCTGGTGAGGGAATCTCCATTGACGTCGGTGACCACGCAGCGCACCATTCTGCCGTTCTTTTCGGCTGTGAGCCTGGAGGTGTAGACCGCGCGCTTCACGGAGCTGTTGGTCCAGTTCTCGCCGTCGTCGCTGATCTGCCACTGGTAGGTGAGGCCGGTTCCTTCCGCCGCAACGGTGAAGCTGGCGGTGGAGTTCAGCTTGCCCACGTAATCCTGCGGCTGGGCGGTGATGGCAAAGGCGGGAGAATTGAAGTGGATCTTCGCGTTTTGCAGGGGTTCATTTTCCTCACCGACGACGATGCGGTTCCACTGTTCCTCGGTGCCGGCGAAGTAAACGTCCGTCAGGTTGATGCAATTCCCAAAAGCAAATTCTCCGATGCTGCCCACTTCCGCCGGGATCCAAACCTCGGTCAGGTTCTGACAATGGTAGAAGGTCCATTCCCGGATGAGTGTGACGCGCGCCGGGATCACCACCGAGGTCATCCCCTGGTTTTCTAAGAATGCAAAGCTCCCAATGCTGCTGACACGGCTGGGGATGGTCAGCGACGTCAGCCGGGTGCAGCCTTCAAAGGCACCGTCTCCGATGGACGTCACACTGTCCGGAAGGGTGACCGACTGAAGCGCACGGCAATCGCTGAATGCCGCTCCGCTGATGCTGGTGACGCCCTCCGGGATCTCTGCCGACTGCAAGCTCCAGCAGCCCATGAATACATACGGGCCGATGGAAGTCACGCTCTTTGGGATCGTGACATGCTGCAGACTGGTGCAGTCACTAAACATCCACGATTCCATGGTGGTGATCCCTTCCGGAAGCTCCATGGAGGTGATACTGCTGCACTGGTCGAATGCGCCCTCCTCGATGGAGGCAACGCCGCTGTGGAGGCGAATATCGGTGAGCTCTCCGCATCCCGAAAACGCATATCTCCCGATGACGGAGACGTGATCCGGAACCGTATATTCGCCGGGCATGCCCGCAGGGCAGCAGATCAGCAGCGTTCCGGACTTGTCCAGCAATACGCCCTGCTCAGACCGATAGCCCGGGTTTTCTGCCGCGACTTCGATGCGCGTCATGGCAGTGCAGCCACGGAACGCGTCGTCTCCGATGTTGTTCACACTTGCAGGAATGGTCAAGTCTGTCAGCGCGGTTCGGCCTTGAAACGCTCTTGGGTCAATGACCATCACACCTTCGGGAACCTGATAGCTGCCCGCTCTTCCTCCAGGGTACTGAAGCAGGCGGGTGCCGTCTTCGGTCATCAATACGCCGTCCACGGATCGATACCACTCGTTATCCGGATCCACCCGGATCTCTTGCAGGCTGGTGCATCCCTCGAAAATGCCCAGGTCAATATAGCTGACATTGGCCGGGATCGTCACTTCCGTCAGACTGGAGCAATTGTAAAACACGTGATTGCTGATGCTGGTGACACTGTCCGGAATGGTCACCTGCGTCAGATTCCGGCAATACCCAAAAGCGTTGCTCGGAAGCTCGGTCAGATTCGCCGGGAGTTTCACGCGCTCCAGACCGCTGCAGTTGAAGAACGCCGCTTCACCGATGCTGGTGACGGTGTCCGGGATCTCCACGCTCTCCAGGGCCGTGCAGTCTGAAAACGCCCAGAACTGGATGGCTGTGACCGGGCAGCCCTCGATCGTGTCGGGGATCACCAGCGAAGCGGGCGGCTCAAAATCATAGTTGAAGCCCGTGATGGTGACCTCGCCGTCCTCCAGCAGATACATCAGGGAATCCGCATCGCTCCGCACCGTCAGCTCCCCCGCGTCAGAGGTCAGCTGACTGCCGGTCTTGTCGGTCACGACGCACCGATACCGGTAGTGGTTCCGTGCCCCCGTCACTTCCACGATCAGCTTTGGAGCACGATAGCCCTCATACTCGGGGCCGCAGTCTTCCCATATGTCAGAGGCGGGCGTCTGATACTGCCACTGATAGGTCAGGCCGGAGCCCATGGCAACCACGTTGAAAAACGTCGAAACGCCGACTGCATTCTGCACATGCGTCGGCTGCATCAGGATGCAGAAGTCGGGGACATCACAATGGACCTCGGCATTCAGCAGCGGATCGTTTTCAAACGCGTCGATCTCGATCTCGTTCCACTGCGCCTCCGTGCCCCCGAAGTAAACATCGGTGAGGGCATTGCAGCCGCTGAATGCAAATCCCCGGATCTCCGTGATGCTCTCCGGAAGGTAGATGCTCTTCAACCCGCAGCCGATAAACGTATTGGAAGCGATCGCAGAGACACCCTTCGGGACGACCATGCTCGTCAATCCCTGGCAGTCATAGAATGCCGAGCTTCCGATCTCGGTGACGCTGACCGGGATGGTCACGCCTGTCAGACCGGTGCAGCATTCAAAGGCCCCGCTTGCGATGTTCTTAACGCCTTCCGGAATGACATAGGCGCCGGTTTTCATCGGAGGGCAGCGCAGCAGCTCTGTTCTCAGCCGGTTCATCAGGATGCCGTCCACAGACTGAAAATACGGATTATCCTCCGAGACCTGGATCTCCCGGAGGCTGAGGCAGCCTTCAAAAGCCTGGTTTCCAATGGTATTGACACCGGCCGGGATCCGGATCTCCGCCAGCTGCTCACAGTAGCCAAATGCAGTGCAGCCGATCTCCGTGACGCTCGCCGGGATGGTCACGTCCGTCAGGTTTTTGCATTCCACAAGGGCATAGTCCCCGATCCGGACAACACCCTCCGGGATCACATAGGCGCCGCTTTTTCCGGCGGGGCAGCAGATCAGCTCGGTACCGTCCCCGGTCAGCAGGGCGCCCCGGATGGACTGGTAGGCCGGATTGCCCGCTGCGACCGTGATCTCCTCCAGACTGGTACAACCCATAAAGGCAGAATTGCCGATCTGCTCCACGCTCTCCGGGATGGTCACTTCCGTCAGCGCTGTGCAGCCCATGAAGGCGTCGAGGCCCAGGCTGACGACGCGCTCCGGGATGGTCACTTCCTCCAGATTCCTGCAATAGTAGAATGCGTCATCCCCGATGCTGACCACGCTGTCCGGGATCACGACAGACTCCACAGCGCCGCATTCATTGAAGACATTCGCGCCGATGGTCGTGACGCCGGAGCCGATCACGATGTTCCGGATGTCCTTCCTGCCGTAAAAGGGAGAGGCATCCCAATCATAATCTGTCATCTCTCCCTGGCCGCTGATGGTCAGCAGGCCGTTGCTGTCCAGCGTCCAGGTCACGGCTTCGCCGCAGGCGCCGCTTTCGGCGTTTTTCGCCGCGCTGGCCGGGAATACCAGCAGAGACGCCGCCAGCGCCAGCACCAGCAAGAGTGATAAGATCCGTTTTTTCATAGTTTTCCTCCTTTACTCAGCTATCATGCTGATCGTATCATACCATCAGATCTCGAACGTGGCAAGATGTTCAACATTTAATTACAGATTTGACAAATACTTGCACCCCTGCGGGTGCATCTGTCCGGAAGAAAAACGTAATTCCCGCGCGCCACAGCCGGTTTTCCACCGATTTTTCCACAAAAAACGAGTTTTCCACAGGCTGTAGGGGCGTTTTTTGCACCCTATTTGCTTCTGTGGTTGGAGTTGTGTTGTTTTTGTTTTTGGGGTTGTGTTGTATTTGGCATGCGGTCGCATGCCGTCGCACTTTTCTCCTTTAAACACAGAAAAACCGCTGTGATGGTTTTCACAGCGGTTTTGGTTTTAATGATCGCTTACAGCACCAGAGAGGGTGCGGAGTAGACTCGGGCGGCCAGCTCCTGATTGAGCATGTAGAGGGCTCTGGCGTCGGAGCCGAAGAGGGTCATCTTGTTGATGTTGTCGGAGGCGTTCTGTTCCTCCTCGCCCTGCTCCTTCACGAACCAGTCCAGGAACTGCATGGTGCGGAAGTCGTCGGCCTCCTTGGCTGCCAGATAGATCGTGTGGATCAGGCTGGTGACGTACTTCTCGTGCTTCAGCGCCTCATTCAGCGGATCCATGAGGTCGCTGTAGCTGAGGGCGGGCTTGTCGATGGCCTCGAGGGTCACGGTCTCGCCGTTGTTGTGCAGGTACTTGTACATCAGCATGGCGTGGTCCCGCTCCTCCTGGGCCTGGATCTCAAACCAGTTGGAGAAGCCGTCCAGCCCCTTGGACTGGTAGAAATTCGCCATGTCCAGATAGAGGTAAGCGGAGTAGAGCTCCTTGTTGATCTGCGTGTTCAGCAGCGCGGAAACCTTTGCATCCATGGAAAACACTCCTTTTCAAAAATCAGTCGATGGATTCATAGACAAATGCGTTGGGCAGGGTACGGCCGGCCTGGAGCACCGGGTTGGAGCTCTTCATGATATAGTCGCCCTTGTACCACACCATGGCGCTGGTGCCGCCGTCCAGGTTCATGGCCTGAGCGCACTTATGATCCGAGAGGATCACGGCGCAGTCCGGCACGCTGATGCCCAGAGAGACGGTGGGGAGTCTTCCCTCCACCAGCAGCATGAGGATCTCGCCGTACTGGCTCTGGCCGATGCAGGCTCTGGGCTGCAGATCGCTGAAGCCGCTCCGGTCGTCCACGACGATGTTGCCGTCGATGATCATGGCCGGAGAAAATTCCACCGCATCGGTGCAGTCCCAGGCCACGTCCTCACCGGCGTCGCGGATATAGATGAGGTTATCTTCGTGGAGCTCCAGACGCTTGTAGCCCGGAAGCATGTGCTGGCCGAAGGTCTGGCCGTTGCACATGGCCCAGCCCACCAGCGTGCCGCCGTTGCCGACACCGCCTGCGTCCTCGAAGCCGGAACCGTTCATGGCCAGGATGCCGTTGTGGGCAGAGCCGATCTCACCCACCACCTGGCCCACGGAGCCGATGGTGGAGGCGGGCTGCAGACTCAGTCTGGAGGGATCCTTGCAGACCACCAGCACGCCGCGGTAGCCGGTGCCGGATTCGCGGATGATGAGAATGCCCTCTTTGGCGTCCACGGCCAGCACCTGCTCGCTCTGCACGGTGCGGATGGTGGTGCCGTTGGAGGTGAGCGCCGACTCGTTGATGTCGATGTTATCCCAGCCGTTGGCCACCGCCTCGGGGTGGGAGCGGACATACTCCAGCATGGAACTCACGTCGATCTCCCAGAAGGTGTTGAAGAACTTGATCTCCGCCTTGCTCATGCCTTTGGTGTCCTTGAGAGACGGGTTGCGGATCTCGTCCGAGTCGCCGTCCAGAACGGGATTGTCCCAGAGGGTGTTCACGCCCACCTGGCTCTGGCGGGATTCCTCCAGATCCATCATGACCTTGTCGATGACGCTGTGGGGGATGAAGTAGGTGGCCAGCCACTGGTGGCGCATGGTGGCCATGGCGGTCTGGATATAGATGGTGCGCCACTTGGCGATGAAGGGGATGCTGGAGAACACCGCCGTGAAATACAAAGCGACGATCACCAGAAGGGCTACCACCAGACGCAGCAGTCTGCCGCCGACGGACTTTTTCTTTTTCTTCTTCTTTTTTCTGCGTTTCTTCTTCTTTTTCACCGGGTCGGGCAGAGGCTCCGGGTCGTAGTTGGTGTCTACGAAGCCGGCCTTGACGCGGGGCTGATACTCAGTGATGACAGCCGCGGCGTCCTCCGCCTGCTTTTTGCGCAGCTCTTCTCTGCGCAGGGCCGCGGACTCCGCCATGGTGCGCTCGCCTCGGACGGTCTGGGCCGCCGCTGCCTTGGAGACCGTGCTGCGCACCGCCTTGGTGGAGGTGGCAGTCTGGGCCTTCAGCTTTTCGGTGTTGGTGAGCTCGGCGGGCACCTGGAGCTTCGCGGTCTGGGCCGCGGGTCTGGTGGCCGGTCTCGGCTTCTGAACGGGCTTGGCAGCCGGTTTCGAAGTCTGGGCAGGCTTGGCCGCCGGTTTCGCAGCCGGCTTTGCGGCCGACGCGCTCTTTGCCGCCGGGGCCGCGCTCTTTGGTTTTTGGGCCGCGCTGCGGCTGGTGCTCACCGGCCGGGAGGGCTGGATGGTAGACTTCGCCGTGGGCCGCGACGTCTGCGTTTTCGGCTTGACGACGGTCTTGGCGGAGTCCGGCTTCTGCCCTGCGGCGGCATCACCGCTGCTGGCCTTTCGCTCCACCGGCGGACGTTTCTGCTCCGTCTCCTCCGGTGAATATTTACTGCTGAAAATCTTCAATGGCGCGTTACGCTCCTTCGATCACTATTTCTCTCTATCCATGACGCAATTGGTCAAAGAAAGTTTCATCATTCCAAATATTAATCATCTTTTGCCTCGCGGATTCTCACAGAGAACCGCGAGGCAGATTATTCAAGAAGCGTCAGCTGATGGTCGCGCCGGCGGGGATCTCATCGGGAACCAGGCACAGCTTCACCAGATCGCCGGACTCGGCGCTGAGGAGCATGCCGTTGGAGGCCTGGCCAGCCATCTTGCGGCCGGGCAGATTCAGGATCGCCACGACCTTCTTGCCCACCAGAACGGAGGGATCCGGATAGAAGGGCTGCATGCCGGAGAGGATCTGTCTGGGGGTGCCGCTGCCGTCGTTCAGGGTGAACTTCAGGAGCTTGTCGGAGCCCTCCACCTTCTCGCAGGCGAGGATCTCCACCACGCGCAGATCATTTTTATAGAAATCGTCCACCTTCACGTTGGGCAGCACCGGCTTGAAGTCGGCGTTGGCGCCGGAGGCGGCAGCCTTCTCCGCCTTCTGGGCGGCGCTGATCTCCTCCAGAGCGGCCAGCTCCTTGTCCATGTCGATGCGGGGGAACAGAGCGTCGCCGGTGTGGGTGGTCACGTCCGCGGGCAGGACGCCGAACTTCGTGAGGTCATCCCAGTTGATGCCCTCGGCGCCCACACGCTTTGCGATCTCGGCCGCGGTCTCGGGCATGAAGGGCACCAGCAGACCGGAGCAGATGCGGATGGTCTCCACCAGATTATACAGAACGCGGGCCAGACGGGCCTTCTTGGTCTCGTCCTTGATCAGCAGCCAGGGGGCGTTCTCGTCGATATACTTGTTGGCGCGGGAGAGCACCTTGAAGATCTCGCCGATGGCGTTCTGGGGCTGGAAGGCGTCCATCTCCTTGGCGTACTTCTCGCTGAGGGCGGAGGCCATCTGGATGAGCTCCGCGTCCTTCTCCTCGTCGCCCTCCTGCTCAGTGGGCAGGGTGCCGCCGAAGTACTTGTTCACCATGGCGGTGGTGCGGCTGACCAGGTTGCCCAGGTCGTTGGCGAGGTCCGCGTTGATGCAGCTGATGAGCAGCTCGTTGGAGAAGTTGCCGTCAGAGCCGAAGGGGAAGGTGCGCATCAGGAAGAAGCGCAGGGCGTCCACGCCGTAGCGCTCCGCCAGCAGATAGGGATCTGCCACGTTGCCCTTGGATTTGCTCATCTTGCCGCCGTCGATCAGCAGCCAGCCGTGGCCGTAGACCTTCTTCGGCATGGGCAGACCCATGCTCATGAGCATGGCGGGCCAGATGATGGAGTGGAAGCGGACGATCTCCTTGCCCACGATGTGGACAGCCGGCCAGTAATGGTCGAAGTCGTCGTACTTGTCGTTGTCGAAGCCCAGGGCGGTGATATAGTTACTCAGCGCGTCCACCCAGACGTAGACCACGTGGCCTGGGTCAAAGTCCACCGGGATGCCCCAGCTGAAGCTGGTGCGGCTGACGCAGAGATCCTCCAGGCCGGGGTCGATGAAGTTCTTGATCATCTCGTTGACGCGGCTCATGGGCTGCAGGAACTCACCGGTGAGCAGCAGCTCCTTCACGGGCTGGGCGTACTTGCTGAGCTTGAAGAAGTAGGCCTCCTCCTCGGCGTATTTCACCGGGCGGCCGCAGTCCGGGCACTTGCCGTCCACCAGCTGGCTTTCGGTCCAGAAGCTCTCGCAAGGAGTGCAGTACATGCCGGAATACTTTCCCTTATAGATGTCGCCTGCGTCGTACATCCGGCGGAAAATGCGCTGGATGGACTTCACATGGTAATCATCGGTGGTGCGGATGAAGCGGTCGTTGGAGATGTTCATCAGCTTCCACAGGTCCAGGATGCCGCCCTCGCCCTCGACGATGTGGTCGACGAACTGCTGGGGAGTGACCCCGGCTTCCTTGGCCTTCTCCTCGATCTTCTGGCCGTGCTCGTCGGTGCCGGTGAGGAACATGACGTCATAGCCCCGCAGCCGCTTGTAGCGGGCGAAGGAGTCGGTGGCGACGGTGCAGTAGGTGTGGCCGATATGGAGCTTATCCGAGGGATAGTAGATCGGTGTGGTAATGTAGAACGTATTTTCCTTGCTCATGCTTCTGCCTCCTTATGATTATGCCGCGTCATCGTCCACGGGGGTGGGGGTGTTGATGGTCTCCACCGGGGTGGGCGTGTTGATGACCGGTGCCTGGGTCTGAACCGGTGCCTGGGTCTGGACCGGTGCAGGCGGGTTCGGATTCGTGTTCTGGGTCGGTGCGGGGTTCGGGTTGGTGTTGGGGCGCGTGTTATTGTTCGTGTTGTTATTATTGTTGTTATTGCCCTCGTTGTGGCTGTGGTAGACGCTGACGGCCTCCTGGGTGCGGCTGACGAGCTCACCGTCCTTGTCATAGACGTTGCGGTAGGTGGTGGTGGTCATGCCGCTGGTGGTGGAGTCCATGCGCACGGTGCTGCCGTCCACATCGGTGCCGTGAATCTGCACGGTGACGGAGCCGTTCTGCACATAGGCGTCGATCCGGATTGGGAAGGTCCGGTCGTTCTGGAAGGTGAAGTCAGGCGCGCCCCAGCTGACGGTGGCGTCCATGCCGGACTCGATGTAGCCCACAGGGAAATAGTGGTTGGTGCGGGAGGTGATCTTCAGGTTGGAGATCAGCGTGCAGTAGTACAGCGTGGAGCTGACCTGGCAGATGCCGCCGCCCACCTCGGAGACGACCTCGCCGTTGGCGTAGGCGCCGGCCTCCTGGAAGCCCGCAGCCGTGGTGCGCTGACCGACGGTCTTGTTGTAGGAGAAGGTCTCGCCGGGCATGAGGATCACGCCGTTGATCTTTCTCGCGGCCAGGGTGATGTTGTTGATGCGGGAGGCGCTGCTGCCGGCGAGAGAAGTGGACTTGCTGGCCAGCAGATCGCTGTAAAGCTCGGTCACATCGGCGGCCTTGAAGCTCGGCTCCGTGAGGGTGATGGGGATCTCCACGGTTTCGCCCAGCTTGGCGGCCTTCCAGAGGCGCTCGGCCTCCTCGATGTCGAACTCGACGCCCGGCTCGCCCTCCACGATCTCCTTCTTCACGGGGTCGTAGCTGGCGTTCACAGGCTCGCCGCAGATCTCGTCATGGAGATCCTCGAAGTCCATGTCGTCGATGTTGGCGTCCTGGTTCAGATCGGTGTTGCACTCCAGATTGGCGACGTGATCCTCCAGAGCGGAGACCACCGCGTCATAGACGCTGTCGGCGTCCACGGCCAGAAGCTCGCTGCCCTTGACCAGGCTGAGAACCTTGTGCTCCTCGTCCACCTTCAGATCATCGGTGACGGCTTCGTTGGCTTCCTTCACCGCCTTGTCCACCAGCTTGTGGAGGGCGCTCTCGTCCAGACCCTCGGTGAGCCGGTCGGTGAGATCGGTGCCGTTGAACATGCTCTTGACATACATGATGCCGTTGTGGATGATGCTGCCGTCGCGGCCGTACTGATAGGCCACGTCGGCGGCCTCCTCGGCGCTGGCCGTCCAGCCCATGGCGGAGGCGGGCACGTCGAAGCTGTTGTCGCCGGGCAGGGTCACATGGAGGATCTTGCCGTTGGCGCCGTCCCAGCCGGCGGCCTTGAGGGTGTTCTCCGCCTCGGCGGGGGTCATCTTCTCCAGCATCATGCCCTGCATCTTCACGTTGGGATAGATGGTATCGTTATGGGACACGAGGAAGGAGCCGCCCAGCAGCGCAATGCACAGCAGCGCCGCAATGACGCCCAGGGCAATCCAGCCGCCCTTGCCGCTCTTGCCTTCGTCCTCGTCGGACTCCGGCGCGTGCTTGGCAGCCTTCTTCGTCTGCGGGGCAGACTGCTGCTTTTTCTGCGCAGGCTTGTCCTTCTTCTCTTTTTTCTCTTTCTTTTCTTTCTTCTTCGCTGCTTCCTCCCGGGCGGCGCGGAGCCGCTCGGCATCCTCCTGCCGTTTGGCCTCCGCCGCAGCGGCGGCAGCTACCTGCTTGGAAGACTCCTTGTCGAACAGCTGGTTCGCAGTGCCGATGGGATCCTCCATCTCCCGCTCGTTGGCGGCCATGGCGGCGAACAGCTCGCCGGCGTCCCCGATGGGGTCATAGGCCTCCTGGGCCTTGGTATAGACCGTGGCGCCCAGCTTCCGGGCCTCGGCCTCGGAGACGGTCTGGGACACGACCTCCTCCACGGGCGCCTCCACAGGCAGCTCCTCCGCCTCGACAGGCAGTTCCTCCGGCTCCGGCAGATCATCGTCTACTGCCTCCGGGAGCTCCTGCTCCCAGTCAGCCGGCTCCGCGTCCGCCTCCACAGGCAGTTCCGGTTCCACGGGCAGTTCCGGCTCGGCAGGAGTTTCCTCCTTCGCGGCCAGGACCTTCGCCTGATCCGGTACGTCCTCCGCCTCCATCAGCAGCTCTTTCAATTTTTCAGTCTCTGCCTTGGCTTTTGCTTCGGCTTCCCGTCTGGCTCTGCGCTCGGCGGAGCCGATGTTTTCCCTTTCGGTGTCATCCATGGCGGTGACACGGCGGGCCTCCTTGCTGGCGGCCAGGAAGTCCAGGAGCTCCTGCTCCGGATTCGGTTTGTTGGTTCCGTTATTCTTTGCCATCTTTCCTCATTCCTGTTCTTTCCCGCGCAGGATTCCCTGGCGGCCAAACTGTTCCTCGAATGTTGCCGGGCGCTGGGCCGGCATGGGTTCCCGCTCTGCCTGCTCCACCTGCTCCCGGAGCCAGGGCGTCTGTTCCGCCCGGCGGTCGGTCTGGGCCTCCAGCAGCTTGACGATCAGCTGGTTGGACAGAAGGAAGCCCTCCGGCGTGAAGTGCCAGCGGCCCTTTTCCTCTTTGGCCCAGCCCTTTTGCTGAAACTCCAGAAGCTGCTGCTCGATCTCCTCGAATCGGTTGTTGTAGATCGCCTGATACTCGGCCTTGGTGATGCCCCAGGTGGTGCGCAGGCCCAGCATCAGATATTCCGCGCCGCGCTCAAAGTCGCCGATCTGCTCGTACTCGTCGATCATGTCGCCGCTTTTCAGCACGCCGTCGATATATCCCTGCAGATCCCTTACGTAGCTGTAGCGCAGGTTGCCCACACAGGAGTGCGCCCCCGGGCCGAAGCCCATGTAGTCGTCCAGACGCCAGTATTTATAATTGTGCCTCGACTCGTAGCCGGGAATGCAGAAATTTGAGATCTCGTATTGTTGATAGTTGTATCGGGCCAGGGTCTCCACCATGGCGAGATACATGTCCGCCTGCTTGTCGTCATCGGGAATCAGGGGCGAATCCTTCAGCTCATACATGGCGGTGCCCGGCTCCAGCTTCAGGCCATAGCCGGAAATGTGCTCCGGATGGAGCTCCAGGGCACGGGAGAGGGTCTCGGCCCAGTCGCCGGTGCTCTGGCTGGGCAGCCCGTAGATCAGATCGAGGCTGACGTTGTCGAACCCCTCCATCCGGGCGTGCTTCATGGCCATCTCCACCTGCTGGAAGTTGTGGCGGCGGCCGATCATTTTCAAAATATCGTTGTTGGCGCTTTGCATGCCGATGCTCAGCCGGTTCACCCCGGCGTGCCGCAGGCGGCGGAGGTCTGCCCTCGTCAGAGAGTCCGGGTTCGCCTCCACGGTGATCTCGGCGGTTCGCAGGAGCTGGCCGGAGGCTTTGATCTCCGCCAGAAGCTCCGCGATCCGCCTGGCACCGTAGTAGCTGGGGGTGCCGCCGCCGAAGTACACCGTGTCGATGTAGGCCGGGGCGATCCGCGGCATGCACTCTCTCAGGTGGGTGCGCAGGGCCTGCTGATAGCGCGGCATGTCCCCCTCACACCCGGCGCGGGAGTAGAAATCGCAGTAGCCGCACTTGCTGGCGCAGAACGGTATGTGAATGTATAGTCCGATGCGCGGTACGTCCACGCGGTTGTCACTCCTTTCGTCGGGGTATTAAATCATCAGATGAATTTGCAGACCAGTTCGGTATAGGCTGCGGGATCCTCCAGCGGCTCGCCGGCAATCAGCAGGGCCTGGGCGTGGAGGAGCCTGGCAATGTCGGCAGCCCGCTCCTTGTCGCCGGCCTCAAAGGCCTCCTTCATGGCGAGGTAGGCCGGGTGATTGCCGTTGAACTCCAGGATGCGGATGGCGCGGAAGTGCTCCGGGGTGCCGGGCATGGCGCGGAAGTAGCGCTCCATCTCCAGGGTCACGCCGCCCTCGGTGCTCAGGCACACGGCGCCGCTGACCAGCTTGTGGCTCAGCTGGGCCCGCTCGATGGCGTCGCCCAGAGTCTCCTTGACGAAGGCCAGCAGGTCTTTGGCTTCCTCCTGCTGCTTTTCGGTCTCCTGCTTCTGCTCCTCGGTCTCCAGACCCAGATCCTCCACCGCGATGTTGCAGAAGGGCTTATCCGCGAAGGACTTCATGGTGTCCACGAAATACTCGTCGTACTGGGAGAACATATACAGGATGTCGTAGCCCTTTTGACGCAGCTGCTCGGTCTGGGGCAGGTTCATCAGACGCTTCATGTTGTCGCCGCAGGCGTAGTAGATCTTCTCCTGCTCGGCGGGCATGGCGTCCACGTACTCCTGGAGGGAGACCATCTTGTCCTCGCTGACGTTGTACATCAGCAGATCCTTGATCTCGTCCACCTTTTCGCCGTACTCGCTGATGACGCCCAGGCGCATGACCTGGCCGAAGTTCTTGTAGAACTGCTCGTACTTCTCCCGGTCGTTCTTCATGAGCTTCTTCAGCTCCGCCTTGACCTTCTTGCCCAGGTTGGAGGAGATCAGCTTCAGCTGGCGGTCATGCTGCAGGGTCTCGCGGGAGATGTTCAGGCTCAGATCCGGGGAGTCCACCACGCCGCGGCAGAAGGCGAAGCAGTCCGGCAGCATGTCGGTGCACTTGTCCATGATCATGACGCCGGAGCTGTAGAGCTCCAGGCCGGGCTCGCTCTCGCGGGTATAATAGCTCTGGGGGGTCTTGCTGGGGATGAAGAGCATCGCCCGGTAGCTGATCAGACCCTCGGCGTTGACGCGGATCACCGCGATGGGATCGTCGTTGTCCTTGTATTTGTCTTTATAGAACTCGATGCACTCTTCGTCAGTGGCCTCCTGCCGGCTGCGCTGCCAGATGGGGACCATGGAGTTGATGGTCTCCTCCACCCAGGTGTTCTCCATCTTCGTCTTGGGCTTGCCGTTTTCGTCAGTCTCGCCGGTTTCCACCAGCTCGTTGTGCTCCACCTCCATGACGATGGGCCAGCGGACATAGTCGCTGTACTTGCGCACCAGCATCATGATCTTCCAGTTTTCCAGATAGGTGCTGTACTTCTCCCCGTCGGCATCCTCTTTGATGTGCATGATGACGTCGGTGCCCACCTTCTCCTTCTCGGTCTCGGTGATGGTGTAGCCGTCGGTGCCGGTGGAGACCCACTTGTAGGCCTGGTCGGAGCCGTAGGCCTTGGTGATCACGGTGACCTCGTCGGAGACCATGAAGGAAGAATAGAAGCCCACGCCGAACTGGCCGATGATGTCAATGGCGGCGTTCTCCTGCTCGTCCTCCTCCAGACCGTCCTTGAAGCGGAGGGAGCCGCTGCGGGCGATGACGCCCAGGTTCTGCTCCAGCTCCTCCTTGGTCATGCCGATGCCGTTGTCGGAGACGGTGATCAGACGCTTTTCCTTGTCCACGTCGATGCGGATCTTGAAGTCGCCCCGCTCCATGCCCACGTTCTCGTCGGTCAGGGACAGGTAGCACAGCTTGTCGATGGCGTCAGAGGCGTTGGAGATGATCTCACGCAGGAAGATCTCCTTGTGGGTGTAGATCGAGTTGATCATCATGTCCAAAAGCTTTTTACTCTCTGCTTTGAACTGTTTCTTTGCCATGGTTCTATATGCCTCCAAAAATTGAATTACGAATCAAAAACTCCGGGCGGGCATAGTCCTCCCATATTGAGTC
This sequence comes from uncultured Eubacteriales bacterium, assembly GCA_900317905.1. Taxonomy (GTDB): domain Bacteria; phylum Bacillota; class Clostridia; order Oscillospirales; family Oscillospiraceae; genus CAG-103. Next base: position 30,146 of record ONIN01000012.1, on the reverse strand, counting down.
AGAATATTATAACGTATTTTCATGCCAATTGCAACCTTTCCGCCCCAATCCAATTGTAACTTTTTTGGAAACGGAAAAAATATTCAGAATGAGCATTTTCCACAAAACAGGAAGAAATACCCAGTCAAAATTCTCCAAAAAAATGTTACACATTTTCGCTCTTGGGAGATGCTTTTCTGTCAGCTTTGCGGTAAAATACAATAAACATTATTTTAGAAACAATAATGTTATGGAGGAAGAAGAATGAAACAAAACCGCACCAAGGCGGCGATTGCATCTGCGTTCACCCGACTCCTGGCAGATTATCCCATTGACAAGATCACCGTCAAGATGATCACCGACACCGTGGGCTGCAGCCGCAAAACCTTTTATTACTATTTCACCGACGTCTATGCCCTGACCCGCTATATCTGTGATGAGCAGGTCAGCCGGTTCCTGGAGAGCAACGGCGACGTCGACAACATGCGCAGCGAGTTTTTGAATCTCACCAGCTATTTCCGCTCCGATCGCCAGGTGATCCTGAATATGTATCACGGCTATGGTAAGGAGGAGCTGGAGTGCTTCGTGCTGCAGACCTCCCTGCGCATTGCCCGCAACTATATTGCCGCCATGCCCGAGGCCCAGGGCGTCTCCAAGGAGGATCAGGACACGGTGGCGCATGTGATCGCCTACCTGTTCTTCGGCATCATGGTGGAGTGGACCGGTGAAGAGATGGTTCATGATGATGACTATCGCAAGACCTTGGATACCGCGCTCAATTCCATCCCCGCCATCCTCAGATCCATGCAGAAATAAACATGATTATGCCGCCGCGCGCTGCAGATTTCTCTGCAGCGCGCGGTTTTTTATGCGCATCACTTTTTCGCCTTGGCGCGGAAGAACATGGCCGCCAGCAGCGCGAAAAACACCGCGGCGCAGACGCCTCCGGCGCCGGCGTGGAAGCCGCCGGTGAAGACCCCCAGCCATCCCTGCTCGGAGACCGCCTCCCGGACGCCCTTTGCCATCAGGTGGCCGAAGCCCGTCAGCGGCACGCTGGCGCCCGCCCCGGCGAAGTCCGCCAGCGGCTGGTAGAGACCTACGGCGCTGAGGATCACCCCCGCCACCACATAGCCGGAGAGGATCCGGGCCGGAGTCAGATTCGTCCGGTCGATGATGATCTGGCCGACGGCGCACAGCAGCCCGCCGATCAGAAAGGCTTTCAGATAGATCATACGGTGTCAACTCCTTCAATGCTCACGGCGTGGCAGATGCCGGGGATGGACTGCCCCTGCATGGAGGCCGTGGGGCTCATGAGGGCGCCGGTGGCGGCGAAGAGCAGACGGCGCAGCTCCCCCGCCTCCAGCAGCTTCATCAGATGCCCCGCCAGCACCGAGGCGCTGCAGCCGGCGCCGCTGCCGCCGCCGTGGACATCCTGCCGCTCCCGGTCGAAGATCATGCGGCCGCAGTCGTCATAGCGCTTTCCCAGCTCCACGCCGTCTCTCTGAAACAGCTCGCAGACCGCGGCGTGGCCGATGTGGCCCAGATCCCCGGTGACGATGAGGTCGTAGTACTCCGGCCCGCGCCCGGTGTCCTCGAAATGCTTTTTCAGGGTGTCATAGGCCGCCGGGGCCATGGCGGCGCCCATGTTGGTCATGTCCTTCACCCCGGCGTCCACGATGATGCCGGTGGTGGCGGCGGTGATCCGGGGACCGCTCCCCTGCTTACCCAGGATGAACGCCCCGGCGCCGGTGACCGTCCACTGGGCGGTCGGCGTCCGCACGCCGCCGTAGGACAGCGGGAACCGATACTGCCGCTCGGCGGTGCAGTAGTGGGAGCTGGTGAGGGCGGCGCATGTTTCCGCGCATCCGGCAGCCAGCAGGATCGCCCCCAAGCTTAAACTCTCCGCCATGGTGGAGCAGGCGCCGTAGAGGCCGAAGTAGGGTCTGCCGGTGCTGCGCATGGCGTAGGCCGCCCCGGCGCACTGGTTCTGCAGATCCCCGGAGAGCAGATAGTCCAGCCGCTCCATGGAAAGGCCCGCCTTGTCGCAGGCCAGCTCCAGACTCCGGAGCAGCATGGCGCTCTCCGCCTGCTCCCAGGTCTTTTCTCCGAAATACGCGTCCGGCTCCCGCTGGTCGAACCATTCCCCCAGGGGGCCCTCCGCCTCCTTCTGCCCCACCACGGCGGCGGAGGCGCGGATGACCACCGGAGACGAAAACACCACGGTGTGTCCGTTTTTCTTCATAAAAAATCACCTTCTGCATCAGCTTGCGCAGAAGGTGAAATTTTATGCTTTAATTTTTCGAAAGCAGGATCTCGTCGGAGTCCAGAGTGGTGCCTGCCAGCTCCGCGAACTTGTCCATCAGATCGTGCTTGGTCAGGTGCTGTTTCTCCTCACCCTTCACGTCCAGGATGATCTCGCCCTCGTTCATCATGATCAGCCGGTTGCCGTGGCGAATGGCGTCCTTCATGTTGTGGGTGATCATCAGGGCCGTGAGCTTGTCTCTGGAGATGATCTTGTCGCTGAGCTCCAGCACCTTGGCGGCGGTGGTGGGATCCAGCGCCGCAGTGTGCTCGTCCAGAAGCAGCAGCTTCGGGTGCTGCATGGAGGCCATCAGCAGGGTCAGCGCCTGACGCTGGCCGCCGGAGAGCAGGCCTACCTTGGCAGTGAGGCGATCCTCCAGACCCAAGCCCAGGATCTTCAGCTTCTCGGCGTATTCCTCTTTTTCCGCCTTGGTGACGCCCCAGCTGAGACCGCGCTTCTTGCCGCGGCGGGCGGCCAGAGCCAGATTCTCGATGATCTGCATATTCGGCGCGGTGCCGGTCATGGGATCCTGGAACACGCGGCCGATGAACTGAGCACGCTGGTGCTCCTGCATGCCGGTGACATTCACGCCGTCGATGAGGATGGCGCCGCTGTCCACGGGCCAGACGCCGGCCACCGCGTTGAGCATAGTGCTCTTGCCGGCGCCGTTGCCGCCGATGACGGTGACGAAATCGCCGGGCTCCAGATGGAGGTCGATGTTCTTCAGGGCCTTCTTTTCGTTGATGGTCCCGGGGTTGAAGGTCTTGGAGACCTGGTGCAGTTTAAGCATCCTTCCCAGCCTCCTTTCCCTTCAAAAAGGCTGCGCTGCGGCGGCCCGCCAGCAGGTAGGAGCTGCGCCGCTGGGCCTGCAGATAGGGCACCGCCAGGAAGATGGCGACCAGCACGGCGGTGAACAGCTTCAGGTCGTTGGAGTCCAGCTTCAGCCAGAGGATGATGACCATGACGATGTAGTAGGCGATGCCGCCCAGCACCACGAAGGTCAGTCGGGTATAGAAGCTGCTGCCCTTGCGGAAGAAGGCATCGCAGAGCACCTCGCCGATGATGACGGCGGCGAGACCGATGACGATGGCGCCGCGGCCCATGTTGATGTCCGCGAAGCCCTGATACTGGCTCATGAGACCGCCGGAGAGGGCCACGAGGCCGTTGGAGAGGCTCAGACCCAGCACCTTCATGTTGTTGATGTTGATGCCCTGGGCCCGGCTCATATTGGGGTTGGAGCCGGTGGAGCGGATGGCGGAGCCCTGCTCGGTGCCGAAGTACCAGTACAGGATCGCGATGATGGCAATGGCAAAAATGGCGCCCACCAAAATGGCCATGGGCACGGTGCGGGCCGTCAGCAGCAGGCTGTAGCGGTCCGGGTTCACCGGCTTGTTGGCGCTCATGCCCATGATGCGCAGGTTGATGGAGTACAGCGCAAACTGGGTCAGGATGCCGGAGAGGATCGCCGGGATGCCCAGCTTGGTGTGCAGCAGGCCGGTGACCAGGCCCGCCAGCAGTCCCGCGATCAGTGCGATCAGCAGCGCCAGCCACGCGGGCTTGCCCGCCAGGATCAGCATGACGGTCACGGCGCCGCCGGTGGTGAAGGATCCGTCCACCGTCAGATCGGCCACATCCAGCAGCCGGAAGGTGATGTACACACCCAGCGCCATGATGCCCCAGATGATGCCCTGTGCCACGCCGCCCGGAAGCCGTCCGATCAGATTCGGTAAGCTCAGCCCGGCGGCCATGAGTGATAGATTCATAGCAGTTCGTCCTCTTTCTTACTAAGATAATGCGCGGAGCCATGACCAAAACAGGCTCCAATGCTTTGGTCATGGTTCCACATAGGAAAAGCCGCACCGCAGTGCGGCTTTTCCTGGATTGGAAGGATTATCCCTCGATGGCGGTGAAGTCGTCGGGAACGGTGACGTTCAGAGCGGCGCAGCGCTCAGCGTCGTACTTCTTGACGGGGTTGGGATAGTACTCAATGGCCATCTGGGAGACATCGGACTCGCCGTTGAGGATCTGCACGGCCATCTCACCGGTGGTGCGGCCCAGCTCGTAGTAGTCGATGGAGAGGGTCGCAACGCCGCAGCCGGCGCAGAGGCCTTCCTCACCGGCAACGATGGGCACGCCGGCGGGCTGGGCCACGTTGTTGATGGCTTCGGCGCAGTTGGCGGCGGTGTTATCGGTGGGGATGTAGAGCACGTCGTTCTCGTCGCAGGCCTGGGCAGCAACGGAGGAGACGTCGTTGGAGTCAGCGAAGGTGTAGACGTTCACGGTCAGACCGGCCTTCTCCAGCTCGGCCTTGACGACATCAGCCTGGTAGACGCTGTTGGGCTCGCCGGAGCAGTAGAGGATGCCCACGTTCTCGGCGTCCGGGAACAGCTCGGTGACCATGGCGGCCTGCTGATCCAGCGGGGCCAGGTCGGAGGTGCCGGAGACGTTGGTGCCGACGGTGCCGTCGAAATCAGCGATCTCCAGAGCCACGCCGTACTCGGTGATGGAGGTGCCCAGCACGGGGATGGTGTTGGTGGCGGCGGCGGCAGCCTGCAGCGCGGGGGTGGCGTTGGCCAGAATCAGGTCGACGCCCTCAGAGACGAAGCCGCTGCAGATGGTGGCGCAGTTGGCGCTGTCGCCGGAGGCGTTCTGCACGTCGACAACGACGTTGCCTTCGCCGAAGGTCTCTTCCAGAACATCAACGAAGCCCTGGGTGGCGGCATCCAGAGCGGGGTGCTGCACCAGCTGGCAGACACCAACGGTGAACACGTCGCCCTCAGCGGGGGTGACAGCGTCGACAGCGTCAGCGCTGCCGGCGGGGGTGCTGGAGTTTCCGCAGGCTGCCAGAGCGAACAGCATCAGAGCGGCCAGCACCAGTGCGGTGATCTTTTTCATGATTTGTCCTCCTAAGTTTTACAAATCGGTCATTTCCATGGCAAACAAAATGCCGCACAGTCGTCTGTGCGGGCAGGTTTCATTGAACAGAATGTCAGCACAAATGACTATTACCTTTTCTCAAAAGTAATAGTAGTAGAATCGACGTGCGAACAGACTGTGAGCCATCGAAAAAACTCCTTTGTTGATGTGCGTTCACTTTACTCCTTTTCTTTAAAAAAGTCAATGTGCATAAGTGGAAAAGATAGAATTTTGTTAGTTTGTACATAAAACGCCCTAAGTTTTTAGCCATTTAAATTAAATATTGCCACATTCACCGACGGAAATCGACCGTTGCGCGGCGGGTTTTTCCGTGATAAGATGGTCACGTTATGAAAAAACGGCGCCCGAAGCCGGAAAGGAGGCCAGCCATGGAAAATCTGATGCTCTCTATCAACGCGGTGATGCCCATGTTCCTCGTCATCGCGGCGGGGTATCTGGCACGGTATCTGAATATCCTCTCCAGGGATGACGTGCCGAAGTTCAACAAGGTGGCCTTCCGGGTGTTCATCCCCTGTCTGCTGTTTCACAACATCTACAGCTCCGACTTAAGCCAGGCCATCCGGCCGAAGCTGATGGTGTTTGCGGTGCTGGGCGTGCTCTTCGTGTTCACCTGCGCAATTCTGGCGGTGCGCAGATTTGAGCCCATGGCCGACCGCAAGGGCGTAGTTGCCCAGGGGATCTTTCGCAGCAACTTCGTGATCATGGGACTCCCCATCGCGGAGGCGCTGGTGGGACCGGAAAACCTCGGCCCGGTGTCGGTGCTGATTGCCGTGGTGGTGCCGCTGTTCAATCTGCTTGCCGTCATCACCCTGGAGAGCTTTCGCGGCGGGAAGCCGAAGCCGGGCCACATGCTGCTGCAGATCATCACCAACCCCTTCGTGGCCGGTTCCCTGCTCGGCATCCTGTTCTTACTCTTAAAAATCAAACTCCCCTACTTCATCTCCCACGCGGTGCAGAATCTCGGCAGCATCGGCACGCCGCTGCAGCTGTTTCTTCTTGGCGCCTTCTTCCGGTTCGACGGGTTGAAGCGGTACAAAAAGGAGCTGACCGTGCTCACGGCGGTGAAGCTCGTCATCACCCCCGCCATCATGCTGACCCTCGCGATTCTGCTGGGGTTCCGGGGGGTGGAATTCGTGGCGCTGATCGGCATTTTCGCCTCCCCCACGGCGGTGAACTCCTTCACCATGGCCCAGCAGATGGAGGCCGGAGACGCGGAGCTGGCCGGCGACATCGTCATGAGCACCTCCGCCTTCTGCATCCCCACCTTCTTCCTGTGGATCTGGCTGTTCAAAAGTATCGGCATTTTTTGACGAAAAATCGGAATTTCGGTCTTGCTCAGCCGCAAGCTTTGGTGTAGAATAAAAAAGATTTTACTACATGTTGATTGAGGGGGACGGTACCATGCGTGCGTTGGGTTTTGACAATGACAAATATGTGAAGATGCAGTCGGAGAAGATCCGGGAGCGGATCGAATTTTTCGGCGGCAAGCTGTATCTGGAGTTCGGCGGCAAGCTGTTTGACGACTTCCACGCCTCCAGAGTCCTGCCCGGGTTCCAGCCGGACAGCAAAGTGAAGATGCTCATGCAGATGAAGGAGGACGCCGAGATCATCGTGGCAATCTCCGCCGACGACATCGAGCGCAACAAGCGCCGCGGCGACCTGGGCATCACCTATGACGAGGACACCCTCCGGCTCATCGACGCCTTCCGGGGCTGCGGGCTCTATGTGGGCAGCGTGGTGCTGACCCATTTCCGCGGCCAGAGCGCGGCGGTGAAGTTCCAGCAGCGGCTGGAGCAGCTGGGCATCCGGGTCTATCGCCACTACATCATCCCCGACTATCCCTCCGACATCCCGCTGATCGTCAGCGACGAGGGCTTCGGCAAGAACGATTACATTGAGACCAGTCACTCCCTCATCGTGGTCACGGCCCCCGGCCCCGGCAGCGGCAAGATGGCCACCTGCCTGAGCCAGCTCTACCACGAGCACAAGCGCGGCGTCCGGGCGGGCTACGCGAAGTTTGAGACCTTCCCCATCTGGAATCTGGCCCTGAATCACCCGGTGAACGTGGCTTACGAGGCCGCCACCGTGGATCTGGACGACGTGAACATGATCGACCCCTACCACATGGACGCCTACGGGGAGACCACCGTGAACTACAACCGCGACGTGGAGATTTTCCCCGTGCTGAACGCCATGTTCGAGCGGATCTACGGCCAGAGCCCCTACAAAAGCCCCACGGACATGGGCGTGAACATGGCCGGCAACTGCATCTGTGACGACGAGGTCTGCCGCACCGCCGGCCGGATCGAGATCGTCCGCCGCTACTATGAGACCGCCTGCGCCCAGCTCAGAGGCTTCGCCACCCCTGCGGAGCTCCACCGGCAGGAGCTTTTGATGAAGCGGCTGAACATCACCTTCGACGAGCGCCCGGTGATCGCCGCCGCCCTGGAGAGAGCCGAAAAGACCGACGGCCCCGCCGCCGCCATCGAGCTGCCCGACGGCAGACTCATCACCGGCCGCACCACGGAGCTGCTGGGCGCCTCCTCCGCCTGTCTGCTGAACGCTTTGAAGGCGCTGGGGAACATCCCCGACGCGGTGACTTTGATCTCCCCCGAGATCATCGAGCCCATCCAGCATCTGAAGGTGGAGCATCTGGGCAACCGGAACCCCCGGCTCCACACCGACGAGGTGCTGATTGCCCTGAGCATCTGCGCCGTCACCGATCCCACCGCGGAGATCGCCATGCAGCAGCTGGAAAAGCTCTCCGGCTGCGAGGCCCATACCAGCGTGATCCTCTCCGGCGTGGACGAGAACGTGTTCCGGCGTCTGAAGGTGAACGTCACCTGCGAGCCGCATTTTGAAAATCAGAAGCTGTATCACAGATAATAAATTATCGGGCGGGGACGCTGTGCCCCGCCCTGCATACGCTTGAAAGGAGTTTTATTATGAACGCTCCCGCATTGGTCATCATGGCCGCCGGCATGGGCAGCCGCTTTGGAGGCCCGAAGCAGACCACCCCCGTGGACGAGGCCGGCCACTTCATTCTGCACTATTCCCTCTTTGACGCCTACCGCGCGGGGTTCCGCAAGGTGGTGTTCATCGTCAAGCCCGGTCTGGAGCAGGAGTTTGCCGAGGCCCTGGGCGAAGGCGTGACAGAGCACTTCGACGCCCGGTTCGTCCCCCAGCGGCTGACGGATCTGCCGGAGGGCTTCACCGTTCCCGAGGGCCGGGTCAAGCCCTGGGGCACCGCCCACGCGGTCCTCTGCGCAGCCCCGGAGATCGACGGCCCCTTCGCAGTCATCAACGCCGACGACTACTACGGTGTGGAGGCCTTTCAGGTGCTCTATGACTTCCTGAAGGAGGAGCGCCCGGAGTCCGAGTACGCTATGGTCGGTTTTAAACTGAGAAACACGGTCACGGAATTTGGAAGTGTTGCCCGCGGCGTCTGCACCGAGAAGGACGGCCTGCTGGTGACCGTCACCGAACGGCTGAAGATCGAAAAGCGCGGGGATGACGCCGCCTACACCGAGGACGGCGAGCACTACGTCGATCTCCCCGGCGACACCGTGGTCAGCATGAACTTCTGGGGCTTCTCGCCGCTGTATCTGCGAGAGCTGAAAGCCCGCTTCGGCGCCTTCCTGGAAGAGAACCTCCCGAAAAACCCGCTGAAGTGCGAATACTTCGTCCCCTCCATCGTCAACGCCCAACTGGAGGACGGCACCGCCACCATCCGGGTGCTCCACACCGACGACGCCTGGCACGGCGTCACCTATCCCCAGGATCTCCCCGACGTGAAGGCCGCATTGAAAGCCCTCACCGACGACGGCGTCTACCCCGAAGGGTTCTGGAAATAATCCAAATAAAAAAACACCGCGCGCTGCATTTTCTGCAGCGCGCGATTGGTTTTTCAGGATCCCTCCGTTGCCAGAGTGGCGAGGCGGAAGAGGTAGGTGGCACAGTGGCCGCGGGTCAGCGTGGTCTCGTTGGCCAGCTCCATGAGCTTCTGTGGCGTGTTGGCAGCGCCGATGATGTTTTCGTTGAAGCACCACCAGACGGATTTGAGGATCTCCGATCCCGCGCCCGGGAACGCCTGCCGCAGGAACTCCACATCCGCGTCGGCAGGTGCCTCCGTGAGCCCGGTGAGCAGCCCGTAGCGGTAGAGGATCCGGGCGCAGACCTGGTGGCCCAGGTGGCCGTCGGGGGCGTTGAAGTCGTCTCCCGGGGTCAGGATGCCGTTTTCGAAGGCCCAGCAGACCGCCTCATAGCCCTCGTCGCCGGGTTTGAACGTCACCTTGCCGTCCTTGTCCTTCCCATAGCCCTCGGGCAGAGCATTCGGATCGGCGCTGGGGCTGCCGGACATGCGGTAGAGGGTGTCCACGAAGCGGGCGATGGTCTCCGGGTCGTTGACGCCGTAATAGTCCTCCCGGACGGGGGTGACGTAGCCGTTGTCAAAGAGGTAGGTAATCGCGGCCTGATAGTAGATGCCGTAATCGTCTCTGGCGTCCAGATCCTCGAACTGCACAGTCTCATCCTCCCCCTCGCCGCTGTCGGCGGAGCCGAAGACGTGGGAGTAGTAGTCCGTGTTCAGGATCCGGGTGGAGAGGGTGAACCGATCAGAGACCTCCTGCCGCAGCCGCCGGAGGTCCTCGGCGGGCAGCTCGCTGCCGTCCGAGGTGATCACGGTGCCGGTGGCGGCGTCATAGCGGACGTTCTCAGTCAAAAAGCTCTCATCGGAGAGGATGGCGATGTGCTCGGAATCCGACAGGGCATCCACGCCCGCCAGCAGACGGGAGTCGTACTTGAGTCCGAAGAGGTTCAGCACCGTGGGGAGGATGTCCGGGGTGCAGCAGTAATTGTCCACCTCGATGGTCTCCCCCAGACCCGGGGCGTAGCAGATGAAGGAGTTGTGGTACCGCTCGAACACCGGGTCGATGGCGATGCCCGCCAAATCGTTGTACTCCGCCTCGGTGAGGCCGTAGGGATAGTGGTCGTTGGTGAGCACGATGCAGGTGTTGTCCAGCTTCCCCGCCTCTTCCAGGGCGTCCAGCAGGTACTCCATGGCGTACTCCAGCTCCAGATTGCAGGCCACGAAGGCCTTGACGGTCTCGGAGGTGTAGGGCAGGTTCTCCACGGCGGCGCGGTTCTTGGCGCTCATGTCGTTGTCCCAGCTGTACTGATAGTGGCCGCTGTAGGTCATGTAGTAGACGTGGAAGGGATCCTCGCTGTTGATGTAGTCCGGCAGGGACGCCTTGATCATGTCCAGATCGGAGGAGGGCGTCTGCACCTCCATGTTCAGGCCGTTGTCCGGAGTCTTGAAGGTATAGCCCATGTTTGGATGGGTGATGTTGCGGTTGTAGAAGTGGCCCACATAGTTGTGGTAGCCCAGGGTGGTGTAGCCCTGATCTCCCAGAATGTTGCCGAGGCAGAAGGGCAGATAGTTTGCAGCCGAGACATTGAAGCTGGAGCTGGTTTTCGTTCGCGTCAGATCCGGCAGCAGGCCCATGCAGAAGGCGTACTCCCCGTTGGTGGTCACCGACTGGAAGGTGCCGTAGAAGTTCTTGAACACGAAACCGTCCTGGTTGGTCATCTTGTAGAGGGCCGGGGTCAGCTCCGGATCCACGAACCAGGGGGAATAGCTCTCGGCACAGATGTAGATCAGGTTATAGCCCTTCAGCGCTCCGGTGTATTCGTTCTTTTGGGTGGGCTCCCGGCCGGAGAAGAAGGCGTCCAGATCCCGCAGCTCCTTGTCCTCGGTCTCGTCATAGAGTCTGGCGAAGTCCAGGTTCTTCAGGACGTTGTATTCTCTCGGGTCGTAGCTGCTCTTCTGCAGCTCGCCGCTCAAAACGGCTCTGCCGCTCTCGCCGCCGAAGTACATGAACCTGAGCTCCTGCACCGTGGTGGCGGTCATGCCCAGGTGCTGATAGCTCACGTCCGTGGAGGCACTCTGGCTTCGAAGCAGGTTCAGTGCCGACACCGGCTCCCCCTCCGCCAGGATCATCAGCTCCACGCTGCCGACGGTGAGCACTACGATCATCAATAACGTCATCAGCCGGTGGGACCAGCCCATCCGGAAGCTCAATGCCCGCTTGGAGATCAGCATGGCGACCAGCAGCACCACCGGCAGCGCCAGAATGATGATGCCGATGAAATTATGCCGCATGGCAAAGCGCAGCTGCTCGGAGAAGCTCTCCAGAACGCCCTCGCCCATGCTGACCATGCTCATGCTGAGAAAGTCGCCGAAAATGGCGTGGTAGATAAACTGGGTCTCCGCCCACATAACATAGGCCACCGTGAGCACCACGGACAGCAGCCGACCCAGCCACACCGGCACAAAGGACACGATCAGCGCCATGACAGCGCCCACCGCGATGCCGAACAGGATCGGATAGACAATATGCAGCCCGACGCTGTGGAAGATGCACAGGTGCAGTGCAAGCTCTGTATAAGCGCCGATGACCACCAGAAGCAGCAGGTTTCGGAACCAGTCCATCCAGTTCGCTTTCCGATTCTGCATGCAGAACACTCCTTACTAAAAAACATGCACATCTTAGCAAATCCGGAAAGAGAATGCAAGCAACGCGGGAAAAATCAGCGTTTTACCAAAAAATGGAACCCAAAAATATCACTTGACGGAACCGGGAAAACAGGGCAAAATAGAGAGGATTCAGGAAAGGAGGCACGGCTTCATGATCTGGTACACCGGCGACATTCACGGGGACGTGAAGCGGGTGCGGGAGGGGATCCTCCGCCACAACGTCAACCCCGGCGACATTCTGGTGATCCTCGGCGATCTGGGGTTAAACTACCACAAGAACGCCATGGACCGCCGCCGCAAGCAGGCTCTGGAGCAGACCGCCTCCAAGGCCGGGGTGCAGATCTTCTGCATCCACGGCAACCACGACATGCGCCCCTGGCACGTACCCACCTACAAAGAGACCGAGTGGCACGGGGGAAGAGTCTGGATCGAGGACGACTATCCCCACCTGATCTTCGCCCGAGACGGCGAGATCTTCGATCTGGAGGGGCGGCAGGCCATCGTGTGCGGCGGCGCCTACAGTGTGGACAAGCGCTGGCGCCAGCGGATGGGCTGGACCTGGTTCGAGGATGAGCAGCCCTCGGATGAGATCAAGGCCGACGTGGAGCAGGCGCTGGACGCCATCGGCTGGGAGATCGACACCGTCCTCACCCACACCTGTCCCGCAAAATTCACCCCCGTGGAAGCCATGCTCCCCGGCATCGACCAGAGCGGCGTGGACCGCAGCACCGAGGACTGGCTGGACACCATCGAGGACCGGCTCCGCTACAAGCACTGGCTCTGCGGCCACTGGCACATCAACAAGCATGTCGGGAATTTCCACATCCTGATGCAGGATTACATGACCCTGGAGGACACCCCGTGAACGAAAAACTGAACGTATGCCTGATGAACGACTCCTTCCCGCCCACCATCGACGGTGTGGCCAATGTGGTCGTGAATTACGCAAAGCACATCACCGCCTCCCACGGCAGCTGCGCCGTGGCCACCCCGGAATATCCGGGGGTGCAGGACGACTACCCCTTCCCCGTCATCCGCTATCCCAGCATCGACACCACCCAGCTGGTGGGCTATCGGGCGGGCAATCCGCTGGTGCCGGAGACTGTGGAGACCCTTAGAAGGATGGACTTCAACCTGATCCACAGCCACTGTCCCGTGGCCTCCACCGTTCTGGCCCGCTCTCTCCGCGACGCCAGCGGCGTGCCGGTGATCTTTACCTATCACACGAAATTCGACATTGACATCGCCAAGGCCGTCCGCAGCCAGCTGCTGCAGCAGGCCGCCATCGACGTGCTGGTGCGGAACATCTCCGCCTGCGACGAGGTCTGGGTGGTCAGCGAGGGCGCCGGCGAGAATCTCCGCTCTCTGGGCTACGAGGGCAACTATCTGGTGATGCCCAACGGCGTGGATCTGGAGAAGGGCCAGGCGCCGGAGACCGCCGTCAAGGCGCTGAATGATCAGTGGCAGCTGCCCGCCGACGCGCCGGTGTTCCTGTTCCTTGGCAGGATGATGTGGTACAAGGGGCAGAAGCTGATCCTGAACGGTCTGAAGCGGTATGCCGAGTCCGGGAAAGACTTCTGCATGGTATTTGTGGGCGACGGGCAGGACAGGGCCGAGATCGAGGCTTACGCCGACGAGCTGGGACTCACCGATCGCTGCCGGTTTGTGGGCGCGGTGCAGGATCGGGAGCAGGTGCGCGCCTGGTACTGCCGGGCGGATCTGCTGTTGTTCCCCTCCACCTTCGACACCAACGGCCTGGTGGTCAGAGAGGCCGCGGCCTGCGGTCTGGGCAGCATGCTGGTGAAGGGCAGCTGCGCCGCCGAAGGCGTCGCCGACGGCAGGACCGGCATCCTGATCAAGGAGACCGGAGAGGCCCTGGGCGCCGCGCTGCTGGAGCTGGACATTCCGAAGATGCATGAGATCGGCCGGCACGCCATGGAGGAGATCTACCTCTCCTGGGCGGAGAGCGTCTCCATGGCAAACGAGCGGTATCACATCGTTCTGGAAAACCACCGCAGCGGCAAGCTGCAGCCGAAGGCCGGGCCCCTGCGCGGGTTTTACACCATCGGGGATGAGATGCGAAGCGAGCTCGCCGCCGCCCGCGACACTGCCGATGCGGTCCGCTCTGCCGCGGACTCCATGCGCGGCGCGGTGAAAGAGACCGTCAGAGCTTCCTTCAAAGAGGCCGCCGAGGATCTCCAGCGGGAGCTGAACAAGGCCCAGAGCATTCTGGAGAGATATCTGTAAATTATAATAGTTTATCGGGGTATTAATAAAGAACACCGTAGGGCGGGGACCTGTGCCCCGCCGTTGATCCGGCAGTACATTCGACGCGGCGGGGCACAGGTCCCCGCCCTACAACCTCCAATTTGTAAAAAAACTTTAAAACGTTCCCCGGAGGGGTTGTTTCCCTCCGGGGAGTGTGCTATGCTGTAATCACTTCAAATTTTTTAACTTTTCTGGAGGCTGCTCCGATGTTTTGGAAATATCTGCTGGTCATAGTGGCAGGCTATCTGCTGGGCTCCGTCAGCTCGGCCATCATCTACATCAAAAAGAAATACCACGTGGACGTCCGGGAGGAGGGCTCCGGCAACGCGGGGGCCACCAACGTGGCGCGGACCCACGGGCTTCAGGCGGGGCTGATCACCCTTGGCTTCGACATGGTGAAAACCGCCCTCTCCGCCCTGATCGGCTGGTGGCTTCTGGGTGAGACCGGCGTGGCGGTGGGCTGCGCCGCTGCCCTGACCGGGCACTGCTGGCCGGTGTATTTTGGCTTCCGCGGCGGCAAGGGCGTCAGCGTCTCGGCCTGCATCGCGCTGCTGCTGGACTGGCGGTTTTTCCTGATCCTGCTGGTGCTGTTTTTCCTGACCTTCTTTCTGGCGAAGCGGGTCTCCGTCTGCTCCATCACCGCGGCGGCAGCCTATCCCTGGATCTATCTGCTGCTGCACCCCGGTCTGAGCCCGGCGTTTTATCTCTGCCTGTATATCATGGTGCTGGTGATCGTCTTTCACCGCAGCAACATCAAGCGGCTGATCCGGGGCGAGGAGCCGGAATTCCGTTTCGGCAAAAAGTGACCGATTCTGCCGGTTGCATTCTGCAAAAAAATCGGATAAAATAGAGACGCAGTATGGATTTACTGCGTCTTTATTGGAAACGAGATGTTTATTATTTCATCATCCCACCAGCGGAGGTGATTCCAAATCATGAAATGCAGCCACTGCGGCGCGCGGATCCCCACGGGGGAAAACGTCTGCCCGAAGTGCGGCAGACGGGTCGTCGGCTTTCAGGAGTCGGAGGCCGCCACCGAAGCGCCGGTGAACAACAAGCCGCTGATGATCGCCATGATTGCGGTTCTGGCGGTGCTGATCATCGTGACGTTCCTGGCCTTCAGCGGAAGGCTGGGCAAAAAGTCCGAAGCCGATCTCGCGGTGCCGACGGCGGTTCCCACGGATGCGTCGGTTGAGACTGCGGCGCCCACGGCCACGCCGCTGCCCACCGCAACGCCCGCGCCGACGCCCACGGAGCCGCCGGATGTGGACTTCCTCTCCCCCGCGCCGATTCCCACCTACGGCAGCTTCATCCTCATGGACAGCAGCAGCCGGTATCTCACCGAGGCGGATCTGGAGGGGCTCACCTGGGAGCAGCTGACCTTGGCACGCAACGAGATCTTCGCCCGCCACGGCAGGCTCTTCACCCAGCCGGAGGTGCGCGACTATTTCGACGCCCAGCCCTGGTACAACGGCGCCATCCCCGCCAGCGCCTTCACCAGCGACATGCTCTCCAACATTGAGCGTGCCAACATCGACCTGATCACCAGACTGGAGGACAGCCTCTACGGCGGATCCTATTATTAAACAAATCACAAAAATCGCGCTGCGGCAGTTCGTCGCAGCGCGATTTTTTATGCAGCTACCAGATTGTTGACCCAGCGGCGGCTTCGCACCAGAAGCCAGCCCACCACGCATTTGATGAACTCCAGACACTGCACCAGGATGTACATGGTCAGGATCGGCATGGCGGTATAGCGGGAGAGGACGAAGGCCGTGGGCACGCAGACGCCCCAGACGAAGGCGCTGTCAAACAGGAAGGTGATGAGGGTCTTGCCGCCGGAGCGGAGGGTGAAATAGCAGGCGTTGGTGAAGGCGTTGAAGGGCATCATGGCCGCGCAGACCAGAAGGAACTCCGACGCCAGATGCTTCACCGGTGCGGAGGTGTTATAAAGCTCCGGCACCAACGGCGCGATCACCGCCATGACCACACCCACACCGGTGCACAGCAGCACCGAGAAGGTGATGAGCCAGCGATCCTCCCGGACGGCCTGCTCCGTCTTGCCCGCGCCCAGAAGCTGGCCGATCATGATGGACACCGTGGTGCCCATGGAGAAAAAGGCGCAGAAGAACAGGTTCGAAATGGTGGAGGAGATGTTCAGCGCGGAGATGACCTCCAGCCCTCTGAGAGAATAGCACTGGTTCAGCATGGTCATGCCCATGGACCACAAAAGCTCGTTGACCAGCAGCGGGAAGCCCATCTTCACGATCCGGCCCACCAAGTCCGCCGGGACCCGGAGGGAGCGGTAGACACCCACGATGAAGCGGCATTTTTCTTTATGCCGATGGGTCCAGATGACCACGATGGCGCACTCGGTGACGCGGGCCAAAACGGTTGCGATGGCGGCGCCCTGCACGCCCAGCACCGGCGCGCCCAGCTTGCCGAAGATCAGGATGTAGTTGAACACCAGATTCACGCCCACGGCGATGAGGCCCGCTGTCATGGGCACCACGGTCTCGCCGGTCTCGCGGAGGGTGCTGGCGTAGACCTGCACCACCACGAAGGGCAGCATCTGCAGCAGGATCACATGGAGATACTGCTGGCCGTAATGGAGGGTGGCGTTTAAGTCCAACCCCGCCTCGCCCTCGTGGAGGAAGAGCTGGATCAGCGGCGTGCCCTTCAGAAGAAAGATCAGCGTGAAGATCGCCACCGCGGCGATGCCCACCCACCACTTGACGCGGAAGGTGTGGGCCACGCCCTCGTCGTCCTCACTGCCGTAGTACTGGGCGGTGAAGATGCCCGGCCCGGCCATGCCGCCGAAGATGCTCAGGGCAAAGACGAAGAACAGCTGGTTCACGATGGCGACGCCGCTCATGGGCTCGGTGCCGATCTGACCCACCATCAGGTTATCCAGAAGGCTCACGAAGTTCGTGATCACCTGCTGGATCAAAACCGGGATCATCACGGCGAAAACCCGGCGGTAGAAGGGCTTGTCGCCGAAGAATTTATGCTGCTTCATGGGAGAATGCTCCGTTCGTTTTTCGAAATGTGTATGGTATTCTATCACAGCCCGGCCACCCTGTCCAGCCAAAATGCAGACGGTTGACGGGCTGTGCATTTGGTAATATAATACAAAGGATTTTTTTGATTAGGAGCGATTCAAATGAGCAAAAACCATCTTGACACCATCTGCGTCCAGGGCGGCTACACCCCCGGCAACGGCGAGCCCCGGCAGATGCCCATTATCCAGTCCACTACCTTCAAATACAGCACCAGTGAGGACATGGGCAAGCTCTTCGATCTGGAGGCCAGCGGCTATTTTTACAGTCGGCTCCAGAACCCCACCTGCGACATGGTGGCAAAGAAGATCTGCGAGCTGGAGGGCGGCACCGCGGCCATGCTGACCAGCTCCGGCCAGGCTGCCAACTTCTTCGCCCTGTTCAATATCTGCAATTGCGGCGACCACATCGTCTCCTCCAGCAGCATCTACGGCGGCACCTTCAACCTGATCCTCACCACCATGGCGAAGATGGGCGTGGAGGCCACCTTCGTTTCCCCCGACTGCACCGAGGAGGAGCTGAACGCCGCATTCAAGGAGAACACCAAGGCCGTCTTCGGTGAGACCATCGCAAACCCCGCCCTCACCGTTCTGGACATCGAGCTTTTCGCCAAGTGCGCCCACGCCCACGGCGTGCCGCTGATCGTGGACAACACCTTTGCCACCCCGGTGAACTGCCGTCCCTTCCAGTGGGGCGCCGACATCGTGACCCACTCCACCACCAAGTACATCGACGGCCACGGCGTCACCGTCGGCGGCGCCATCGTGGACAGCGGCAAGTTCGACTGGATGGCGCACAAGGAGAAGTTCCCCGGTCTCTGCACCCCCGACGAGAGCTACCACGGCATCGTTTACGCTGAGAAGTTCGGCAAGGAGGGCGCTTTCATCACCAAGTGCACCAGCCAGCTCATGCGGGATCTGGGCAGCACCCAGAGCGCCCAGAACGCCTTTTATCTGAATCTCGGTCTGGAGAGCCTCCACGTCCGCATGGCCCGCCACTGCGAAAACGGGCAGGCCGTGGCGGAGTTCCTCCACGACCACCCGAAGGTGGCCAAGGTCAGCTACTGCGGTCTGCCGGACGATCCCTATTACCAGAGAGCCCAGAAGTATCTGCCCCACGGCTCCTGCGGCGTGGTGAGCTTTGAGCTCAAGGGCGGCAGAAAAGCTGCCGAGGCCTTCATGAAGCAGCTGAAGCTGGCGGCCATCGAGACCCACGTGGCCGACGCCCGCACCTGCTGCCTGAATCCCGCCACCTCCACCCATCGGCAGATGACCGACGAGCAGCTGATCGCCGCCGGTGTGCCGGCCGGTCTGGTGCGGATCTCCTGCGGTCTGGAGAACAAGGAGGATCTGATCGCGGATCTGCAGCAGGCGCTGGAGGCCATCGAAGGTTAAAATTATGTAAACTTTCCGGTTCCTCTTGCATTTTCAGCGGATTCATGTATAATAGACGCTGGTCATCAATGTTTATAAGGAGGAATCAACCCCATGACCTATGAAATAGATATCGCCGGATTGAAACGCGAGCTGCCTCTGTGCAAGGTCAACGACGACCTGTACATCGGCGCGTTCGTCATGTTCGGCGATGTGGAGCTGACTGTGCACTGCGCGGCGGAGCTCCTGAAGCTGGCACCCGAATATGACTACATCATCGCACCCGAAGCGAAGGCCATTCCCCTGCTGTACGAAATGGCACGGCAGAGCGGCGCGGAGAAGTACTTCCTCGCCCGCAAGCAGGCAAAGGCCTATATGCAGGGTATTTTCAGCGTGAACGTCCAGAGCATCACCACCATGGGCATGCAGACCCTGGTGCTGGATATGGAGGACGCGAAGATGCTCAAGGGCAAGCGCGTCATCATCGTGGACGACGTGATCTCCACCGGTGAGAGCCTCCACGCCATGGAAGAGCTCTGCGCCAAGGCGGAGTGCGAGGTCGTCGGCAAGATGTGCGTTCTGGCCGAGGGCAAGGCCGCCGAGAGAGACGACATCATCTTCCTGGAGAAGCTCCCCGTCTTCAACCCCGACGGCACCGTCAAGGGCTGAGAAACATCATAAGAATCACACGCTGCGGTGAAAAGCTGCGGCGTGTTTTTTCTGTTGCTGATATATCTACATAATTATATTATGGTAAACTCATAAGCCAAAAAAGAAAACCGGAAGCATCCGGTTCTCTTAAAATATAAATCTGTGTTTTTGAAATTCCGCTTTGGTGATAATGAGGCCGGTGTCGGTCTCCCGGAAGCCCAGCCTGGGGAACATGCTCTGCAGATCCGGATCCTCGGTGGTGACGGTGGTCTCCACAGACTGCAGGCCCAGATCGCCGAAGGCCCGATCCAGCATCTGCAGGGCGGCGTAGGTGCCGGTGCGGAGGCTGTTGTAGCCGGTCTCCCCCAAGAGCAGATAGAGCCGCGCGGTGCCGGTCTCTCGCTCGATCTCCGTGAGGCCTGCCAGCCCCACCTGGGTGTAATAGAGATACACCATGCAGTCCAGCCGGTCGTTGCGGTTGGATACAGAATCAAACCACAGCTCCGGGTTTTCCCGCGGCAGATCGTGGCTGGTGACCGCGCCGTAACCCCGCCTCACCCAGAAGGTCAGCCGGGGCAGATCCTCTCTTTTCAATTCGACGGTTTCAATGTTCATGTCACCAGATGAAGTTGGACTTCAGCATTTCGCCGTTGTCGATGAGGATGTCCTCGCCGGTGATGGAGCGGTTGGTGACCGTGAGGAAGAAGGCCAGATCCGCGATCTCCTCCGGCTCCGCCCATTTGCCCAGAAGGGTCTCGGCCTTCACGGCTTCGTAGAGGGCAGGGCTCTCTAAAATGTGCCTGTTCATGGGGGTGATGACGCCGCCGGGAGAGATGCTGTTGCAGGTGGCGCCCCGTTTGGCAAGCTTTAACGTGAGGTTTTTCATGTACCCCACCAGCCCCGCCTTGCTGGCCACATACCAGGGAAACTCCGCGCCGTTGCGGGCGGAGGCCGAGGCGATGAACAGCACCGAATGCAGACGCTCGCTCCGGATAAACTGCTCGGTGAAGCGGATGGTCGCTGTCAGGTTCACGTCGATGGCGTCCTGCTCCTCGATGGTGCCGGCGTTGTTGATAAGGATCTCCGGCTGGGGCAGCGCCGGGGTTTCCGGATCGCGGATGTCCCAGACCAGATGGTGATAATTCGGATGGTCGACGGCGCTCTCCTTCAGATCCACGCCATAGACGGTGTGGCCCGCTTCGAGAAACTTCTCCGCTATGGCTCTGCCGATGCCGCCGGCGGCCCCGGTGATGAGTACGTTCATATCAGGCTGCCTGGGGCTGGAGCCGGAGTCTTCTGGAGATCCGGTAGCCCGCCGGGGAGAAGACCACCTCAAACAGCAGCTCCATGCAGGCGCCGGTGAGGGCGCAGGTGAAGCACTGCAGCAGCGTCCAGCCGAAGAACAGCTTGCTCACCAGAAGGGCGAAGATCAGGTTGTCCGCGAACTGGGCGACGAAGGTGGAGACGTAGGCTCTGGCGGCAAAGACGCCGAAGCCGGAATTTTTCTGCAGCAGCTTGCCGATCCAGGCGTTGAGGAAGTTGTTCAGGATCGCCGAGGCGATGAAGGCGATGGAGCTTCCCAGGATGATGAACCAGGTGCCGCCGAAGGTGTGATCCAGGGCGGTGTTGATGACGGCCTCGCTGCCCTCCACGAAGCTCTCGCCCCAGACGCCGGAAATGCGGCTGGCCAGGAAGAAGATCAGCGCCATCAGAAGGTTCATGCCCAGGGCCACAAAGCTCAGCATGGTGGCGGCGCGGGGGCCGTAGTTCTGGGTCAGCACGTCCATGGTCAGGAAGGTCAGCCAGGAAAACAAAATCCCGCAGTCCAGGGCCAGCCAGTCCACGCCGGTGTTGATGCTCTTGTTCGCCAGAAGATTCATCCCCACAACGGAGAGGATCATCAGGGAAACCAGCAGCGGCGGAACGGTCTGCAGCATACTGCGGAATTCGGAAATCAGTTTTTTCATGGGATAAGACTCCTTGTTTTTTTCAGGTGGTTGGCAAGAGACACCTTTTTCACTTGTGGGCGCAAAAATGCGCGTGACGTATCATAACACATCACGCGCAAGAATGCAACCTTATTTTTCGGGGAACAGCTTGGGGAAGATCCACCGGCAGAAGGGCGCGGCGGCGAACATGTTCCAGAAGAAGGCCATGGGGAAATTTATGCTCTCCCGGCGAAGCAGAAGGGCAGCTCCATCCGGTGGGCTTCCAAAAGCTCCTTGTCGGTGAGGATGTCCTTCACCGGGCCGTCGGCCACGATCTCGCCGCGATCCAGGAGGATCACGCGCTCGCAGGTGTCCAGGATCATGTCCAGATCGTGGGAGGTGATGACCTTCGTCTGGGGCAGGCTGTTGATGGTGTTGATGACCACCCGGCGATTGTAAGGGTCCAGCGCCGCCGTGGGCTCGTCCATCAGGATGGCCTCCGGCTCCATGGCGAGGATGGTGGCGATGGCCGCCATGCGCTTTTCGCCGCCGGAGAGCTTGTGGTTGTGGCGGTGCTTTAAGTCCGTGATCCCCAGCTGCTCCAATGCCGCGTCCGCTCTGGCCTCGGCCTCTTCTCTGGAGAGCATGTAGTTCAGGGGCCCGAAGATCATGTCCTCGTAGACCGTGGGCATGAACATCTGGTTGTCGGAGTTCTGCAGCACGAAGCCCAGCTTTTTGCGGATCTCGCCCAGGGTGTTTTTCTCCACCCGGACGCCGTCCACCAGCACGTCGCCCTCGCCGGAGAGGAGCCCCAGCAGCAGCTTCATCACCGTGGATTTGCCCGCGCCGTTTGCCCCGATGAGGCCCACGGTCTCCCCCTTCTTCACATGGAAGGAGAGGTCTTTCAAAACCGGAGCGTTCTTTTCATATGCAAAAGAGACATTCTTGAATTCGATCATCGTTCTTCACCCCACAAACTGATTGCCCATGAGCTGGGTCACCGGGACGATCCGCAGCAGCACGAACAGCGCCACGCAGACCACCACATACAGCACGTCCGCCGGGCGGATGCGGTTGATTTTCACATAGTGGAAATGCCCGTGGTAGCCCCGCAGCTGCATGCTGGAATAGAGCTCCTCGGCTCTGTCCATGCTCCGCAGCAGCAGCTGGCCCAGAAAGGAGCCCCAGGCGGAAAACTGGATGCCCTTCTGTCCCGGCGCCCGCAGATGATAGGCGTCGGTCATCACGGCCAGTTCCTCGGTCATGACGCCCACGTAGCGGTAGGTCAGCAGCATCAGGGTCACGATCATGGAGGGGATGTGCAGCATTCGTAGAGCGGCGCAGAGCTTGTCGATGCCCGTAGTGGCCATCAGGAGGAAGGCCGCCATGAGGCAGAACACGCCCTTCAGCATCAGGGTGATCATGGAGACCACGCCGCCGGAGACCGCCACGTTCCCGAGCAGGAACAACGGCGCCCGGTCGAAGAAGGGATTGAACAGCCCCACCGCCATCACCAGCGGCAGCACGATCCGAAGCTTATAAAAGCAGGTGCGCACCGGGATGCCGCTGAGCTGAAACAGCAAAATCGGGAAGAGCACGAAGATGATGAGCCCCGTGAGGTTATATTTGTCGAAGGAGACCACCGTCACGATGTACGCCACCGTAGCCAGCAGCTTTGCCAGCGGGTGCAGATGGTGGATGGGAGACTGCTGCGCTGCGAGATCGTCCATTTCGCTGAGCTCGTGCAGCGCCTTTTCCATTTTATTCATAGATTCATTTCCGTTCCATGGCGGCCCGGGGGATCCGGGCATGAAATTGGTTTTTACATTATATATCATCGGCCCCGCTCCGCGCAAGCCCGGGTGGGGGGATAAAATCCTGCACAATTCTGCACCTGCAATCTTGTGCAGTTTGTTTCAGACTCCGAAAACGGGAGAACCGGCCGCTCTTGTGGAAAATTGCCGCGAAATGGGGGTTTTTTTCCAAATCGTTGGCGAAAGCCCCAAAAATGCCAATCAGCATTGACAGCGCCGGGTTTTCTTTGCTAAAATGTCAAAGATAAAACTGTGATGGAAAGGTCGTGCGAGGTTTGGAGATGCATCTGAAAGGCTGCAGCGTCTACCAAGAGGGCGCTTTTGTCCCCGCCGACGTGCTGATTCGCGACGGCGCTGTGTTTCGTATTCTCCCTCCCAATTCCGCGGTGCAGGGGGTACCTGTTTTTGAATTTCATAATTGTCTGCTGCTGCCCGGTCTCATTGACGTCCACGTTCATTTGAGAGACCCGGGTTTTTCTTTTAAAGAAACCATGAAAACCGGCACCATGGCGGCGGCAAAGGGCGGCTACACCACCGTCTGCCCCATGCCGAACTTAAACCCCGTGCCGGACAGTCTGGAGCACCTGAACCAGGAGCTGGAGCGGATCCGGGAGGACGCCGTGATCCGGGTGCTGCCCTACGCCGCCATCACCGTGGGCGAAAAGGGCGAGCGGCTGGCAGATCTGGAGTCCATGGGGCCCAGATGCTTCGCCTTCTCCGACGACGGCAAGGGCGTGCAGTCGGAAGTGATGATGCGCCACGCCATGAAGCGGGCCATGGCCATGGGCAAGACCATCGTGGCCCATTGTGAAGACGAGACTCTGCTCCGCGGCGGCTATATCCACGACGGCAAATACGCAAAGGAGCACGGCCACAAGGGCATCTGCTCCGAATCCGAATGGAAGCAGGTGGAGCGGGACGTACGCCTGGCCCAGGAGACCGGCTGCAAGTACCACGTCTGCCACGTCTCCACGAAAGAGAGTGTGGAGATCATTCGGAAGGCCAAGGCCGAAGGCGCCAACGTGAGCTGTGAGACCGCGCCCCACTACCTGCTGCTGACCGAGGACGATCTGCAGGAGGACGGCAGATTCAAGATGAACCCGCCCATCCGGGAAGCTGCCGACCGGGACGCGCTGATCGAAGGGCTCCTGGACGGCACGGTGGACATGATCGCCACCGACCACGCCCCCCACACGAAAGAAGAGAAATCCAAGGGCCTCGCCGGTTCCCTCATGGGCGTGGTGGGGCTGGAGACCGCACTCCCGGTGCTGTACACCGGACTGGTGAAGACCGGGAAGGTGCCCATGGAAACGCTGGTCGACCGCATGACCCTTTCCCCGGCGAAGCGCTTCGGGCTGCCCTGCGGCATTTATGAATGGGCAAGGGCGGATCTCTGCGTCTTTGACCCCAATGAGGAGTGGACCATCGACCCGGAGCAGTTCGCCTCCATGGGCCGCGCCACCCCCTTCGCCGGGAAAACCGTCACCGGCAGAGTAAAAATGACCATCTGCGGAGGAGAGATCGTATGGAAGGACTAAATCGCAAGCTGGTGCTGGAAAACGGCAGCGTGTATTACGGGACGGGCTTCGGCGCCGAGGCCGGGTGCGTCTGCGAGATCGTGTTCAACACCTCCATGGTGGGCTATCAGGAGATCGTCTCCGACCCCAGCTACACCGGCCAGGGCGTGGTGATGACCTACCCCATCATCGGCAACTACGGCGTCACCGACGAGGACTATGAGACCAAGACCCCCACCATCAGCGCGCTGATCGTGCGGGAATACAACGACAACCCCTCCAACTTCCGCTACACCAAGACCCTCTCGGAGCTGATGCAGGAGCACGACATCCCCGGCATCGCGGGGGTGGACACCCGAAAGATCACCCGGGAGATCCGGGACGTGGGCAGCATGAAGTGCATGATCACTTCCGCCGAGACCCCTGACGCGGAGGCTATGGAGCTTCTCAAAGCCACCGAGCTCCCCCGAGATCAGGTGAGCCGCGTCAGCTGCAAAAAGCGCTGGTACTCCCGCACCTCCAACCACAAATTCACCGTGGTGGCGGTGGACTGCGGCATGAAGCTGAACATTGTCCGCAGCCTGAACCAGAGAGGCTGCAACGTGACCATCGTCCCTTACAACACCACCCCGGAGGAGATCGAATTCATGCAGCCGGACGGGGTGTTTCTCTCCAACGGCCCCGGCGATCCCCAGGATGTGCCGGAGGTGGCCCAGATCGTGAAGGCCATGCGGGGCAGGGTGCCGATCTTCGGGATCTGCCTCGGCCACCAGATCATCTCCCTGGCCTACGGTGCCGAGACCTATAAGCTGAAATTCGGCCACCGCGGCGGCAACCACCCGGTGCGGAATCTCAAGACCGGGAAGATCGAGATTACCAGCCAGAACCACAGCTACGCCGTCCGCAGCGAGAGTCTCGCGGGCACGAAGCTGGAGGCCACCCACATCAATCTGCTGGACAACACCATCGAGGGCGTGGCCTGCGAGGAGGACATGGTCTTCTCCGTCCAGTATCACCCGGAGAGCGCGCCCGGCCCTCAGGACAGCGGCTATCTCTTCGACCAGTTCATCCAGCTGCTGGAGCAGAGCAAAAATCCCGCCGGAGCCCAGGTCTCCCTGTTCTCCGCTGAAGAAAGAAAGGAGGTCTGAGCCATGCCGAAGCGCACCGACATTCACAAGATCCTCGTCATCGGCTCCGGCCCCATCGTCATCGGCCAGGCCGCGGAGTTCGACTACGCAGGCACTCAGGCCTGTCTGGCACTTAGAGAAGAGGGCTACGAGGTGGTCCTCGCCAACTCCAACCCCGCCACCATCATGACCGACACCGCCATCGCGGACAAGGTCTACATGGAGCCGCTGACCCCCGAATATGTGGCCCGCATCATCCGCTATGAGCGGCCCGACGCCATCGTCCCCGGCATCGGCGGCCAGACCGGTCTGAATCTGGTCATGGCGCTGTATGAGCAGGGCGTGCTCCACGAGTGTCAGGTGGAAGTCCTCGGCACCCGGCCGGAGAGCATCGCCTGCGCCGAGGACAGAGAGAAGTTCAAGGAGCTCTGCGAGGCTCTGGGCGAGCCCGTGCTCCCCAGCCAGATCGCCACCAGTCTGGACGAGTGCCGCCGCGCCGCCAGAGAGATCGGCTTCCCCGTGGTGCTGCGCCCTGCCTTCACCCTGGGCGGCACCGGCGGCGGCTTCGCGGACGACGAAAAAGAGCTGATCGCTCTCGCCAAAAACGCCCTGGCTCTCTCCCCCGTCCATCAGGTGCTGGTGGAGAAGAGCATCAAGGGCTACAAAGAGATCGAATACGAAGTGATGCGGGACCGAAACGACACCGCCATCACCGTCTGCAACATGGAAAACATCGACCCCGTGGGCATCCACACCGGCGACAGCATCGTGGTGGCCCCCAGCCAGACCCTCACCAACCGGGAATACCACATGCTCCGTGACTCGGCTCTCCGGCTGATCCGGGCGCTGGAGGTGGAGGGCGGCTGCAACGTGCAGTTCGCCCTGGACCCCGAGAGCTTCCAGTATTATCTGATCGAGGTCAACCCCCGCGTCAGCCGCTCTTCCGCACTTGCCTCCAAGGCCAGCGGCTACCCCATCGCCAGAGTCTCCGCCAAGATCGCCGTGGGCATGACCCTGGACGAGATCCAGATCGCCAACACGCCCGCCAGCTTCGAGCCGACGCTGGACTATGTGGTGACGAAGATGCCCCGGTTCCCCTTCGACAAGTTCGCCGGCGCCTCCAACAAGCTGGGCACCCAGATGAAGGCCACCGGCGAGGTCATGAGCGTGGGCCGCACCATCGAGGAAAGTCTCCTGAAGGCCATCCGCTCCCTGGAGATCGGCGTCAGCCACGTCTATATGCCCAAGTTCCACCACATGCCCATCGAGGAGCTGATGGAGTACATCAAGATCGGCACCGATGACCGGATCTTCGCCATTGCCCAGCTCATGTGGCTGGGGGTGGACTACAACCGCATCTGCAACATCACCGGCATCGACATGCTGTTCCTCGACAAGATCCACAACATCGTGGAGCTGGAGCGGGCCATCAAGGACACCCCCTTCGAGCCCGACGGCTTCAAGAAAGCAAAGCGCATGGGCTTCTCCGACAAGCATCTGGCCCATCTCTGGAAATGCACGGAAAAAGAGGTCAGCGATAAGCGCCGGGCGCTGGGCATCACCCCGGTCTACAAGATGATCGACACCTGCGCCAGCGAGTTTGAGAGCTACATCCCCTACTTCTACTCCACCTACGAGGACGAAAACGAGTCCGTGGTTTCAGATCGCGAGAAGATCCTCGTCCTCGGCGCCGGCCCCATCCGCATCGGACAGGGCGTGGAGTTCGACTACTCCACCGTCCACGCGGTGAAGACCATCCGCGAGGCGGGCTATGAGGCCATCATCATCAACAACAACCCCGAGACCGTCTCCACCGACTACACCTGCTCGGACAAGCTCTATTTCGAGCCGCTGACCGTGGAGGACGTGATGAACATCATCGATCTGGAGCAGCCCAAGGGCGTCATCGCCACCCTGGGCGGCCAGACCGCCATCAATCTGGTGGAGCCGCTGATGGAGCGGGGCGTGCGGCTCATCGGCACCGACGCCGACGCCATCGAGCGGGCCGAGAACCGCGACTGCTTCGAAAAGCTGCTGCTGGAGCTGGACATCCCCCAGCCCCCCGGAGAGGCCGTCACCAACATCGAGGCCGGCGTGGAGGCCGCCGCCCGGATCGGATATCCGGTGCTGGTGCGCCCCAGCTACGTCCTCGGCGGCCGCGCCATGCAGATCGTGGCCGAGGAAGCCAGCCTCCGGCACTATCTCCTGAACGCCGTGCGCATCGACGAGAAGCAGCCCGTGCTGGTGGACAAGTACATCATCGGCCGGGAGGTCGAGGTGGACGCGGTCTGCGACGGGGAGAACGTCTTTGTCCCCGGCATCATGGAGCACGTGGAGCGCACCGGCGTCCACTCCGGCGACAGCATCAGCGTCTATCCCGCTGTCAGTCTCAGCGATAAGGTCAAAGAAACCATTCTCGACTATACGCGGCGTCTTGGTCTCGGCATCGGCATCGTGGGTCTTTACAACATCCAGTTCATCGTGGATCGCAGCGACAACGTCTACATCATCGAGGTGAACCCCCGCTCCAGCCGGACGGTGCCCTTCATCTCCAAATCCACCGGCTGGTCCCTGGCGGACATCGGCACCCTCGCCATGCTGGGCAAGAAGCTGCCGGAGCAGGGCATCCGTGTTCTCTGCCCGGAGGACAAGCCCAGATACTACGTCAAGGCGCCCGCCTTCAGCTTTTCGAAGATCGCCGGTCTCGACGCCTACCTCTCCCCCGAGATGAAGTCCACCGGCGAGGCCATCGGCTATGACCGCGCATTGAACCGCGCCCTCTACAAGGCCCTTCAGGCCAGCGGCATGAACGTCACCAACGCCGGCACCGTCTTCGTCACCATCGCCGATGCCGACAAGGATGAGGCCCTGCCGCTGATCCGCCGGTTCTACGACCTGGGCTTCAACATCGAGGCCACCGGCGGCACCGCCCGCTTCCTCAAGGAGCACGGCATCCGCACCCGCGTCAAGAAAAAGCTCTCCGAGGGCAGCGACGAGATTCTCCAGTCCATCCGCAAAGGCTACGTCAGCTACGTCATCAACACCCACGACATCAGCAGCATGTCCAGCCACTCCGACGGATACGAGATCCGCCGCTGCGCCGTGGAAAACAACGTCACCATCTTCACCGCCCTCGACACCGTCCGCGTCCTGCTGGACGTGCTGGAGGAGATCACCATTTCCATCTCGACGATCGATATGTGAGAACGATCATGAACCAATCTACTTTTACCATCATCCAAAACAGTGCCCTGACGGCTTCGGTGCAGGAGCTGAAGCTCCAAGGCGACTGCTCGGCCATCACCACGCCGGGGCAGTTCGTGCAGGTGGAGGTGCCGGGGAAATTCCTCCGTCGGCCCTTCTCCGTCGTGGACTGGGAGGACAACGTCCTGACCCTCTGTGTCCGGAGATCCGGCGCGGGCACCAACATCCTCTGCAATCTCGACGCCGGCACGGAGCTGAACCTGCTCACCGGCCTGGGCAATGGCTTCAACACCCGGCACGTGACCCCGCTCCCCCTGCTGGTGGGCGGCGGCAGCGGCGTGGGCGCCCTCTACAGTCTGGCGAAAAATCTCACCGCCCGAGGCAAGGTGGTCTCCGCAGCGCTGTGCTTCCGAACGGCGGCAGATGTATATTATGTCAACCAGTTTGCAGAATTGGACGCGCAGGTGTATATTTATACTGAGGACGGTTCTCTGGGCGAAAAAGGCAACGCGCTGGACGCGCTGGAGCTGACCCACTCCCAGCTCTTCGCCTGCGGGCCGCTGGGTATGCTGGCGGCATTGGACGCCAACGAGGAGCTGGACGCCCAGTTCAGTCTGGAGGCCCGGATGGGCTGCGGCTTCGGCGCCTGCATGGGCTGCACCATCGAGACCGCCGACGGCCCCAAACGGGTCTGCGCCGACGGGCCGGTCTTCCCCGGAGGTACGATCGTATGGTAAGCTTGAAAACGTCCCTCTGCGGGATCGAGCTGGACAACCCCGTGATCCCCGCCAGCGGCACCTTCGGCTACGGGCTGGAGTTTGCGAAATTCTACGACATCAACTGCCTCGGCAGCTTTTCCTGCAAGGGCACCACTTTGGAGCCGCGCTTCGGCAACCCGGCGCCCCGGATCGCCGAGGGCAACAGCGGCATGCTGAACTCTGTCGGGCTCCAGAACCCCGGCATCGACCACGTGGTCTCTGAGGAACTGCCCAAAATGGCAGTGGTCTTTCACAAACCCATTCTCGCCAACGTCTGCGGCTTTTCCGTGGAGGAATATGTGCAGGTGGCAAAGAAATTCGACGCCTGCGACCAGGTGGGCTGGCTGGAGCTGAACATCTCCTGCCCCAACGTCCACGGCGGCGGCATGGGCTTCGGCGCCAGCTGTGAATCGGCCTCGGAGGTCACCGCGGCGGTGAAGGCTGCCACCAGAAAACCGCTGATCGTGAAGCTCACCCCCAACGTGACGGACATTGTCTCCATCGCCAAAGCCTGCGAGGAGGCTGGGGCGGACGGTCTGAGTCTGATTAACACCGTCCTCGCCATGCGGATCGATCTGAATACCCGAAAACCGGTTTTGAAGAACATCACCGGCGGCCTCAGCGGCCCGGCGGTCTTCCCGCTGGCGCTCAGAATGGTGTGGCAGGTATACGAGGCCGTCAGCATCCCGATCCT
>ONIN01000001.1 GCA_900317905.1 uncultured Eubacteriales bacterium | reverse complement strand
ACTGCTGCCCGAAACGGCCAGCAGTATCGCTGCGTGGTGTCCAACGCTCTGGGCTCCGTGACCTCCGAGAGCGCAACGCTGAGCGTTTGGATCATTCGGACTCAGCCCAAGGATTATATGGGCGCTGTGAACAGCAAGGCCACCTTCTCGATCTCTGCCCAGGGCGAGGATCTCCGTTACCAGTGGCAGTACAGCGATGACAACGGCGAGACCTGGGTCAACAGCTCTGTGAAGTCCGACGTCTACAACACTACGCTCACCGCTGCCCGCGATGGCCGCCTGGTGCGCTGCATCGTGACCGATCAGAACGGCACCAGTGTTGCCAGCGACAGCGCTGCCATGCGCATCCAGAAGAGCCTCTCCATCACCACCCAGCCGGTGGACGTCTCGGCTCCCGTGGGCAATACGGTCGCCTTCCGGGTCGAGGCTGCAGGCGACGGCCTCAAGTACCAGTGGCAGTTCAGTGATGACGGCGGCAAGACCTGGAGCGACAGTGTGGTGAAGTCCGCGATCTACACCACGAAGCTCACCGCTGAGAGAGACGGCCGTCTGGTCCGCTGCGTTGTCACCGATCAGTACGGCGGCTCGGTCATCAGCGATACCGCTGTTATGACCAGCAGTGGTATCGTGATCACCCTCCAGCCGGAGGATGTGACCGCGAAGGAAAACACCATCGTGTCCTTCAAGGTCGCCGCCAAGGGCATTGACCTCACTTACCAGTGGCAGATCAGCGACGACGGAACCACCTGGATCGACAGCTCCGTGAAGGCTGCCAGATATTCCACGAAGCTGACCGCTGCCAAGGATGGCAGAATGGTTCGCTGCTTGGTGACGGATGCCCATGGCGATTCCGTCATCAGCGACGCCGCGACCATGACCATCGGCTGATCACCGCATCATACTCCAACAACCTCTCCGAACCACCGGGGAGGTTGTTTTTTGCCGTTTTCCTGTAAGAAATAGAGCCGTTTATTCCTTGACAGAATTACAGCTCCAAAATATAATAGTTTACATATGGAATTCTGATCTCACACGGAGGTGCTCCATGAAAAAACGGTTTCTTTCCATGCTTCTGGCGCTGCTGATGATTCTGACGTTTCTGCCGGTCAGCAGCTTTGCTGCCACGATTGTCGACAGCGGAACCTGCGGAAAAAATGGTGACAATGTGACATGGACTTTAGACAGTGATGGTCTGCTGACCATCAGCGGAACCGGCGAGATGGAAAGTTCTCATGATCTTTTTGGACCAATTTCGCCATTTTATGATAATAGCAATAATATTCTGTACGTGACGATTGAATATGGTGTTACCATAATTTCGCCTGCCGCATTCTGCAACTGTAGCAAATTGATCAGTGTTACGATTCCTAACAGCGTCACCGAAATTGATTACAGAGCATTCTTTGACTGTTACAGTTTGTCCAGTGTAACAATTCCAAATAGCGTAACTAGAATTGGTCAATCAGCATTCAGGTTTTGCAGTAACCTAACCAGTGTGACGATTTCGGATAGCGTTGCTTGGATAGGAACAACTGCTTTTTCTGATTGTTATTCCTTGACAGATGTTTATTATTCCGGGACAGAGGATCAGTGGAATAAGATATTGATTCAAGATGGAAATGAACCTCTCTACGATGCTGTGATTCATTTCAATTCTATTCAAAACATCGCATCGGATGATATGGCCGTCCGGGTGGTGAATGAGTGGGGGAAGGGAGAGTCCCGCGCCGCGGTTACCTATGTGGATCAGGCTGGAAATACGGTGAAGCTCACCACCGATTCCTACGGCTATGCACTGCTGTCGAAGCCCTCCGTTACAGACACGACGCTCACGGTCAAAAAAGGGGAGCGGACATGGAACGGCTCCACTGCCGGCAGAGCGCGGTACAGCGAGATCATGCTGCCCTCCGACCCCCATAGGCTCGCATCTGCGCTCTATTCCGTCAAAAAAGATCTCAGCCATCCAAAAGATCTTCTGATCACGACGAAGACGCTGAATCTGAAAAACGACGGCAATTACATCGGCGACCTGACCAAGGGGAATTTCTACCTCCGCTGTACTGCGCTGGATCCGAGCCTGGTCTCCGAATATGAGCTTTGGCAGAATGACAAAAAGATCGAAACCAGTAAGGACGGCGTTTTCTCGCCGCTGTCTGTGAAGAGCTTTTCCCTCGGCGGCGGGTGCTTCGTCCGTTCCATCGGCAAGGACGGCAGCAAAACCGATACGAAAATCAATCTGGAATTTGCGTCCAACACCGTCAATGAAGAATTGGCGCTGGATTGGGGCATGGACGAGATCACCTTTACGGTTCCGGACCGCATACCGTTCGTCGGTGGTTCCACCGTGAAATCAAAGATGCCGATGAACTTTCCGGTGTCGACCTATTTCTCTGAAAATAAGGTCCGGTTATTGATCAATGTGAACGCGGCCGGCGGGGATACAGATGACGAGCTGTTCGATGAAGTCCGAGAGCTTATTGATGATTTTAAAGCTTTTTCCGGCATGGACCTGAAAGATGCAAAGGCGCTGAAACCGTTTATTCGTGACACCAGTGATGCGAAGTTCTTCAAAGACGGAAAGCTGCAGGTCCTGGGCTATCTTGAAGGAAACTACGGTGAGAATACCGCAACCGGACAGCTTCTGCTGCAATTCTCCATCAAGGCATTCGATGGAACCTACAATACAGTAGTGTATGTCGTCCCGGTGACGGTTCAGTTCACGGTGGAACTGGAGGCAGGTCTGCTCGGACAGATCTCCTATGATTTCAATCACAAGAAATGGGGCGGAAAAGCTGAATTCAATGTTACCCCGAAGCTGACGGCTTTTGGAGGTATCGGCTATGACAAAGCCCTCAGCGTCGGCGCCTACGGCAAAGGGGAGCTGGCGTTTTCGATCAACCTGATCGGAGAACCCCACGGCCTGAAGACCGTCGACCTGACGGCTGAGCTCGGATTAAAGGCGTACGTAGCATTTATGGAATTCAGCAGAGCCTTTGCCCATCAGACCTGGCATCTGTATACCAAGAACGCCGCGTCCCTCTACGGGGAAGGCGAGAGCTGGAACGCCGGGTTTGGTGACGCTTCCCAGTATGAGGTCTCGGATCTGAGCTACCTGCGGCAGGAGTCCCAGTGGCTCGGAGGCAGCATGTCGCTTCTGGACGCAGAGGCCCGCACGACCCTGACGCCGCTGCTGACGGACACCTATCGCAACGCCCGACCTACGATGATCTCCGACGGCAGCAGCCTGTACGCGGCCTTCGTCCGTGCCGACGAGGAGAGCGGCGCCCGCTACGTCTCGGTGACGCGGAATCATGACGGCGTCTGGAGCGCGCCGGTGCAGGCGGACCCGGACGCGATTCTGGACAGCAGCCCGGCACTCTGCGCGGCGCCGGATGGGACCATCTGGCTGGCCTTTGCCAGAACCACGGCGGACAGTCAGGATTCGCTTTTGACCTATGCGCAGAATCAGGAGATCGTGGTCGGCACCATCGACCCTGAGACTCTGGCCTTCACGGAAGTGACGGCCTATTCCGGCGATTATGTCCATGCACCGTTGCTCACGGTGCTGAGCGGCAATCCGGTCCTGAGCTGGATCGACGCGCCGGTCACCGATGAAAACAGCGTCCTCACTCAGAGCAGCGGTACGATTTGCTGCGCTGCTATGAACGGCGGCTCTTGGGGCGCAGCTTCGGAGATCGTCACCGCTGACGGCAGTGTCACGGATTATGCCGTCGGAATGGAGAACGGTGCTTACGCCGCCGCCTACGCGGTGGACAACACCTTGTATCAGGTTCGGGAAGGTCAGGCGCCTGCGGTCTTGTCCGACGTGTTCACCGGCGCGGTGCGTTATGGCCTGCTTCCGGGGACCGATGCCGCCGCTTTCCTGTGGAACGGGGAGAACGTGCTCAATTCCTCCGATGGCACATCCGTGCCCGTGGAAGGCATCACCTCTGAGTTCGCGGTCTCCGGAAATCATATCTATTACAGCATGGATACCGACGGCAGCGCAGATCTGGCGTCCCTGCTGTATGACACCGAGAGAGAGACCTGGAGCTTTCCGATCGTTCTGACAGACGGAAACAGGTACCTGGAAAACCTCAACGTTGCCGAGATGAACGGGCAAGACTATATTCTTGGAATGCATACCGCTGTTGCGATCGGTGAGGACACAGTAGACGACCCGAAGAATCTGGTCTTTTCCGCGGTCCAGCCGGTGAGCGATCTTTGTATCGAGGAGGCAGTTTGCGACACGGAGAATCCGGTTCCCGGAGATAATGCAAGAATCACGCTGAAGCTGACCAATCACGGTGACCATACCGTGGAAGCGATCAAGGTAATGCGGGATGGCCAAACGGTAACCGAAATGCATATGCCGGGCTGCGGCCTGGTTCCCGGCGATAGTATGGTAGTGGGGGCGAACATCACCTATCCCAGCAAGCTTACAGATTATCAGTTCTCTGTCTCGGAAGTCGACCAAGACGACTACACCCCGGACGACAATACGTATACGCTGTCTTTAGGGTATGCAGACGCTGCTGCGGATCTGGAGTATCTGCAGATCGGTACCAGGCGGTCACTTCTGGCGACGATAGAAAACCGTGGCGTCGAGTCCGCCGGCGGCAAAATCGTGTTCTATGATGCAGACGGAAACGCGGTGGAGGAGCGGAGCTTTGAAAACCTCGCAGCAGGGGATCAGATCGTGACGGAATACACGCTGGACCCGGACTTTGCCGGCATCAACGGCGGCACGGTCTCTGCGGAAGTCGTTCTGGATCAGGAAGAGGTCTACACCTACAACAATCGCGCGACTGTGACGATCCTGGAGCCGCAAACGACGATCCGGAGCTTTGACGGAGCGACCGCTTCCGTTTACTGCAAGACGGATACCGACGCCGCAGCGATTTGCGCATTCTATGATGCGGAAGGGAAGATGCTTCAGACCCGGCGGCTGGTACTGGAAGCCGGGACTCTGAATGCACTGGCGTTCGAGCCTCCGAAAGGAGCGGTCAACGCCAAGCTTTGCGTGTTGGATCCTGTGAATGGATGGAAGCCGCTCACTGAAGCAATGGAGCAAAGCATTTCATAAACAAGCCAAATACGGTTCGTGGATTGTCACGGACCGTATTTGTTTTATCTTGTTGTTTTTCCTATTGTAAAAAATCGCGTGTTCTGCTATAATATATTCTCTAAAACTATGGATAATCCGGGAAAGGAGGACGTCGTATGGCCAAGCATCCGGATGAGAAAAAGCAGCAGTCCGCTGCCAATAAGATTCCCGCAGGTCTGACGCCGAACTCCAGACTGTTTTTGGCGTTTCTTGTGATCTTCGCCGTGGCCACACTGCTGTTTTCTGACCGGCTCTGGCTGGCGGCGGCAGAGGGCGCGATCATCCTGGCCCTGGTGGTCTATTCGCTGCTCATGCGCCGATCCCAGCGGAAGAAGCTGCTGGCCTATGTGGAGAGCGTCACCTATGACACCGAGTCTGCCAAGAACAATACGCTGCAGAATTTTCCGCTGCCGGTGGCGGTGTTCCGTCCGGCGGACGCGCAGCTGATTTGGGCCAACCAGCATTTCTTTGAGCTCTGCGGCATTCGGAAGCCGTCGGTGGAGATGCACCTCACCGACGTTATGCCGGAGTTTAACAGCCGCTGGCTGCTGGAGGGCCACAGCCGCAGTCCGGAGCTGCTGGAGCACAACGACCGCAAGTATCAGATCCACGGCAACCTGGTTCAGCCCAAGGAAGGGCAGGGTACCTACATGGGCATTACCTACTGGGTGGACGTAACGGATTATGAGAACACCCGGCAGGAGTATCTGGACTCCAGACCCTGCATCGCGCTGTTCGTCATCGACAATTACGATGTGTTCTTCCGTGGCCTTTCGGACCGGAAACGGAGCGAAATGCGCGATACCATTGAAGATCTTTTGATCCAGTGGTGCGACGAGCTGCATGGCTTTTTCCGCCACTATGACCGTGACCGCTTCCTGCTGGTGTTTGAGGAGCGTTATCTGGAGCAGATGCGCACCGAAAAGCTCCGTCAGCTGCTGGAAAACGTCCACAGCATTGTAAACCCAGTCGGAATTCGCGCCACTCTGTCCATCGGCGTTGGCCGGGACGGCGATGACCTGGAAGAGAACTACAACTTTGCCGCTCTGGGTGTGGAAATGGCCATCAGCCGCGGCGGCGACCAGGCTGTATTGAAAAACCGAGCCACCTTTGAGTTCTTCGGCGGCCGCGGCGGTGAGATCGAGACCCGCTCCAGAGTTCGCGCTCGGGTCATGGCATCCGCTCTCAAAGAGCTGATGGCGGACTCCTCCAAGGTTTACGTTATGGGACACAAGATGTCCGATCTGGATGCCATCGGCGCTGCAGTGGGCGTCTGCTGCATCGCCAGAAAGCTGGAAACGCCCTGCCGGATCGTAGTGGACGCCACCAGAACGGCGGCAGGGAATTTGATCGAGAAGCTGTGGAAAGACGAGGCCTATCAGGAGTGTTTCATCACGCCGCAGGAGGCGATTCTCAGAGCCGACAGCCGCACCCTCCTGGTGGTGGTGGATACCAACCGACCGGGGCAGGTGGAGGATCAGGCCCTTCTGGAGAGCTGCACCCGTGTGGCGCTGATCGACCACCATCGCAGAGCCGCAGAGTATATCGAGAATCCGACACTGTCCTTCCACGAACCAAACGCCTCCTCTTCCTGTGAGCTGGTGGCGGAGCTGATGGAGGAACTGGTGGAGCGGGATGACATCCGCCGCATCGAGGCCGAGGCCGTCCTCAGCGGTATCATGCTGGATACGAAAAACTTCAACATCCGCACCGGCGAGCGCACCTTCGAGGCTGCCGCCTTCCTCAGACGCACCGGCGCCGACACCGCCGAGGTCAAAAAGCTGCTGCAGAGCGATCTGGCCCACACCATTGCACGGTGCCGGATCCTGCAGAATGCCCACGTCTATCGTCCGGGCATCGCCATCGTCACAGAGCGGGAACCCCAGGATCGCATCGTTGCTGCCAGAGCCGCGGACGAGCTGCTGAATGTGGCAGGTGTCAGCTGTTCGGTGGTGATCTACCCGGTGGCCGACGGCACCTTCGTTTCCGCCAGAAGCATCGGAGAGATGAATGTGCAGCTCCTGCTGGAGCCTCTCGGCGGCGGCGGAAATCGGGCTGCCGCGGCGGTGCGCTGTGTGGGCGCTGGACCGGAGGAGATCGCGGAACGGATCAAACAGGAAATCGACGCTTACAAAGGATAAACAACTTGTCAAAAGATAAAAGGAGATATTACCATGAAAGTGATTTTTCAGCAGGACGTGAAGGGCCAGGGCAAGAAGGGCGAGCTCAAGACCGTTTCCGACGGCTATGCCCGCAACTATCTGCTGCCCCGTGGCCTCGCCATGGAGGCGACCAACGACAATCTGAATGCCTATAAGCTCAAGGAAAAGGCCAAGGCCGCGCAGATGGCCAAGGAGAAGGCCGCTGCCATGGAGGCTGCGGAGAAGCTGGGCGCTGTGC
Source organism: uncultured Eubacteriales bacterium (assembly GCA_900317905.1). GTDB lineage: Bacteria > Bacillota > Clostridia > Oscillospirales > Oscillospiraceae > CAG-103. Next base: position 315,517 of record ONIN01000001.1, on the reverse strand, counting down.
AGGTGAAGGTCGCCAAGGCCGGCGGCTCCGGCAAGCTCTTCGGCGCAGTGACCTCCAAGGAGATCAGCGATGCGTTGAAGGAGCAGCACGGTCTGGAGATCGATTCCAAGAAGATCGTTCAGGCAGAGCCCATCAAGAGCTACGGTGCCTTTGACGTGAAAGCCAAGCTGGGTTATGAGATCAGCGGCACCATCCACGTGCTGGTGGTAGAAGACAAGTAATTTCTAGTATTTCTACAAAGGAGGGACGTCGATATGGAGGAGCTGTTAGGCCGCCAGACGCCCCATTCCGCAATGGCGGAGCAGGCAGTGGTCGGCGCCATGCTGATCGACCCGGCCTGTATCCCGGACGTGATCAACAAGGTTCGGGCAGATGAATTTTATATTCAGACCAACCGGGAGATCTTCGAAACCATCTACTCCATGTTCACCTTCGGTAAGAGTATCGATGCCGTCACGGTTCTGGAGCAGATGAAGGTCCGCGGGGTCTACCACGAGAACAGCACCCAGCAGTACCTGATGGAGGTCATGAGTCTCACGCCCACGGCTGCGAACGTGGAGCGCTATGCCATGATCGTCCGGGATCAGGCGCTGCTTCGAAATCTCCAGAAGGCCGCCGATGAGATCTCCGCTCTGGTAGGCGAGGGCACCGGCGAGGCCGACGCAATCCTGGAGGCTGCGGAGCGGAAGGTTTATGCGCTGCGGCAGGGGAGAAACGTGGGCGGCCTGCAGCCGGTCTCCATGGTGATCCAAAGGGTCTATGCTGCTCTCTCCGATGCTGCGGAAAATGGCGGCGGCATCCCCGGCCTTTCCACCGGACTGCCGGATCTGGACAGCACGCTGCTGGGCTTGAAAAAGGGAGAGCTGATCCTTATCGCCGCCCGTCCCGGCCAGGGCAAGACCAGCATGGCGCTGAATCTGGCGCGCTTTGTGGGTGAGCACAGCGGCAAGACCGTTGCGGTGTTTTCCTTGGAGATGAGCCGGGAGGAGCTGGTGCAGCGACTGCTCTCCAGCGCAGCCATGGTGGACGGAAAAAAGCTGGCCACAGGCAAACTCTCTCAGGCGGAGTGGGATCGCATCGTGTCAGCTGCCGGACAGCTCAGCGCCACAGACATCCGCGTGGATGACAATTCCACCCTGAGCGTGGCAGACATGAATGCCCAGTGCCGAAGAATTCCGGATCTGGGTCTGGTGGTCATCGACTACCTGCAGCTGATGCAGTCCTCCGGCAGTGGTCACAACTGGTCCAACGAGAGCCGTACTCAGGCGGTTTCGGATATGAGCCGCATGCTGAAGATCATGGCCAAGGAGCTGAACGTGCCGGTCATCTGCCTGTCGCAGCTGAACCGTGCCAACGAGGGCCGCACCAACAAGCGCCCCATGCTCTCCGACCTGCGTGAGTCCGGCTCCATTGAGCAGGACGCCGATATCGTTATCGCGCTATACCGGGATGGCTATTATAACAAGGAAGCGGAGAATCCCAATCTTGCCGAGGCCATCATTTTGAAAAACCGTCATGGCGACACCCGCACCGTAGAGCTCATGTGGATGCCGGAGTACACCTCCTTCGTCTCCACAGACAAGCGGCATGAAGATGAATATTGATCCCATCCAATCCGGCGACCGGGTTCTTTGTGCGGTCTCCGGCGGTGCTGATTCCATGTATCTGCTGAATCGGATGCTGGAGCTGGCTGGGGAACGGCAATTCACCGTTCTCTGCGCCCACTTCAATCACCGGCAGCGGGGCGCGGAGTCCGACCGTGACGAGCGTTTCGTCCTGGATTTTTGTAAATCGAAAAACGTCCCCTGCTTTACCGGCAGCTTGGAAGGGGAGGCCCACTCTGAAAATCAGCTTCGGGAGGTCCGATATGCCTTTCTTCAGAGAACCGCTGAGGCGGAGGGGTGCCGCTGGATCCTGACCGCGCACACGGCGGACGATCAGCTGGAAACCCAACTTCTCAATCTGGCGAGAGGCACCGGCCTGAAAGGCCTGAGCGGCATTCCGATGATCCGCGGTAATCTGCTGCGGCCTATGCTTCACATCAGCCGCAGGGAGATCGAAGACTGGCTCTGGATCCATGAGATTCCCTATGTGGAGGACAGCTCCAATCGATCGAACCGCTATGCCAGAAACCGTATCCGGCAGGAGGCTGTTCCTGCGCTTTTGAGCGTGAATCGCGCCGCCGCGGCCCACGCCTCTGACCTGGCTGACCGACTGCGGGAGGATGACGCCTACCTCTGCGAGCTGGCGGATCGTTTTCTGAGAGATCAGGAACCGGAAAACGGAATCTCAGTTAAAAAACTGGAGACGCTGCCGCGACCCATCCGCGCAAGAGTGTTCCAGATGCTCTGCGGCGGAAAGCTTGCGTCGACCCACATTGAGGCGCTGCATGATTTTTGCTGCGGAACCGAGGCCGCGGCGCTGGATCTTCCGGACGTCCGGGTGACCAGAGAGCAGGGAATGCTGTATTTCGGCGCCCGTGCTCTGGAGCAGCTGCCCGATACAGAGCTGCAGCCGGGGATGACTATGACGCTGCCCCAGTACGGGCTGCACATCACGGTGCGGCGGCCCTGTGTTTTTCAGGAAATTCATAATACGTTAACGGTTTACCACTTTAAAAGTGATTCGATTCGTGGTAAACTAACTCTTACGTCCCGACGCCCTGGGGATCAGATCCGTCTGCTGGGCCGGGGCTGCACGAAAAAAATCAGCGATCTCATGCTGGAACGGGGGATCCCTCTTTCCAAACGAGATCTGGTTCCGGTGCTCCGGGACGAGCTTGGACCCGTTGCCCTGCACGGTTTTGGCATGTCCGAGCGGTGTGAGGCGAAGCCCGGAGATCTGACGCTCTGCGTACAAATTGAGAAATTGGAGAAAGAGAAATGACCATTCACGAAGACATTGCCAGCGTCCTGCTGACGGAAGAACAGCTGCAGAAGCGCGCCGCTGAGATCGGCGCCGCCATCAGCAGAGACTTTGCGGGAAAGGAGCCGATCTTCGTCGGTGTGCTGAAAGGCTGCTTCGTGTTCATGGCCGATCTGATGCGCTATGTGGATCTGCCCTGTTCGGTGGATTTCATGGCGGTCTCCTCCTACGGTGCGGGTACTTCCACCACCGGCGCCGTGAAAATCAACAAAGACCTGAATCAAAACATTGAGGGGCGGGACATCATTCTGGTGGAGGATATTCTCGACAGCGGCGTGACGCTGCACTACCTCACCCAGTACCTGGAGGTTCGCAAACCCGCTTCCATCACCATCGCCACTCTGATGGATAAGCCCGCCCGGCGGAAAGCTCCGGTCTACGCCAGGTATTCGGGCTTTGAGATTCCCGACGCCTTTGTCGTGGGCTACGGGCTGGACTACGCGGAAAAATACCGCAACTTGCCCTATGTCGGCGTTCTGAAGCCGGAAGTCTACGCCGACGCCTGATTTTGCATGTTACCGCGAAATGCGGTTTTCCATAAGTAAGGATGTGAATGCTATTTGAAACCCAACAACAAGCGGAACCGCTCCCGGGACGTCGGCTTCTATCTGCTGATGGCCGTGATTCTCGTGGCGATGCTGTTCTATTTGCTGACGCCCTCGGAGACCAAGTCCTACACTTACTCTGAGATCGAGGACATGTTCAAAAACGAGGAAGTCAAGTCCTTCAGCCTGGAGGGAACCACCCTGACACTGGAGCTTCGGGAGGAGAACGAGGACGGCCTTGACACCATTACCCAGGATCTCCCCAGTGCCAACTGGTTCCGGGAGGATCTGGGCGACCTGATCCAGCAGCAGAAGGACGCGGGCATCCTGGAGGAGTTTGACTATCGCCAGGGCTGGACGGCGCCCTGGTGGCTGAGCATGCTGCCCTATTTGATCATGATCGCTCTGTGCATCGTGATCTGGTATGTGATGATGAACCGCATGGGCGGCGGCGGTGCCGGCGGCGTGAGCCGGTTCGGCAAGGCTGCAGCCCGCACCTTGGATGAGACCAAGAAGAAGACCACCTTTGCCGATGTGGCCGGTGCGGCGGAAGAAAAAGAGGAATTGCAGGAAATCGTCGATTTCCTGAAGCGTCCGAAGTTCTACGCCGAGATGGGCGCGCGCATTCCCAAGGGCGTGCTGCTCGTCGGCCCTCCGGGCACCGGTAAGACCCTCATGGCCAGAGCCGTGGCGGGGGAGGCCGGGGTGCAGTTTCTGAGCATTTCCGGCTCCGACTTCGTGGAGCTGTACGTGGGCGTCGGCGCCAGCCGCGTCCGCGACCTGTTCGATCAGGCCAAGAAGGTCGCCCCTGCGGTGATCTTCATTGACGAGATTGACGCTGTTGGCCGTCAGAGAGGCAGCGGCCTCGGCGGCGGCCATGACGAGCGCGAGCAGACCCTGAACCAGCTGCTGGTGGAGATGGACGGCTTCGCGGACAATGCAGGCGTCATCGTCATGGCGGCCACCAACCGTGCGGACATTCTGGATAACGCGCTGCTGCGTCCGGGCCGCTTCGACCGGAGAGTCTATATGGGCCTGCCGGATGTGAAGGGCCGTGAGGAGATCCTCCGCGTCCACGCCAGAGGCAAGCACCTTGGCGACGATGTGGATCTCAAGAGCATTGCCCGCGGCACTGCCGGTTTTGCCGGCGCCGATCTGGAAAACCTCCTGAACGAGGCGGCCATCCTGGCCGTCCGTGCTCAGAGACGCTTTATCACCCAGGCGGACATCGATGAGGCAATTTTGAAGGTGGTCATGGGCCCGGAGAAGAAGAGCCGCGTGGTCACCGAGAAGGCGAAGAAGCTCACCGCCTATCATGAAACCGGTCACGCCATCGCAGCCCACTTCTCGGAGCACTGCGATCCCGTGCACTATATCACCATCATCCCCCGCGGTCAGGCCGGCGGCTTCACCTGGTACCGGCAGTCTGAGAACGCCGAGGACTTCACCTCCAGAGGTGAGATGTTCGACAACATCGTCAGCGCCATGGGCGGCCGCATCGCTGAGCAGCTGTTCCTGGACGATATTTCCACCGGTGCCAGCGGCGACATTCAGCAGGCCACCAACATCGCCCGCGACATGGTCATGAAATACGGCATGAGCGAGAAGCTGGGCCCCATCAGCTTTGATGATTCCAGCCACAGCCTCTTCATCGGCCGCGACTTCGGCACCACCAAGAGCTATTCTGAGGCCACCGCCGCCACCATCGACGCCGAGGTGAAGCGCATCTTCGACGAGGCCTATTCCAAGTGCACCAAGATCCTTACGGAGCACAGAGAACTGGTCATTAAGATCGCCGAGTATTTGCTGATCCACGAGGTGCTGGAGGGCGAGGACTTCCAATACTTCTGTGAGCACGGCGAGCCGCCCATCCACCCGGACGACACCATCGAGCCTCCTGCCAAGGTCATCCGCGACATGAGCGACGACACCATCGTGATTCCCGCGATCAAAGACCCGGAAGCTCCCGCTGAGACTCCCGCGGAGCCGACGCTTCCCAACGACGAAACACACAACGAATAATCAAAAACCCCGAAGCGAAACTGCTTCGGGGTTTTGATATGGAAGGACGCACCCGATCGGGTGCGTCCTTGAAGGTTATGCGGTTTTGGTTTCGGTCTTCTTTCTGGTGGATCGGAGGGTGGGCGTCTTGACCTTGATGCCGAGGGCCTTGAGCACCTCGGGGATCTCCTTCACCGGGACGATCTCCAGCTGGTTCTTGACCTCCTCGGCCACGTCGCGGAGGTCCTCCTCGTTGTCGGCGGGAATGAAGACCTTTTTGACACCGGCGCGCTGGGCAGCCATCAGCTTCTCCGGCAGACCACCGATGGGATTCACGCCGCCGCGGAGGCTGACCTCACCGGTCATAGCCACGGCAGGGGAGACCGCCTTGTCCGTCACCAGAGAGGCGATGGCGGTGGTCAGGGTGATGCCGGCGCTGGGACCGTCCTTGGGAGTGGCGCCGTCGGGCACATGGATGTGCAGATCGTTCTTCTCAAAGAGCTCCGCCTTGTCGGGGAAGTAGGTTTTCACGAGGCTCACGGCGATTTGAGCGCTCTCCTTCATCACGTCGCCCAGCTGACCGGTGATGATCAGCTTGCCGGTGCCTTTGGTGAGCATGGTCTCGATGTAAAGAATCTCGCCGCCCACGCTGGTCCATGCGAGGCCGGTGACCACACCGGGCTTGGCCTTTTCCGGCACCTGCCGGTGGTGCAGCGGCGCCATGTCCAGATACTCTCTGAGCTTCTCCGGTTCCACGGACAGGCTCTCACCTTCGCCGCGCACCAGCTGCACCGCCGCTGTGCGGCAGAGAGTGTCCATCCGCTTTTTCAATCCGCGGACGCCGGCCTCTCGGGTGTAGTCGGAGATGATCTGCTCCAGCGCCTCGTCGGTGATAGAGAGCTGTTCTTCCTTGATGCCGACCGCCTTCATGGCCTTCGGCAGCAGATGTCGCTTTGCGATCTCAAACTTCTCGATGGGGGTGTAGCCCTGGAAGGAGATGACCTCCATGCGGTTCAGCAGTGGCTCCGGAATGGTATCCACGCTGTTCGCCGTGCAGATGAACATGACGTTGGAGAGGTCATAGGGCACGTTCAGATAGTGGTCGGTGAAGGTGCTGTTCTGCTCCGGGTCCAGCACCTCCAGCAGGGCGCTGGCAGGGTCGCCGTTGTAGGAGCCGTAGAGCTTATCCACCTCGTCCAGGACCATGACCGGGTTGGAGACGCCGGACTTCTGGATGCCGTCCATAATGCGGCCGGGCATGGCACCGATGTAGGTTCTGCGATGTCCGCGGATGTCGGCCTCGTCCCGGACACCGCCGAGACTGACACGCACATATTCTCTCTGCAGGGCTCTCGCGATACTCTGACCGATGCTGGTCTTGCCGGTGCCGGGAGCGCCGACGAACAGCAGAATGCTGCCGGACTGCTGCCGCTTCAGACTCATGACCGCCAACTGCTGGATGATGCGGTCCTTGACCTTCTTCAGACCGAAGTGGTCCTCGTCCAGGATCTGCGCCGCCTCGTCCAGGGCGATGTCCTTGGCCTTCTCTTTCTTCCAGGGGAGACTGGTGAGAAAGTCAAGGTAATCGTAGAGCAGTGCGGATTCCGCGCTGTTGTTGCCCTCGTGCTTCAGTCGGCTCAAGACCTTGTCCGCCTCTTTGCGGGCGGTCTCGTTCATGCCGGACTCTTCCACCTTGATCTCCAGCTTCCGCAGATCGGTGACCTCTTCGGGATGCAGCTCGTCCAGCTCCTTCTGGAGGTAGTCCATTTGCTTGCGGATGGCGTTCTCCCGGTAGATCTTCTGGTGATCTTCCTCTTGGGCGGCCTCGGCCTCCTGATTGATTTTAGTCATCTCCAGGTTTTCGTAGATGATCTGCTCCAGCATTTCGGTGCGCTTTGCAACGCTGTCCTCAGCCAGGATGGCGTAGCGCTCGGCGTTGGAGTTCTGCATCCAGGGGGACATGACCACCGCCGCGTCGCCGAGGGACTGCCAGCTTTCGATATAGGGGCGAGCCGCTCTTGCCCAGCGGTAATCCTTGCTGAACTCAATGGTGCGGCGCTTGAGAGCTTCCAGCTTTTTTGCCAGCTCCTCGGGCTCCAGATCCTCGATCTCCCTGCGTTTGGATACGGAGAGGTCGATGGTGTGATCCCGATAGACGGCCAGATCGTCGATATTCACCCGGTGGCTGGTGCGGATGGTCAGAAAGCCGCCGGTGTTGATCTCACTGATGACGCCGCTGAGGCCGATGGGATAGAAGCTGTCGTTGGTGAACTCGCTGCGCTCCTGATCCTCCTTGGCCACGATGATGACGATCTTTTCTCCCTGCACCGGATTCTTGCCGGTGACCTTACGATAGTAGTCGGTTTTGAAGTAGACATTGGAGTCCGGGACGACCAGAATGTTATAAATCGGAAAGACTGCCATATTCGGTTCTCCTTTCATGATTTTAGCACTCTTGAAGTTTGAGTGCTAATGCCAGGGTGAAAAGATAGGTCTCTTTCGAGACCGATAACCCTTGACATTTGTAAAGTTTATGGTAGAATCTTAACATACGCCTTGACAGTTGTCAAGGGGTCAAGTGCAAACAATTTGTGAACGGGAGCGAATCGCTTATGTACTGCGGAAGCAACAAGACTGCGCGGCTGAGCCAGCAGCAGCTGTCGGAGGCCATGTTCCGTCTTTTGGCGGAAAAGCCCTTCAGCAGCATCTCGGTCAGTGAGCTCTGCCGGGAGGCGGAGGTATCGCGCCAGACCTTCTACAGTCTGTTTGAATCCAAAGAGAACGTGGTGACCTACACCCTGATGGAGCACTACTGCTACACTCCGGAGACTGAGGAGGGCAGTACTTGCGGCACCCTCCGGCAGATGTGCGTCAACTACGGCGAATACGTCCGGGAGAACGCGGCGCTGCTCCGGGTGCTGGTGGACAACGACATCATTTATTTATTGTATGACGGTCTCTACGATTCGCTGATGAACTGCGGCTGCTTCCTCGGCGGCCTGAGCCCAGAGGTGCGGGCCTATGCGGCGGACTTCATGGCCGGCGGCTTCACCAGCATCGCCAGAACCTACATCCGGGCCGATGCCGGAACAGACGCCGCCTTGCTGGATGATCTGATCTACTCGCTGTTCAACGGCAGTCTGTTCCTGGAGTGGGGACGCTCCTGCTGATCTTATAATCCAAGCGTCTCCGGCGTCTCCACCCGATAGAGCGTGTCCAGCTTTGTATAGAGATACCCGTCGCGCTCCATGGTCTTGAGGAAATCCAGCAGGGGATCGAAGAATCCGCCTACATTATAGAATAAGATCTCCTTATTCAGCAGCTTCGAGGCTTTCTGCGCCAGCAGGCTGAACATCTCGTCCAGCGTGCCGATGCCGCCGGGAACAGCGATGAAGGCATCGGAGAGGCGGATCATTTCGTTCTTCCGTTCGGAGAGATCTTTCACGCGGATCAGCTCGGAGAGATAAGGATAGTTCATCTCATCAGAATCAAAGCATTCCGGCACCACGCCGATGATCTCCGCACCGGCGTCGTGAAAGCCGTCGGCGATGTCCGCCATGAGCCCCTTGCAGTAACCGCCGTAGACCAGGGTGTGTCCTTCACTGCCCAGCTTCTTTCCGAGATCGTAAACCGCATTGGAGACTTCGGCGCCCACCTCGCAGGAGGACGCAAACACACAGATTTTCATTGGAGTCACTTCCTTCCATTCCATATTATCAGATTTTGGCGCAAAAGGGAAGTGGGAAAGGAATTTCATGGAATATACGCTGATCCGTTCGGATCGGAAAACCCTCGGTGTAGAGGTGAAGCGAGACGGCACCGTCATCGTTCGTGCTCCCAGAAGACTGCCCCAAAGAGAGATCGACCGCTTTCTTTCTGACAGGATGGACTGGATCCGGAAGGCGCAGCTCCGCCAGCAAAACAGGGCAGAGGCCCACCCCGAACCCACGGAACAGGAGAAGAAGGCGTATATCCGAAAAGCCAAAGAGATCCTTCCGGGGAAGGTGGAGTACTGGTCGAGGCGTATGAAGCTGTACCCGACGCAGATCCGGATTACCGGCGCGAAAACCCGCTTTGGAAGCTGCTCCAGCCAGGGCCATATCTGTTTCAGCTGGCGGCTGATGCAGTATCCCGACGAGGCCGTCGACTATGTGGTTGTCCACGAGCTGGCCCACCTGCGACACATGAACCACAGCGCTGCGTTTTATGAACTGGTGGCTCGGTATCTGCCGGACTGGCGGGCGCGAAAGGCTCTGCTGAAATGATAGCGTCGTTGAAATTATGTGAATCATTTTTAAAAAAATATTTCATAATAATGCTTGACGAATCTTGTGCAATATGCTAAAATCTACATTTGCATGGGTCTTTTTGTAAAACCTTGAAAAACCTGTGCAAAAAGCACGGAAAACACTTGAATCATCAAGCGTTTTTGTGCGTTTCAACGATTTATCCGGAATGCCGTTTTCTGGCATCCGAATAAATATTTCTCGATTACTGAAGAAAGGAGGAACAACATGCCGACATTTAACCAGCTCGTCAGAAAGGGCAGAAAGCAGACCACCTACAAGTCCACTTCTCCCGCACTGCAGAAGGGTCTGAACACCCTGAAGAACCGCGAGACCGATCTGAGCTCCCCGCAGAAGCGCGGTGTCTGCACCGCCGTTCGTACTTCCACTCCCAAGAAGCCGAACTCCGCGCTGCGTAAGATCGCCCGTGTGCGTCTGACCAATGGTTACGAGGTGACTGCTTACATTCCGGGCATCGGACACAATCTGCAGGAGCACAGCGTCGTGATGATCCGCGGCGGCCGTGTCAAGGACCTTCCTGGTGTGCGTTACCACATCATCCGTGGTACTCTGGATACCCAGGGCGTTTCCGGCAGAATGCAGGCTCGCAGTAAGTACGGCGCCAAGAAGCCGAAAGCCGGAAAGAAGTAATCCGGCCCTAAGCCCTGTTGTTCCTTTGTGAATATCTGCATTCACCGGAACGTTATCAGGGCGCAGCGGAGGCGCATCGACGCCTTCGAGTACCTGTGAAATCATTTTTTAATGAAGGAGGGAAGTATAGTGCCACGCAGAGGTAACGTTCCCAAGAGAGAAATTTTGCCCGATCCCATGTACAACAGCGTGCTGGTGACCAAGCTGATCAACTCTGTCATGCTGGATGGTAAGAAGGGCGTTGCGCAGAAGGTCGTTTACGACGCTTTTGACATCATCAAGGACAAGACCGGTAAGGAGCCTCTGGACGCTTTCACTGAGGCCATGAACAACATCATGCCCAGCCTGGAGGTCAAGGCCCGCCGTGTGGGCGGCGCCACCTATCAGGTGCCTATGGAAGTCCGTCCTGAGCGTCGTCAGACGCTGGGTCTCCGCTGGCTGACGGGTTATGCCCGCAAGCGCAGTGAGAAGACCATGAAGGAGCGCCTGGCCGGCGAGATCATGGACGCCTGCAACAACACCGGCGCCGCTGTGAAAAAGCGCGAGGATACCCACAAGATGGCCGAGTCCAACAAGGCTTTCGCCCACTTCCGCTGGTAATCCTCAGATACGCTGCGTTGGATCCCCAATGGGGGAAACGCTGTATATAGGAGTTATCATTTTATGCCCAGACAATATTCCCTAGAAAACACCAGAAACATCGGCATCATGGCGCACATCGACGCCGGCAAGACGACCACCACGGAACGCATTCTGTTCTACACGGGCGTCAACTACAAGATCGGCGAGACCCATGAAGGCACGGCCACCATGGACTGGATGGCGCAGGAGCAGGAGCGCGGCATCACCATCACCAGCGCTGCTACGACCTGTTTCTGGAACGGCACCCGCATCAACATCATCGACACCCCGGGCCACGTGGACTTCACCGTTGAGGTGGAGCGCAGCCTGCGCGTGCTGGACGGATGCGTCACCGTTCTCTGCGCCAAGGGCGGCGTTGAGCCGCAGTCTGAGACCGTTTGGAGACAGGCGGATCACTACCACGTCCCGCGCATGATCTATATCAACAAGATGGACATCATGGGCGCAGACTTCTTCAACGTGCTGAACATGATCGACGAGCGCCTGCAGTGCAATGCCGTCCCGATCCAGCTTCCCATCGGCGCCGAGGCAGACTTCCGCGGCATCATCGACCTGGTCGAGATGAAGGCGGACGTCTACTACGACGATCTTGGCAAGGACATGCGCGTGGAGGAGATCCCCGCTGAGCTTCAGGCTCAGGCGGAGGAGTACCGCGAAAAGATGATCGACGCGGTTGCCACCTTCGATGACGAGATCACCGAGCTCTATCTCATGGGCGAGGAGATCCCCGCTGAGAAGATCCGCACCGCCATCCGCGCGGCCACCATCGCCAACGAGATGGTTCCCGTGGTCTGCGGCACCTCTTATAAAAATAAGGGTGTGCAGAAGCTGCTGGACGCCATCGTGGACTTCATGCCCTCTCCGGTGGACATCCCCCCGGTGCAGGGTACCCACCCCAAGACCGACGAGGAGATTGAGCGTCCGGCGGACGACAGCGCTCCTTTCAGTGCCCTCGCATTCAAGATCATGACCGATCCCTATGTGGGCCGTCTGGCGTTCTTCCGTGTCTATTCCGGCACGGTGGAAGCCGGCAAGACCGTGCTGAACTCCACCAAGGGACAGCGCGAGCGTCTGGGTCGCATCCTGCAGATGCATGCCAACCACCGCGAGGACATCACCGCCGTTTATTCCGGTGATATTGCCGCCGCGGTCGGTCTGAAGAACACCACCACCGGCGACACCCTGTGTGACGAGAGCAAGCCCATCGTCCTTGAGTCGATGGAGTTCCCGGAGCCGGTGATCCGCGTCGCCATTGAGCCGAAGACCAAGGCCGGCCAGGAGAAGATGGACGTCGCCCTCGCGAAGCTCGCGGAGGAGGACCCCACCTTTAAGGCCTACACGGACGAAGAGACGGGCCAGACCATCATCGCCGGTATGGGCGAGCTTCATCTGGAGATCATCGTCGACCGTCTGCTGCGTGAGTTCAAGGTCGAGGCCAACGTTGGCAAACCCCAGGTTTCTTACAAGGAGACCATCACCAAGACCGCCAGCGTCGATACGCGCTATGTGCGTCAGTCCGGCGGTAAGGGTCAGTTCGCACACGTCAAGATCACCATTGAGCCCAACGAGCCCGGCAAGGGTTATGAGTTCGTCAACCAGATCACCGGCGGTGCGATCCCGAAGGAGTATATCCCCTGTGTGGATCAGGGCATCCAGGGCGCGATGCAGGCGGGCGTGCTCGCCGGCTATCAGGTCGTGGACGTCAAGGTCACCCTGACGGACGGCTCCTTCCACGAGGTCGACTCCTCGGAGATGGCGTTCAAGATCTGCGGCAGCATGGCCTTCAAGGAGGCCTGCCAGAAGGCGGGTCCGACCCTGCTGGAGCCGATCATGAAGGTCGTCGTTACCGCGCCGGATTCCTACATGGGCGACGTGATGGGCGATATCAACGCCCGCCGCGGCCAGATCCAGGGCTCCGACATCCGCAACGGCGCCGCTATTGTCACGGCCGATGTACCGCTGAGCTCCATGTTTGGTTACGCCACGGATCTTCGCAGCAAGACCCAGGGCCGCGCAACCTACAGCATGGAACCCAGCCACTTCATCGAGCTGCCCAAGTCTCTGCAGGAGAAGATCGTTCACGCGAACAACTGATCCGCGAAAGAGCACATTGTGCTTGAAGAATAATCCGAATCACTTAAAATTCAACTAATAGGAGGAAAATCCCATGGCAAAGCAGGCATTTAACAGAACCAAGCCCCATGTCAACATCGGCACCATCGGTCACATCGACCATGGTAAGACCACTCTGACCGCCGCTATCACCAAGGTCCTCGCCCTGGCTGATCCCGAGGCTGCTGAGTTCACCGCTTACGACCAGATCGACAAGGCCCCCGAGGAGAAGGCTCGCGGCATCACGATCAACACTGCTCACGTTGAGTATCAGACCTATGACCGCATCGGTCTCGACGGTCAGCAGATCCAGGGTCGTCACTACGCCCACGTCGACTGCCCGGGCCACGCCGACTATATCAAGAACATGATCACCGGCGCTGCTCAGATGGACGGCGGCATCCTGGTTATCGCTGCTTCCGACGGCCCCATGGCTCAGACCCGCGAGCACCTGCTGCTGGCCCGTCAGGTTAACGTTCCTTATATCCTCGTCTTCCTGAACAAGGTTGACCAGGTTGACGATCCCGAGCTGCTCGAGCTCGTCGAGATGGAAGTCCGTGAGCTGCTGGACACCTATGATTTCCCCGGCGACGACACCCCCATCATCCCCGGCTCCGCTCTGAACGCTCTGATCAGCGAGTCCAAGGACAAGGATGCCCCCGAGTACGAGTGCATCTGGCGCCTGATGGACGCTGTTGACACCTGGATCAAGACTCCCGACCGCAAGGCTGACATGCCCTTCCTGATGCCCATCGAGGACGTCTTCACCATCTCCGGCCGTGGCACCGTCGTTACCGGTCGTGTCGAGCGTGGTACCGTCAAGGTTGGCGATAAGGTTGAGATCGTCGGCATCAAGGAGACCCAGAACACCACCGTTACCGGCACCGAGATGTTCCACAAGATCCTCGAGTACGCCGAGGCTGGCGACAACGTCGGCTGCCTGCTGCGTGGTATCGACAAGAAGTCCGTTGAGCGTGGCCAGGTTCTGGCTGCTCCCGGCTCCATCAAGCCCCACACCAAGTTCACCGGTCAGGTCTACGTTCTGTCCAAGGACGAGGGCGGCCGTCACACTCCGTTCTTCAACAACTATCGTCCCCAGTTCTACTTCCGTACCACGGACGTGACCGGCGTCATCAACCTGCCCGAGGGCGTTGAGATGTGCATGCCTGGCGATAACGTTGACATGAACGTCGAGCTGATCACCCCCATCGCCATCGAGAACGGCCTCCGCTTCGCTATCCGTGAGGGCGGCCGTACCGTCGGCTCCGGTGTTGTCATCGCTGTCAACGAGTAATTCTCAAATTTATAAAAATGACTGTCTCTTTTGAGGCAGTCATTTTTTGTGTATTATTTTGATTTAAAAATAAAAATCCTCCCGGTGAATAGGGGAGGATTCTTATGAAAGCGTCGGAGCGTGCTTATTTCGAGTTGCGTTTCGCTTTTGCGTCTTTCTCAGATTCGTTGATCAAATCTTCCATGGTGACGCCGAAAATCTGCGCGATGGTGTACAGCTCCCGATCGTTGGCGATCCGGACCTGTCCCTCCAGCTTGGACAAGCTGCTGGGATTGATATCAACGCCGCGCAGCTGCATCTGGTGAACCAGTTCAAACTGCCGCATACCACGCTCCTTGCGCATGCGCTCGATGGTCGCGCCGCTGATGTTTTTGTCCCCATAAGGCTGGAGTCTCGGTTTCATAGCGCTTCGTCTCCTTCTCGTCGGTTTAAATCGACTCTTTAAATCGACTCAATCAACTGCATTATATACTAGGTTGATTCTTTTTTGCTTCCGTTTGCGAAGTGTTGGACCGAAATCTTGCATTTCTTTTCAAAAAAAGTGTGAATTTTTCCTGAAATTATACAAATATTGTTATTTGTGTTCTGATTCGGGTTAAAGGAACGGATTGACGTTTTTCCGGCTTGCTGATAAAATAAATGCGAAGCATCATTTTGCAAGATTTCTTGTTTTTATTATATACGATGTTACATGTGTATACCATACACATTTTTTGATTTTTGTCCAATTACCATCAATTACCGGAGGTACTTTCTATGAATCCGAAACAGGAAATCCAGTCTCTTCGTGCGCAGCTTGAGCATCACAACCAGCTTTATTATGTCCAGGATGCGCCGGAAATCTCGGATTTTGAATATGACGCCATGCTTCGTCGGCTGGAGGAGCTGGAGGCTGCGCATCCGGAATTCTTCGATCCCAATTCACCGACCCAGCATGTGGGCGGTTATGCGCTGAATAGTTTTGCATCGGTGCAGCACGAGGTGCCGCTGGAGAGCCTTCAGGATGTTTTCTCCATCGAGGAGCTGCGCACCTTCGGGCAGCGGATGGATGAGAGCATCGCGACCGCGCACGACTATGTGGTCGAGCCGAAGATCGATGGGCTCAGTATGTCCTTGGAATATGAGAACGGTGTTTTTGTTCGCGGCGCCACCCGAGGTGACGGCACCGTGGGTGAGGATGTGACGGAGAATCTCCGCACCATTCGCAGTCTCCCGCAGAAGCTGGAAAATGCCCCCGCCCGGCTGATCGTTCGGGGCGAAGTCTATATGGCGGGGGAGACCTTCCGCCAGATCAACGCAGAGCGGGAGATCCGCGGTGAGCAGCTGCTGGCCAACCCCAGAAATGCCGCCGCAGGTTCTATTCGGCAGCAGGATCCCAAGGTCGCCGCAGAGCGGAGACTGGATATTATCATTTTTAATTTGCAGCTGGTCAGTGACCGTAATTTTGATACGCATGCTGAGACATTGGACTATCTGAAAAGCCTCGGTTTTCCAACGGTTCCGTACCAGTCCTGCAAGGATCTGGACGCCTGCTGTGCGCGGGTGGACTGGATCGGAGAGCACCGGGAGGAGTATCCCTTCGACATCGACGGCGCGGTCATCAAAATCAACAGTCTCGCCCAGAGACGAGATTTGGGCAGCACGGCGAAATTTCCTCGCTGGGCAGTGGCCTATAAGTACCCGCCGGAGAAGAAGGAGAGCATTGTGCGCCAGATCATCGTGCAGGTGGGCCGCACCGGTGTGTTGACGCCGAAAGCGGTCATCGATCCGGTTCGGCTGGCGGGTACCACCGTCACCAACGCCACATTGCACAATCAGGATTTCATCGATAAGCTGGATCTGCGTCTGGGCGACACCGTTCTGGTGCAGAAGGCGGGAGAGATCATCCCCGAAGTGCTGTCGGTGAATCTCTCCAAGCGCCCGGAAGGGACGGAGCCCTATCATATGCCGCTGACTTGCCCGGAATGCGGTGCTCCCGTGGAACGGGACGAGGACGGTGTGGCGCTCCGCTGCACCGGCGCGGAGTGTCCTGCTCAGCGGCTTCGGAACATTGTCCACTTTGCATCCAGAGACGCCATGGACATTGACGGCCTGGGCGTCAGTCTTTGTGAGGCACTGATCAAGGCGGGACTTGTGAACTCCCCCGCAGAACTCTATTATCTGGAGCCCCAGAGCGTTGCGAATCTGGAGCGCATGGGCCGCAAGAGCGCGGAAAACCTCATTGCTGCCCTGGAAAAAAGCAAGGAAAACGGCCTTGCGAAGCTGCTGTGCGCCTTCGGCATCCGGCAGGTGGGCGCCAAGGCCGGAAAGGTGCTGGCGCAGCATTTTGGCTCTCTGGATGAACTGATGGATGCCACCGAGCTGGAGCTCATGACCATCCCGGACATCGGCCCCACCACGGCTGCGTTCCTGCGGGACTGGTTCGATTCGCCACAATCCCAGCATCAAATCAAACTGCTGCGGGAAGCGGGCGTCAGCTTCCTTTCGAAAGAGCGGGTGACGGACACCCGCTTTGCCGGAAAGACCTTCGTGCTTACCGGAACACTGGAGCACTTCACGAGAAATGAGGCCGCTGCCATTATCGAGAAATTCGGCGGCAAGACCTCCGGCTCCGTCTCAAAAAAGACCAGTTATCTGCTGGCGGGAGAGAACACCGGCTCCAAATACCAGAAGGCCATGGAGCTGGGGATCCCGATCCTCAGCGAGGCGGATTTCCTGGAGCTGACGAAGGAGGAAGGCTGATGTATTTTGATACCCACGCCCATTACGACAGCTCCAAATTCAACGACGACCGGGACGAGGTGCTGCGGGCGGTCTATGCCTCCGGCGTCACCCTTGTGATAGATCCCGGCGACACTGTGGAGCGGTCGAAAAATGCCGTGGCCCTCGCACAGCAGTACGACCACGTTTATGCCGCTGTCGGTGTCCATCCGGAGGAATACGAGACTTGGACGGACTCCACCATCAACGAGCTCCGCGCATTGGCGGCAGAACCCAAGGTGGTGGCCATCGGGGAAATCGGACTGGACTACTATTGGGACAAGGAGCATGTGGAGCTGCAAAAATCTATGCTGAGAGCCCAGCTGGAGTTGGCGTTGGAGCTGGATCTTCCGGTGATCATCCATGACCGGGAGGCCCACGGCGATTGCCTTGCCATCGTTTCGGAATATCCGGATCTGCGGGGCGTGTTCCACTGCTTCTCCGGGAGCGCCGAGATGGCAAAGGAACTCATCAAGCGCGACTGGTATCTGGGCTTCGACGGGCCCATTACCTATAAAAATGCGGTCAAGGCTTTGGAAGTTATCCGCCTCTGCCCCCGTGACCGGATGCTGCTGGAGACGGATTCTCCGTATCTGAGCCCGGTGCCCAATCGGGGTAAGCGCAACGACTCCAGAAACCTGCCTTATATTGCCGAAGTCATCGCGAGAGAGACCGGCATGACCCTGGAGGAAGTGGCTGCCATGACCATGGAAAACGGAAAGAGACTCTTTCGGATCGGAGCGGAAGTATGAGAAGTTACCATTTGACCGGCGCCCCCAACGCCAGAGATCTGGGCGGCATCCGTACCGCAGACGGGCGTGAGATCCGAAAGGGTATACTCATTCGAAGCGGCATGCTGCAGCATTTGACGGATGCTGATTGTGAAGTACTGCGATCTGTTCCGCTGAAGACGGTGGTGGATTTCCGCACGGAGCGGGAAATGCAGGAGATGCCGGATGTAAGAATTTCAGGCGTCCAATACATTCATTGCCCGATTCTGAAGGAAATGAGCGGCATCACCAGAGAGGAGACCGAGAACGTGATCCCGGCCTTTTTCCGCGCCGCCATGGACGCGGGCTTCGAGGCGGAGGATCGCATGACGCAGATGTACATCCCCTTGGTAGAGGGAGATTACAGCCTGAACCATTACCGTGAATTTCTGGATCACGTCCTGTGTCATGAGGACGGCGCCCTGCTCTACCACTGCACCGCCGGAAAAGACCGGGTAGGCGTCGGAACCATGCTGATCCTCACGGCACTGGGGGTGGATCGGGACACCATTCTGGAGGATTATCTCCTGACCAACATCTACTGCAAATCGGAGACGGATCAGACGGTAAAAACGGCGAAAAAGTACTCCGACGCACCTTCTACGGAGTTTGCGATCCGGGCATTTGATTCTGCCCGGGAGCGCTATATGCGCACGGCCTGGGATTCCATTGACCGTCGCTATGGAGATGTGAAAACCTTTATGACGGAGCGGCTGGACTTCGGGGAAGAAAAGCAGGCCGCTCTGCGGGAGAAATATTTGAAATGAAAGAACAAACACTAAAATCCCTGCATACATTGGAACTGGACGCGGTTCTGGAGCTGCTGGCTGCCGAGGCATCCAGCAATGCTGCAAGAGAGGCAGCGAGAACCCTGCGTCCCAGCGGCAGCCGCATGGAAGTGGAGCGGCGCCTGAACGAGACCTCTGCAGCCGCGCAATTGATGGTGGTCAGCGGCAGCCCGTCCTTCTCCGGCGTGAAGGACGTCCGCGCCTCGCTGCAAAGAGCGGACATGGGCGGTGTCCTGAACACGAGAGAACTGCTGGATATCGCCGGCGTCCTCTCTGCCGCGAGAGTGGTGCGTGCCTACGGCAGCGCCGAGCGGAAGGAAAAGACCTGCATCGACTATCTGTTCCACGCTCTGCAGCCCAACAAGTTTCTGGAAGATAAAATCACCGGCTCCATCGTCGGTGAGGATGAGATCGCCGATGCCGCCAGCTCGGAACTGGCCTCCATCCGGCGTCTGATCCGCGCCGCCAGCGCTAGAGTCCACGACGCGCTGCAGAAGATCATCTCTTCTCCCAGCTATGCCAAAGCGCTGCAGGAACCCATCATCACCATGCGCTCCGAGCGCTATGTGGTGCCGGTGAAGGCGGAGCACAAGGGGGCCGTACCGGGACTGGTGCATGATGTCTCCGGCTCCGGCGCGACCCTGTTCATCGAGCCTATGGCTGCTGTGAAAGCCAACAACGAACTGCGGGAGCTCAGAGCCAAGGAAAAGACCGAGATCGAGCGCATCCTCGCGGAGCTCAGCGCCGACTGCGCTGCTCATCGGGAGGACGTGGCCACGAACTTCGACCTGCTGGTGAAGCTGGATCTGATTTTCGCCAAGGCCAAGCTGTCCTATCGGATGGACTGCACGGCGCCCGAATTGAAGGAGAAAGGGATCCTGCTGCGCAGAGCCCGCCATCCCCTGATTTCCAAGGATACCGTAGTGCCCATCGACGTGGAGCTGGGCGGCGATTTTGATACCCTGGTCATCACCGGACCCAACACCGGCGGCAAGACCGTCACGCTGAAAACCATCGGTCTTCTGGCTGTCATGGCCCAGTGCGGTCTGCACATTCCTGCGGCGGATGGCAGCGCCCTTCCGGTCTTTGAGGAGATCATGGCCGATATCGGTGACGAGCAGAGCATTGAGCAGAGCCTTTCCACCTTCTCGGCTCACATGACCAACATCGTCCGCATCTTGAACGAGTGTGACGACCGCTCCCTGATCCTTTTTGATGAGCTGGGCGCCGGCACCGATCCCACCGAGGGCGCGGCCCTGGCAATCTCGGTCATCGAGCGGACGAGACAGTGCGGCGCCACCATCGCCGCCACAACCCACTATACGGAATTGAAGGTCTACGCCACAACCCAGCCGGGGGTTATGAACGCCTCCTGCGAGTTTGATGTGGACTCCCTGCGGCCCACCTATCATCTTCTGATCGGCATTCCCGGCAAGTCCAACGCCTTTGCCATCGCCCAGCGTTTGGGTCTGGATATGGACGTGATCGAGGATGCGAAGAAGCGGGTCGGCACCGAAAGCGCCACCTTTGAGGCCACCATCGAGAAACTGGAGCAGGTGCGCCAAATGCTGGATCGTGACCGCACCGACGCCGCTGACAAGCTCCGAGCTGCGGAAGCCGAGCGGAAGAAGGCCGCTCAGCTCAGAGCAGAGCTTTCCGTGCGTCTGGAAAAAGCTGACGAAAAAGCCAGAAGAGACGCAGAGCGGATCCTTGCCGACGCCAGAAGAACCGCAGAGGACGTGTTCCGGGAGCTGGACAACATCCGCAAGCTGGAAAAGGACAACGCCGGACATCATCAGGCCAACGAGGCCCGGGCCGCCCTCCGCCGGAAGCTGAATCTTGCGGAGGAGGAAGCCGCTCAGGCGGCCAATCAGAAGCTGCCTGAGGAGAAAAAGGTTTCTTCCCGCCCGGTAGTTGTTGGCGATACCGTAGAGCTGTTGTCCCTCGGCGTCAAGGGTACGGTTACGGAGATCTCCGCCGACCGGATGCTGACGGTCCGCGCCGGCATCATGAATGTCAAGGCGAAGGAAGATGAGGTCTATCTCATCGAGGGCGCCAAGGTGCAGGTCATCTCGTCCTCTGGGCAGAAGGCGAACCTCCGCGCCGCCAGCGCAGCCAGTGAGATCGATCTGCGAGGTATGGAGCGGTTCGAGGCCATCGACGCGGCAGAGCGTTTCATCGACGCCGCGGTCATGGCGAAGCTCAAGGAAGTGCGCATCATCCACGGAAAGGGGACCGGTGTTCTGCGTCAGGCGATTCAGACGGAACTGAAGAAAAACAAGGCCGTGAAGTCCTTCCGACTGGGCCGATTCGGGGAAGGCGAGAGCGGCGTCACGGTGGTAGAGCTTCGGTAAATCCCTGTATTTTAGGGCCTTTTCTTAATTAGTTGTATCTAACTCGTCGGGATTCGTGGAAATTCTGATGAAAATAAAAAAGCATCCTGCCGAAATCGCTGTGCAATCATACGAAAAAGAAAAAAGCAGTTGACGATAGGATCGTCTTTTGATAAAATTACAACATCAAAGAAATACTCATTTTTTGCGCGAATATAAGGAGCGATAAACATGATTACCAAGGAAGCTGTCATTAACAACAACGTTGGCCTGCATGCACGGCCCGCTACGTTCTTCATCCAGAAGGCAAACGAGTTCAAGAGCAGCATTTGGATTGAGAAGGATGAGCGTCGCGTGAACGCCAAGAGCCTCCTCGGCGTGCTTTCCCTCGGCATTGTCAAGGGCACCGTCGTCACTCTGGTTGCGGACGGCACTGACGAGCAGGAAGCCATCGACACGCTGGTCGCTCTGATCAACTCCGATTTCGAGGAGTAAGCCATTATAATTACAATCAACAGGGACGTGTAGCTGCACGTCCCTGTTTTCGATGTTTGAATCCGCTGTGTATTGGGAAGGGAGGTCTTGCCTGTGGCGGAATCGGATCGGATCCTCATGCTGCGGGAGAAGGCCAATAAGCTCCCGTTGAAGCCGGGCGTCTACCTCATGCTGGACAAATCCAGCGAGGTGATCTATGTGGGAAAAGCCAAGGCCCTGAAAAATCGGGTCACCAGCTACTTCCGCGGGGATCATCTGCCGAAGGTGGCAGCCATGGTGGATCATGTGGCGGATTTCAACGTCATCGTGGTGCAGTCGGAGTTTGAGGCCCTTGTGCTGGAAAACTCCCTCATCAAGCAGCACAAGCCGAAATACAACATCTTATTAAAGGATGACAAGGGCTATCCCTTCGTTCGTCTGGATCGGGAGGCGGAGTATCCCACTTTCAAACTGGTGAATCAGACCGCCAGAGACGGCGCAAGCTATTTCGGGCCCTTCGGCGGCCGCAGCGCCACCCACGAGATCCTGGACACCATCGCAAAAACTCTGCGGCTTCCCACCTGCAGTCGTGTTTTCCCGAGAGACATCGGCAAGGCTCGACCCTGTCTGAACTACCACATGGGTACATGTGCTGGCTACTGTCTGAAGGATGCATCCTCTGAGGAATACCGCCAGGGCATCGACCAGGCGGTGCTGATCCTGGAGGGCCGCACGGCGGAGCTCACAAAGGATCTGGAGCAGCGGATGGAGCAGGCGGCGGAAGAATTGCGCTTTGAATACGCCGCCGAGCTCAGAGATCGTCTGAAAGCGGTGCAGGCGCTGCAGAACCATCAGCGCGTCATCGCCACCGCCTATGCTGACACCGACGCCGTGGGTTTTGCCAGAGGCGCCAAGTGCTGCTTCACGGTGCTGCATTTTTCCAACGGCAATCTGTCGGCCAAGGATTTTTCTCTTCTGGAGGAACCGCTGGAGCCGGACGCGGAGGCACTGGCCGCGCTGGTGCAGCAGTATTATGAGAACCGCGGCGTCTGGCCGAGACAGATCCTGCTTCCCTGTGAACTGGAAGGGCAGGAGGCCATCCAGGAGCTGCTGACCCAGAAGGCGGAGCACAAGGTCTCTCTGGAGGTTCCGCAGCGCGGGGAGCGGCGTCGTCTTATGGAAAGCGCAGTCATGAACGCCAAAGAAGAGATTCTCCGGGCCACCACGGTACAGCAGCGGGGGAGAAAGACCCTGGAATGGCTGCAGCGTGCCCTGGAGCTCCCGGCCTTCCCGGAACGGATCGAGGCATTCGACATTTCCAACCTTGGGGACACCGGCATCGTGGCCGGCATGACCGTGTTCCAGAACGGCAGACCGCTGAAAAAGGACTACCGCCGCTTCCGGATGAAGGAGACTGAGACCCAGAACGACTATGCCTCCATGCACGAGGCGGTGACCCGACGCTTCCAGCACTATCTGGACGGGGACGAGAAGTTTGCGCCGCTTCCGGATCTGCTGCTGATCGACGGCGGCGAAGAGCACGCCACCGTGGCGCTGGAGGTGCTAAATGACATGGCACTGAATGTGCCGGTATTCGGTATGGTCAAGGACGACCGCCACCGCACCCGTGCACTGATCACGCCGGACGGCAGAGAGATCGGCATTCAGGCCAATCAGGCGGTGTTCGCCCTGATCGGCACCATCCAGGAGGAGACTCACCGTTATTCCATCGAGTATCAGCGAAAGCTGAGAAGGGATTCTCTCACCTCGGAGCTGGACAAGATCCCCGGCGTCGGCGCCAAAAGGAGAGACGAGCTTTTGAAATCCTTCAAGAGCGTCAAAGCCGTCAAAGCCGCCTCGATTGAGGAACTCACCGAAGTGGTGGGCAAAGCCCTCGCACAGAAGATTTACGATTACTATCACGCAGAATAAGGAGTATCACCATGCGCGTTATCACCGGAACCGCCAGAGGCCGCAAGCTGAAAGAGCCCGTGGGCATGGACATCCGTCCCACCACGGACGCGGTCAAGGAGGCCATTTTCAATACCATTCAGTTTGACATCGAGGGCCGCCGGGTGCTGGATCTCTTCGCCGGCACGGGGCAGCTGGGCATCGAGGCACTGAGCCGCGGCGCCGATTCTGCCGTCTTTGTGGACGAGAGCACAGCCGCTGTGAAGTTGATTCGGGAAAACCTCCAAAACTGCAAGCTGGAGGGCACCGTGGTGCAAACGGAATCCATCGGCTATCTTTCCGGTGCGGGAAAATTCGACTTGATCTTTCTGGATCCGCCTTATGACACATCTTTGCTTGACAAAGCACTGCAAAATATTATATTATTTGACATAGTAGCAGTCGGTGGGATCATCGTCTGCGAAAGTCGGCGCGAGAAAGCCATGCCGCAGGTCGCAGAGCCCTATCGTCTGAAGCGGGAGCGCAGCTATGGCAAGATCAAGCTCACCCTGTATGAAAGAGGCCCCGGCGCATGAAAACAGCGATCTACCCCGGCAGCTTTGACCCCATGACCCTGGGACACCTGAATATCATCCGCCGCGCATCCGGCATCTTCGACCGGGTGGTGGTCTGCATCATGAAAAATGCGGGCAAGCTGCACCCCATGTTCACCAGAGAGGAGCGTGTGGAGCTGGCGAAGCGGGTCACGGAGCGGTTTCCCAATGTGGAGGTCGTCACCTACGACGGCCTGATCGCCGAGTTTGCCGCCACCTTCCCGGAGGGGGCCGTGATCGTCAAAGGACTTCGAGCCAATACCGACTTTGAAAACGAATTTCAGATGGCGCTCATCAACAAGAAGCTCAATCCCAATCTGGACACCATGTTCCTGACCGCCAGCGAGAAATATACATTCCTCAGCTCCTCTGTCGTCAAGGAGCTGGCCTACTACGGCGCCGATCTCACGGACTTTGTGCCCTGCGAGATCATTGACGATGTTCAGCGCGCAGCTCAGAGAGTAAAATAACATTTGGGAGGCAATTCAAATGGATCAGGCACAGGAAGTAATGGAAATCATCGATGATCTCTACAGCATGGTTTCGGAAGCGTGGGGCGTGCCCCTCGGAAACGAGAAGTGCATCGTGGATCGTGATAAGATCCTGAGCCTTCTGGATGAGATGAAGGACAAGCTGCCCTCCGAGCTGGCCGAGGCCCGCCGTCTGGTGGAGACCAGAAACAATTTCATCACCAACGCCAAGCATGAGGCTGAGGGCATCCGCCACCAGGCGGAGGAGCGTGCCCGTCAACTGGTCAGCGAGCAGGAGATCGTCCGTGTGGCCGAGGCCCGTTCCCATGAGATGATGGCCACCACCGAGCAGCAGGTCCGCTCTCTGCGTCAGGCTGCCAGCGAGTTCTGCGCCAACGCTCTGGCGAACACCGAGAACGCCATCGCCTCCGCCCAGCAGGAGACCCACAACACCATCGCTGCCGCGCTGCAGCAGTCCAACAGCACTTTGGCTGCCGCGCTCCAGAGCGTCCAGGGCACCAGAGCCGCCGTGGCCAATGCTTTCGCCGCCGCTGAGAAGAAGCAGCAGCCCGCCGCCCCCGCGGTGGAGGAATCTCCCATCGAATAAACAGAATCATCAATCAACATCCGCAGTCAGAAATGGCTGCGGAATTTTTTTGTCAAAAAAAGTGGAATAATCTGTTTCAAAATTACTTGATGCGTGTTTATATTAACAAGCAGAATGATTGCATCCCGGGAGGGAAAGCCATTGATACCTTTGTTATTGATTGACGCCGCGCCGCCGGACGATCGGGAATTTCTCACCGATCTGTTCTTATCCTATCAGCGACTGATGTTTTCCATTGCCGGGGAGTATGTCTCCGGCTGGGACGAGCGGGAAGAGATCGTCCAGAACAGTCTGGTGAAGATCGTCGAGCAGGTTTCCCGCCTGCGCTCGATGGAAAAAGGCGCAGCGCTTGCTTATCTCATCGTCATTGTCCGCCATATGGCGCTGAACCATCTTAGGCACGGAAGTGTGGTTCAGAAGCATACCGTTTTGACGGAATTTGATGAACTGGACCCCGCAGACCAGACGCCCGCTGCGGAGGAAGCCTTGATAAGAATCGAGCGGGTGGATGCTCTACGGCGGATCTGGCCGAAGCTGCGGGAATCGGATCGTTATTTGCTGCAGGCGCACTATTTTGCCGAACTGTCTGATGCGGAGATTGCCGAGGTCGTGGGCTGCAAACCGGACAGTGTCCGGTCAAAGCTGAGCCGCGCCCGTGCCAGAGTCCGTGAAGCCATGCGAAAGGAGGGATTCCTGGATGAGTGAGCTGTATGAACGATATGAGGAAGCGCTTTTTCGTCTCTTGATGGAGCAGGTGACACAAAAGGAAGGCGAGTCCCTTTTTGAACGGAATGCGCTTCTGCTGACTGATCCCATGTCCGCCGTGCCGATAGAAAACTCGAATCGGTGTCTTGAATACCTCCGAAGGTGTCTGACCAGAGGTAGCCGCCGCAGAATCTTCCGCATCGCGCTGACGGTTATGGCCACGATGCTCGCGCTGACTGCGTTTGCTTATGCTGCAATTCCGCAGGTACGGGTCGATTTCAAGAATGCCCTTCTTGAAATCCGTGGCGACAAAACGATTGAATATACGTATCTGGATGACCAATTTGTTTTAGGTGAAGGAGTGTTATACAAAGTATCTCTGCCGTTAACCTTTTATGAGACGGAGCACATATATTGGGAGCTTGCGCATGCGGAAGAGGTCTCCTATGCTTCCGCAGAGGATGACACTGTCTCTCTGTGGATAAATGTGAATTATTTGGGTGAGGAAGGAAACGCAACCGTTCTTCAGAATCGTGAGAATGCAACCATAGAGGAGGAGAGGGAACTCTTCCGGAACGGAGAGAATGTAAAGGCGGAAATGATAGGAGACGAGTACGAGCTGTTCGTTAATTGGCGAGAAACAGCGTTTCGTGCGGTAGTGTACGTTGATGCCTGCGGGCTCAAACCGGAACAATTATGGGAGATCGTTGAAAGCATGGAGGTCTTTCCACCCTCCGACAGGCAATAAAACCACTGGATCATCCAAATCTGAAAAACATATTTTGGATATTTACAGAACGGAACATCCTATGTATAATCAAATCAGTAAGTGTACTGCGGCGCGCAGCCGCAGGGGAAATGCAGAAAAGGAGGAAACCCAATGAAAAAGAGATGGATAAGCGCACTGCTGGTTCTGTGCCTGATCCTGGCTCTGGCGCCTGCGGTATTCGCGGCAGATCGCGCGTTAACCGTGGGGGAGAACAATAGCGTCTCTACCAGCTGGTACACTTTCCGTCCGGCCGAGAGCGGACAGTATGCATTCTATACCGATTCTCCCATTGTTACCGGGATCATTGAGGCTTACGCGCTCCCCGGAGAGGCAGATCAGCTCTCGGACGCACAGAAAACCGCCATCCGTGCGAAGCTCCAGTATCAGCTGGACGCAGAAGTGTTGAAGGATGTACGTCAGCAGATCACGGACGGGGAGAAGCTGCTGGAAAACGGACGTCAGGAGATTGAAACTGCCAAAAAGATCCTGGCAGAAAACACCCCTTACGCTGAAAAGCTGAAGAACAACTACAGTGCCATTCTGAATCTGGTGGAGCAATACAACAGTATCTCTAAAAACACCCAGGCGCTACCCTTTGGTTTTGCGACGGCGGAAAGCTGGTATCAGCTTTTTGCTCGTCCGCAGTTGGCTGCCATGGGCATTGACGCTCCGGAAAACGGGGAGGGTTTCCTCTCTATGTGGGAGTTCGCGCTGTCGCAGCTCCAGCAGTATGAAGACGGTGTGAAGCAGATTGCGGATGCCGAGGAAGCGCTCCGCAATGGTGAGGAGCAGCTCGCCGCCGGAAAGGCACAGTTTGCCCAGATGGAGCAGGAGCTGGCTGCCGAGCTTTCAGGACTGCCGGATCCGAATGTGGACGCCTCGGCCTATCGCGTGCTGGATGACGATGAGGCATTCGTGGGCGGTCAGGACTACTGGCTGTATGTGGATGTGGACGACCAGAGCATCACGCTGGTCATCCAGAGAGACGAAAGCAGCACCCCCGCAGCTTCTGTTTTTGTGGATGTCCCCGCCGAGGCTTATTATAAAACTCCCGTGGAATGGGCCACCGCCTATGGCATTACCAAAGGCACTGATGTGACGCATTTCAGCCCGGATCTGCCCTGCACCAGAGCGCAGATCGTGACGCTGCTCTGGCGGGCGGCAGGGGAGCCGGAGTCTGCCGGGATCAATCCCTTTGTGGACGTCGCCAGCGGCGAATACTATTCCGAAGCCGTGCAGTGGGCGATCAACTCCGGCGTCACGATCGGCACTGACAATACCCACTTCAGCCCGGATCAGCCCTGCACCAGAGGGGAGGCTGTGACCTTCCTGTATCGCGCATTTGATGTAACCACCGTCAGCGGCTCGAACATCTTTGTGGACGTTGCACCGGCGGACTATTTCTATAGTCCCGTGGTTTGGGCAGTGGATTATGGCATCACCAACGGCACTGACGCCAACCATTTCAGCCCATACGCGCCCTGCACTCGCGCTGAAATCGTCACATTCCTCTATCGCGCGCTTAACTGAAAGTCAACTGAATCATCAATCTCCACTGTGTCCGGGATGCAGTGGGGATTTTTTTGTTCTGTCCGATTGGATTAGCGAAATAGACAGTTTTGGTCGGAACGATTTGGATTATATCACGAAATGAAAGTTAGCGAAAAGCAACAAAGTTGACTTTTTAAACACCAGTTGATAAGATTATTGAGTATTATTGGGCATTGAAAGCGATGCCCAAACATGGCAAATTTGAAAGGGGAAATTTGAGACCATGGCAAGAGAGATTCTGTTCAAACTCGGTGCAATGATCACCGACCGGCTTCCTTATAAGTTCGGCATTCAAAAACTGACCGAGGAAGATCCGGAGTACATCATTCTCGACCGTGCGCTGGAGAGCGACGAGCAGGCAGAGATCATGCTCAAGATGGGCCTGCGCAAGCCCAAAACCGTTGACGAGCTCGCGAAGCTCACCGGCAAGGACCCCAAGCGCATTGACGACCTGCTGATGAAGGCCGCTATGACCGGTGCTGTGGAGTACAACTGGGACAATCCCACCAAGACCAAGCAGTATTACGTTCAGGTATTCGTGCCCGGCATCGCCGAGATGACGAACATGACGCCCTTCCTGATGGAGAAGTATCCGGAGCTGGGCCGCAAGTTCAACAACATGACCTATCTGCCTCTGGCCGGCATCACCCAGCTGGTGCCTCCCGGCGGCGCTGGCGTCGGCATGCATGTCATCCCGGTGGAGTCCGCCATTCCCGCCAAGCAGGAGACCATGGACATCGAGCATCTGTCCCACTGGCTGGACAAGTATGACGGCCACATCAACGTGGGCTACTGCTCCTGCCGCAACGCCCGCCGCATTGAGGGCGAGGGCTCCGGCGAGCTGCAGGACGAGTGCTGCATCGGCGTCGGTGAGTTTGCCGATTACATGAATGAGACCGGCCGCGGCCGCAACATCACCAAGGAAGAGGCGCTGCAGATCATCAAGCGCGCCGAGGAGAACGGCTACGTCCATCAGACCACCAACATCGACGGCAAGGACAAGATCTTTGCCATCTGCAACTGTGACCTGGGCGTCTGCTTCGCTCTGCGTACCAGCCAGCTGTTCAACACTCAGAACCTCTCCGCCAGCGCTTACCGCGCTCACGTGGAGAAGGAAAACTGCGTTGCCTGCGGCAAGTGCGTCGAGGTATGTCCCGCCGGCGCGCTGAAGCTGGGCCAGAAGCTCTGCACCAAGGAAGGTCCCGTGGAGTATCCCAAGGCTGAGCTGGCCTCTGAGCACATCTGGGGCGAGAAGAAGTGGAACTGGAACTACGTGGCTGACAACCGCAAGAACTGCTGGGAGAGCGGTACCGCCCCCTGCAAGACTGCATGTCCCGCCCACATTGCCATCCAGGGCTATATCAAGCTGGCCAAGGAAGGCCGCTATGCCGACGCTCTGGCGCTGATCAAGCAGGATAACCCGTTCCCGTCCGTCTGCGGTTACGTCTGCAACCGCCGCTGCGAGGACGCCTGCACCCGCGGCGCCGTGGACAAAGCGCTGGCCATCGACGAGATCAAGAAGTTCATCGCTGAGCAGGATCTCAACAAGCCCGCCAAGGAGCGTTATATTGCCGAGACCAAGTATCGCCGTCCCGTGGACATCCCCTATGAGCAGAAGGTCGCCATCATCGGTGCCGGCCCTGCGGGCATGAGCTGCGCTTATTATCTGGCGAACATGGGCTATAAGAATGTCACCGTCTTTGACCGCAACCCCGAGCCGGGCGGAATGCTCGTCATGGGCATTCCCAGCTATCGTCTGGACCGCAAGCACCTGAAGGGCGAGATCGATACCCTGAAGAGAATGGGCGTTAAGTTCAAGATGAACACTGAGGTCGGCAAGGATATCACCATCGCTCAGCTGCGCAAGCAGGGCTACAAGGGCTTCTATGTGGCCATCGGCGCCCAGAAGAGCGCGAAGCTGAACATCCCCGGCGAGGATCTCAAGGGCGTGTTCGGCGGCGTCGACTTCCTGCGTGAGGTCAACCTGGGCAACAAGCCCGCCATCGGCAAGAAGTGCGCCGTCATCGGCGGCGGCAATGTGGCCATGGACGTCTGCCGCACCGCTGCCCGTCTGGGCGCTGAGACCTATGTGGTCTACCGCCGCAGCGAGGCTGAGATGCCGGCTGATAAGGAAGAGGTCGCTGAGGCCATGGCTGAGGGCGTGAAGTTCTGCTATCTGAATGCCCCCGTGGAGATTCTCGGCACTGCCGCCGGCAAGGTCAACGGCCTGAAGGTGGAGATCATGGAGCTGGGCGAGCCCGATGAGAAGGGCAGAAGAGCGCCTGTGGGCACCGGCAAGTTCGAGACCCTGAAGGTCAACTCTGTCATTGCCTCCGTCGGTCAGGTCATCGACTGGGGCGACCTGGATGTGGGTGATCTGAAAACTGGCCGCAAGGGCAACGCGCTGGCTGACGGTCTGACCTATCAGACCGCACAGGAAGACATCTTCGTTGGCGGCGACGTCTACACCGGCCCGAAGTTTGCCATCGACGCCATCGCTGCCGGCCGTGAGGGCGCTGAGTCCCTGCACCGCTTCGTCAACGACGGCCAGAGCCTGACCATCGGCCGTAACTTCCGTGAGTTCTACGAGCTGGATAAGGACAACCTGGCTCTGGATATCGACTGCTACGATGCGCCTGCACGTCAGCCGATCCTCCACGACCCGAAGAAGGCCATGAGCTTCCAGCATGACCGTCTGACCTTCACTGAGGAGCAGGTCAAGGCAGAGGCTTCCCGCTGCCTGGGCTGCGGCGTCAGCGTCGTCGACCCGAACCGCTGCATCGGCTGTGGTCTGTGCACCACCAAGTGCATGTTCGACGCCATCCACCTGCATCGCGATCACCCCGAGGCCTCCGAGGGCTTCGTGGCCTGCGAGCAGCGTATCCCCGCTCTGCTGCCTTACGTGGCCAAGCGTGCTGTCAAGATTGTCAAGCGCGCCGTCGCCGATAAGGTCAACAAGTAAAAACCATAAAACCAGGGCTGCGTCCGCAGTCCTGGTTTTGATCGTTTCTCAACAGTCTGAAACCGGCTTGATTCTTGGGTCAAGCCGGTTTTATCATACAAGTTCCAGATATTTCTTCAGTTCGTCCATGCTGTTTCTGGCGTCCAGATAGCCCATATCATAGAGGGCGCCCAGCTTTTCCATGTCGCCCTCCAGACGGCTGATCAACACTGGGCGGGAGGGGGCGATGACGAAGATGCGGCCGCTCTTTTCCAGCTCCAGAAGCTCTTCGCACTGCTTGTTGTAGTTCTCAGAGCTCTTTTCCAGCGCGTCGGCAAATTCCGGATAGTTGCGGTAGACCGTGTGAGCAGCGGCGTGGGATTTCCGGGGCGTCACTTCTTTTCGGAAATCTCTGGGTCTGGTGCGCACTACTACGATCTTTCGGAAGTTTCGATCCAGCGCCCACTGGTAGGGGATTTTCAGGGTGCAGCCGCCGTCCAGATAGGGGACGCCGTCGATCATCACTGGCTCAGAGATGTAGGGCATGGAGGCGGAAGCCTGTGCTGCCAGCACGATCTGATCGCTTCTGCCGGTCTCAAAATATTCCGGCTTACCGGTGGTGAGATTAGAGGCCACGGCGATGAATCTTCGCTCCGGACGGAGAAACCGCTCCTCGTCGAAGGGCTCAACGCCCGGGACATCGTCTCCGAACATAAAATCAAAACCGATGACGCCGTGGTTGTTCTTCATGGCGGTGAGCCCCACATAACGGCTGTCGTGGCGGTAGAGCAGATTCATTCGCGCCGCGCGTCCGATTTGGCCGGAGACATAGCTCATACCGCTGAGCGCGCCGGCACTGACGCCGATGGTGGTCTGCAGATTGATATCTGCCTCCATCAGCGCGTCCAGAACCCCTTCCGTGTACATACCGCGAAAGGCACCGCCCTCCAACGCCAGGCAGCCGGGCACGATCCAGCTTCTGGCCCGGCCTTTGGGCATGGAGTCCATTCCGGAATAAGTAGTGTCGTTGAACATCACGTCGCATCCTTTCTGTTTAACATTTCACATACTTATTATATCGCAGAATCCATTGAGATTTCAATTGCGACAATGCGCGGAATTCCGGATTTGACTTGTAATTTTTTGTGCAGGGTGTTAAAATCATATATTATGCATCTAAAAGGGGGAATGGGCTTTGCCAAAGCTGCATGTGGTCTCGGATTATCAGCCTTCCGGTGACCAGCCGGAGGCCATTGACGCGCTTGCTGCGGGTCTGGAGGCCGGCATTGAGGAGCAGGTTTTGCTGGGCGTTACCGGCTCCGGCAAGACCTATACCATGGCGAAGGTCATCGAGCGTCTCCAGCGTCCCACGCTGGTTCTGGCGCACAATAAGACCCTGGCCGCCCAGCTCTGCGCGGAGTTTCGGGAGTTCTTCCCGGAAAACGCCGTGGAGTATTTTGTGAGCTACTACGATTATTACCAGCCGGAGGCCTATATCCCGCATACGGATACCTTTATCGAAAAGGATGCCTCTATCAACGATGAGATCGAGCGCCTGCGTCACAGTGCCACTTCCAGCCTCTTTGAGCGGCGAGACGTAATTGTGGTGGCGTCGGTGAGCTGCATCTATGGTCTGGGCGATCCCATCGACTATGCCAATATGGTCATCTCTCTGCGTCCCGGTCAGCGGCGTGATCCGGAGGAACTGATGCGCAAGCTGATCGACATTCGCTATGAGCGCAACGACATCGCTTTCGAGCGCAACATGTTCCGGGTGCGCGGCGACACCATCGACATTTTCCCGGCATACGCATCGGATCATGCGGTTCGGGTGGAGTTTTTCGGGGACGAGGTGGATCGGATCTCGGATATCAACATCGTCACCGGCGCACCCATCCGCACCCTGAACCATGTGGCGATCTATCCCGCCAGTCACTATGTCACCACGAAAGACAAGATGGCCCGGGCCATTGAGGAGATTCGAAGAGAATGCGACGAGCGGGAGGCCTGGTTCACCGCCAACGGTAAGCTGCTGGAGGCCCAGCGCATCCGCCAGCGCACGGATTATGACATTGAAATGATGCAGGAGCTGGGCTACTGCTCCGGCATCGAGAACTATTCCCGCATTATTTCCGAACGCAAACCCGGCAGCGCGCCCATGACTCTGCTGGATTACTTCCCGGAGGATTTCATTCTCTTTGTGGATGAGAGCCATGTGACGCTTCCGCAGGTGCGGGCCATGTACCGGGGTGACCGTGCCAGAAAAGAGACTCTGGTGGAGTACCGTTTCCGGCTTCCGTCTGCTTTCGACAACCGGCCGCTGAAGTTTGAGGAGTTTCAGGATCGGATCAAGCAGGCGGTCTACGTCTCTGCCACTCCCGGCGACTTCGAGCGGGAGCGTGCCGGCCAGATCGCAGAACAGATCATCCGTCCCACGGGTCTGCTGGATCCTGAGATCGAGGTGCGCCCGGTGGAGGGACAGATCGACGACCTGATTGGCGAGATCAACGACCGGGTAGAGAAGGGCCAGCGTACCCTTGTCACCACCCTCACCAAGCGGATGGCTGAGGATCTGACGGAGTACCTTGCCAACGCCGGTATCAAGTGCCGCTACATGCACCACGACATCAGCGCCATCGAGCGTATGGAGATCATCCGCGACCTGCGCATGGGTGCTTTTGATGTGCTCATCGGTATCAACCTGCTCCGGGAAGGCCTGGACCTGCCGGAAGTGTCGCTGGTGGCGATTCTGGACGCGGACAAGGAGGGATTTCTCCGCAGCGAGACCAGCCTGATCCAGACTGTAGGCCGCGCCGCTCGAAACGCCGAAGGCCGCGTCATCATGTATGCCGATAAGATCACCCCGGCCATGAACGCCGCCATTACGGAGACCAACCGCCGCAGAGAGAAGCAGCAGGCCTATAACGAAGCCCACGGCATTGTTCCAAAGACCATTGTGAAGAATATCCACGAGCTCATTGAGATCTCCGGCGATGTCACCGAAGCCATGCGCAAGGACGGTGTTAAGATGACTGCCCACGAGCGGAAGGCTGAGATCGAGCGGCTGGAGAAGGAAATGAAAAAGGCAGCCCAGATGCTGGAGTACGAGTACGCCGCCATCCTCCGCGATCAAATCATAGAACTGCGCGGCGAGAGGAGCTGAACTACCATGAAATTAATGATTCTGGACGGCAACAGCATTGTCAACCGTGCCTATTTCGGCATCCGGATGCTGAACGCCCCGGACGGAACACCCACCAACGCGGTCTACGGCTTTCTCACGATCCTGCGCCGGATGCTGGAGCTGGAGAAGCCGGACGCCCTCTGTGTGGCTTTTGACCTTAAGGCGCCTACCTTCCGCCATAAGCAATATGAAGGCTATAAAGCACAGAGAAAACCCATGCCGGAGGATCTGGCGGTTCAGATGCCGATTCTGAAAGAGGTTCTGGACGCCATGCACATCCGGCGGCTGGAGCTGGAGGGCTGGGAGGCCGATGACCTGCTGGGCACCGTGTCCCGGATCTGTGAGGGCGCGGGCTGGCAGTGCACCGTCGTCACCGGCGACAAGGACAGTTTCCAGCTGATCACGGACAAGACCCATGTCTGCCACGTAAAAAGCCGCATGGGCAAGACCGAGACCATCGATTATTCTCCTGCTGTGTTTCAGGAGGAGTACGGCTTCGATCCCATCCGCATGATCGACCTGAAAGCCTTGATGGGAGACGCCTCGGACAACATTCCAGGCGTTCCCGGTATCGGAGAGAAAACCGCCAAGGATCTTCTGGTGCGGTTCCATACTCTGGACGCGATTTATCAGGATCCGGAAGCTCTGGACGTGAAGCCCGGCGTGAAAAAGAAACTGATCGAAGGGAAGGACAGCGCTTTCCTGAGCTTTGACCTTGCCACCATTCGCACAGACGCGCCCATCGAGTTTTCGCCGGACGCGGCGATTTGGAACCGGGATTTCCAGCCGGAGCTGTATGATCTGTTCCTGCGTCTTGGATTCTCAAAGTTCATCGAGCAGTGGGGACTAAAGCCTAACGAGGAATCCGCTCAACCGGAGCAGTTCACCGGTGAGGTCACCTCGGTTTTGATCAAGAACGAGGCCGATGCTTCGGAGGCATCCAAAGCATTGAAAGCGCATCATGCGCCAAATTATTACTGGTGCCAGCCGGAACTGGACATGGTCGCCATCCAAATGGATCAGGGAAACGACGCTGTTGGTTATTTTCTCCGACGCGACGATTTCAGCGGCGATTACGATGCTGCCCTTCAACTGCTGTTTGATCCCTCCATCCAAAAGGTCGGACACAACATTAAAAACATTCAGAAGACCTTGCTCGCCCTCGGCGAAGAACCTGGCGGATGGGTCTTCGATACGGCGCTGGCTGCCTATCTGCTGGACGCCACCGCAGGAAGCTATGAGATCCGCAGCCTCTGCGTGAAATACTGCGGCTATGAGCCTTGGAGACCGGAGACCGGGGAAGACCAGATGTCTCTGCTGGACGAGCCTGCTGCGGATGCGGCCGCCATCATCGGAGAACAGTTGAGTCTGGCGGCGTCTCTTGCCTGTCTCCATGAGGCCATGAAGAAAAAGCTGGATTCTCTTGGCATGACAAAGCTTTACTATGAAATTGAGCTGCCTCTTTGCCCGGTTTTGGCGAAAATGGAGCTTGCCGGCTTTTTGGTGGATCGGCAGGCGCTGGTGGATTTTGGCGACAGCTTGACCGATGAAATCCAGCGGCTGCAGCAGAGCATCTGGAGCTATGCGGGGGAGGAATTCAACATCCAGTCTCCCAAGCAGTTGGGCCACGTGCTGTTCGAGGTTTTGATGCTTCCTGCGGGTAAGAAAACCAAGACCGGCTGGAGCACCAATGCCGACGTACTGGATAAGCTACGCGGCAAGCACCCGATCATCGAAGAGATTCTGGATTATCGCGTGCTCACGAAGCTGAAAAGCACCTACGCCGAGGGTCTCTTGAAGGAGATCTCTGAGGATGGACGCATCCACACCAGCTTCCAGATGACGGTCACCGCCACAGGGCGCCTGAGTTCCACGGAGCCGAATCTTCAGAACATCCCGATCCGCCGGCCGCAGGGTGCGGAGATCCGGAAGATGTTCGTTCCGGAGCCGGGGAAGGTCTTGGTGGATGCCGACTACAGCCAGATCGAGCTTCGGCTTTTGGCCCATATCTCCGAAGATGAGACCATGATCAATGCCTTCCGAAGCGGGGAGGATATCCACGCGGTCACGGCCTCTCAGGTGTTCAATGTGCCCCTTTCGGATGTCACCAGCCTCATGCGCTCGAGAGCCAAGGCCGTGAACTTCGGGATCGTGTATGGCATTTCCGCCTTCTCACTGGCCCAGGATATCGGCGTGTTCCAGAATGAGGCCAAGGCCTATATGGAGAACTATTTTGCCAAGTACCACGGCGTGCGGGAGTATATGAACCGCATCAAGGAGCAGGCAAAAGTCGACGGCTATGTGACGACGCTGTTCGGCCGCAGAAGGGATCTGCCGGAGCTCAAGAGCAGCAACTTCAATATGCGCAGTTTTGGTGAGCGGGTGGCGCTGAATATGCCCATTCAGGGCACTGCTGCGGACATCATCAAGCTGGCTATGGTACGGGTTGCGAATCGGATCGAATCCGAGCGACTGGAGGCGAGACTCCTGCTGCAGGTGCATGACGAGCTTATCGTTGAGTGCCCGGAGTCTGAGGCCGAGACGGTGAAAGCCCTTCTGAAAGAGGAAATGGAAAACGTGGTTTCTTACAGCGTACCTCTTCTGGTGGACGCGAAGATCGGCCACAGCTGGGCGGAGGCGCATTGATGGAGTACACGATACGAAGCGCCAATGAGGCGGATCTTGACGAACTGGAGCGGCTGGAAGCGCTTTGCTTCTCTGTTCCCTGGAAGCGCTCGACCCTGGAATGGTTCCTGCCAGATGATCGCCATGAGTTTCTGCTGGCGGTACAGGGGGAGACCATCCTCGGTTATATCAATCTGCTCCATGTGATGGATGAGGGGTATATCGGCAATGTGGCTGTGCATCCCGATTATCG
The DNA here is from genome assembly GCA_900317905.1 of uncultured Eubacteriales bacterium. GTDB lineage: Bacteria > Bacillota > Clostridia > Oscillospirales > Oscillospiraceae > CAG-103. The sequence continues at coordinate 278,327 of ONIN01000001.1, read as the reverse complement.
GAGAAACGGCATCGGCGCTGCCCTGGTGAAAGCCATGCTCAAACGTTCTGAGGAACTGGAGCTGCTGTTTGCCACCTTAGAGGTGCGCGACAGCAATGAGCCCGCAATTAACCTCTATGCATCCCATGGTTTTGAAACAGTGGGACGGCGCAAAGGTTACTATGATCGCCCCAAAGAGGACGCGATCCTGATGACATATTATTGGAAGGAATTAGACTGACATGATCATTCTCTCCATCGAATCCTCCTGTGACGAGACCGCCGTTGCCCTGGTGCGCGACGGGCGGGAGGTTCTGACCGACCAGATTTTTTCTCAGGCTGCTCTTCATGCGGTCTATGGCGGTGTGGTGCCGGAAATCGCCTCCAGAAGCCATGTGGAGGTTATCTCTCAGCTGGCCGACCGCGCTCTGGCGGAGACCGGCCTCAGCCGCGGCGATATTGACGCGGTGGCCGTCACCTGCGCCCCTGGATTGATCGGAGCCCTGCTGGTTGGCGTCAACTTCGCCAAATCCGCAGCTATGGCGCTGGGCGTGCCGCTGATCCCGGTGCACCACATCCGTGGCCATATTGCGGCCAATTACATTGCTTATCCTGAGTTGGAGCCGCCGTTCGTCTGCCTCGCCATCTCCGGCGGCAACACGCTGATCGTAGACGTGCGGGATTATACGGATATGCACATCCTCGGCGCTACCCGCGACGACGCGGCAGGGGAGTGCTTCGACAAGACCGCCAGAGTGCTGGGGCTCCCGTATCCCGGCGGAAAGCCCATCGACGAGCTCTCCAAAGGGGGCGACGATCAGAAGTATCCGCTTCCCATCGGTCATGTGGACGGACACCCCTATGACATGAGCTTCTCCGGCCTGAAGACCGCCGTCATCAACCTGGCCCACAATGCGGAACAGAAAAATGAGCCTCTGGACAGAGCCTCTCTCGCTGCCAGCTTCTGCCGAGCAGTCAGCGACAGTCTGGTGCCAAGAGCCATGGATGCGATGCGCGCTTTGGGCTACGGCAAGCTCGCCGTGGCCGGCGGTGTGGCAGCCAACTCCAGGATCCGCAAGGATTTTGAGGCTGCCTGTGCAAAGGAAGGCGTAGAGCTCTTCGTTCCGCCGCTGAAGCTCTGCGGAGACAATGCCGCCATGATTGGCTGCCAGGCCTATTATGAATACAAAAAGGGCATCATCGCCGACAGTGATCTGAATGCCTGGGCCAATCTGGATCTCAGCGAGGAGTACCCCTATGAGCAGCCATGACGGTGCTCGCGAGCGGCTCAGAGAGCGTTTCTGGCGCGGCGGGCTGGATGGCTTTCCTGACCTTCATGTACTGGAACTGCTTTTGACCTTTGCCATCCCTCGTAGAGAGACAAACACCATTGCCCATGCGCTGCTGGAACACTTCGGCACCCTGTCTGCGGTGTTTGAGGCATCCAGAGAAGAGCTGCTGCAAATCAAGGGCGTGGGGGAGAATGCTGCTGCGCTCATCAAGCTGATCCCTGCCTTGGATCGACGTTATCACATGTCAAAATCCGGTGAGGTTCAGAAGATCATGAGCAGTGATGACGCCGGCAGGCTTCTGATCCCTCGCTATCTCCACGCCAGGGAAGAAATAGTCTATTTGATCACCCTGGACAGCAAGCGGGATCTGATTGCCTGTGAGGAAATCGGACGCGGCACACTGGATGAGGCCCATGTTTCCATTCGTACCATCGTGGAGACAGCGCTGCGCCGGAATGCTGCCTATGTGATCCTCAGCCACAATCATGTGGACGGCATTGCGCTGCCATCCATGCAGGATAAGCGTACCACCGAAACCATCCGCCAGGCGCTGCGCTATGTGGGCATCACACTTTCGGATCACATTATCGTAGCAGGGGAGGACTATGTGTCCTTCGTGGACAGTGGTCTGCTGGGAACGGTATGGCCCGGATAAAATCCTGCACTTTCTTTTGTCAAGTATTTTTTTGGAATCCGAGTTTTGCATATTTTGTGAGATTATGAAAACTGATTTCTCAAAAAAATAGAAACAAAATATCGTTTCAAGTTTGGGAAAAAAAGTAAGGTTTTTTCAAAACCGTTCTGTTTTCTAGGTTTTTGGGTTGTTGAAAAACCAGTGGAAACTGTTGATAACTCTCCGGTAAATATCCACACAAAAAATTATGGAAACCTAATGACACCCTTTTGTTACGAAAAATTTTGCTTTTTTTCAGTGAAAATGCATTGATTCCATTGAATTTCTGAAGAAAAAAGTTACTGTGCATTTTTTGCACAGATCAACTTTTAATCTAATTTGCGAGTTTAATTTTGCATAGGCCGGCATTTTTTGCAACAATATTACTTATTGTTATTGTTTCTTGATATATTCGACGAAAATCGGCTGTTTGGAGGCTGATTTATGAAAAAACATATCCTTGCAGTTTTGGCCGCAGGGTCACTGTGGGGCACCATGGGGATGTTCACGCGGACGCTTGCCACCATTGGTATTGACTCTACCGGCGCAATCCTTGTGCGCTGTTTGCTCTCAGCTGTATTTTTCGGGATCACCATTCTGCTGACGGATCCTTCTCAGTTTAAAATCCGCTTGAAAGACTTCTGGTGCTTTTTCGGCAGCGGCGTCTGCAGCCTGCTGTTTTTCACCTTCTGCTATTTTCATGCCATCAATCTGATGAGTTTGTCTGCAGCTGCCATTCTGCTTTATACGGCGCCCAGCATCGTTATGCTGCTGTCTGCACTGCTGTTCCATGAGAAGGTGACGAAAAGCAAGCTCACGGCGCTGGTACTCGCTTTTGCCGGCTGCTGTCTGGTCTCCGGCATCATGGGCGGCGACACCCGGATCACACTGGTGGGTCTTCTCTTTGGCCTTGGCAGTGGGTTTGGCTATGCACTTTATAGCATCTTTGCCAGATTTGCGCTCCTCCGTGGCTATGGCAGCAACACGGTAAACTTTTATTCCTGCCTGCTGGCGGGGTTGGGCGCATGTCTGATTTTAAATCCTGCGACCTATGCTGCCGCATTTACCGCCAGCTGGAGCAATGCGCTTTTCTGTCTGCTTGCATCGGCAGTGACCTGCTATCTGCCATATCTGCTCTATACCTACTCGCTCACAGGCCTGGAGAACGGAAAGGCCTCCGTTCTGGCTTCCGTGGAGCCAATGGTGGCGACCCTGCTTGGTATCTTCGTGTATCACGAGCAGATGACGGTCTGGAGTCTGCTGGGGCTGGTGCTGGTACTGGCCGCGATCGTTCTGCTGAATCGAAAGCCGAAGGAACGAATCTCGGCATAAGGAATTTAGACATTGAAAGGAGGGAATGCCTTGCCACAAAATCGAAAAACCTGCTGCTTCACCGGTCACCGGGAGAAAAAGCTCCCTTGGGGAAGTGAGGAGCAGGACGAGCGCTGCCTGCGGCTGAAGCAGACCCTTTACGATGCTGCAGAGTGTGTCTACGCAGAGGGGGTACGCCATTATATCTGCGGCATGGCCAGCGGCTGTGATCTCTACTTTCTGGAAGCGGTACTGAAGCTGCGGGAGAAATATCCGGAGATCAGCGTGGAGGCGGCCATTCCCTATGAAGGGCAGGCGGACCGCTGGCGCAGCGCGCTTCGCGGAAAGTATCTGGAGCTGCTCAGACGTTGTGACTATCAGACCCTGGTGCAGCAGAATTACACACGAGACTGTATGATGCGCCGCAACCGTTATATGGTGGACCACGCTGACGTATTGATTGCCGCCTACAGTGGGGAACCAGGCGGCACCATGAACACCATGCTCTATGCCATGCGCCGCGGGCTGGACATTATCGAAATCCCAATTGAACAGGCATGAGTCGTTCGTTTCAGGCATATACTTCCTCATCACGAACAGAGGGGGAGAGAGCCGTGAAACGAACGATTCGTTTTTTGATTTGCGCGGCATTGTTTCTGGCGCTGACGGGTGTGAAGCTGGTATCGCCTGCCGCCGCGGCTTTGGTCCGGGACGCGATTCTGCCGGTTCTGGAATATGACGATGACTTTTCCGAGATTCGATCGCTGCTTCCGAAGGAACACAGAGCCGCAGTGGGAACCTACAGCTGCCTTGAGCCGCCGGTGGATCAAACGAAGACATTCTTGAATAATCTTGGGCACAACTATTTCGCTTCGCTTCCGGTTGCACAATCCCCGAATCCGACGCCCGCGCCGTCGCCAGATCCGAAGCTCCTTGCGGCAGAAGCAGCAAAAGAAGTGTTTCTGGAAAGCCAGGCCGATTTTTCCGATTATGCGCTCCCAGAGAACGTGAGCTATGACGTACTTTCGCTTCCTTTTGCGGAGACCTCCCCGGTGGAGCTTTGCACTTCCTCGGGTTTTGGGTTTCGGCTGCACCCCATTGACGATGTGGTGAAGTTTCACTACGGTACGGATTTCGCGGCTGATACGGGGACGGAGATTCTGGCCTTCGCAGACGGTACGGTTCTGGCGGCTGAAGAGGACGAGGGTTACGGAAACTATGTGAAGCTGGACCATGGAAATGGCTTCGTGACGCTCTACGGCCACTGCAGCGAGCTTCTCTGCAGCGAAGGGGAGACGGTATCTGTAGGTCAGCCCATTGCACTGGTGGGAGAGACCGGTCACGCCACCGGGCCGCACCTGCACTTCGAGCTGATCCATGATGGCGTCTATCTGAATCCGGAATTCTATCTGGCAGCTTGAAGCAGTTCGATTTGCAGCCTGGGGCGGTTCTGTTGCTGGGTGTTTTTCTGTTTGTGCTTCAACCGGAGGAGATGCTTGTACTGTTTCTGGCAGCATCGGTTCATGAACTGGGTCACCTGCTGATGCTGTGGATGCTGGATATTCCCGTTTCCGGCCTCACCCTTGCCATGACCGGTCCGGTGTTAAACTGTGAGCATGCAGCGTTCTGGCATGAAGATTTGCTTGCCGCGCTCTCCGGTCCTGCTGCCGGCTTTTTGCTGTGGGGATGCACTTCCTCCGTCTGGCCGCTTTTGGGCGAAATCAGTCTGTTCTTATCGCTACTAAACTTATTGCCCATTCTTCCGTTGGACGGCGGACGTGCGCTGTCGGCAGTTTTGCGTCATCCATTGGGGGAAACTGTTTCTGATAGAATCTGTGCGGCGTTAAGCCTTCTGCTCTGTGGGGTCATGCTTTCTGGAGGCATTCTCGCAGCGGCTTCCGGATACGGAATCACATTCGCGGTTTTTGCCGGATGGATGGCGGTGCTGGCTTGCCAAGCGCATGGAATTGTTGTAAAATAGAAAAAATCAACCGAAACGGAGAAAACATCTATGGATGCTAGATTGGAGCGGATTCTTCCCAAAGTGCAGAAGCCTGCGCGCTATGTTGGGGGAGAATACCACCAGATCATGAAAGATAAGGCGGACGTGGATCTGCGGATGGCGTTCTGCTTCCCGGATGTCTATGAGATCGGCATGTCCAACATCGGCATGCGAATTTTGTATGATGTGATCAACCGGATGCCAGGAGTTTGGTGTGAGCGCGTATTCGCTCCCTGGGGAGATATGGACGCGGAGATGCGCAAGGCCGGGATTCCACTCTACGCACTGGAGAGCGGCGACCCGGTCTCAGAGTTTGATGTGCTTGGGTTCTCGGTGGGCTATGAGATGGCCTATCCGGCAGTGTTGAATATGCTGGATCTGGCTGGGATTCCCCTCAGAAGTGCAGATCGTCCGAACCTGACTCCGTTGGTGTTTGCCGGCGGCACCAGCTGCTGCAATCCGGAACCCATGGCCCCTTTCTTCGATCTTATGGTCGTTGGCGAAGGGGAAGAGGTGGACTGCGAGCTGCTGGAGCTTTTCCGCACCGCCCAGAAATCCGGCTGGAGCAAGACACAGTTTCTGGAGGCTGCTGCGCAGATCCAGGGCATTTATGTTCCGTCTTTCTATGAGCCGGATTACCATGAGGACGGCACAATCAAGATGGTGCAAACTACCCACAATGCACCGGAGCGTGTGACCAAGCGGATCATCGAGGATCTGGACGCCTGTCCGTTTCCGACGCATCCCATTGTGCCTTCCACCGAGATTGTACACGATCGTGTGAATGTGGAGCTGTTTCGCGGCTGCATCCGAGGCTGCCGATTTTGTCAGGCGGGCTATGTCTATCGTCCGGTACGGCCGAGAAAGCCGGAGACTCTGATTCAGCAGGGAATCGAAGCTTTGAAGAGTACCGGCTATCAGGAGGCGACGCTCCTGAGTCTCTCCAGCAGCGACTACCGCCCCTTGTCCGGTCTCTGTGACGGGATGCTGGAGTACTGCGAACCCCGGAGCATCAGCCTGTCGCTGCCAAGCCTGCGCGCTGACAACTTCTCCATGGACATCATGAGCCGCCTGCAGAAGGTGCGGAAAGGCGGCCTGACCTTTGCCCCCGAGGCCGGAACCCAGCGGCTGCGGGATGCCATCAATAAAAATGTCACAGAGGAAGACCTTTTGAACTCCTGCCGCGTGGCCTTCGAGGGCGGCTGGAACGGTGTGAAGCTCTACTTCATGCTGGGGCTGCCCACCGAGACAGACGAGGACGTACTCGGTATCGCAGAGTTGGCAAATCGGGTGCTCCATTGCTGGCGGCAGTATGCCAAATTCAAAAACCGCGGCGTGCGTATCACGGTCTCCACCTCCTGCTTTGTGCCGAAGCCCCATAGCCCCTTCCAGTGGGAGGCTCAGGTGACCATGGCAGAGTATCAGCGGAAGGTGAATCTGCTGCGGGAGAACATCCGCGCCCGGAATGTCACTTACAACTGGCATGATCCTGACACCAGCTTCGTGGAGGCGGTGCTCTCCAGAGGCGACCGCAAAATCGCGGACGTCATCGAGCACGTCTGGAGACATGGCGGCAATCTGGAGGCCTGGGGAGATTATTTCTCCTTTGAGCGCTGGTTGAACGCTTTCCATGACTGCGGCGTGGATCCCTATTTCTACGCCTGCAGAGAGCGCGGGGAGGAGGAGATCATGCCTTGGGAGGTCATTGATATGGGCGTCACCCGGCGGCATTTGCGTCACGAGCGGGATCAGGCCTATAAGGCTGTGCTCTCTCCGGACTGCCGGAAGCAGTGTACCGCATGCGGAGCGCTGAAGCTGATGACGAAGGGAGGCTGCTGCGATGCCTGACAAACTGAGAATGCGGTTTTCCAAGACCGGGCGGGCCATCTGGCTGAGTCATCTGGATCTGATGCGCACCATGCAGCGCGCGTTCCTCCGTGCGGATTACCCGCTGAAATACTCCGAAGGGTTCAATCCCCACGCGCAGATCTCCATTCTGCTGCCGCTGTCTGTGGGCGTCTCCAGCGTCTGTGAGCTGATGGATTTTCAGCTGAAGGAGGATGTGGATCTCAGCGAACTCCCGGCTCGTCTAACAGACGTAATGCCGGAGGGAATCCAGGTTCACGAGGCCTATCCTATGGAGAACAAGGCCAAGTTCCTCAAATGGCTCAGAGTCACTGCTAGACTGGAATACGATGACCGGAATTTGGAAGAGATGGCTGCAGGGTTGACCGCGTTTTATGCCCGCGACAGCATCGTCATCACCCGAAAAACCAAGCGCGGTGAGGGTGAGACGGACATCGTGCCCGCCATTCAGTCGCTGCAGGTAAAAGCAGGGGAGAAGCGGGTGGATCTGGAGGCTGTAATCTCCGCCCAGGAACCCACCTTGAACCCGGATCATCTGATCGCGGCGCTGCGGCAGCTGAAGCCGGAGCTGGCGCCGGACTTTGCCGCTTTTACCCGGCAGGAAGTCTATTTCGAAAACGGGGAAGTGTTCCGCTGAATGACCGCCGAGGAGCGAATTGAAATCTTTGAGAATCTGCCGGTGCCGCAAGCTGTGCGCCGGCAGATCATTCCTGCTGTCATCAGTCAGTTGATCGCGCTGGTCTATCAGCTGGCGGACACTTATTTCGTCGGACTGCTGAACGATCCGGTGCAGACTGCCGCTGTAACGGTGGCCTATCCCGCGTTTCTGATGGTCACGGCGCTTTCGAACCTCTTCGGTGTCGGAGGCGCCAGCGCACTTTCCAGAGCATTGGGGAAGCATGATGCGGATCAGGCGGGACAGATCAGCGCAGTGTCTTTCTGGTTTGGATTGATTACCGCTGCTGTCTATGTTCTTGTTTTCTCGGTTTTCTCTACGCCGATTCTGCGTTTAACCGGCGCGACGGACGCCACCATTTCCGCTGCATCCGGCTATGCAAGATGGGTGATCGTCATTGGCGGTTTGCCTACGCTCCTGAGCGTTCTGCTTGCAAATCTGATCCGAGCGGAGGGGAGAGCCTCCAAGGCATCCTTCGGACTGTCCATGGGCGGCGTTTTAAACATCCTTCTGGACCCCCTGCTGGTGCTTCCGAGTTTCGCAGGAATGGGAGCTGCAGGCGCGGGTCTTGCCACGGCGATCTCAAATTTCGTCAGTCTGGTTTATTTCCTGATTGTCATTCTGAGAGATCGAAAGGGTACTGTCCTTCAGCTGCAGCCCGCATTGCTGCGCTACTCAAAGATGCATTTGAAGCCGATCCTGACCATCGGCTTTCCATCGGCGCTGCAGCTGGGACTGACGGTGGTTGCAGTCTCAGCCCAGGCGAAGTTTGTCTCTCATTATCCCACTGAAGCAGTGGCGGCCCTAGGCATTACAAAAAAGATCGACCAGCTGCCGCTGTATTTTTCCATTGGTGTTTCCAGTGGGATTTTGCCTCTGCTGGCCTATACGCACTCTGCCGGAAGGGAAGATCGGAGAAGAGACGTATTCCGGCTGGGAGTCGGGATCTCCGTCGGGTTTTCCCTGTTTTGTCTGGTGTTGTTTGAGCTCCTTGCGCCGCAGCTGGCGGGGCTCTTTATCAAGGATCAGACCACCATTCAGTATGCAGCGTCCTTCCTCAGAAGAATGGTGACGGCCATGCCTTTAATGAGTGCCTGTTATCCGATGATCATACAGTTCCAGGCCATGGGCAGGGCGAAGGAGTCACTGGTATGCTCTATTCTCCGGAAAGGCGTGCTGGACATTCCGCTGCTGTTTTTGATGGACGCGGTGCTGCCGCTTTACGGCCTCATGTGGGTGCAGCCTATGGTGGACGGAATCTCCATGATCGTCTCGCTGGCGCTTTACAAAAGAATCCAAAAATAATGAAAAAAGTACTTGCATCTGCAGAAAGTTTATGGTAAACTATCATGGCCTGTGCAGAGCAGATCTGCACCATCACGGCGGTCCGCTGCCGAGGCTCGGCGAAGCCCTCCGGTAAGAACGTCGCAACAAAGGAAGGATTTCTTATGGATCTCATCAAAACTCTGACCGAGCAGTACATGAAGCCTGAACTGCCGGCCATGCGCGTGGGCGACACCGTCCGTGTCACTGTTCGCGTGAAGGAAGGCAACCGTGAGCGCAACCAGGCGTTCGAGGGTACCATCATCGCCAAGAAGCACGGCGGCATCAACGAGACGATCACCGTGCGCCGCATCTCCTACGGCGTTGGCTGCGAGAAGGTTTTTCCTGTGCACTCTCCCACCATCGTGTCCGTCGATACGGTTCGCCGCGGCAAGGTTCGCAGAGCGAAGCTGTACTACCTGCGTGACCGCGTGGGCAAGAAGGCCAAGGTCAAGGAGCTCATCTGAGCGGTATCAAGAGCGAAAAAAGAGGCATTTTGCCTCTTTTTTCGGCTTTTATAGGGAAAAAATGATTTTGTTATTGCGATTTCGACACGGTTTCGTGTATAATAAATCTATTGAGCTTTTAGAAACCGAGGTGTTTTTCCATGGAGCAGGAGAAGAACGTGCAGTCCTCCCGCGCGGAGATTTATGACTGGATACAAAGTGTTCTGGCGGCGCTGATCGCCTGCGTGCTGATTTTTGTGTTTTTGGCACGTATGGTGAATGTGGACGGCCGCAGCATGTATCCCACGCTGAACGACGGGGATAAAATCATCATCTCTAATCTCTTCTATACGCCGAAGCAGGGCGACATTGTCGTGCTGCGCAAGGACGCCTTTATGAACGATCCCATCGTCAAGCGGGTCATTGCCGTGGGCGGCCAGAAGATCGACATTGATTTCGACACCGGCATCGTCTATGTGGACAACGTAGCCTTGAAGGAAGACTATGTCAATGAGCTGACCTATGACCGTGAAAACTTTGAGGGACCTGTGACCGTGCCGGAAGGGAGCATCTTCGTCATGGGCGACAACCGCAACGAGTCTACCGACAGCCGTTACGCAACTTTGGGCTGCGTGGATACCCGCTACGTCATGGGTAGAGTTTACTGCACCGTGTTCCCCATTAAAAACATGGAGTGGAACGCGAAGAATCCCTACTGATTATGGAACAGAATTTTGAAAAACTGAACATCCAGTGGTTTCCCGGCCATATGACCAAGGCCCAGCGGATGATTGAGGAGCAGATGCGTCAGGTAGATGCGGTCTGCGAAATCCTCGACGCCCGCATCCCCATGGCCAGCCGGAACCCGGACATTGACCGCCTTGCCGGTGACAAGCCGAGAATTGTGATTCTCAACCGCGTGGATCTGGCAGATCCCAAATGGACCGCCCAGTGGCGCAAGGCGTTCCGGAACCAGGGCATGTATGTGCTGGAGACCGACAGCCGCAGCGGCAAGGGCGTCAAGGGCTTTGCCGACGGTGTCCGTGCGGTATTGAAGGATAAGTTTGACGCCTACGCCGCCAAAGGACAGGTAGGACGCCCCATGCGCGTCATGGTGCTGGGGATTCCGAATGTGGGAAAATCCACATTCATCAATCAGGTGGCACGCCGCAAGGCCGCCGCTGCCGGCGACCGTCCCGGCGTTACCAGAGGCAAGCAGTGGATCACCGTGGACAAGGGGCTGGAGCTCCTGGATACGCCCGGCATTCTCTGGCCGCGCTTCGACAGTCAGGAGGTCGGCGAGCTGCTGGCCATCACCGGTGCCATCAAGGCGGAAGTGCTGGACCGGGAGACGCTGGCTGCAAACTTCCTTTTGAGACTCTCCAAAACCGCACCCGAGGCTGTGGAGCAGCGATACAAGTTCACCCCGGATCCGGAGCTTGGAGGCTACGGACTTTTGGAGCAGGCCGCAAAAAAGCGCGGTTTCCTGATTTCCGGCGGTGAGTACGACACCGAACGGATGGCCGCTGTGCTGCTGGATGAATATCGCTCCGGCAAGCTGGGGCGCATCACCCTGGAGATTCCGGAGGAAACAGAATGAATGCGCTGGATCTTTGGACTTTGGAAAATGAGCGCATTGCCGCCGGATTTTCACCCCTCTGCGGTGTGGATGAAGCGGGGAGAGGCCCCCTCGCCGGCCCGGTCTGCGCCGCTGCGGTGATCCTGCCCCAGGGACTGGAGCTACCGGGACTGAACGACTCCAAAAAGATCTCGGAAAAGCAGCGCGAGGCGTTGTATGATGTGATCAAGGAACAGGCGGTTTCCTACGGAATTGCCTTTGCAACGGTGGAGGAAATCGAAGAACGCAACATCCTCGGCGCCACGTTTCTCGCCATGAGAAGAGCAGTGGAACAGCTGAGTGTCGTTCCGGCGCTGGCTCTGGTGGATGGCAACCGGGATCCCGGTCTCGGCATTCCCACGGAGACAGTGGTGAAGGGGGACGGCAAGTGCGCGGACATCGCCGCGGCTTCGATCCTTGCGAAGGTAACCCGTGACAGATACATGCTGGAGATGGCAAAGCAGTATCCGGAATACGGTTTTGAAAAGCACAAGGGCTACGGCACCAAGGCGCACTACGCTGCCCTGCGGGAGTTTGGCTCCAGCCCGATCCATCGGCCGTCGTTTCTGAAGAAGATGCACTGATATGAAGCTGTCAGAATCCAAAAAGCTCGCCGGCGACTATGGCGAAGAACAGGCTGCGATTTATTTGAAAAAACACGGCTATCGCATCGTCGGCAGGAATTATAAGGTTCGAACCGGTGAGATTGACCTGATTGTCTCCAATCGGGAATACATCGTCTTTGTCGAAGTCAAAATGCGAAAGAATGACCATTTTGGCGAGGCAAAGGAATTTGTAGGCGCGATGAAGCAGGATCGTGTCAGATCGGCCGCCATGCAATGGCTGGCGCTGAACGAGACGAAGCTGCAGCCGCGCTTTGACGTGATCGAAATTTATGGCGAAGTGGGGATGCCCTACCGAAAACTGGACATCCGCCACATCGAAAACGCATTTGAGTGAGGCGACTGATATGAATTATTACAGCACCCGCAGCCTGAAGGAGACCACCGCTGCCGGCGCCATTGCCGGCGGTCTGGCCCCGGACGGCGGCCTTTTTGTGCCCATGGAGATTCCGGCGCTGACAAAATCGGATCTGCATGCGCTCTGTAAGATGGATTATCGGCAGCGTGCCGTGAACGTCATGGCCAGCTTCCTGCCGGAGTTTTCCACCGAGGAGCTGGAGAGCTTCGCGAAGGCTGCCTATGGGGAGAACTTCGACGATCCCGCCATCGCGCCAGTGCATTCGCTGGATGATAAGACTTCTTTCCTGGAGCTGTGGCACGGCCCCACCAGCGCCTTCAAGGACATGGCGCTGCAGATGCTGCCGCACCTGCTGACGGCCTCTCTGAAAAAGACCGGTGAGCAGCGAAAGGTCTGCATCCTGGTGGCCACCAGCGGCGACACCGGTAAGGCTGCGCTGCAGGGCTTTGCGGATGTGGAGGACACCAAAATCATGGTGTTCTATCCTCACGGCGGCGTTTCGGATGTGCAGCGGCTCCAAATGGTGACCCAGCAGGGGAACAACGTGGGCGTCTGCGCCGTTGAGGGCAACTTTGACGATGCCCAGACCGGTGTCAAGCAAATATTCGGAAACGCGAACATCGCGTCTCAGCTCAACGACCGCGGCTGGTTTCTTTCTTCCGCCAACTCCATCAACTGGGGCCGTCTGTTGCCGCAGGTGGTGTATTACATCTCCGCCTACTGCGACGAGGTCAACGCCGGCCGAATCCAGATGGGGGAGAAGATCAACTTCGTGGTGCCCACCGGAAACTTCGGCAATATCCTCGCCGGCTGGTACGCAAAGCAGATGGGTCTGCCGGTGAACCGATTCGTCTGTGCCTCCAATGAGAACAACGTTCTGACGGATTTCATCCGCACCGGAACCTATAATAAAAATCGTCCCTTCCACGTGACGGCCTCGCCCTCCATGGACATTCTGGTGTCCAGTAATCTGGAGCGCCTGCTCTTTACCCTCAGCGGCAGCGCCCCGGAGACAGACTGTTATATGAAGGACCTGCGGGAGCAGGGACAGTACACGGTGAGCCGGGATCTGCTGGGCAAGCTCCAGAGCGAGTTCTCCTGCGGCTTCTGCGACGATGTCCGCACCCGCGCCGCCATTGGCAGCGTGTGGACGGAGCATCACTACCTGATGGACACCCACACCGCCGTGGCCTATCAGGTACTCTGCGACTATCGCAAGGAGACCGGGGACGACACCCCTGCCGTGGTGGTCTCCACTGCCAGTCCCTTTAAGTTCTGCGACCATGTGCTGAAGGCCATCGGCGGCAGCGCCGACGCTCCCGGTGTGCAGTTGATCGACCGTCTGAGCGAGAAATCCGGTATTCCGGCACCGAAGCCGCTGGCCGGTCTTGCGGAGCGTGAGGTTCGCTTCAGCGGCTGCGTAGAAAAGAGCGAGATGCCGAAGACGGTTCTCGATTTCATCTAATAATAAAACGGCGGCTGATGCCGCCGTTTTTCAGAATTTGTGTTCCTTCTGGGCGAAGGTGCTGCAGAAGGTTTCACTCTTGGTCTGGGCCTGATCGTTGCGCACCTGGATGTGCTCGGCGTGGCATTCCTTGCCGCTTTCGTTGTAGGCGCAGTTTTCCACGTTGCAGCCGACGCCCTGAATGGGCTCACAGCAGTTTTTGTTCATTTTGGGTTCCTCCTGAAATGTGTTCCGGCTGATCCGGTTAGGATTAGTATGCACATTTCGGGAGCATTTGATACGAGAGGAGGCAAGTTATGGCGCTCTATGCCATCGGCGATCTGCATTTATCGCTCGGCGGCGACAAAAGCATGGAAAAATTCGGCGGAAACTGGAACGGCTATGTGGAGAAGATCCGCAGCAGCTTTTCTGAATTGCAGGAAGACGATGTCTGTGTGCTTTGCGGTGATCTGAGCTGGGCAATGTCACTGGAGAGCGCTGTGGAGGATTTTCAATTTCTCTCCGAGCTTCCCGGGAAAAAGATCATCGTGAAAGGAAATCACGATTACTGGTGGAACACCGCCGCGAAGTTCTGCCGCTTCTGTGAGCAGAACGGATTTGTGGGCTTTGAGGTTTTGAATAATAACTGCATTCTTTATGAGGACTATGCCCTCTGCGGCACCAGAGGCTGGTTCTTTGAAGAGGAAAAGGGCGACGCCCATGACCGCAAGATCATGCTGCGGGAGGTTGGTCGGCTGGAGACTTCCTTGAAGGCCGCCGGGGATCGGCCGAAGCTGGTCTTTCTTCACTATCCACCGAAGTATCAGGGCTATGAGTGCCCGGAGATTTTGGAGCTGCTGGAACGCTATGAAGTTTCCCAATGCTTCTACGGACATATTCACGGAAGGGGACATGCCTCCGCCTTTCAGGGAAAGCTTGGATGTACTGAGTTTCACATGGTCAGCGGCGATCATCTGAATTTCAAACCCTATAAAATCCTATAAAAAAGACCGTACCACTGGCACGGTCTTTTATTTTTGGATGATCAGATATAGAGCTTCGGCTCCTTGCGGGCGATGGCGTTCTTTTTCTTCAGATAGGCATAGACCACCAGCTGATCGGCTTTGGGGATGTAGCGGGAATCGGTGGTGCAGACATGAACGCAATGCATGCAGCTGATGCACTTGAGGGCGTTGGTTCTTCTGAGGTGCTTCTCCGGGATGGCGCCCACAGGGCAGTTGTCAAAGCACATACCGCAGCCCACGCAGGAAAGGGAACCGGCGGGCTTGATTGGAAGGCCGACGTACTTGCGGTACTTATGATTACCGGGAAGCTTGGGGGCGGAGAAGTCTTCCTTCTCGTACTTCGCTTCCACTTCCTTCACAAAGCTCTCCAGCTTGCTGAAGTCCGATGCGTCCGGACGACCGGTGGCCACCTTCGGGGTCAGGGAGTGCTGTGCGATCATTTCCATACCGGCGATGACCCGGAAATTGGACTTCTCGCAGAGATCGCTCATTTCCATCAGGGCGTCGCCCACCTCGTTGTTGCCGTAGACTGTCACGACCACAGCGGCTGTCTTCTTGCCGGTGATGTGCTGCATGCGCTCATACATGGGCTTCGGCACACGGCCGCCGTAGACAGGAACGCAGAAATAGATCAGAGCGTCCGCATCCGCCTCTGCGTCATAGGCGTCGACGATGATATCAACGGGAGGACATTCCGCGTATTTTCCGATGGCCTCGGCCACCTTTTGGGTGCCGCCGGTGGGGCTGAAATAATAGACAAGCTTCTGTTTCATTTGCGCTTCGATCCTTTCTGGTTGGTTTGTTGAGAATAGAATATCATTTTCCTGGTAGGCCTGTCAATCAACAGTTTCATGTTTTTCGTCCTGTATCGTGAAAAAGGGAACAAAATTGCAGAATCTTTTACAATTCAGTGGGATTCTTCGAAAATATTGTGTTGATTTTGTCGGGACAATCTGGTATAGTGTATAAGCCTGTAATTTTGTAAATCACATCCTGCACAAGCAGGATTAGGAGGAAAAAGTACCAATGAACGTCCAGAACATCGAGAAAAAAGAAAACAACATCGCATCCTTCCAGGTTGTCGTGGAAGCCGACGTCTTTGACAAGGCTATCAATCAGGTTTACCGCCGCAACCGCCAGGATATCTATATGCCCGGCTTCCGCAAGGGCAAGGCTCCCCGTCAGGTCATCGAGGGCTTCTACGGCAAGGAGATCTTCTATGAAGAGGCCGTTGAGGATCTGGCTGACGAAGCGTTTGCCACCGGTTTTGCCGAGACCGGCCTGAAGATGGTTGGTCATCCCAGCATCGAGAACATCGACGTCTCCGACGAGAAGGTTCTCACCTACACCTTCGGCGTGGTTCTGTACCCCGTGGTGAAGCTGGGTGAGTATCGCGGCATCAAGGCCAAGAAGCCGGAAGCCGAGTTCGACGAGAGCCGCGTCACCGAGGAGCTGGAAGCTGTCCGCAAGCGCAACGCCCGTCTGATTGACGTGGAGCGTCCCGCCCAGAACGGCGACCGCGTGACCATCGACTTTGAGGGCTTCGTGGATGAGGTCGCTTTTGACGGCGGCAAGGCTGACGATTATGATCTGGAGCTGGGCAGCGGCACCTTCATCCCCGGCTTTGAGGATCAGGTTGTCGGTATGAGCGTCGGCGAGCAGCGCGACGTGAACGTCACCTTCCCCGAGGAGTATACCCCCGAGCTGGCCGGCAAGGCCGCCGTGTTCAAAGTCACCCTCAAGGGCGTGCAGGAGCAGGAGCTGCCTGAGCTGGACGACGAGCTGGCCAAGGACATCTCTGACTTCGACACCATGGCCGAGTACACCGATCATCTCCGCGAGGATCTGAAGAAGAAGTTCGAGGAAGAGCAGGAAGGTGCTTACAGCGCCCAGCTGATGGAAGCTGCCATCAATGTCATGGAAGTGGAGATCCCCGACGTCATGGTGGAGGATAAGCTGGAAGAGCAGCTGCGCACCTACGCCAGCTCCATGGGCATGATGCCGATGGATATGACCCGCGACGAGATCCTCAAGGCGCTGTCCATCGACTACAACACCTGGAGCTCCGTCATGCGTCCCCAGGCCAACTTCGAGCTGAACACCGAACTGCTGCTGGACGCCATCGCCGAGGCTGAGAAGATCGAGGTCAGCGAAGAGGACTTCGAGCAGGCCCTCAAGGATATGGCCGAGACCTACGGCATGGAGGCCGAACAGGTTCGTCAGTATGTGAACGCCGACGTGGTCAACAAGGATCTCGCCCGCCGCAAGGCCGCTCAGATCATCCGCGACAATGCCATCGACGCCGAGCCCGATCCGGCTCCCGAGGCTCCCGCCGCTGAGGAAGCCCCTGCTGCGGAGTAAAAGATAGACAATTTGGCTATGCTCTCTTGGGTAAGCAAATTTGGAAAGGAGCATATTTCAATGAGTTTGGTACCGTATGTTGTGGAGCAGACCTCCCGCGGGGAGCGCTCTTATGACATTTTCTCCCGTCTGCTGAATGACCGCATCGTCATGCTGTGCGAGGAGGTCAACGACACCACCGCCAGTCTCGTGGTTGCCCAGCTTCTGTATCTGGAAGCCCAGGACCCGGATAAGGACATTCAGTTCTATATCAACAGCCCCGGCGGCAGCGTCACCTCCGGTCTCGCAATCTATGACACCATGCAGTATATCAAGCCGGACGTCAGCACGATCTGCATCGGCATGGCTGCCAGCATGGGCGCTTTCCTGCTGTCCAGCGGCGCGAAAGGCAAGCGCATCGCGCTGCCCAACGCCGAGATCATGATCCATCAGCCCTCCGGCGGCAGCCAGGGCCAGGCCACAGACATTCAGATCCAGGCCGCCCACATCCTGCGCATCAAGGAGAAGCTGAACCGCATCCTGGCTGAGAACACCGGCAAGGACATCGAGACCATTGCAGCCGACTGCGAGCGCGACAATTATATGACTGCCGAGGAGGCCGTTACTTACGGTTTGATCGACAAAGTCATCTACAAGCGTTGATTATTTACAGCACCATGGGAGGGAGCTTTTTGCTTCCTCCCATCCAGACTATTTCGGAACACTAAAAAGGGGAATCTTTATCCATGGCGAGAAACGACGATAAAAAGAATCTGCGCTGCTCCTTCTGCGGGAAACCGCAGTCTCTGGTGGAGCGTTTGATCGCCGGCAACGGCTCTTATATCTGCGATGAGTGCATCCGCCTGTGCATGAGCATCATCGATGAGAGCTACGAGCCGGATCTGCACAACGCCGGTTCCATCGACTTCGGTCTGAGCGACCACAATCTGCCGAAGCCGACTGAGATCCGCGCGAAACTGGATGAGTATATTATCGGTCAGGAACGCACCAAGATCGCGCTGGCCGTTGCGGTATATAACCATTATAAGCGCATCCTCCACGGCGACAACAGCGACGTGGAGCTGCAAAAGAGCAACATCCTGCTGATCGGCCCCACCGGCAGCGGCAAGACCCTCTTTGCCCAGACCCTGGCAAAGATGCTGAACGTGCCCTTTGCCATCGCCGACGCTACCACACTGACCGAGGCCGGCTATGTGGGCGAGGATGTGGAGAACATTCTTCTGAAGCTGCTGCAGGCTGCTGACTTCGATGTGGAGCGTGCCCAGCGGGGCATCATCTATATCGATGAGATCGATAAAATCGCCCGTAAGGGAGAAAATACCTCCATCACCCGTGACGTGTCCGGCGAGGGTGTGCAGCAGGCGCTGCTGAAGCTTCTGGAGGGTACTGTTGCCAACGTGCCTCCCCAGGGCGGCAGAAAGCATCCCCACCAGGAGTTCATCCACGTGGACACCACCAACATCCTCTTCATCTGCGGCGGCGCCTTCGACGGCATCGACAAGATCGTGGAGCAGCGGATGGATAAGCGCTCTCTGGGCTTCGGCGCCGAGATCAAGAGCGCCAAGGATCGGGATCTCAGCGAGATCATGGAAAATGTCAACCAGCACGATCTGCTGAAATTCGGCATCATCCCGGAGCTGATCGGCCGTATGCCGGTTCTCACGAGTCTGAACAGCCTCAGCAGGGAAGATCTGATCCGGATCCTCACTGAGCCGAAAAACGCCCTCACGAAGCAGTACGAGGTGCTCATGCGCTATGACGATGTGGAGCTGGTTTTCGAGCCCGACGCCCTCGGAGCCATGGCTGACAAAGCCATCGCCCTGGAGATCGGCGCTCGCGGCCTGCGCAGCGTCATGGAAAAGATCATGACGAACATTCTCTATTCCGTTCCCTCGGATCCCACCATCGACCAGGTGACCATCACTGCCGCCTGTGTCAACGGGGAAGAGGAGCCCATCGTGCGTCATCGTCAGAGCGCCAGCGCCTGATGGTTTGACACCCCCCAGCGAAAGGAATTTCTATGGATCAATCCAATCTGAATTTTGATTCCGCGCGCTTGTTTCCCATGATGGCACTGCGCGGTCTGACCATTTTCCCCGGAATGATGATGAACTTCGATGTGGAACGAAGCGGCTCCATCGCGGCGCTGGATCGGGCCATGAAGGAAGATCAGATCATCTTTCTGGCCGGGCAGAAGGATTTGACGGTGGACGTTCCCACCACCGACGATGTGTACACGGTGGGTACGGTTTCCCGCGTCAAACAGATGATGAAGCAGCCCGGCGGCAAGACCGTCCGCGTCATGGTGGAAGGTCTGGAACGCGGCCGTGTGGTCACTGCCCGCCGCACGGTGGACGGCTTCGAGGCCATTGTCGAGCCGCTGCCGGATGTGCATGAGCGTAATACCGCCAAGTCCGAAGCACTGATCCGCAACTGCTGCAATCTGTTTGATGATTATATCCACGCGTCCGGCCATCTGGCGCCGGAGGCCATCATCAACATCCTCGGCAGCACCAACGCCGCTTTCGTGGCAGATTTCATCTCTCAGCACGTCTTTTTCAGACCGGAGGTGAAGCAGTCCCTTCTGGAGGAGCTGCGTCCCACCAAGCGTCTGGAGGCGCTGGGCAAGCACTTGAGCCGTGAAATCGACGTGCTGCAGATCCAGCATGATCTGGAGGAGGCGGCCCAGGAGCGGGTAAACCAGCAGCAGCAGGAGTACTATCTCCGCGAGCAGATGAAGGTCATCCAGAGTGAACTGGGTGAGGGGGCAGACGATGATGAGGACAACTACGCCGACCGGATCCGCGACCTGCATCTTTCTGAGGATTCGGAGAAGCATCTGCTGAAGGAAGTCCGCCGTCTGAAGAAGCAGCCCTTCGGTTCTTCCGAGGCCTCGGTGATCCGGAACTATCTGGACGTCTGTCTGGAGATTCCCTGGAACAACCGCACCAAGGAGACCTTGAATATCGCTCAGGCCCAGAAGACGTTGGATGCGGATCACTACGGCCTTGAGAAAGTCAAGGAACGCATCATCGAGTCCCTGGCGGTTCGTCAGCTGACTCCCGACGCTCGCGGAACGGTTCTATGCCTGGTTGGCCCTCCGGGCACCGGCAAGACCAGCATCGCCATGAGTGTGGCTCGCGCCTTGAACCGGAAGCTGGCCCGCATTTCCCTCGGCGGTGTCCATGATGAAGCAGAGATCCGCGGTCATCGGCGCACCTATGTGGGTGCCATGCCCGGCCGCATCGTCAGCGGTCTGATCACAGCCGGCAGCATGAACCCTGTTATGGTACTGGACGAGATCGATAAGCTGGGCAGCGACTATCGCGGGGATCCCTCTTCGGCGCTTCTGGAAGTTCTGGACGGGGAGCAGAACAACCGTTTCCGGGATAATTTCCTGGAGATCCCCATTGATTTTTCCGATATAATCTTTATTACGACCGCAAACACCACCTCCACGATCCCGCGTCCGCTGCTGGATCGTATGGAGATCATTGAACTCACCAGCTATACGGATGAGGAGAAGCTCCGCATTGCCAAGCGGCACCTGCTGCCGAAGCAGCGGAAAAAGCATGGCCTGAACGGCAATCAGCTGCGGGTCAGCGACGCCGCCATCCGCGAGATCATCACACTGTATACCCGGGAATCCGGCGTCCGTACTCTGGAACGGGAGCTGGCCTCCGTATGCCGCAAGACCGCCCGCCGGATCGCAGCAGGGGACTGCCGCAGCGTGACGGTGAGAGCCGGCGCGTTGGACGATTTCCTAGGCCCTGCCAGATTCCAGCCGGAGAAGCTCTATGCCAAGGATGAGATCGGCCTCGTGCGCGGTCTTGCCTGGACCAGCGTGGGCGGCGAGGTTCTGGATGTAGAAGTCAGCGCCGTGGAGGGCACCGGAAAGCTGGAACTCACCGGCAATCTGGGTGATGTGATGAAGGAATCCGCCCGCGCGGCCATCACCTATATTCGCAGCCGCGCCGACGTACTGGGCATCGACCCGGATTTCTATCGGCAGAAAGACATTCACATTCATTTTCCCGAGGGCGCCATTCCCAAGGACGGCCCCAGCGCCGGCATCACGATCTGCATTGCGGTCATTTCTGCTCTGACAGGGCAGCCCGTGCGTCGGGATCTGGCCATGACCGGTGAGATCACCCTTCGCGGCCGCATCCTGCCCATCGGTGGTTTGAAGGAAAAGACCATGGCGGCGCTCCGTACCGGCTGTACAACCGTCATCATCCCCTCCGAAAATGAAAAGGATCTTGCGGAGATCGACCCCACTGTCCGAAGTGCCCTGAATTTCATCACCACTGATCATGTGGACAAGATTCTGGACGTGGCCTTTGGGCATCGTTTCCGCAAGAAGAGAAGCTCCAAAAATGAGAAAACCGAAAACATTGGAGCCGATTTGAGACAATAAACAGACAAACAGGTGAATTATGGCATCGGTAAACCTTAACAATGCGGAGTTTATCAAATCCGCAGCAGATCCCAAGGGCTTTCTGAAAACCAGCGCACCCAGCATCATCTTTGCGGGGAAGTCCAACGTGGGAAAATCCTCGGTGATCAACCGGATTCTGAACCGGAAAAATTTCGCCCGCGTGGGAGCTCATCCCGGGAAGACGATCCACGTCAATTACTTTTTCATTGATAAAAAGCTGTATTTCGTGGATCTTCCCGGTTATGGCTACGCCAGTGTCGCCAAGACCGAACGGGAGCGCTGGGGCAAAATGATGGAGGCCTTTTTCTCCGATCCGGAGCGCTTCGATCTGGGTGTCATGATCGTGGATTCCCGCCACAAGCCCACCAAGGATGACGTTACCATGGCGGGCTGGTTCCACGATACCGGCTGCCCGCTGATCGTGGTGGCGAACAAAGTGGATAAGATGAAAAAATCAGAGATTGAGCCAAATCTGAAGGTCATTGCCGAAACGCTTTCGCTCACACCGGATACGCTTCTGATCCCGTTTTCTGCCGAAAAGGGAACCGGGAAAGAGACACTGGTAGCAGAGCTCATCAAGCTTGCCAAATAAAGAGAGGTACCTATGAAAGACGAAAAATGGTTTGAAGAGATGGAGTCCAAAATCCCTGTCGGTGAGGTGCGTACCCGATTTGCCCCCAGCCCCACGGGATATATGCATGTGGGCAATCTGCGCACCGCGCTGTACACGTATCTGATCGCTCGCCACAATCAGGGCAAGTTCATCCTCCGCATCGAGGATACTGATCAGGGGCGGCTGGTGGAAGGCGCCGTTGATGTGATTTACAAGACCATGGCGGAGTGCGGCCTGGAGCACGATGAGGGCCCCGATGTGGGCGGCCCAGTGGCGCCTTACATCCAGACCGAGCGCCGTGGATTTTACAAAGAATACGCTGAGCGTCTGATCCAGCGCGGTCACGCTTATCGCTGCTTCTGTGAGAAAACTGACGCGGAAGAAGAGAACGTCGCCGAAGGCGTCGCCATCCACAAGTATGATGGCCGCTGCTCCCGTTTGAGTGCTGAGGAGATTCAGGCGAATCTGGACGCCGGCAAGCCTTATGTGATTCGGCAGAAGATCCCCCAGGAGGGAAAGACCACCTTCCATGATGAGATCTTCGGCGACATCACCGTGGACAATGACACCCTGGACGACCAGGTGCTCATCAAGCGCGACGGTCTGCCGACTTACAACTTTGCCAACGTCATCGACGACCATCTCATGGGCATCACCCATGTGGTGCGTGGCTCGGAGTATCTTTCCAGCACCCCGAAGTACAATCTTCTGTACGAAGGTTTTGGCTGGGAAATCCCGAAATATATCCATTGCTCTCCGGTCATGCGCGACCAGCACAACAAAATGTCCAAGCGCCACGGGGATCCCTCTTATGAGGATCTGATCGCCCAGGGCTATGTGACCGAGGCAGTCGTGAACTATGTGGCGCTGCTGGGCTGGGCCCCCGGCGGCGAGCAGGAGATCTTCTCCCTGAAGGAACTGGTGGACGCCTTTGACGTGAAGGGTATTTCCAAATCTCCTGCCATCTTCGATATCGTCAAGCTGCGTTATTTCAACAGCGAATATCTCCGTGCCATGGAGCCGGAGCGGTTCGCTGAAATCGCGGAGCCTTACATCCGTGAAGTGGTAAAGAATCCCGCCATCGATCCGAAAGCCATTGCGCCACTGCTGCAGCAGCGCTGCGAGGTGCTGACGGAGATTCCGGAGAAGGTGGATTTCTTCGAGGCTGTGCCGGATTACGATGTATCTCTGTATGCCAACAAGAAAAACAAGCTGAAGCCCGAGGATTCTCTGGAGCTTTTGAAAGTGGTGCGTCCGCGGCTGGAAGCGATCTCTGACTGGACTTCGGAGAACATCCTGGAGACGCTGAATGCCATTGCTGCAGAGCGTGAGGCCAAGATCGGCAAGATCATGTGGCCGGTGCGCGTGTCTCTCTCCGGTAAGGCGGTCACCCCCGGCGGCCCGGTGGAAATCTGCACGATTCTCGGAAAGGAAGAGAGCCTGCGCCGTATGGACGCTGGCCTGGTAAAGCTGGAAGGAGCAATCCAATGACACGCAAAGGTGTTGGCCGGCTGATTCCCTGGCTGCTGGTGCTGGATGTGCTGCTGTTGGCGGCGTATCTGATCCTGCAGATGATCGGTACCTCTGTCGGCGGGAAGGATTCAGTTGCGCAGAGCGTTCCTCTGCCGCCGGATCCGGAGGTGGTGGCAACAGCCGTGCCCTTCACGCTCCAGGAGGAACCGGAGCAGCTTCTGGTGGACCTCACGGGGCTGGATCGGCCTGCGGAAACTGCACTGCCGGTGGGGGATCAGATGCAGGATACCAATCTGATTTCCGGCAGCTTTTCCCTGCGGGGAGGCCCTGACTTCTCCATGTATCTGGATACGAAGACTTTCCAACTGATTGAGACGGAGGGCCGCTGCTTCTTTGCTCCTACCGATGACAGTGGGACGCTGTATCTGGAGATCACGTTCCATCCGAATGTTGCTTCTCAGGCTTTGTCAGAGTCCATCCTCTGGGATTACGGTGTCATTATCCAGTCTGATACACCGGAGCAGGGAAAGCTGAACGGACAGAGTGCCCTGCATCTGAAAGCCAAAACCATGGAGACCCAGCTGGAGTCCTGGCTGCTGGACGTGAATGATGGCTGCGTATCTTTGACGCTCTGCGCCCCCGGTGGAGACAGCACCGCGAAGTATCAATCCCTTGCTGCATCCATGCAGACCTTTTCGCTGGAAAATCAATAAGCATAAAAACTCCCGTTTCTGTCACACTAGGACAGAAAGGGAGTTTTTGCTTTGAAACGAAAAACCAAGATGCTTTTGATTTCCTATGGCGCCGCGCTGCTTCTGGTGTTTAACGCGGCGCTTTGGGCCTGCCATGTCGGCGCTAATGACTATCGGAACAGACTGGACGTTCATGCAAACCGTGCGTTCAGCGAGGCTTTCCACGCGGTGGAGCGATTGGACCACAGTTTGAAAAAGCTGCCATTTGCCAGTGGTTCCGCCATGGAAAATGTCATCTGCTCTGAAATCAGCAGCGACGCCCAATGTGTAGAAGCAGCGCTAGCCATTCTTCCGGTGGAACTGGATGCACTGGAGCAGATCAGCAAACATGTTTCCGTAGTGGGAGATTACGCTTTTGCGCTTTCTCGGGCGGCAGCAGATGGAAAGGTCATTCCGGAGGAAGCAAAAACCGTTCTTGCAGATTTGTCAAAGACTACCGCATCGCTCCTCGAATCCCTTGGAGCGCTTCAGCAGGCACTGAGCGATGGTGCAGTGGTGACAGAACGATATGACCGTCTAACCGATGCTCTGGACGATCTGGAGCAGGGCACCGCCTCTGCAGCCGATACACTGGACACAGAACTGCACAATCTGGCAGAACATTTCAAAGCGGTACCTGCATTGACTTACGACGGCAAATACACAGACCGAGATGTGGAGCATCCCCTGGCACTAGAGGGAAAACCGGAAGTGGCTGAAGAGCAGGCGAGAGAAAACGCGGCTTCTTTTTTGAAATGCAATGCAGACAGACTGGAATCCCTTGGACAGAGCGAGGGAAGCATTCCATGCTGGAGATTTCAACTGGAGCAAAACGGTGAGACCACCGTCTCCGTTACCGTACAGGGCGGACAGGTGCTGCGGATTTTGGCCTCTGAGCAGGGAAGAGCATCTGACGATGTCGATCAAGCAGTAAAATTTCTGGAAAACCATGGGTTTGAAAATATGAAACCGATTTCTTGGGAAAAACAGCAATATGTTCATGTGATAGAAGAAGTGTACTTTTATCCCGATGCCATTTCTGTATTACTCTCCGATGACGGATCCGTTCTGTTATTTGATGCGTCGGAGTACCTGATGCACCATCAGGTACGGGATCTTTCTGCGTTCCAGAAGGAGTTGGATGTTTCATCGTTGGTTCCAGAAGGTGTTTCGATACAGGAATCTCGAAAAGTGATCATGCTTTCTCCCGGTGGGGAGGAACGACCCTGTCTGGAGCTGACTTGCCAATCATCGGATGGAACAAGATGCGTAATGGATGTCAACCTTGAGACCGGGCTGCAGGAGCGTCTGCGGTTGGATGGAGAATCAAATTTCTGAAACAACTTGTCAAGGGCGAAAATGAGCGGTATAATAGCCGAAGAAATGAGAAGGAAGGGTTTCCATATGGACTATACCGCTTATCTGAACTCGCTGGTCGGCAAGCGGATCGGCGTGATTGGCTTTGGCGTCAGCAATGTTCCGCTGGTGGAGGCGCTGCTCTCTGTCGGGTGCGACGTGACGGTCTGCGATCAGAGAAGCTTTGATTCTCTTGGAGAGAACGGGGAAAAGGCGAAAGCCGCAGGAGCGAATTTTTGGCTAGGTGCGGAATATCTGGATCACCTGGATTTTGATGTGATCTTCCGGACACCGGGCGTGCTTCCCACGGTTCCGCAGCTGAAAGCCGCAGCAGAACGCGGCGCACTGCTGACCTCTGAGATGGAGGCCTTCTGCGCCCTCTGTCCCTGCAAGATCATTGCCATCACCGGCAGCGACGGTAAAACCACCACCTCCACGGTCACGTCTGAGCTGTTGAAGCATGCGGGATATACTGTTCACCTTGGCGGCAACATCGGAACGCCGCTGTTCACCAGGCTCCCGGAGATTCAGCACGGCGATGTGGCGGTGTTGGAGCTCAGCTCCTTCCAGCTGCACAGCATGATGTGTCGGCCGGACGTGGCTATCATCACCAACCTGGCGCCGAATCATCTGGATGTCCACAGTGATTATCAGGATTACGTGACCGCAAAACAGAACATTTATCGGCATCAACGGACGGATCAGGTACTGGTTTTGAATCGAAAAGATGCCCTGACCGATGCATTCACGCAGGATGCTCCCGGCAAGGTTCGCTTTTTCAGCAACGTCGGCCCGGTAGAAAACGGCGTTTATGTGGAAGATGGTGTCATTTACCGTACTGTGAACGGAACAGCAGCGCCGATCCTGCAGACTTCGGACATCCGCATCCCCGGCGCCCACAATGTGGAGAACTATATGGCGGCCTTCGCAGCGCTGGAGGGCCTCATTTCCAACGAGGACTGCGTTGCTGTGGCGAGGACCTTCTCCGGTGTGCCCCATCGTATGGAGCTGGTCCGGGAAGTCAGCGGTGTGAGATTCTATAACGATTCCATCGCCTCCAGCCCCAGCCGCACCATCGCGGGACTGCACGCCTGGCCCGCGCCGCCGATCATCATTCTGGGTGGCCATGATAAGCACATTCCCTTTGACGAACTGGGAGACGAGATCTGTCTTCGTGCCAAAGCGGTAGTGCTCTGCGGCGAGACGGCCCAGCCCATCCGGGAAGCCATCACCAAGTCGAAACACTACGATCCGGAGAAGCTCCCCATGGTGGAAAAGGATGATTTCCGCGAGGCCATCGAAACCGCCTATTCCATGGCACAGCCCGGAGATCTGGTAGCCCTCAGCCCGGCCTGCTCCAGCTTTGACAAATTCAAAAACTTCGCGGAACGGGGAAACATCTTTCGCAGTATTGTGGAGACACTCCCGGAGAAGTAAAAAAATGATCGTGCTTTCAAAGCACGATCATTTTTTATAAATTGAAGCTTAGAGCTGAGGACCAGCGGCGACCAGAGCCTTGCCGGCTTCGTTGCCCTCGTACTTGACGAAGTTCTTGATGAAGCGCTCCGCCAGATCCTTCGCCTTGGCATCCCACTCAGCGGGATCAGCGTAGGTGTCGCGGGGATCCAGGATCGCGGGATCGACGCCGGGCAGCTCAGTGGGAACCTCGAAGTCGAAGACCGGGATCTTCTTGGTGGGAGCCTTCAGCACGTCGCCGTTCAGGATCGCGTCGATGATGCCGCGGGTGTCCTTGATGGAGATGCGCTTGCCGGTGCCGTTCCAGCCGGTGTTCACGAGGTAGGCCTTGGCGCCGGACTTCTGCATTCTCTTGACCAGCTCCTCACCGTACTTGGTGGGATGCAACTCCAGGAAGGCCTGGCCGAAGCAGGCGGAGAAGGTGGGGGTGGGCTCGGTAATGCCGCGCTCGGTACCCGCCAGCTTGGCAGTGAAGCCGGACAGGAAGTAGTACTGGGTCTGCTCCGGCGTCAGGATGCTAACGGGAGGCAGCACGCCGAAGGCGTCGGCGCTCAGGAAGATGACATTCTCAGCGGCGGGGCCGGAGGAGATGCCGTTGACCTTCTTGACGATGTTCTCAATGTGCTCGATGGGGTAGCTCACGCGGGTGTTCTCGGTGACAGACTTGTCGGCGAAGTCGATCTTGCCGGCCTCGTCCAGCGTCACGTTCTCCAGCAGAGCGTCGCGGCGGATGGCGTTGTAGATATCGGGCTCGGAATCTTTATCCAGGTTGATGACCTTTGCATAGCAGCCGCCCTCGAAGTTGAACACGCCGTCGTCGTCCCAGCCGTGCTCGTCGTCGCCGATCAGCAGACGCTTGGGATCGGTGGACAGGGTGGTCTTGCCGGTGCCGGAGAGGCCGAAGAAGATGGCGGTGTTCTTGCCCTCCATGTCCGTGTTGGCGGAGCAGTGCATGGAAGCGATGCCCTGGAGAGGCAGGTAGTAGTTCATCATGGAGAACATGCCCTTCTTCATCTCGCCGCCGTACCAGGTGTTCAGAATGACCTGCTCACGGCTGGTGATGTTGAAGACCACGGCCGTCTCGCTGTTCAGACCCAGCTCCTTGTAATTCTCCACCTTGGCCTTGGAGGCGGTGTAGACCACGAAGTTCGGCTCGAAATTGGCTTCCTCTTCCGGGGTGGGCTTGATGAACATATTGCGCACGAAGTGTGCCTGCCAGGCAACTTCCATGATGAAGCGAACCGCCATGCGGGTGTCCTTGTTGGCGCCGCAGAAGGCGTCGACCACGAACAGACGCTTGCCGGAGAGCTCCTTCTGGGCCAGGGCCTTCACGGCAGCCCAGGTCTCCTCAGAGGCGGGGTGGTTGTCATTTTTGTAAGCGTCGCTGGTCCACCAGACGGTGTCCTTGGAGTTCTCGTCCATGACGATGAACTTGTCCTTGGGGGAACGGCCGGTGTAGATGCCGGTCATAACGTTCACGGCGCCCAGCTC
Source organism: uncultured Eubacteriales bacterium (assembly GCA_900317905.1). Classification (GTDB taxonomy): domain Bacteria; phylum Bacillota; class Clostridia; order Oscillospirales; family Oscillospiraceae; genus CAG-103. The sequence goes on along the minus strand of ONIN01000001.1, from coordinate 249,752 downwards.
ACTGACCTGACCCTTGTCAAAGCCGGTCAGCTCAGGCTTCATTTCTTCCTCATAGAGGAACTCATAAGAGGGATTGTAAATAATTTCGGTGGTATCGGTGATGCCGTACCGGGTTAAATCAATGACTGCCATTGGAAATCCTCCTGTTGTTGTCATTTGAGGTATTGCATGCCTCACCTGTATAATTTACACCAAATGGATTGGAAATGCAAGGCAATTTATTGTGAACATTTATGCAAAAGAATATGAATTCTGATGGGATGGTTTTCATTTTTTCATATGGAGAGGCTTTTTCTTGTCAAAACGGTTGTTCTGTGCTAAAATATTTACCAAATTAAAGAAATGAAATGAAAGGAGCGGTCAGAATGAAGCTGGGACTGTGTCAGCTGCCGGTGATCGAGTCTTTGGAACAGAACCATAACGCTATGGTTTCCATGGTGTCTGAAGCGGCAAGGCAGGGCTGCGAGATGGTCTGTCTGCCGGAGATGTGGCCCTGCCCCTATGAAAACTCCGCCTTTGTCTCCTACGCCGAGCCGAAGGGCGGCCCCACCTGGCAGATCCTCAGGGATACGGCGAAACAGCACCATATCTGGCTGGTGGGCGGCAGTGTCCCGGAACGGGATGGAGAGCAACTCTACAATACCTGCTTTGTCTTTTCACCGGAGGGGGAGCAAGTTGCGAGGCACCGCAAGACGCACTTGTTCGATATTGATGTCCCAGGCGGCGTCCGTTTCATGGAAAGCGATACCTTCACCCCCGGAGATTCCTGGACGATATTCGATACACCCTTCGGAAAGATCGGCGTCGCCATCTGCTTCGACATTCGCTTTGCGGAGCTGTTTCGAATTCTCTCTCTGGAGGGTGCAAAGCTGATTCTGGTACCGGGAGCCTTCAATATGACCACCGGGCCTGCGCACTGGGAGCTAAGCTTTCGGATGCGGGCGGTGGACAATCAGTGCTTTACCGCCGGCTGCGCTCCTGCAAGAGATTCCGTGGCCTCCTACACCTCCTGGGGTCACTCCATGATCTGTGATCCATGGGGCAACGTCCTGGGAAACCTGGAAGAGAAGCCCGGTCTGCTGGTGCAGGATTTGGATCTGGGATACGCTGACCGCATCAAGGATCAGATCCCGATTCTGAAGAACCGCCGCACGGATCTCTATCAACTGGAATATCATAAATAAGGAGCCATATACATGAAAGCTGTCTACTTCATCTGCAACAACCACAACTGGGGCCATGTTTCTTTTCGCGTCTGGGATCATCTGGCTGCAGAGGGCATTTTGAATAATAGCGCCGGCTTTACCTTCTGCGGAGAAGATGTGAAGCGCTATACCGACGGAACCCATGAATACTATTTCGTTCCCACAGACATTGCCCTTTGCCTGGATTATCCCAGATTTCTCCCAGAGATGCAGGCACACTTTATGGATGCGGACATGTCCGGCATGATTACCTGGCATGAGGGCGGAAACGCGCCGGATGACGTGCTGACGGTGCACTCTCTTGGAGATATGGCCTCCGGCTGTTACGGAAAAGCCCATCCCAGATTCATGCGCAATCTCCTGATGGCTTTCGAGCGCAATCGTGTGGAGTTGGGGTTGGAGCAGTATCATGTGGTCACCGAGGCCACCCACTGGTCCGGCGTTCACGACGGTCACGGGGATCCGAATCTGCTGCTGCAGTTCCCGGTGCCCATGGTGGATATCGAAGTCGGCAGCGCGCCGAAGAGCTGGAACGATGACTCCGCGTGTCTGGCCCTTGCGCGGACGCTGACCCATGTGTTTGATGATGACGGCAAGAAGGTCCACAATCTGCTCTGCGTCGGCGGCGTCCACTTTGAACCCAACTGGGCGGAAGCCGCGCTGAAAAGCTGGGGCGACGAGGCCTTCGGCGTTACCCATTGTCTCGCCAACCAGTGGCTGGTGGCAGGGGAGTATGAAAACGAGACCGGTGTGGAGCGGGCTTCCAAGTGTGTGGACTCTATCGAGGGCGGCATCGAGGCCATTGTGTTCCACGATAAGATGAAGGGCTGCTACAAGGATCTGGTTCGTGCCCTGGGCGCAAAGTACAACGTTCCAATCTACAAGCACCAGCGTCTCAGAAATCTGGAAACCATGGAGTTTGCTTCGAAAGATTGATTGACAGCGCCTGATTCCTGTGATAAAATATCACTTGCTGTGAAAGGGAAGAGTACGCTTTATCCCGCCGGCTCAGAGAGGGTTCCCGTGTGCTGAGAGGAATCCGCCGGCTGCAAGCGGAAGTGCGCCCTGGAGCTGTGGGGAGGAAATGCCCCGCCGTCTGTGCCGCGTTAAGGCATCCACGAGTGAAAAACGAGAGTGGAACCGCGATCATGTTTGTATCGCCTCTCATGCCATGTGCGTGAGAGGCGTTTTTGTTTGTATTTTTATTTGGAGGTTTATTTCCATGAAGTTTTATAACGACATGACCATGCAGAAGGAAGAATTCGTTCCCATTGAAGAGGGCAAGGTTCGCATGTACGCCTGCGGCCCCACGGTGTATAACTACATCCATGTGGGCAACGCGCGTCCGATCATCATGTTCGACGTGCTGCGCCGCTATCTGGAGTACCGCGGCTACGAAGTGACCTTCGTGCAGAACTTCACCGATGTGGATGATAAGATCATCAATCGAGCCAATGAGGAGGGCATTACCTCTGAGGAAGTGGCGAAGAAGTATATTGAGGAGTATTTCGTCGACGCCCAGGCTCTGGGTGTCCGCGCCGCTACGGTGCATCCGAAAGCCACCGAGAACATCCAGCAGATCATTGAAATCATCGAGACCCTGATCGAAAAGGGTTACGCCTACGAGGTGCAGGGCGATGTCTATTACCGCACCCTGAAGTTCAAGGATTACGGCAAGCTCAGCCACCAGCCCATCGAGGATCTCCAGTCCGGCGCCCGCATCGACGTCAACGACATCAAAGAGAATCCCCTGGACTTCGCGCTGTGGAAGGCTGCCAAGCCCGGTGAGCCCTCCTGGGAGTCCCCCTGGGGCCACGGCCGTCCCGGCTGGCACATCGAGTGCTCCGCCATGTCCAACCGCTATCTGGGCAAGACCATCGACATCCACTGCGGCGGCAGCGACCTGACCTTCCCGCACCACGAAAACGAGATCGCCCAGTCTGAGGCCGCCAACGGCTGCAAATTCGTCAATTACTGGATCCACAACGGCTTCATCAACATCGACAACAAGAAGATGTCCAAGTCTCTGGGCAACTTCTTCACCGTCCGCGAGGCCGCTGAAGCTTACGGCTATGACTGCATTCGCATGTTCATGCTCATGAGCCACTACCGCAGCCCGCTGAACTACTCCGGCGAGATCCTCATGCAGGCCAAGGCCGCACTGGAGCGCCTGCGCACCGCCAAGAGCAATCTGGACTTCTTCGTGCAGAACGGCAGGGACGGAGAGATTTCCGCTGAGGACGCCGCTTTTGTGGAGAGCCTCGGCAAGTACCGTGAGAAGTTCGACGCGGTCATGGATGATGACTTCAATACCGCCGACGCCATCTCCGTTATCTTTGAGATGGTGCGTGAGATCAACTCCGCCGTCTCTCCGGCCTCCGATCCCACCAAGGCGCTGGCCGATGGCTGCCGCGCCATCTTCCTGGAGCTCTGCGACGTGCTGGGCATCCCCTTCGAGGAGGCTTCTGCGGACGACGACTTCGCCAAGGAGATCGAGGAGAAGATCGCTGCCCGTCAGGCTGCCCGCAAGGAGAAGAACTGGGCCGAAGCCGACCGCATCCGCGATGAGCTGAAGGCGCAGGGCATTATTCTGGAGGATACTCCCCAGGGCGTCAAGTGGAAGAAAGCATAATCGCGTTTCGAGATTCGGAGTGTGGAGTGAAGAGCGCTTCACACTCCGTCCATTAATATGGGTTTATGAAAGAAAACTATCAAAAGAAAATGGACGCCGTGGTGGCAGCGATTCCGGAAGGGGAGAAGCCTACCCTTCTGCTGCAAAGCTGCTGCGGCCCCTGCAGCAGCTACGTGCTGGAGGCATTGACGCCGCACTTTCAGGTGACGGTGCTGTATTACAACCCCAACATCCAGCCGAAAGCGGAATACGACCTCCGACTGGAAAACCAGCGTCGGATCATCGCGCAGCTTCCCACGCCCACGGAGGTCAAAATTCTGGAGTGCGATTACGACGGGGAAGCCTATGACACTGCGGTAAAGGGTTTGGAGAAGGAACCGGAGGGCGGCGCCCGGTGCACGGTCTGTTTCCGGCTTCGATTGGAGCAGACGGCGAAGCTTGCAAAGGAGCAGGGCTTCGACTGGTTTTGCACTACCTTGACCGTCTCTCCCCATAAGGACGCAGAACGATTGAATAAAATCGGCGCGGCGCTTGGGGAGCGGTACGGCGTACCTTTCCTGCCGTCGGATTTCAAGAAGCGGGAGGGCTACAAGCGCAGCATTGAGCTCTCAAAACAGTATGGTCTTTATCGGCAGGAATACTGTGGCTGCCTTTATAGCAAAACGAAGGAAGGATGATTTCCTCCGGTTTTCTCTTGACGAATCACCTGAAAATGCGTACAATAGCAAATCGAGCGGGTCGGACAGCCGCGGGCGCAAGTCGAAAGGCTGCGCGTGAGGAAAGTCCGGGCTCCACAGGGCAAGGATAACGGGTAACGCCCGCCAGGGGTAACCCTCGGACAAGTGCAACAGAGAGATACCGCCCGGCAGTTCCTGCCGGGTAAGGGTGGAAACGTGCGGTAAGAGCGCACGCGCCGGCTGGAGACAGTGCGGTGATGTAAACTCTATCCGGAGCAACACCGTGGAGGGACATATGGCCGGCCCGGCCGTCCCGAGGAGGTGGCTGGAGCGCATCGGCAACGGTGCGCCTAGATAGATGGCTGTCGATTACAGAACCCGGCTTATAGATCCGCTCATCTTCAGACCATTGGCATGGATTTGCCGATGGTCTGATTCTATATAAAAAAGTTTACGCTTTCTTCTTGAATCCTGCTGTGAAATTCGATATAATAAGTTGTTATCATATGTCTGCTGATCGGAGATGATTTCCATGGCCAAAAAGGGCGCAGACAAAACCAATGTCATGCGTGTTCTGGAGCAGAAAAAGATTCCTTACACGCCCCACAGCTATCCCCACGGGGACGAGGCCGTGGACGGTCTCACGGTTGCGGGAATGATCGGTGTGGAGCCGAAGCGGGTATTTAAGACCCTGGTTGCCAGAGGCGCCAGCAAAACGCCCTATGTCTTCGTCATCCCGGTCTGTGGGGAGCTGGATCTCAAAAAAGCCGCCAAGGCGGTGGGGGAGAAGTCCATCGCCATGCTCCATGTCAGCGAACTGACCCCGCTCACCGGATACGTCCGCGGCGGCTGTTCTCCCATCGGCATGAAAAAGCAGTTCGGAACAGTGTTTGACGCTTCCTGCCTTCAGCAGGAGAACATTCTGGTCAGCGCCGGGAAGATCGGCGCCCAGGTGGAGACAGCACCTCAAAATCTCATCGACATCACACGTGGCAGCACTGCCGACCTTACCATAGATTAAACTATTACCCAGGAGGACACGATGCGCGACAGTATCTCCGTGAAAGGCGCACGGGAAAACAACCTGAAAAACATCGACGTGGAGATCCCGAGAGATCAGCTCGTCGTTATCACCGGCCTGTCCGGGTCGGGAAAATCCAGCCTCGCCTTCGACACCATCTTTGCCGAGGGCCAGCGGCGTTATATTGAAAGTCTCTCGTCCTACGCTAGAATGTTCCTGGGCCAGATGGATAAGCCGGATGTGGACTCCATCGACGGCATGTCCCCGGCCATTTCCATCGACCAGAAGACTACCAGCCACAATCCCCGCTCTACGGTAGGGACCGTGACAGAGATTTATGACTATCTGCGTCTGCTGTGGGCCCGTGTGGGCATTCCACACTGCCCTAACTGCGGCAAAGAGATTCGCCAGCAGACTGTGGATCAGATCGTGGACCAGATCAAGGCCCTGCCGGAAGCCACCAAGGTGCAGATCCTTGCTCCGGTGGTGCGCGCCAGAAAGGGCGAATACGCCAAGGTATTTGAGGATGCCCGCCGCAGCGGCTATGTCCGTGTCCGGGTGGATGGGAGTATCTACGATCTCTCGGAAGAGATCAAACTGGACAAGAACCTCAAGCACAACATTGAGATCGTGGTGGATCGTCTGGTGATCCGCCCCGACATGAACCGGCGCCTGACCGACGCGGTGGAAACTGCCTCGGCCCTCTCCGGCGGCATCGTGCTGGCGGATGTGATCGATCTGCAGCAGGAGTTGCTGTTCAGCCAGAACTATGCCTGCGAGGACTGCGGCATCTCCATCGAAGAGATCACGCCGAGAATGTTTTCTTTCAACAATCCCTACGGCGCATGCCCCACCTGCAGCGGTCTCGGTACCCAGCTTCGGGTGGATCCCAGTCTGATCGTGCCGAATCCGTCTCTGTCCCTGATGGACGGCGCCATCGTGGCCAGCGGCTGGGCAAAGCCGAAAGAGGACACCGTCAGCCGGATGTACTTCGAGGCGATCGCCAGAAAGTACCGCTTCAAGCTTACCACACCTTTCCGGGAGATTCCGAAGCCTGCGCAGGACGTGATTTTCTACGGAACCGGGGATGAAAAGCTGAATCTCCGCTATGAAAGCGATCACGGAAACGGCACCCTGACCCGTCCCTTTGAGGGCATCGTGAACAACCTGGAGCGCCGCTATCGGGAGTCTCAGAGTCCCGGCATGCGCACGGATCTGGAGGCCAGCATGGCCGAGATCGAATGCCCCACCTGCAATGGTGCCCGACTGAAGAAGGAAGTTCTTGCAGTCACCGTGGGCGGCATGAATCTGTCGGATTTCACCCAGCTTCCCATCACGGAGGAACTGAATTTCCTGAACTCTGTTTCCTTCTCAGAAAAGGAAGCCATGATTGCCGATACTATCCTGAGAGAGTTGCGGGCGAGACTGCAGTTTTTGCAGGACGTGGGTCTGCAGTACCTGACACTCTCCCGCACGGCCTCCACACTCTCCGGTGGTGAGAGCCAGCGCATCCGTCTGGCGACCCAGATCGGCTCCTCGCTGATGGGGGTCCTGTATATTCTGGACGAGCCCAGCATTGGTCTGCACCAGCGGGACAATGATAAACTATTGAAAACCCTCTGCCGTCTGCGGGACCTGGGCAATACCCTGATCGTTGTAGAGCACGATGAGGATACCATGCGGGCCGCCGACCATATCATCGACATCGGTCCCGGCGCAGGGATCCACGGCGGCAACGTGGTGGCCCAGGGGACTGCCGAAGAGATCTGTAGCTGTGAGAATTCTGTCACCGGGCAGTATCTCTCCGGGAAGCGCTTTATCCCGGTTCCGACCGAACGCCGGAAGGGGAACGGCCACGAACTGCTGATCCGTGGCGCCAGCCACAATAACCTGAAGCACATCGACGTCAGCATTCCCCTGGGCGTCATGACCTGTGTCACCGGCGTCTCCGGCAGCGGCAAATCTTCTCTGATCAACGAGATTCTCTATAAAAAGCTGGCGGCTGAACTCCAGCGTGCCAAGACCAGACCGGGAAAGTGCGACGATATTGAAGGCATCGAATATGTGGACAAGATCATCGCCATCGATCAGAGCCCCATTGGTCGCTCACCGCGATCCAATCCGGCTACCTACACCGGGCTCTTTGATGATATCCGCCATCTGTTCAGCTCCACCCAGGACGCGAAACTGCGCGGCTATGGCCCGGGACGGTTCTCCTTCAATGTCCGCGGCGGTCGCTGTGAAGCCTGCGCCGGCGACGGTCTGCTGAAAATCGAGATGCACTTTCTTCCGGATGTGTACGTCCCATGCGAGGTCTGCCACGGCGCTCGCTACAACCGTGAGACCCTGGAGGTGCGCTTCAAAGGGAAAAACATCGCAGAAGTGCTGGACATGACCATCGAGGAGGCGCTGGAGTTCTTCCAGAACCAGCAGAAGATCCGGGATCGGCTCCAGACGCTCTACGATGTGGGTCTCGGCTACGTGAAGCTGGGGCAGCCCGCCACCACGCTCTCCGGCGGTGAGGCCCAGCGAATCAAGCTGGCCACCGAGCTGAGCCGAAAGAGCACCGGAAAGACCATCTACGTACTGGACGAGCCCACCACCGGTCTGCACATCGCGGACGTTCACCGGCTGACGGATATGCTCATGAAGCTCACCGACGCCGGCAATACTGTGGTTGTCATCGAACACAACCTCCACGTCATCAAGGTTGCCGATCATATCATTGATCTCGGCCCCGAGGGCGGCGATCAGGGCGGCTATGTGGTCTTTTCCGGCACGCCGGAGGAATGCGCCGCCTGTGAAGAGAGCTTCACCGGTCAGTTTCTGAAATCCGTTCTGTGACCAGTTTACCGCCTTCGGCATAGACTGCCGCGGGAGGGGATTCTATGGAATGGAATCTGATCTACACGCTGCTTCTGGCACTGCTGCTGGGATGCCTGGTTCTGCTTTTGAAATGCAGGCTCCATGCAGCCGAGCCCGGAGAGAACACCGCGCTTTCTGTTGTGGTGGACGCAAACAATGACGCGCCGGAGCTGGAAACATTATTGAAAGACCTGCTCTGGCTGCGAAACAATCAATTCCTGCGCGCTGAAATCATGGTGCGCGATCTGGGCCTCACAGCAGAGGCCAGAGCTCTGGCACAAACCTTTTGCCGGAGTGAACACATTCGATTCGTTGAGAGGGAGTGAACCCGTGGAGGAACCGCAATCTGAAAATTTGACCGAGCTCAGCGGGAGCATTGCCTCTGTCATTTATCAGAACGAGGAAAACGGCTACGCGATCCTGCGCATGGATGTAGACGATGGCAGCCAGGCCACGGTGCTGGGCTGCATCCCCTACGCCGCGCCGGGTGAGTTGATGACCGCTGTGGGTACCTGGGTAAAACACCCTGCCCACGGGGAACAATTTAAGGCAGAATACACCGAGCGCACCATGCCGGAGACCGCTGAGGCCATCTATCGCTATCTCTCCGGACGTACCGTAAAGGGCATCGGCCCCGCCACCGCCTCCATGCTGGTGAATCGCTTCGGCAACGACACACTGAATGTGCTGGAGTTTCATCCGGAACTGCTATCAGAGATCAAAGGAATCTCCAACCAGAAGGCCAAGGAGATCTCCAAACAGTTCCGACAGCAGGTAGGTCTGCGCAGGCTCATTGAGCTTCTGGCTGCCGCCTCCATCCGTCCGGTGGTCGCGGTAAGGATGTATCAATACTTTGGTGATCGCGCCATGGGGATGGTGGAGGAGAACCCCTACATCCTCGCCTCTGATTTGATCGGCGCCACCTTTGCGGAGGCCGATGCTCTTGCGCTCAATCACGGGTTTGCCGGAGACAGTCCGGAGCGTGTGGCGGCTGCCGCTGAGTTTGAACTCAGCTACAATGCCAGAAACGGGCATTGCTTCATTCCCAGAAACAAGCTCGCCGCCGCTACGGCACAGCTGATCAACGTCCCGGAGACTCTGGTGGAGATGAGCCTGGATGAGCAAATCAAACTTGGCGCCATCGTTTGTGAGCGGGTGGCCAACGTGGAGGGGTGCTATCTCGCCAGGATCCATGAGGATGAGTGCGAAGTGTCCCGCCGCCTGCTGATGATGGCGGAGGAGACCTATCGCTACGATCAGGATTTTGACGCCATTGCAGCAAAGATCGAAAACCAGCTGGAGATCCAGTTGGCCGAGCAGCAGAAGGAGGCCATTGCTCTTGCCTGTCGCCATCAGGTGATTGCCATCACCGGTGGCCCGGGAACCGGCAAAACAACTTCCATCCGGGCGATTCTGGCTCTGTTTGAAAGCCTCCGCCTGGAGACGCTGCTGGCCGCCCCTACCGGACGGGCTGCCAAGCGGATGAGTGAGCTCACCGGCCAGAATGCCCAGACCATCCATCGGCTTCTGGGTGCCGGAATTTCCGAAGACCGTCAAAGCATCGTATTCGGTCACGATGAAGAAGAACCACTGGAGTGTGACGCCGTGATTCTGGACGAGTGCTCCATGGTGGACATTTCCCTCATGAGCGCGCTGCTGCAGGCACTGCCGCCGGAATGCCGTCTGGTTCTGGTGGGCGACGCCGATCAGCTTCCCTCCGTAGGACCGGGCTGTATGTTTGCAGATGTGATCCGTTCTGAAAGGGTTCCAACCATCCGGCTGACGGAGATTTTCCGCCAGTCCGCGGGAAGTCAGATCATCTCCTACGCCCATGCCATCAACCGCGGTGAACATCCGCCGCTGGCCAAAAATCAGGGAGACTTCTTCTTCTTGCGCCGGAATGATCCGGAGAAGGCAGTGGAGACCATTGTGGAGCTCTGTTCCAAGCGCCTGCCGGAGAAAATGGGCATTCCTGCCACAGAGATCCAGGTGCTGACACCCACCCGAAAACGGGAGCTGGGTTCCGTGGCGCTGAACGCCAGACTGCAGGCGGTACTGAATCCCAAGGATGAGAAAAAGACGGAATACAGCTTCGGAGATGTCGTCTTCCGTGAGGGCGACCGGGTCATGCAGATTCGGAATGACTATGACATCATGCTCAAGACTCCCGGCGGCCTCACCTGTGGTCTGGGCGTCTTTAACGGGGATGTGGGACAGATCCTCAGCATCGACCGCGCCACCGAATCCCTGGTGGTGGATTACGACGGTAAGTATGCCACATACGGTTTTGAACAGCTCAATGAGCTGGAGCACGCCTGGGCCATGACCGTCCACAAATCCCAGGGCAGTGAATATCGTGCCGTGATCCTGTCAGTTGGCAGGGCCGGCCCCATGCTCCTGACTCGGAGTGTGCTCTATACGGCCATAACTCGCGCCAAATCTCTTCTGATCGCCGTGGGTGAGCCGGAGATCGCCGACCGCATGATCGATCAGAACCGGCAGGGGAGACGTTACAGCGGTCTTCGGGCACGGATGTGCGGAGAGTGCGGGCAGAGTCGATGATCTTACTGGATTTGCTCTATCCTCCCAGATGCGCATTCTGTCATAAATTTGTCAAAGATGGGTCTGTACGGATTTGCTGCTCATGTGAAGCTCAACTGCCTTTCACGAAAGACTACGGAAAACAAATAATTGAGTTTGTCACACAGTGCGTTGCGCCGCTTTATTATGAAAAGGATGTACGTGATTCGCTGCGGCGGTACAAGTTTGATGGCTGCACCGGCTATGCCAAAGCCTACGCGCCGCTGGTGGCAGACTGCATCCGGCAAACCATTTCGGACAAGTTTGATGTCCTTTCCTGGGTTCCGGTAAGCCGGAAGCGGCTGCGGGAGCGGGGATACGATCAGTCGGAGCTGCTGGCAAAAGCAGTTGCGAAGGAAATGAATCTGAAGGCAGAGCCGGTTTTGAGAAAAATCCGCAACACCCAGCCGCAATCCGGTACCGGCAGTGCGGAAAAGCGCAGAGCCAACATTGCAGGTGCTTACAGCGTTTTGAAACCGGAGTTGGTGCAGGGAAGAAGCATCCTTTTGATTGATGACATCGTTACCACCGGCTCCACGGTGCGGGAGTGCGCCAAAACCCTCGGTCTCGCCGGAGCGGATGCGGTCTACTGCGCCGCAGTGGCGCGAGCACGAGATTAAATGAAACTAACAGGAATCCTGATCCTGTGATATACGGAGGAACAGCTTATGTTGATTTTTGAACGCGACATTGCCATCGACCTTGGCACCAGCAATCTGCTGATTTATGTCCGCGGCAAGGGCATCACCCTGCGGGAGCCCTCCATTGTGGCGGTGGACAAGTATACCGGACGCCTGCTGAAGGTGGGCCAGGAGGCACAAAAGATGCTGGGACGTACCCCGGCCAACATCGTCGCCATTCACCCGATCCAGAACGGTGTCATCTCCGACTATGACATGACGGCCGCCATGCTCCACGAGATGTTGGGACGAATCACCTCCTTCAGCCTCTTTAAGCCCAGAGTTCTGGTGACGGTGCCCAGCAGCATCACCGGCGTAGAGGAACGCAACGTCATCGACGCAGTCATCGAGGCCGGCGCAAGAAAGGTCTATCTGGTGGAGTCCGCCGTGGCGACTGCTGCCGGCGCCGGTGTGGACATTTCCAAGCCGGACGGCCACATGGTCATCGACATCGGCGGCGGCACCACGGAAATCGCTGTGGTTTCCCTGGGCGGCGTGGTGGAGTGCAAGTCCATCAAGGTCGCAGGCGACGCCTTTGATGAGGCCATCATCCGCTATGTCCGGCGGAAGCACAACGTGCTGATCGGTAAACGGACGGCGGAAGAGGTCAAAATCAGCATTGGCTGTCTGGTACAGCGTCCGGAAGTCGGTCTGGAGGAAGTGAGAGGCCGTGACATTCTCACCGGTCTGCCAAAATCCGTACGGCTCACCTCCACAGAGCTGATCGAAGCCATCCGGGAGCCTGCCGAGACCATTCTCGAGGCCATCCATATGGTTCTGGAGGAGACGCCACCGGAGTTGGCTTCCGATGTGGGCCAGAACGGCATCCTGATGTCCGGCGGCGGCAGCTTGATCTACGGCTTCGATACCATCGTCCAGAAGGACACCGGCATTCCCACCGTAGTGGTAGAGGACGCAGTCTCCTGCACTGCCTTCGGCGGCGGCAAGATGCTGCTGAATCTGGATGATATGCCAGACGGCATGGTGAACCTTGCCCGCAAGCGTCAACTGAAGGGAAACTAATGCTTGCAATCCGGGTGTAAACGCGCTATAATAACTTCTGATATAAATAAAGAAAGGGGAGAACTTGATGAACTATTCTTCCATCATTCTTCTTGTTGTCATGATTCTGATCTTCTATGTGTTCCTGATTCTGCCGGAGAACCGTAAGAAGAAAAAACTCAACGAGATGCGCGACAGCCTGCGTCCCGGTGATGAGATCGTCACCATCGGCGGCCTGATGGGCAGAGTCGTCTCCGTCAATGATGACACTGTTACCTTCGAGACCGGCGAGGATCAGGTTCGCATTCAGGTGACCAAGTGGGCCATTTCCACCAACGCCCGTGTGGAAGCCCAGGAGAAGAAAGCCGCCGAGGAAAAGAAGGCCGGCAAGAAAAAGGACGAGTAATCCATTTCTCAATCTTTTATAACACATGAAAACCCCCTTACGGGAATAGGATGTAGCATCCGATTTCTGCAAGGGGGATTTTTATTTTGAAACCGACTGTAAAACCAGGCAGGAGACTGGCGTTGCTCCGGGGGCCGCTGGCAGGACTGATGTCATTCGCGGTCCTGTCCTTTGCTGCTGCGAAGCTGACAGAGGAGGGGAGCCTGCCCATGGAGATGGCGTCGCCTGTTATGCTGGGTGCGCTGCTGCTGTCTGCTGTGATCGGCGGCGCTCTCTCCGGCGGGGCAGGGAAGCGGGGACTGCTCACCGGGTGTTTGCTGGCGCTGATTTATGTTCTGGGCAAGGGGATCTTTCATCCGGAAGCATTTTTCGCCTCCGAAACGCTGATTGGGTTCCTTTGCATCCTGCTGGGCGCATGGCTCGGTTCGTGCATTTTTCATAAAAAGCCCCGCAACTATACAAAACGTGATCACAAGAATCGGAGAAGAAATTACAATTAGTATTCAATTAATTAGTTGACATAATGTGTATTTGATAACCAAGATATGGTGATTGGAGTAGAAGTTTTTTCTAAATATGGTTGATTAACCGTATTCCTTTTGATTTCTGTTTTCACAAATATTTTTATGTTTACATAATATTGTTAACATAATTCTTTGAGCATAATAAACAAAAAATGAAAAAAATTTACGAAACTCTTGAAAATAAGTAAAATTTGTACTATATTATGTTTACGTCAATTATGTAAATTGTTCTGTTATGTCTGTTTGCCGCATATTCTGTCCTCGGTGATGGAAGATGAAACGAGCAGGATACAGGCAAATCCGCCGATTTCGGCAGCTTTATCGGCCCTTGCGAAATCCACCTTCTTTGGGAAGAATTGTCCTTGCAGCAGGGTATCTGCTCGGTTGCGTAGGAGGCGTCTGGCTGGGGGCTGCGGCGAATTTGCCGGTAACCTGGCTTCAAGCGGATTTAATGGGGGTTACCTCGACAGAGGATTTACTCACGGAACTGGCGGTTTGCGGAACCTACGGATTTGGAATGCTCATTGCGAGCACATCCTATCTGGGATTTGCCATGGTTCCGTTGATTCTGGCTGTCAAGGGCTTTTTGTCCGGCTGCTCGATTACGGTTTGTCTTCGCGGCGGTGCCGCAGACCTGCTTCCAGCTGTGCTGCAGATTCTCCTTCCCGGACTGTTTCTGCTCCCGGCGTTGTTTTTGCTGGGGGAGTTCAGTATGGGACGGTCGGCGAGACTCTTCGCACTTCGGTGGAGCGATCAGCCGCTTCCGCCGGAGGATAATGAAGCGCGTCACCTTGCATTGGCTGCGATCCTGCTGCTGATGACGGCGGCCGTCAGAACCTATGGAATTCCAGCCATGTGGAATTGGCTTTAATCTGTACAAAAAAAGAGAGAGGGGGTGCGTCCGGTGACCAATGCGGAAAGCCTGAAGCGTTACGAACAGTATCTCACGGAAGTGAAGAAAGCGTCGAACAACACGCTGGCTTCCTATCTGCGTGATATCCGTCAGCTGGGCGAATACCTGGATGCAAATACGAATGTGGAGCTGGATACGGCCACGGAGGACGATCTGGCAGAATACATCGAATCACTGCGCGCAAAGGGAAAATCGGTGGCAACCGTCTCCCGCGCCATCGCCTCTCTGAAGAATTTCTATCAGTTCCTGCTGGAGGAGCATGTGGTGGAATCCCTGCCCACCGGGAAACTGGTGCCGGATAAGGCGACCCAGAAGCTGCCGCAGATCCTCAGCAGCCAGGAGGTCGATCTCCTGCTGGAACAGCCCCAGTGTGTGGACATGAAGGGTTACCGCGACAAGGCCATGCTGGAACTTCTTTATGCCACGGGCATTCGTGTCAGCGAGCTGATTAGCCTGAACATCACGGACGTGGATCTGGCGAGCGCTGTGATCCACTGTCAGAAGAAGGACAAGGTGCGCGCCATTCCGCTTTATCCCAAGGCGGTTATGGCACTGTCTGAGTACATCGAATTCATTCGGCCGCAGATGCTTGCCACCCCGGACGAGCAGTCCCTCTTTGTGAACATCAGCGGCGAGCGCATGTCCCGCCAGGGCTTTTGGAAGATCATCAAGCACTATCAGCAGAAGGCCGGTATCGAAAAGACTATCACGCCTCACACGCTGCGCCATTCCTTCGCGGCGCACCTGCTGGAAAACGGTGCGGATCTCCATTCCATTCAGGAGATGCTGGGACACGCGGATATTTCTTCCACCCAGGTCTATTCCCAGCTGGTCAAAAAGCAGCTCAAGGACGTCTATTCCAAGGCACATCCCAGAGCTTAACCGTAAAACAAATCCCTGCTTTCCGATTGCATGGAGAGCAGGGATACTTATTGGATTTGGATTCAGACGATTGCCTTTTTGTCCATACCGGTCTTTCTGAGCGCCGTGCGCAGCAGCAGCAGCGACATGAACAGCGACATGAGCTCTGCGATGGGGAAGGCCAGCCAGACGTTGTCCAGCACGCCGGTGAGACTCAGCAGATAAGCGCTGGGGATCAACACCACGATCTGACGGGCAATGGAAATGAACATACCGTAGACGCTGTATCCCAGGGCCTGGCAGGTGGAGGAGCTGATGATACAGATACCGGCAAAGAGGAAGGACAGGCTGATGCGTCTGAGTGCCGGAACGCCGATGGCCAGCATATCCGGCGAGGCATCGAAGAAGCCCAGCAGCACATTGGGAATCAACTGGAACAGTGCAAAACCCACCAGCATAATGCAGACAGCGTAGGTCATCGCCAGACGGAAGGTCTTGTGAATACGATCCGGCTTTTGTGCGCCGTAGTTAAAGGCGATAATGGGAACCATGCCGTTGTTCAGGCCAAAGACCGGCATGAAGAAGAAGCTCTGGAGCTTGAAGAATGCGCCGTAGATTGCAACCGCTGTGGAGGAGAACTTGAATAGGATCACGTCCATGATGTAAGTGGTCACAGAGCCGATGCTGGCCATGACGATGGAGGGGATACTGATTTTGCAGATCTCACCCTGGAGGGGGAAGTCCGGCCGGATCTTTCGCAGATCAATATGGATCTCCGGGTTTTTCTTCTTGTTCAGGACAATGGCCACCACCGCGCTGATCCACTGGCCAAGCACCGTAGCCGCAGCAGCGCCGGCGATGCCCATTTTTGGGAAGCCCAACAGGCCGAAGATCAGGATAGGGTCGAAGATGATGTTGATGACTGCACCAACCAGCTGGATGGCCATGGAGTAGATCGTTCGCCCGGTGGACTGAAGATAACGCTCATAGCAGATAGAGATAAAGATACCGAAGCTCAGGCACATGCAGATGCGAAGATAGGTAACGCCATAGTGCACGATCTCGTCGATCTGGGTCTGGGAGCGCATGAACGCCTCCACACCGAAGGCGCCGACCAGCATCATGACCGAACAGCTGAGCACCTCCAGGATCAAGCCCTGAATCGCCACATCGTTGGCGCGCTTCAGATTCTTCTGTCCCAGTGCCCGCGAGAGCAGCGCATTGATACCAACGCCGAAGCCCACGGAAACAGAGATCATGATATTCTGCAGAGGGAAGGCCACCGAAACCGCCGTCAGCGCATTCTCGCTGAGCCGCGCGACGAAAATGCTGTCGACCACATTATAAAGCGCCTGTACCAGCATGGAGATCACCATCGGGATCGCCATACTCAATAGCAGCTTGTTTTCGGGCATGTAGCCCATCTTGTTTTCCTGAATCCGTTCTTCAGCCATCGATACACACCTGATCATGGGAAATTTCAAAATAGTATGATAAATCCCGAAATCAAAGCTGATTTCGGGATTTCATGGTGGACGATACAGGACTTGAACCTGTGACCCTCCGCACGTCAAGCGGATGCTCATACCAGCTGAGCTAATCGTCCGTGTCAACAAAAGCGATTATATACGAAAGCAAACAGTTTGTCAATTCCTATTTTCACATTTTTTTCGAAAATCCGATTCTGAATTTGGTGCATTTTTTCAAAAGAAACAAATTTAAACAAATAATTAGTATTTTTCTTCATTTTCTCTTGCTTTATGACACTATTTTGTATATAATAGAGCAGTACATTTCGAAAACACGTTTCATCGAGGTTCTCATATGAAAAGATTATGGTTGAAAATGCTCTCCGCTCTGCTGATTATGGCGCTGCTCTGCGGCGCTGCCATGGCAGCGGGGGAGGTCTATGTGAATGACGCCGGCGGGAGGATCTCCGGCGATCTGTCGGAGACCTACGCCGTCGGCTCTACCGGAACCCAGCAGCTGGGAAATGCCTCTGCCAGCGCGCTGACCGCTTCCGGCCTGCAGCAGGTGGGAGGCAAGCAGGAGACCTATGCACCGATTCCGGTAGAACTGAATCTGGTGCGCGTGGGACTCTTCTATGGCTCTGACGCGAGAGCGGAAATGCCTCTGACGTTGACCAACGGCAGCGGCTTCCGGGTGGGCTATTTTGACGCCAACCGCAGCTTCGTCAGTCTGGGCACCATCGGCGCCGCGGACATCAACGTAGTTCCGGATCACACGGCGGACATTGCTGCCGGCACCACCGGCGGCTATCACATCCGTCTGAACCAGACCTACGAATCCCTGGATGCTGCTCGCGCGGCTGCCGATGCGGCGGGCGGATTCCCGTTTTATCAGAATGGAACTTTTGTGGTTCTGGTTGGAAGCTACACCTCCAGAAATGATGCCGATGCAGCGTTGAAAAACAAGGGCTATTCCGGCGCAGTCTACACCGGCACCGACCGCAGCGTACTGATTCTCAAAAATAGCTCTGAAAGGGTGCTCTTCGGCTTCGACTGCGGCTCCAGCTATTCTCTGGCGGTATCCCCGATCTCCGATGGAAAGGCTGTCACCAAATGCGGGGAATACGGCTACTATGGTGACTTTCAGTTCACCCGTCTCACCGGTGATAAGCTGACGGTTGTTAACTTCATCGGTCTGGAGGACTACACCAAGGGTGTTCTGGCCAACGAGATGGGCGCCGACTGGCCCCTGGAGGCGCTGAAGGCCCAGGCAGTGATGGCCCGCACCTACGCCGTGGCAAATCAGAACAAATTCCGTGCCTACGGCTTTGATCTCTCTCCCGACACAAAATCTCAGGTCTATAACGGCCTTCACAACGCCACGGACAAGACCAACCAGGCCGTGGACGAGACCGCGGGCAAGTTCGTTCGCTATCAGGGCGCGGTCTGTGCGGTTTACTACTTCGCTGCCGATGGCGGCGCTACCGAGGATTCCGAGAACGTCTGGTCGGACACCGTGGTTCCGTACCTCCGGGCAGTTCAGGATCCCTATGAGGCAGATATTGATTTCTACTGCAAATCCTGGAGCATGACTGTTCCGAAGTCTCAGACCGGAGAGGTCACCACCACCAAGACTCCCATCGGCAACATCCTCAGCATCACTGCCGGCGGGAAGACCTACACCAAAGACAACGTGCGCGACTTCCTCAAAAACATCGGTGCGCGCTACACCAGCCGCCACTTCACCGTTACCGAGCAGGGTGACAACTACGTCATCAGCGGCGGCGGGTACGGTCACAACCTGGGCATGAGCCAGTGGGGCGCCTATTCCATGGCCAAGGTTCACAACATGACCTATGACCAGATCATCAGCTTTTACTTTACCGGAGCCTACGTCGGATGAAAAAATCGGATTTCTATTTTGACCTGCCTGAAGAATTGATCGCCCAGACCCCGCTGGAGCAGCGGGATGCCTCTCGTTTACTGGTATTGAATAAGGAAACCGGCGAGACGGAGCACAAGCACTTTTATGATCTCCCGGATTATCTGGGGCCCGGCGACTGCCTGGTGCTGAACGACTCCCGGGTTCTGCCCGCCAGACTCATGGGCAACCGCATGACCGGCGGCGCCGTGGAGGTGCTGCTGCTGCGGGATCTCGGTGAAGGGAAGTGGGAGTGTCTCACCCGTCCCGGCCGAAAGACCCAGCCGGGGGTTGATCTCACCTTCGGAGAGGGGAAGCTCACCGCCACGGTGACCGACGCCCTGCCTGACGGCAATAAAGTGGTGCAGTTCCATTATGACGGCATCTTCCTGGAGATCCTGGAGGAGCTGGGCCGGATGCCGCTGCCGCCGTATATCAAAGCGGAATTGCAGGATCAGGAGCGCTACCAGACCGTCTATTCCAGAGCCATCGGCAGCGCGGCGGCGCCCACCGCCGGACTGCATTTCACCCCGGAGCTGCTGCAGAAGATCGCGGACAAAGGCGTCAAAATCTGCTATGTGACCCTCCATGTTGGACTCGGCACCTTCCGGCCTGTGAAGGAGGAAGAAATCACCGACCACATCATGCATTCGGAATACTGTGAAATCCCCGCAGAGACTGCCGCTGTCATCAATGCGACCAAGGCGGAAGGGAAGCGTGTCATCGCTGTGGGAACCACCTCCTGCCGCACCCTGGAGAGCTTCACCACCGCGGAAGGCATCACGGAAGCCAGAGGCGGCTGGACAGACATTTTCATCTATCCGGGCTATACGTTCAAATGCATCGACGCCCTGGTGACCAACTTCCATCTGCCGGAGAGCACCTTGATCATGTTGGTCTCGGCGCTGGCCGGAAGGGAGCACATTCTCAGCGCCTACCAGGAGGCCGTCAACGAGAAATATCGGTTTTTCTCCTTTGGAGATGCCATGTTCATTCATTGAATAGGACAAAACTGCAGAGTACAAACTGTGCTCTGCGGTTTTTCTCGTAAATAGTTACAATTTAATAACAAATTTAATCAATTACTGTTGACATAATTCAAAAATATGATAAAATATAATATATTTTGTCGGGATTATCGGAAGGAGGCGAGGCCATGCGGAAGATTGCGCTCTGGGAGGCGCGGCACCCGAAGAAGGTGCTGCTGATCGCCCTGCTGTTGTGCATTCCGGCGCTCATCGGCTTCGTCTGCACCCGGGTGAATTACGATATTCTTTCCTATCTGCCGGATGATCTGCCGTCAGTGCAGGGAGAACTGGTGCTGGATAAAACCTTCCACACTGCTGGAATCTCTATCGTTGTGGTGGAAAACGCCCCTGCCAAGGAGGCTGCGGCCCTCAAGGATCGGATCGAGCAGGTAGACGGTGTGGGCAACGTGATCTGGGTGGATTCCATCGCGGACATTACGGTGCCGAGAGAGATTCTGCCGGATCTGATTCAGAAGGTTTTCTATAGTGAGAGCGGCAACGCCACCATGATGATGGTGCAGTACGACCCGGAATACACCGCCGACGATCTGATGATCACCATTGACGAGATTAAGGATCTGCTGGCGGAAAATCAATTCATCAGCGGCCTGTCCGTCATTGTAGCGGACACCAAAATGATGGCCGATGAGCAGGCGCCCATCTATATCGCCATCGCCGTCACCCTGGCGCTTCTGATCATGGCAGTCACCATGGAGTCCTGGCTCCAGCCGCTGGTGATCCTGGCAGCCCTCGGCATTGCGGTGCTCTACAATATGGGAACGAACTTCTTCATGGGGTCCATTTCCTTTATCACCCAATGTGTCGCAGCGGTTTTGCAGTTGGGCGTCACCATGGATTATTCCATCTTCCTGATCGACCGCTATCATGAGGAGCGCGGTCAGTATGATACCCGGGAAGAGGCCATGGCAAGCGCCGTGGTGAAGTCCTTCACAGCTCTGACCGGAAGCTCTCTGACCACGGTGTTCGGCTTCGCGGCACTGTGCTTCATGCGTCTGAAGCTGGGCTTTGACATCGGCTTTGTGATGGCCAAGGGCGTGGCCTTCGGCGTTCTGACGGTCATTTTCGTGCTGCCGGCGATCTTGCTGCTGTTGGAAAACCTCATGGAGCGCTATCGCCATAAGAGTTATATTCCGAATTTCACCCCTGGCAACCGGTTTGTTTTGAAGCACAAGCGCCTGTTTGCACTGCTCTTTCTGTTGCTTCTGGTTCCGGCCTATTTGACCCAGACCGGGCTGCAAAAGTATTACAGCATGGATCAGGCGCTGCCGGACGATCTGCCTTCCATCTCCGGTCTGCACCGGATGAAGGAAGATTTCAACATGGCCAGCACCCAGTTTGTGATCTTCGACGATTCCCTGCCCCAGCAGGATGTGGTTGCCATGGAGAAGGCCATCTCCAAATTGGACGGCATTTCTCTGGTGCTGGCTTACGATCAGCTGATTGGCCCGGCCATTCCGGGGGAGATCCTGCCGGATGAGATTCTGGCGCTCTGCAAGCAGGATGGCCTGCAGCTGATGATGATAAACTCCGAATACAGTCCGGCAACCCCGGAGATGACGGAGCAGCTGCATCAGATGGAGGAAATCGTCTATGCCTGTGATCCCAACGCACTGCTCACCGGCGAGGGAGCAGTTACGCAAGGTCTGATTGACACCACGGACCGGGACTTCCGGGTGACCGCGGGGCTTTCCATCATTGCGATTTTTATTCTGATCGCCATCGTGTTTAAGTCCATTTCACTGCCTGTGATTTTGGTACTCTCCATCGAACTTGCAATCTGGATCAACCTGAGCATTTCCGTTCTCATGGGGAAGGTATGCTCCTTCGTGGACTCTACCGTAATCAACTGCGTCCAGCTGGGCGCCACCGTGGACTACGCGATTTTGCTCACCACGCGGTTTCAGGAGGAATTGCATTTCCACAATCGGAACGACGCGATTTTCCGAGCCGCGGAGACCACCATGCGCTCTGTATTCCAGAGCGCTGCGGTGTTCTTCATGGCCACCTTCGGCGTCTATCTCACTTGTGATATTTACATCATCAAGGGTATGTGCGTGCTGCTGGCAAGAGGCGCGATTATCAGCGAGCTGGTGATCATGCTTTTCCTGGCGCCGGTGCTTTGTCTTGCTGAAAGAATCATTTCCAAAACCACGAAAGACTGGCCGCAGAGAGAGGAGGCCCACCATGCGTTACAATGATATCATCCGGCGCCTGCTGGGACTCGTCCTGGCGGCTGCAACCTGTCTGATTTCCCTGAGTCCCAGGGTGGAATCCGACCAAGCAGGGGAGAGCTATCTGGCGGCTGCCCATGTGGTGGAGAGCAGCGAAACCCAGGCGGCGCAGATCTCCAAGACCGAGACGGTCTATGTGAATCTCAATGCCGACGGCTCCACGCAGCTGGTGAGCGTCACCGACCATCTCCATTCGGATCTGCCTCAGGTGCGGATCGAGGACGCCAGCGACCTGACCCAAATTCAGGACGTGAAGACAAATCTCTATCCTGTCTCCGGAACGGATCGGATCTACTGGGCTCTGGACGGCACGGATCTCTACTACAACGGTCGATCCTTCGACGAGCCTCCGGTACAGTTCACGGTTACTTACACTCTGAACGATGCTGCAATCACACCGGAAAATCTGGCTGGGCAGAGCGGACACCTGACCATGACCATTTCTGCGGAAAACACCCTGAAAAAAGACGTGGGCGGCTATACCGTCTCCTGTCCGATCCTGCTGGTTGGCGGCACGCTTCTGCCGGAAGATGGCTTCGAAAATGTAAAGGTCACCGGTGGCTCCATGCTGGGTGACGGCGCTCACCGGATCATCCTTTTCACCGGTGTTCCCGGCATGGCGGAGAGTCTCGGCACCGAAGCTATGAATCTGCCCTTCCTAAGTGGCTCCATGGCGGATACCACCTATACCATCTCCGCAGATGTGGAAAACTTCGCCCTCGGCAACATGATGTTCGCGGCAGTGCCCTTTTCCTCTCTGGAGGCCTTCAGCAGCGGCGATCTCTCCGCAGGACTCACCGGTGTGAAGCAGGTGTTTTCGGATATTGAAACCGTCATGAACGCATTTTCCGCCATGCAGATTCAAGAGCTCATTCAGATGCTCTACGGCGACATGGAGCAGGCACAGAGCCTCATTTCCGCAGTCGGCGAGGCTGCGCTGTTGTATCAGGAGAACGAAGCGCTGATCCAGGCCATTGCCGGCTATGCAACCGAAGAAAACATCCGTCAGATGGAAAAGCTCCTGACGGATCTGGAACAGATCGACATGGTGCGGCTGCAGGCGCTGCTCAGCTGTGACCTGTTCCAGCAGCTGGTGGATCTGATCTCCCTGATCGATCAGGAGGTGCGGGATGTGGTCACCGTGGCGGAAGACGCCGTGGCGATCCAGCCTACCCTGGACGCTATGAAAGCCGAACTGGACACGCCGGAGGCACAGGCAGCCATGGAACGCCTGCCTGAGACTGCGGAGCGCCTGCGCACCCTTCTTAAGACGCTGGAGGACAATCGAGATCTGTTTGATGATCTGGAAAAGATTCAGGACCCCAGCGTGACTAACGGGCTCCAGACGATCCTTGGCGTAACGCAGAAGTACGCGCAGCTGGACAGTCTCAACACAGCCCGGCAGACGAATCTTGCAGGAAGACTGCGCGCCTGGCTGGACTTCGGAGAAGAATACGATATCTTCACCCAAAGAACGGACTCCATGACCAGCTCTGTCTCCTTCGTCTATAAGCTCGCTTCCATCGGATAACAAAAAAGCATCGTACCGAAAAACTCGGTACGATGCTTT
Organism: uncultured Eubacteriales bacterium; assembly: GCA_900317905.1. Classification (GTDB taxonomy): domain Bacteria; phylum Bacillota; class Clostridia; order Oscillospirales; family Oscillospiraceae; genus CAG-103. The sequence continues at coordinate 226,146 of ONIN01000001.1, read as the reverse complement.
TTATGGATTTTGAAATCAGATCTTGCTCTCCAGCCAGTTGAGGACGTTGGTGTAAACCTCGTCCTTATTCAGCTCGTTGAGCATCTCGTGGCGGCCCTGGGGATAGAGCTTGATCTGCACGTCGCGCATGCCGACCTTTTTAAAGCGCTCGTAGACCTTCTTCACGCCCTTGCCATAGTCGCCCACGGGATCCATGTCGCCGGACATGAAGTACACCGGCATGGCCTTGTTCATGCGATTCAGATTCTCGCTCTTCCAGATGTACTGCAGACCGCCCATCATATCGACGAACAGACCGACGGTCTCCTGAAAGCCGGAGAGAGGATCGGCGATATAAGTATCCACCACAGCAGTGTCGCGGCAGAGCCAGTCAAACTCCGTGCGGGGATTGTTGTACTTCTTGTTGTAGGCGCCGAAAGCCATATTGTGGATGAAGTCGCTCAGGTGCTTGGAGCCATGGTCGGCGATGTCCGCCTTGCCGATGGCCTTGCCGGCGGCGATGACGGGGCCAGGGTTCTGGCCGGTACCGCTGATGATCGCGCCGGTGAGGGCGTCGGGATAGTTGATGATATAGGTACGGGTCAGGAAGCTGCCCATGCTGTGTCCAAGGAAGAAATAGGGGAGACCGGGATACTTTTCCTGCTCAATGAGACGCAGGCTGTTCAGGTCTCTCACAACGGTCATCCAGCCGTCATTCTCAGCAAACCAGCCCTGATCCGTGGGATCGCTGCCGATGCTGTAGCCATGGCCCAGATGGTCGTCCGCCACCGCGACAAAGCCGTTTTCAGCCAGGAAGCTCATGAAGTGCTCATAGCGCTTGGAGTGCTCCGCGATACCATGAACGATCTGCACCACACCGCGGATATTTCCATCCGGAACGCATTCCCGGAAGAAAATATTGTGAACTTTGTCATTTGATAAAAAAGTAAATTCATTGAAGGTAGGCATAGATTTCTTCCTTTCTTTGTGGTATACTGATAAAAGCTACCGATATTTTAATATATTTGACGTACTTAGTCAAGGAAATTGGAGGTTTTTTTATGAACGGCTATGTCATCGCACTGGACCAGGGCACCACCAGCTCCCGCGCCATCGTATTCGATCATACGGGCAGCATCGTCTCTCTGGCACAGTACCCCTTCCCGCAGATTTATCCGCAGCCCGGCTGGGTCGAGCATGATCCCATGGTCATTCTGGAATCCCAGTTCCATTCTCTGAGCGAGGCCTTCCAGAAGAGCGGTCTGTCTCCCACGGACATCGCCGGTATCGGCATCACCAACCAGCGCGAGACCACCATCGTCTGGGACAAGAACACCGGTAAGCCTGTTTACAACGCCATCGTCTGGCAGTGCCGCCGCACCGCACCCATCTGCGATGAACTGGAAGCCAAGGGCATGGCCGCTTACATCCGTGATAAAACCGGTCTGCTGATCGACGCCTACTTCTCCGGCACCAAGATCAAGTGGATCCTGGATAACGTCGAGGGCGCCCGTGAGCGCGCGGAGCGCGGCGATCTGCTGTTCGGCACCGTGGACTGCTGGCTGATCTGGAACCTGACCGGCGGCAAGGCCCACGTGTCCGACTACTCCAACTGTGCCCGTACCATGCTGTTCGATATCGATACCCTCACCTGGGACGAGAAGCTCTGCGAAGAGCTGGGCATCCCCATGTGCATGCTGCCGAAGCCCGTTCCCAACTCTCAGATCTATGGCCGCGTAGCTCCTGAGATTCCCGGCCTCGAGCTGCTGGAAGGCGTTCCGGTCTGCGGCAGCGCCGGCGACCAGACCTCCGCGCTTCTGGGTCAGGCCTGCATCGAGCCCGGCCAGGCAAAGAACACCTACGGCACCGGCTGCTTCACCCTTCTGAACACCGGCGAGCGCAGCGTCCGCAGCGTCAGCGGTCTGGTCACCACCGTGGCCTGGTCCGTGAAGGGCAAGACCACCTATGCTCTGGAAGGCAGCGTCTTCAATGCCGGCAGCTCCATCCAGTGGCTGCGTGACGAGCTGGAGCTCATCACGACCTCCCGTGAATGCGACATCTTGGCCGAAACCGTTCCGGACAACGGCGGCGTCTATCTTGTTTCCGCCTTCACCGGTCTCGGCGCACCCAGATGGGATATGTACGCCCGCGGCGTCATCGTGGGTCTGACCCGCGGCTCCAAGAAGGCGCACGTCTGCCGTGCCGCCCTGGAGGGCATTGCCTATCAGGTCAAGGATCTGCTGGACGCCATGGCCATCGACGCCGGCGACAACATCTCCGTTCTGCGTGTGGACGGCGGTGCATCTGTTTCCAACGTCTTGATGCAGTTCCAGTCCGATATGATCCGCAAGCCCATCGACCGTCCGAAGATGGTGGAGACCACAGCCTTCGGTGCCGCCTTCCTGGCCGGTCTGGCGGTTGGCGTTTGGAACGATCTCGAGGACATCAAGACGATCCGTGAGTCCGACCGCGTGTTCGAGCCCGTGATGGATGCCGAAACTGCAGAGAAGTATCACCGCGGCTGGCTGCGTGCCGCCGATCGCGCTCTGAACTGGATTGAGAAGTGATCTCTGACATTTTCCTTCCGGCAGACATTCTGCTGCCGGATCACACAGACTTCCATCGATGGAGCGTCATCGCCTGCGACCAGTTCACCTCTGACGCCGATTACTGGCAGGAGGTGGAACGGGTCGTCGGCGACGCGCCATCCACCCTCCGGATGATCCTTCCGGAATACTATCTCGGCCGCTGTGACGAAGCCAAGGCAACGGAGCAGATTCAGAAGACGATGCGCCGCTATCTGGACGAAGGGCAGTTTCATACATTGGAACAGAGCTTCGTCTATCTGGAGCGCAGGCTGGCCAATGGCGTTACGCGCAAGGGCATCGTTGGCAGGATCGACCTGGAAGCCTATGACTACCGCCCGGACGCGGACGCGCCCATTCGTGCAACGGAGGATACGGTGGAGGAGCGTCTCCCGCCGAGAGTCCGTGTGCGTAGTCAGGCGCTGCTGGAGATGCCCCATATCATGCTGTTTCTGGATGATGCCGCCGACGCTGTCATGCAGTGTGCACAGACTGTGGCGGGGGCTCCGGTCTATGATTTTGATCTCATGGGCGGAGGCGGACATCTTCTGGGACGGCAAGTTGCCGGCGAAAACGCCAGAACGCTGCAGCGCGAGATTGCTGAAGTTACCGGCGAACAAACGGTACAATTTGCCGTGGGAGACGGAAACCACAGTCTCGCGGCAGCACGAAAATGCTGGCTGGAAAAGAAACAGCATCTGACCTCGGAGGAAGCACAGCGGGATCCTGCCCGCTATGCTCTTGTGGAACTGGTGAACATCCACGATCCTGCCATCATCTTTGCGCCTATTCACAGAGTTCTCTTTAAAACCGATGCGGAGCATTGGTTCGAAGAGGCACAAAAAGATCTGTTCGATCCAGAGGGCCGTGAAATTACGCTTCTGGCAGGGGAGAGGCGCTGCAAGCTTCTTGCAAAGGGCGAGACCATCGGCTCCCTGATCGGCAATGTGGAGCGGTTTTGTCGGGCTTATCTGGCGCGTCACGGCGGAGAGATCGACTACATCCACGGGGATGACGAGACGGTCATGCTTAGCTCCGCACCCAACAGCTGCGGCGTGTTGCTTCCGCCGATTGAAAAGGATGAACTGTTCTCCTCCATTGAAAACAGCGGCCCATTTCCCAGAAAGAGCTTCTCCATCGGGCTCGGCCCGGACAAGCGCTATTATCTGGAGTGCAGGAAAATCAAATGATATCAGCAGGGCGGTTCTTCCGTCCTGCTGCCTTTCTAAAAGAAGATTGACAGAAGTCACAAAATTCTTTATAATGAATAAGCTTGCAATTTGCAGTATGCGGGTATGATGGAATTGGTAGACATGCCAGATTTAGGTTCTGGTGGGAGACCGTGCAGGTTCAAGCCCTGTTACCCGCACCAAAACAAGGGCTTTGGAAAGATCCTCCTTTTCAAAGCCCTAAAAACGATCTTAAAACCGGAGGAATTTAGATATGAGCAGTTTTCAGGATTTGTACGAACTGGCTGCTGCCGACAAGAGCAGAGGTATGCAGTTTCACGCCATCCAGGAGATTCGCCGCGGCGCTGTCCGTGAGCTGCAGAACGCCGGCGTCTACACCGAGCCGGAAGACTCCGACTCCATGACCGATGAGGAGCTGGCCGCCCGGAGAGCCGAGGCAGCATATGCCTATGGTCTGCAGAGCATTCTGGAGTCCAGCAAGCTTCCCAATCAGGAGGGGAACGAGTCCTACGCCGTCGCCGTGCGGGATACCTCCACCAAGCCCTACTGCATCGCGCTCTGCATCCAGACCAAACTGGAGGAGCTGCGTGCCCAGGGTGCCGAGCGCAACAGCAAGACTCGCCCGGTGTACTATGTGATCTGCGCCAATCCGGAGCTCACCGAGACCGTGGACCCGCTGAAGCAGACCATGGATATCCTGCGCATGGCCTATCCCAACTGGAACATCCTGCTCAGCGAGCGGGATCCCAAGGAGGAGGCACAGCGTGCGCTGGCGGAGAATCTGCGCCAGATCATTGAGAGAAACCAGAAGGATCAGAGCGACGAGAATTCTCAGCAGCTGGCAGCCGCTTTGCTCGCCACGCCTTTGTATTTCCCGGCGGAGCGCCCGGATAAGCAGCCCGAGAACGCGAAGGAAGGGGAGGTCCATCTCCAGTTCGGCAAGGCCCGCTCCGAGAGCGGCAAGGCCTACTTCCTCGCCTTCACCGATCGTGCCCAGATGTTCAAATGGAAGCAGATGGGCTGCGTGGAGCTGGGCTTCAAGGAATACTCGGAGCTGGTGCTTCACTCCCAGGACGCGGGCATCGTGGTAGATCCCTATGTGGGCGCCAACCTCTGCCTTACCCGTGAGATGCTCCAGTCTCTCCAGAGTCAGTATGAGATGATGAACAGCCTCCTGAACTCCATGGCGGAGGCGGGCTTTGATCCCATGAACTTCGATCCTTCCAAAATGGAGCCTCCCATTGAGCAGAAGCAGGGCTACCAGCCCCAGAAGCCCAAGGTCAACGAGTGGTGGAAGAAGGATAAATAATCCCATAAAAAGAGATCAAACCAGCTGCAGGCAGAACGCTTGCAGCTGGTTTTTCTTAGTTGATGCAGGCGATGACATAGGCTTGATCCAAACTGTATTCCTCATTGAGGTTCAGATCCGAAATCTCACCATTGTAAGCGATCCAGTAGAGATGGCTGTCCAAATCATACTCCACAGTTCCAGCATAGGTGCGCAGGGTAATCATGCGATCCGATTCAGCAGAAAAAGCGTCGCGGGTGGAATCATGCACCAGATACACATTTCCGGACGCGCTGTCATATAGAACGTCGTTAAGAATCAAATCGCCCTCCACCGTTGTCTGCGCCACGCGGATAAAGGCATCCTCGTGGTTTTGGTAGTGCTCCATGAATTCTGCATAGAGATCGTCGTTGTACACATCCATGGCGCCGATGACGAAGCAACCGTCCAACTGCGCCTGCTCTGTGCTGTAGTCATCGTCCAGCGTGCGGATGTCGGCATACTCCCCAATGGCAGGATGGGCGTAAAATGCATCTAATGCAGCGATTTCAGTAGTCACTTCCGGTTCCGAGGAAACGACTGGATCCGCAGTTTCAGAACCACAGCCCACCAGACCAAACGCAAACAGGGCGACCAGCAACATGGAAAGAAGCTTTTTCATACTGCATCCTCCTTTTAAGGTATATCAATCCAGACGACCTGACACAGAGTTCGTTCCCGTGTCAGGTCGTCTGGATTCATTATGGAATGGTCACTATGTATTTTTTCAGCATCTCCACCGGGTGATAGGCAAGCTTTGCGGTTCGAAGACCGGGATCGCCCATGTCGTCCTCGCGGTTGATGTATTCCACCTCTGGAGTGGAGAAGTGGATCGCAGCCTGGTTCACCACCATCTGATAGGCGCCTTTCGCATTCCGGTCAGCCTTCTCAATGTGGATAAAAAGCGTGTTGCCTACGATCTCACCCAGAGAGAACCCAACGACCTTTTCATCAGCATAGAGCACGCCGCCCAGCATCCGGTAGAGTTCCGGATGGTCCAGCACCTCCAGGACCTTTCGGCTTTCCTCCTGGGCCGATTCGTTTTTCGGGTCGGTTACGAAATCAGAATGAAGGAAGAAATCCTTGACGTCATTCAGATTCTGATCGCTCAGAGCTTCATACCGCCAGCTTTCCACGTTTCGCTTAAATTGGCTGATCTGATTGCGCTGGCCACTGTATTTCTTTCCGTGCAGACCGATCAAATCCGACGCAAGGTAGAGATAGTCGTAATAGTCCCGCTGCTCTTCAATGGCGCAGTTGGGGAACACCTTTTGCAGTGTGGGGATCCAGTTTTCCGGGACAGTACAGAATCGAAGCGGCTTCCTGGCATAGTCATACAGCGCCAGCAATGCCTTCTCCGGTTCCGGGGAGAGAGGTAGGTTGTAATATTTTTCTCCAACTTCGTTGTGCAGCTTGGAAAAGAAGCCCAGCTCCGTAAAGCAGCTCTTCATTTGGTAGAAATCGCGCCAGATAAAAACGCAGCCGGGGGTGTAGTCACAGGTCTGGGATCCAATCAGTGTGAGATACGGGCGCACCCGATCCATATCCTCCAGCCTCAGAGGTTCAAAATGCATAAACAGGTTCCTTTGCTATCAGTTTCAAAAAAGGGAAGAGGCTCAGCAGAACTCGCAGTTCTCCGCCTTGGGCTGGATGGACTCGTCCTGATCGATCCACTCCTGTACATCGGTGACCACCATATCCTGCTCACCGATCCGCGCCACAACTCTGGCAATGCCGGAGTTGATGATCATGCGTCGGCACATGGCGCAGGAGGTGGTATCGTGCAGCAGCTCGTTGGTTTTGGCGTCTCTGCCCACCAGATATAGAGTACCGCCGATCATATCCCGTCTGGCGGAGGAAATGATGGCGTTGGCTTCGGCGTGGACGCTGCGGCAGAGCTCATACCTCTGACCAGAAGGGATCTTCAGCTGCTCACGGTTGCAATAGCCAAGCTCGTTGCAGTTAACTCTCCCACGGGGAGCTCCGTTATAGCCAGTGGAGAGGATCTCATCGTTCTTCACAATAATGGCGCCATATTTCCGCCGCAGACAGGTAGAGCGACCGAGAACCGCATCCGCAATGTCGAGGTAGTAGTTTTCTTTGTTCACACGCTTGTCCATGCCGACACCTCCAATTTTTTCTATTATACCTGTTCTTCCATAGAAACGCAAGAAAAATCCCCTGATGCTGTACATCAGAGGATTTTTGTTTCAGAGCTGGGCGCCCATACTGCGGATGCACTCCTGGCAAATGGTCTTTCCTTTGTAGAGGATCAGGTCATTTGCGTTTCCGCAAAGGATGCAACCGGGCTGATATTTCCGCAGAATCACGGAGTCTCCATCTACGAAAATCTCAATACGATCTTTCTCTTCGATACCAAGCGTCCTTCTCAATTCGATTGGCAGAACAATTCTCCCCAGTTCGTCAACCTTACGAACGATACCAGTTGACTTCATTTGCTTAGCTCCTCCTTCTATGATGGCGGCATCCAACCAATACCGTCATATTGCATAAATGCACAATTCATAGTATAGCATTATTCGACAAAATGTCAATGGATTTTGGGACAATTAGGCAAATTTGACAGGATTTCTCCGTTTTGCATATTTTCATGTTCCTGAAATTGTGGTTTTTCTGTGAATAATCACAGGCGTGTAAATTAAAACATCTTTTTCAATTTAGAATTAAAACTTAATAGGAGCATTTCATGGTCTGATTCTCAGAATACTGCAAAAATGCACCCTCCCGAATGGGAGAGTGCAGGTAGGAAGGATATGATTATTTATTGGTAGAATCCACACTCAAAACGTCTTTGTTCTTGTAAAAATACTCAGCGCCGGAATATACCGTCGTGGCAACGATCACGATCCAAACCAGAGTGTTCAGCCAGTGGATCTGGAAGGGAATGCCGATTGCCAGCATGAGGATGATTCCCACCATGGTGCTGGCGGTCTTGATCTTACCGGACCAGGCGGCAGCGATCACGCGGCCGTTGTCAACGGCAATCAAACGCAGACCGGTTACTGCCAGCTCTCTGGTCACGACGATCAGCAGCGCCCAACCGGGCATATATCCCTGCTCCACAAACACGCACATGGCGGCGATGACCAGAACTTTATCTGCCAGCGGATCCAGGAACTTGCCGAAATCTGTCACCTGATTGTAGTGTCTGGCAATATAACCATCGGCAAAATCACTGACACTCGCCAGAATGAACACAGCCAGAGCCCAATAGATGTGCCCGGGGAAGTTCAGGTACATAAACAGCACCAGAACCGGAACCAGAACCACACGGAAAATGGTGATTTTATTTGCAGTTGTCATGATTGTTTTGCTCCCTTCATTGGATCTGCACGCCGCTGAGCTCGCCATCCTCCACTTCAAGGATACGGACATCAGCAAATACCCCCGGTTTGGCATCTCCGGTGAAATAGACTGTACCATCAATCTCCGGCGAATCGGCAAAGGTTCTGCCGGAGCAGAGCCCGGATTTGGACGCGCCCTCACAGAGCACACGCATGGTCTTTCCGACACAGCCGGCATTATAGTCATCCATAATCTGCGCCTGCAGGTCGAGAATCAAATCGGCTCTGCGCTGAGCCTCTTCTTCATCGCAGCGATCCAGCATCTTTGCCGCAGGGGTGCCCTCTTCGGGAGAGAAAGGAAAGACACCCACACGCTCCAGTCTCGCCTCACGCAGCCACTCGCACAGCTCCTCAAACTCTGCCTCTGTTTCACCGGGCAGCCCGGTGATCAGGCTGGTTCGGATCACCAGACCGGGGATCCGCTCCCGAAGCTTACGGATCAGAACACGGATCTCATCTCCCGTGCCCCGGCGATTCATACGGCGGAGGATCTCATTATTGATATGCTGCAGGGGGATGTCCAGATATTTTAGGACCTTGTCCTCAGTGGCGATCACGTTGATCAGCTCATCATCAAAGGCGTCGGGGTAGAGGTAGTGGAGCCGGATCCAATCCACGCCCTCGATCTGAACCAGTTCCTTCAAAAGCAGTGCCAGGCTGGGCTTACCATAAAGGTCCACACCCCAGCGGGTAATGTCCTGAGCGATGACAATGAGCTCTTTGACGCCCTGGGCGGCAAGCGCTCTGGCCTCCGCGAGAATGGCGTCCAGCTTCCGGCTGCGGTATTTGCCGCGGATGGCGGGAATGGCACAGAAAGCGCACCAGTTGTCACAGCCCTCTGCGATACGCAGATAGGCCCAGCCCGGCCCGGTGCTGACCACGCGGCCCAGCTCCTCGATGGGGCCGTTCTTATCGGCAAACAGCAGCGGCATTTCTCCCTGCATCACCGCATCCACGGCGGTGCAGATCTCACCGAAGCTGCCGGTACCCAGCATACCGTCCACTTCCGGAAGGCTCTCCAAAATCTCATCACAGTAGCGCTGAGACAGACACCCGGCCACCAGAATCTTTTTCAGCTGTCCGTTGTTTTTCAGTTCCGCCATCTGCAGGATATGATCAATGGCCTCGCTTTTGGCGCTGTCGATGAAGCCGCAGGTATTGATGATGACCACGTCACAGCCGGTGGGGTCTCCCACCAGCTCGTGTCCGGCCTGATCCAGAAGATACAGCATCTGTTCGCTGTTTACCTGATTCTTGGGACACCCCAGGGAAATCAGCGCAATCTTATAACCCATTGGTGCTGTCCTCCATTTCCTCTTGATAGCGCTGGATAGCAGCGCGGATCTCCTCCCACTGGAAGCCCCGGCGGTAAAGAAAGTCCGACGCCTTGCGCAGCTCGTTTTTGTCCGGAAATTCGCCTCTGAGTTTCCGTCGGAGCAGTCGATCGATCTGGTCATCCTGTTCCGGCAGGGAATCCAAAGCGTCCTCCCAAAGATCCTTCGGAATCCCACGGCGGTAGAGCTCGCTGCGGATGCGCCCCGGTCCATATCCCTTGGCGGCGTAATGCCGGACGCACATCTCCGCATACTGCTGATCGTCCAGCAGATGCATTTCCAGCAGCCACTGGGCCACTTCTTCAGCATCCTTCGGACGCTCGCCCTTTTCCTTCAGACGGTCGGTAAGCTCCTTCACCGACATGGCTCTGGCGCCGATGATCCGTAATGCCCGCTGCTTGCATCTGGAGAGGGAAGAGGCGTCGCGAAGCGTGTCCATCTGCTCGTCATCCAGCTTTTTTCCGGCGAAGAGAGCCTGATCCGTCACCACATTCAGGGTAGTTTTCAGCTCCTCGCCAGTGTCAAACCGGGCAAGAAAATTCTCCGGCCCGGTTTGCTTGAGTTCCGTCAGTATAATCACGGATTATCCTTCAAAATCATCGGCAGTCACGTCCACCGCGCGGCCCGCGGCCACTGCGGCCTTTCGGGCCTGGGGGGACATGAGCTTCACGGCGTTCTCCCGGATCTGCTGCTCAATGCCATCGCAGATTTCGGGATTCTCCTGCAGATAAGTCTTCACGGAATCACGGCCCTGGAGGCGCTGTTCACCCACGGTGAACCACGCGCCGGCCTTGTCGATGATGTCCAGCTTCACAGCCAGATCGATGATCTCGCCGACCTTGGAGATGCCTTCGCCGTAGATGATGTCAAACTCCGCCTCTTTGAAGGGAGGCGCGACCTTATTCTTCACGATCTTGGCGCGGGTGCGGTTGCCCACCATTTCGCCGTTGACCTTCAGGGTCTCAATGCGGCGCACGTCGATGCGGACGCTGGAGAAATACTTCAGCGCGCGGCCGCCGGGGGTGGTCTCCGGATTGCCGTACATAACGCCGATCTTCTCACGCAGCTGGTTGATAAAAACCACGATGGTGTTGGTCTTGCTGACGGCGCCGGTGAGCTTTCTCAGCGCCTGGCTCATGAGTCTGGCGATGACGCCGACGGAGCTGTCGCCCATCTCGCCCTCCAGCTCGCTTCTGGGAAGCAGAGCCGCCACGGAGTCCACGATGATAACGTCAATGGCGCCGCTGCGAACCAGCTGCTCGGTGATCTCCAATGCCTGCTCACCGGTATCCGGCTGCGAGATCAGGAGGTTATCGATGTCCACGCCAAGCGCGCGGGCGTAGGTGGGATCCAGCGCGTGCTCCACGTCGATGAAGGCAGCCTCGCCGCCGTTCTTCTGCGCGCTGGCCAGAATGTGCAGGGCCAGGGTGGTCTTGCCGGAACTCTCAGGTCCGTAGATCTCCACAATACGTCCCTTCGGCACACCGCCGATACCCAGCGCCAGATCCAGCGACAGGGAGCCGGTGGAGATTGCCTCCACGTTCACGTTCTCGGAGTGGTCACCCAGACGCATGACCGCGCCCTTGCCATAGGCTTTTTCAATTTGCGCAATGGCGGTCTCCAGTGCTTTTTTACGATCCTCGGGACGGGCCTGCGCCGGAGGCGGGGCCACGCTCTTTTTCTTGTCTGCCATAGTACACCTCTATATCATTATTCTTGATTTCAGTTTTTGGGTCTCCGTCCGACCACGACCCGCTCAATTCCGGCAGTATCGAGAACAGAGAACACGTCCTGCATGCCGGCCTCCCGCATCAATGCGCGGACGGAAGAGGCCTGATCTTCACCGACTTCAAACAGCATCAGTCCACCGGGGCGTAGGGCCGTGAGCCAATACTGCAGGATCGAACGATAAAACATCAACCCATCTTCGCCACCGTCCAACGCACCCAAAGGTTCAAAGTCCCGGACGGAGCTGTCCAGGGTCAGGATCTCGAAGCTGGGCACATAGGGCGGGTTGGAGATGATCATATCAAACTCGCCGATGCTCATGGGCGGCTTTTGCAGCGCGTCTGCACGCAGACAAACAGTGCGGTTGACACGATTCAATCGAATGTTCTGACGGCTGACCTCCAGAGCGCTTTCGCTCACGTCCACCATGACGACTCTGGCAGCAGGAAGCTCATGGGCCAGTGCAACACCGATGCAGCCGCTTCCGCAGCAGAGATCCAGGATCCTGGCGTCCATTTTCCGGCCCATCAGGGCTTTTAAGGCGGTATCTACCAGAACCTCGGTGTCCGGGCGGGGAATCAGCACGTCCTGGGTGACCTTCATAGGAAGGCCATAAAACTCCCAGTCTCCGGTAATGTAGGCCAGTGGTTCGCCCTTCAGACGCCGCTGCAGAAGGGCTTCCAGCTTCTCCTCAGTTTCGTCAGAGGTATAAAGCCGCAGATCCCGGAGAAATGCCTCTTTGTCTTTCCCGGCGGCTCTTGAAGCCAAGAGTCGCGCTTCCAACGCGTAGCTCTCAACGCCGGCAGCCTTCAGGGCGGAGCGGGCGCGCAGATACAGCTCATTGTAGGTTTTCGGCATCTTAAAATGCTCCTTTTATCACCAGGCGTCGCTGCCCTGCGTTTCGGGGATGACCAGCTCCAGAGAACGGATGGCACATTCGATCATGCTGTCGTCCGGCTCATTGGTGGTCAGATGCTGCATCCATTTTCCGGGTGCGGCCAGAATGCGGCAGATCCAGAGATCCTCATGCCGTCCCACCCAGCGGTTCAGCTCGTAGGTGAGGGAGACGATCACCGGCAGCAGCGCCAGATGCAGCAGAAACCGCAGCCAGAAGCTCTGCCAGTTGGTCAGCAGAGAGCTCACCGCAGAGAAGATCAGAATGCTGATGATAACAACATTAAAAAGGAAGCTGGTGCCGCAGCGGGGGTGGAAGCGGGACTGCTCCCGAACGTTCTCCACTGTCAGCGGCAGCTGCTTTTCATAGCAGAAAATGGTCTTGTGCTCCGCGCCGTGATAGGCAAACATTCTGGCCACATCGTCCATCCGGGTAACGCCCCAGAGATAGAGGATGAAGATGATGATGCGAAAGACGCCTTCTGCCAGGCTCAGCGTCAGACTGGTCATGCCCGGGAAGAGACGCAGGCAGAGCTTGCCCAGCAGTGTGGGAAGCAGAACAAACAAACCAACCGCCAGCGCAATGCCCAGCACCACAGCCACACCGATGACGATGTCCTTGGCCTTCTCTTCGGAGAAATGCGCCTCGATCCACTGATCGATTTTGTCCGGCTCGCCCTGTTCTTCCATGGGAAGGAGATCAGCACTGTAGGTCAGAGCCTGCATGCCCTTGACCATGGAGTCAATAAAGGTGATGACGCCGCGGATTAGCGGAAGGCCGAGAATTGGATACTTATCCTTGACAAAGTGCAGCTCCTCGACCTTTTCCACCAGGCCGTCCGGCGTGCGGCATACGATGGCCTGCTTCAGCGGGCCGCGCATGAGGATGCCCTCCAGCAGCGCCTGGCCGCCGATGCTGGTGCGGAAGCAGACCTTCTGGTCGTTATTCTCTTGTTTGGTTTGCTTGCTCATTCCATAACCTCAGTGTGATGTGCTTTTCCGCCATTGGCGCTTTCAGGCGCGAAAGGCAGGGTAACGGCCACGGCAGTTCCGCCGCCGGGCGCGTTCAAAATGGTCAGCATGCCGCCGGAGCGCGTGATGATCTCATCGCAGACCGCGAGGCCGATGCCGCTGCCGCGCTCTTTGGAAATGCGGCCTTTGAAAAATTTCTCTTTCACGTGGGGAAGCTCATCTTCCGGGATGCCGGGGCCGTAGTCCCGGAAAATCACCGTGGCGGCATTCTGATCCGCCGTGAGAGAGACCTCGATAATGCCGCTGTCGGGGCCAGTGCGCCCATACTTGGCGGCGTTGTCCAGAATGTTCAGGAACACCTGCCGCAGGCGAAGCGGGTCGCCGGGGAGCAGGGGGATCTCCTCCTCCAAAGGCGTGAAACGAAGATCGATCTTGCCCCGCTGCAGGAACTCCCGATAGGTAAAGATCGTGTCCTCCAGCTCACTCTCAATGTCCAACAGTTCGATGTTCAGTTTGAAGCGTCCATCCTGAATGCGGGTAAACTCCAGCAGCTCTTCCACCAGACTGGTAAGGCGGGCCGCCTCCTGCTTGATGGTCTGCAGACCCACCCGAGACTCGTGCTTGATGTCAAAATCAAACATCAGCGTGTCGCTCCAGCCGGTGATGGCGGTCAGCGGGGTGCGCAGCTCATGGGAGATGGAGGAGATAAACTCCGACTGCATTTTCTCGGAGTGGTTGATCTCTCTCGAAACGGCGTTGATGACCTCCGTCAGCTCCTGGAAGGGCTTTTCCTCCGTGGGCGGAAGCTCGGTGCCGTAGCTGCCGTCGGCGATCAGCTTGGCTGACTCGGTCATGTGGCGAAGCGGCTCCAGCACATGAATGTCATACCACAGCCAGCCCACATATCCGGCAGCACACGCAGCCACCAGGCTGGCGACGATGGCGATCCACAGCTTGGTGGAAAACAGTGCGTAGCCGATCCAGAATGCAGCCAGCACCAGCCCCGCAAAGATCAGTGCGGGAATCAGCGCGGGGTTATCCGAAAGCTGTTTGCCGCGATCGTTGGATTGCTTTTGCTCGTCCATGGGGATCAGTAACCCCACTTATAGCCGAAGCCCCAGACGGTTGTGATATATTCCGGCTCCGTGGGCTGATCCTCGATCTTGATGCGGAGGCGGCGGATGTTTACATCCACGATCTTGACCTCGCCCTTGTAATCCTCACCCCAGACGGCGCTGAGGATCTCCTCGCGGGAGAGGGCGCGACCGGGATTGTTCATAAAGAGCTTCATGATGGCAAACTCGGTCTGGGTCAGGCGGATGTGCTCACCGTTCTTATCCAGCGTGCGGGAGTGCAGATGCAGCAGGAACGGGCCGCTGGAAATGGCGTCCTCGCCGTTGTCGCCGCCGCCGATTCTGCGATAGAGCGCGTCCACGCGAGCCAGCAGCTCGGCAGGGGAGAAGGGCTTGGTCACATAGTCGTCGGCGCCGGTCATGAGTCCGGTGATCTTGTCCATCTCCTGACTCTTGGCGGTGAGCATGATAATGCCCATCTTGGAGCCGGTGGCACGGATACGGCGGCAGACTTCAAAGCCGTCGATATCCGGCAGCATCACATCCAGAAGCGCCACCAAAATGTCAGGGTGCTGCTGGATGCAGCGGAGGGCTTCCTCACCGGTCCCGGCCTCAATGGGCTCATACCCGCTGCGGCGCAGGTTGATGACCACGAAACTGCGAATGCTGGATTCGTCTTCAAGCACCAGGATCTTTTTCATATACTTCGTTCCTTTCGGTGTATTTTACAAACTTTAACAGATAATCAGAGGTTTCCTCTTAAAATCCTACTGAATAATTAAGTATACCACACTTTTTTCAAGAATGGTAGCCAAATAATTAAATTTATGCTATATTATTGAAAAGAAATGAAAGAATTTCTGAGGTGGTGGCAAGATATGCTGTTATATTGGACAACTGTCGGCAAATTTGTCCCGGAACAGCTGCTCCACCCCGGGAGAAGCGCAGCAGTCGGCAGCGCAGAAGCCTGGTCTCTTCTGATCTATGCGTTGAAAAATGATTTCGGCCTGGAGCTTCCTTTGGTCGAAATCCAGCCCGGAGGAAGGCCCTGGTTCCCGGAAATGCCGAATCTGCACTTCTCACTGAGCCATACCAAGGGGGCGGCACTGGCGGCGATTTCTCATTTTCCGGTGGGCGCCGACGTAGAATCCAGACGTTCTGTCCATGAGAGCACAGCGCGCCGCTTGCTGGAAACGCCCCACGGTGATTTGGAACTGTTCGAGCTCTGGACCCTGCGGGAGAGCTGGTTTAAACTCACGGGGAAAGGGGACTTGCGGAGCATTCCCATCTCCCGTGAAAACGGCAGAATCATCCTTCCGGATTGGGCGGACAAAGTTTTCTGCAAACTATACACGGATATTCCCGAATGTGCAGCTGCCGTCTGCTGTCAGGGCAAACAGCCGCCGGAAACCATCCGCTTTATTGAACAACAACAATTACTGAAAAATCAGAATGAAATGTAAAGGATCATTGCCATGTATCAACTCTTGAAACAGGAAGGCCACGCCCGCCGCGGCAAATTTCAGACCCCTCACGGAACGGTGCAGACCCCGGTATTCATGAATGTGGGCACCCAGGGTGCCATCAAGGGAGCCTTGTCCGCCGCCGATTTGAAAACCCTCGGCTGTCAGATCGAACTGTCCAACACCTACCATCTCCACGTCCGCCCAGGTGACGAGCTGATTCGGGATCTGGGTGGGCTCCACAAATTCATGACTTGGGACGGCCCCATCCTCACGGACAGCGGCGGATTTCAGATCTTTTCTCTGGCAGAGCTGCGGAAAATCAAAGAGGAGGGCGTAAGCTTCAACAGTCATGTGGACGGGCGCAAGATCTTTATGGGGCCGGAGGAAAGCATGCGTATTCAGGCGAATCTGGGCTCCGACATCGCCATGGCCTTTGACGAATGTGTCAAGATCCCGTCGCCCTATGACTATGTCCGGGACTCCTGCCAGCGCACCACCCGCTGGCTCCAGCGCTGCAAAACAGCCCTCGCCGATTATAACAGTCGGGATGACGCCGTGAACCCCGGGCAGATGCTCTTCGGCATCAATCAGGGGGCTGTATTCCACGATCTTCGAATCGAGCATATGAAGCAGATCGCCGAACTGGATCTTCCCGGCTACGCCATCGGCGGCCTCGCAGTGGGGGAGAGTCACCAGGAGATGTACGACACCATCGAGGCTGTGGAAGAATACATGCCCAAGGATCGGCCCCGGTATCTCATGGGTGTCGGCACGCCGGGGAACATCATCGAAGGCGTCTGGCGCGGTGTGGATTTCTTCGACTGCGTCATGCCGGCTAGAAACGGCCGCCACGGACATCTGTTCACCTGGAGCGGCATCATCAACATCAAAAACGAGAAATACAAGCTGGACGAGAGTCCCATCGATCCCGCGTGCGACTGCCCGGTCTGCCGGCGATACTCCCGCGCTTATCTGCGGCACCTGTTCAAAGCCGAAGAGATGCTAGCCATGCGCTTTGCCGTGACCCACAACCTGCGGTTCTATAACCGGCTCATGGAGAAGATCCGTGACGCTCTGGATGCAGGGGAGTATGAAGCCTTCCGGAAGCAGTATTCCGCCACCCTGGATACCAGAATTTGAGAATTTTTAAAATACCTCTTGCTTTTTTACGACATGGTGTTATAATAAACTCAACAATCGAATGAAACGTCTTCAGGGCAGGGTGAAATTCCCGACCGGCGGTAAAGTCCGCGAGCCGAAAGGCCGAATCGGTGAAACTCCGATACCGACAGTATAGTCTGGATGAGAGAAGATGCGCTTCCCTTAAGAAATGAAGTTGCGCTTGAAGGCATTCCTTCGAGCGTAATTTTCTTTTTCAGGAGGGTTCTAAAACCATGACAAAATCAAAGTTCTCCACCAAGTACGTAGCCGTATGCGGCATGTTCATTGCCATTGCCTATGTGCTCACTCTGGTGGGCAAAATCGTCCCCAACGTGGCGGGCTTCCTCAGCTATGATCCCAAAGACGTGGCTGTGGTCATCGTCGGCTTCATCCTTGGGCCCCTCGCCAGCGTTCTGGTCTCTGTGGTTGCGTCTCTGCTGGAGATGATCTCCGTCAGCAGCACCGGTCCCATCGGCTTCTTGATGAACGTGCTGAGCACCTGCGCATTTGCCGTTCCCGCCGCCATCATTTATCGGAAGATGCACAACCAGAAGGGCGCTGTGGTCGGTCTTGTCTCCGGCATCGTCTGCATGGCAATCTGCATGGTTCTGTGGAACTACATCGTCACGCCCCTCTACATGGGCGTGCCCCGGGAAGTCGTTGCCGGGATGCTGGCTTCCGTGTTTCTGCCCTTCAATCTGATCAAAGGCGCCCTGAACGCGGTTCTGACCATGCTGCTCTATAAGCCTGTGGTAGGCTCTCTCAGAGCTGCGAAGCTGATTGAGGCCGGCCCCGCCAAAACCGAGTACAAGCCCCTCAACCTGATTGTCCTGGTTGTGGTCTTCGCGCTGCTGGTGGTTCTGTTCCTGAAGCTCGCCGGCGTCTTCTGATTTCAATTCCATCAAAAAACCGCTCTCTCCGAAGTTAGGAAGAGAGCGGTTTTTTAGCGTTTCAGAATGGCGCCGAGTCTGGATTTCAGCAGATCCACAGCATAGCGGAATTCCTCCGTCCGGCCGTAAATCAGCCAGTAGCAGAGATTCGGCACAATGGCACAGATGAAGAGCTTTCCAACAAAGGGCAGAAATCCCAGCTCCGGCAGCAGAGAAGCCAGATACCAGGTTCCCGCGCCGATGATTACGGTGTAGAGCGTGTGCAGACCGTATTTCCGGAAATACGCGCCCACATTTGCGTGGAAGCCGTGCTTGAAGAGCATGTAGGGCTCGATCCAGAAGCAGGTGGTCATGGTACTCACAAAGGTGCCGATGAAGATACCGACGATTCCATAGGGAATGGCCAGAATCACGGAAACCACCAGATTAATCAGGGACTCAAAAATCGCTTTGTAGCGGTCGTACCAGTAAAGACCCATGGCGTCCCGGAAAGTCAGAGAGCTCTGCCGCAGACCGGTGACATAGAAATTCACACACATCAGCAGCACGATGGGCATGGAAAACAGATAGTTTTCCTTCAACCACACGGAACTGATGAAGGGGTTGAGCAGTACCAGCAGACAGATGGAGGAAAACCCGTAGAGCCATCTCGTAAAGAAATCCAGCTTCCAGAAAACTGCCTGGGCGTGGGATTTGTCCTCCTCCGCGCAGAGGTTGCCGACGCTGGCAGTGATGGCGCGGTAGATCAGGATGTAGATATCCTGCAGCCCCCGGGTGATCATCAGGTAGTTGGAATAAAAACCCACGGCGATGGCGCCGATAAAGTACATGATGAGCACGTTGTCCGTCTCGAAAACGACTACGGAGCCGATCCGATGCATCATGGTGGCGCGGATGTTCCGGCTGATGCCCTGCTGCACGTCCGCCGGAAGGGGCTGGATCTCCTTCTTTTTCAGGAAGGGATAGAGCTTGTCCGCCTTTCTTGCCAGCAGCATATTGTTGGTCAGGGTGGAAACCAGCTTTACGCCCAAGTAGACAAAGTAGTTCTTCGTGATCAGCAGCAGGACGATCTGCACCAGCACCATGCAGACTGCAGTGATGTTCTGATATGTAGTGACGATGTACTGCTTTTGATCCGCAATGATGATGGACTGCTTGTAGACGAAAAAGTAGGACATCGCGCTGTCGAACACGAACATGAGATAGATGATCTCGATGTGCGGAACATTGGGGATGTCGTGAATCAGATAGGGGAGTGCGGGAGTCAGCGCGGCGCCAACCACCGCGATCACACAGCCGATGATCCGATAGTATTTTCGATAGAGCGCCATCAGCGACAGCAGCCGCTCGTCGTCGTGCTCCGCCAGAGGCTGATACATGCTGAAGGTGATGGCCGTGCCCACGCCTAATTCCGCCAGTGAGAGGACAGAAAGGATGTTCGCAAAGGTGCCGTTCAGACCCAGATACTCGTCGGTCAGCACCGTGATGAACACCCGGCGGGCCAGGAAATTCACCACCACAACCAACAGCTTCAGCAGCGTGGCGTAGCGCACATTTTTCAGGGAATTGGATGTTCTGGACATAGAAACCTCGATTTCAGCCTAGGCCGTCCTTGATGGCAAAGAGACTCCGGATCGTCCGGTAGTGTTTCCCGTCCAGCAGCTTCAAAATCAGCTTGTGCTGCTTCGGGAGAGACTCCAGCAGAGGGCAGCCGCTCCAGTTGGGGAACTGCTCGTCCATGTAAGAGCGGAAGGTACCGATCAGCTCGCTTTTCGGGTCGATGCGGATCACGCGTACAGAAGCTGCGAGAAGGATATGATCCACCGCCAGTCGGGTGAACTGGTCATAGTAGGTTTCCCACAGGCCCTGCTGCGTAAACCAGCTGCGCAGATCATCGAATGCCTCCAGAATCTCGGCATTGCGCTGGACGTTGGTGTTCCGGGTGATGGAGCCCTCCCGCACCAGATAGGCATAGTAGGGTTTTGGAATGGAGAACACCCCGTCTGCCGCCGCAAAAAGCTTCAGCGTCGTTCGGATGTCCTCATACCAGACTCTGGAGGGGTATCGGATGCCGGTATTCAGAAACAGGCTTCTGCGGTATACCCGTCTCCAGGCAGAGGGCAGCACCAGCAGCATCTCCGGGTACTCCGAGAGCTTCAGAACGCGATCATGAGGCAGCTCGCCCGCATGGGTCTCGGTAACAGTGCCGTCTTCCCGCACCACCTGAAACCCGAAGTCGATGATATCGCAGGGATGCGCCTCAATGGCAG
This sequence comes from uncultured Eubacteriales bacterium, assembly GCA_900317905.1. Lineage (GTDB taxonomy): Bacteria > Bacillota > Clostridia > Oscillospirales > Oscillospiraceae > CAG-103. Next base: position 205,912 of record ONIN01000001.1, on the reverse strand, counting down.
CGGAGACGTCCTCCAGTAGACCGGGCAGCAGATAGTCATCGCTGTCCACAAAGACCAGGTAGTCTCCCTGCGCCGCCTCAATGCCGGTATTTCGCGCCGCGCCGAGGCCGCCGTTCTCCTGGTGGATCACGCGGATCTGATCCGGATACTGCGCTCCATAACGGTCACAGATCTCCGGGCAGACGCCGTCAGTAGACCCATCATCTACAAGCAGAATTTCAGTTTCCTCATTCGCCTGTGCCAAGATAGAGTCTACGCATTTCTCCAGATAATCCTTGACATTATAGACCGGGATCACAACGCTGAATTTCATTTTGTTCCCTCGCTTGTTTCCTCCGGAAGGGCGGGATAATACCGCAGCTTCGTGAGGTAGTACACCATAGCCAGCAGCATGGAGAGATAGAAGGAGCTGTTGGGTCTTCGCAGGACGCCGGCCGTCTCATAGGAATACAGCAGCGCCAAACAGAAGGCCATGCCGAAGGCACCGGCCTCGATGGTGAAGACATGCTTGAAATCCTTCATCAGAGCCCGGACGATCAGCCAGACGAAATAGAGGATGAAGGCCAGCATCAGGACGAGACCATACCAGCCGCTGAGGAAGTAGACACCGTGGAAATCGTTTTCCACATCATAGATATTGTCATGGAAGGTCATGCGGCTCAGTTCCATACCGAAGAACCGGGAAATGGTGGGATGCTCATCCAGCAGCATTTGGCAGAAAACGATTTTCTGGTGCCGCGTGGCAGTGATCTTCATAATGGAGGATGTATAGTTGTAAGCCTTCATGACCCGATAGACGTTGAAGCGCAGGCACAGCTGCTTGCTGTAGTAGCGATAGATGATCCGCAGCCGGGGCAGCTTCTCCACCAGACTCAGTTCGTTCCATGGCTTGGATCCCTCGCGGGCAGCCTGCCGGGCCATCATGACCTCGGCGTCCCCCTGTTTTCCGGCCATAGCCTGATTGTAGCGGGTCTGGTTTTTGTACATGGGGGAGATTTTGATGGTACCCACGCAGACCGCCAGCAGGACGAACAAAACTACGAAATACTTCTTGGAGACGTTTTTCGTGACAATCGCCGTGATGAGCAAGCCAAAGCAGGTCACCGCAATGGCCAGGAAGGCCAGACGAGTCGCCAGGAAATAGAGCTGTGCGAAGGCCGCGAGAGCAGTGAGTACGAACAACGGGAAATTCCTCCGCCGATAGGCCAGGGTCACCACGATGGGAGTCAGGATGCTCAGCACCGCACTTTGGGCGTTGGTGGTGGCGAACCAGCCAATCAGTCCGTAGCCGCTCTCCTCATAAGTGGGGGAGGCCGTACCGGTGATCAATGCCAGGGCGATGGACGCACCGATGATCCAGAAGTTGATGACACAGCCCTGTTCGATGGCGCGGGCGCAGCGACGATTCAGTTTCAATGCCGTGATGAAGCAGAAAGCAAACAGCGGCATCTGAATGATGCGAACCAGATTCGTAATGTCGCTCACCGGATTTAGATATCCTTTGATCGAACAGGCGATTACATGACCGATCAGAAGGGAGAGGCAGAGGCCGGCGAAGATCAGATAGACCCGCTTCCGTTTCGAAAGACAGAAGCCCAGCAGACCGAAGCCCGCCAATACCAGAAAGCGCAGGGCCAGGGTCAGGGTGTTCGCCATGCCAAGCCGATCCATCCAGTATGAGAGGATGTCCATGAAGGGCTGAAGCACAAAGAGCACGATCAGAATACTTGGGAGCCGCTCAATGATCCGATCGGAGAAGCTGGGGGTAGTTTTCAATTCAGGCATGGCATGTCCTCCTTCGGGTCGTCATATTGCCGTACCTTGATCAGATACCAGATCAAGGCCAGCACAAGAGATAAATAAAATGTAGCATTGGGCCGACGCAACACACCAGCAGTGGCGTAGGCGTGGATCAGTCCCATCAACAGTGCGATGCCGCAGGCACCGGCGTCGGTGGTAAAGTATTGTTTGAAGTTACGAATCAGCGCCAGCAGGATCAGAATGATGAAATACAGCAAAAATGCCGCCAGCGCAGCAAAGCCTGCGTAGCCATAGAGATACAGGATCCCGTGGAAATCGTTCTCCACATCGAAAATCTCGTGGCAGTACTCCATGTCGTTATAATTTAAGCCGAACCAGCGGCTGCTCGCCGGAAGCTCCTCCAGCATCAGGCGGCAGTAGGTCAGCTTCCGCAGCCTTGCATCCGCCAGCACAGAGGCTTTCTCAGAGCCGTTGTAGGCCTCCACCAGCCGCTCCAGCCCGTACTTGTTCACCATCCGGCGCTGGAACCACTCATAGGCGTAGCGATATCGCTCCACACTGTCAGAGCCGAAATCGTTGACGCCCCGCTGCATCAGGCGGTCCATCTTCTCCTGCTTTTTCTGGGCGTTAATGTTCACAAGGGTCTGATTTCTGGTCATGGGGGAGATGGAGTAGGTGGCTCCGCAGGCGATGGCCAGGATCAGCAGCAGCGCCGCGATCCGCTTGGTGAGCTTATGATTCACCGCCCAGACGATCAGGGTACCAAATGCCGTTGCGAAAATGGCGAGATAGGAAAGTCTCGTGGCGAAGAGCCAGAGGATCCCGAAACAGACAATGGCTGTAAGTACCGTCTTCCAGAAGGATTTCCACTTCAAAGCCGCACACAATACCAGAGGCACCAGCATGGAGAGAATGGCGCTCTGGCTGTTGGCAAAGTAGAACCACCCCAGGAGGCCGATGGATTTATTCTCATAAGTATAGGGGTTCGTCCCGGTAATGGCGCTGATGATCTCCACCGCGGCGATCACGAAGAGATTCACCGCCATGGCATTTTTTACAGCGTCCCAACCCTGCTCACCGCTCCGTTTCAGGAAGGTCATGAAGCAGAGGGCAAAGATCGGCAGCTGCGCCACCCGGACAAAGTTTGCCAGATCCGTGAACATGGCGCCGCGGTCATATACTTTTCCGCAGATGCCGGATGCCCGCAGACATGCCCAGACGTGTCCCGCCGCCAGCACCGCCAGCACAGCGATCATGATCAGATACGCCCGTTTGCGATTGGACAGCAGAAAGCCGCAGATCGCCGTTGCTGCCAAAAGAAGCATACGCAGTCCCATGGTCAGCGTGGTGCCGTAGCCCAGCTCATTCATCCAATAGGACAGCACATCCAGAAACGGCTGAATCACGCACAGGACGAACAGCAGCCGCGCGATCCGGGTATTGGAAATGGATTCTTGTTCTTTCATAATTCTTCTCACTTTACGACGGGTTTCTTGATTCCTAAATATATATAATACCGCACAATCGCCTTTGGGTCAACCAAAGATCCGGAAATGTTGACGTTTTCTGCCTCTATGTTTATAATATGACCGGAACGAGAAAGGGGAGGAGAAACCCATGAAACATATCCTTCTGATCGCCACCGGCGGTACCATTGCCTGCAAAGATGTGGGGGAGGGGCTGACGCCGCAGCTGTCTTCTGAGGATCTGATGGCGCTGGTGCCGGAGCTGTCAGAAATTTGCCTGGCAGACACAGTGCAGCTGATGAATCTGGACAGCACCAACATCTCCGCAGACCAGTGGCTCCAGATGGCGGCCTGTGTTCAGGAAAACTATGACCGCTATGACGGTTTTGTGCTGACCCACGGTACAGATACCATGGCCTATACCGCAGCCGCTCTGAGCTATCTCATTCAGAACAACGAAAAGCCCGTAGTCATCACCGGCGCCCAGCAGAGCATCTCCAACCGGGACACCGACGCCAGAGAAAATCTCCGGGACGCCTTTTTATACGCCTCCGATGATCAGGCCTGCGGCGTCCACGTGGTGTTCGACCACAGGGTCATTCTCGGTACCCGGGCGCGAAAAATGCGTACCAAGAGCTATCACGCCTTCGAGAGTGTGGACTATCCTGAAACCGCCATCATCCGCAACCGGAAGCTGGTGTATTATATTCAGGAACAGGTGCGGGGAGAGACTCTGTTCCATGACCGCATGAGCAGCGGCGTCTTTGTCTGGAAGCTGGTGCCCGGTTCTGACGCGAAGATCTTCGAAGCTTTGAAGCCCCACTGCCGCGCTCTGGTACTGGAGAGCTTCGGTGTTGGCGGACTGCCGCAGTACGGTGATGAGACATTCTTCGATGCTGTGAGAGACTGGATCGACTCCGGACGCGTCATCGTCATGACCACCCAGGTGCCCTTTGAGGGTAGCGACATGGAGGTCTATCAGGTAGGCCAGCGGGCAAAGCGGGAACTGGGACTCATCGAGGCCTATGGAATGACCACCGAAGCGGTGGTGACCAAGCTCATGTGGATCCTCGGCCAGACCGGGGACCGGGATCAAATTCGAAAGCTCTTCATCACGCCCATCCAAAAAGATCAAATCTATTAAGAATCATTCCAGAACGCCGCAGGTACGATGCCTGCGGCGTTTTCACGTCTGTTCGGTTTCCTCCATAGAATGACCCGAAGCGCGCTGATCATCTGGAAAGGAGGAATCGGCTTGCACATTGAGATCGACCACGTCTCCATGACCTACCAGGCGCCCGACGGCGAGGTGGAAGCCCTGCGGGACGTGTGCTTTTCGGTGGAGGACAAAAGCTTTGTGAGCATCGTCGGCCCTTCGGGCTGTGGAAAGTCAACGCTGCTGTCCATTCTGGCAGGATTGGAACAACCCACAGATGGAGAGATCCGGCTGGACGGAGCTCCCATCCGCGGCCCCTCGGAGAAGATCGGCTTCATGCCCCAGCGGGATCAGCTGTTTGAGTGGCGCAGCATCTGGAGAAACGTCCTGCTGGGGCCGGAGGTGCGCGGCGACAATACGAAAGAGCGTTGGGATATGGTGCGGACGCTGCTGTCGGACTACGCGCTTTACGCTTTTCGGGACAGCGCCCCCAGCCAGCTCTCCGGCGGGATGCGGCAGCGGTGCGCGCTAATCAGAACACTCGCATTGGAACCCGGAGTGCTGCTGCTGGACGAACCGTTTTCCGCGCTGGACTATCAGACCCGGCTGGCAGTCTCGGCAGACATTGCACGCATCATCAAGCAAAAAGGGAAGACCGCCGTTCTGGTGACCCACGATATTTCCGAGGCCATCAGCATGTCGGACCGGATCGTGGTGCTGTCCCATCGTCCCGGTACGGTGCGGGCGATCCACGATTTGACGAATCTGCAGGACACCAGTCCCATGGAGCGGCGCGGCAGCCCGGCATTTCAGAAGCTGTTCAATCAAATATGGGAGGAGCTGGATGTGAATGTCTGAACAGGAGCTCTCTCCCGAAAGAAAAGTCTACCTGCAGCAGAGAAAGCGGGAGCAGATCACGGTGCACATCCTTCGGATCGCGCTGCTCTTCTTGCTGCTGGGGCTTTGGGAACTGGCTGGCAGAAAGGGCTGGATCGACGTGTTCATCGTCAGCAGTCCCGGCCGCGTGATCCGAACACTGGCGAATCTCTGGCAATCCGGTGACCTGCTGAAGCATCTGGGCGTCAGCTGTTATGAGACTGTGATTGGATTCACCCTGGGGACGCTCTCCGGTATCCTGATCGCGGTGGGTCTCTGGTGGAGCAAACTGGCATCCAGGATTCTGGATCCTTATCTGGTAGTTCTGAACGCTCTGCCGAAGACGGCTCTGGGCCCGATCTTCATCGTCTGGATCGGTGCCGGCACCGGGAGTATCATCGCCATGACCATCGCGATTTCCGTGTTTGTCACGATCCTGAACATGTATGCCGGTTTCTGCAGTGTGGATCCGGAAAAGCTTCGCTTGATGCAGACCCTGGGCGCCTCCAAGGGGCAGACCCTCAGAAAACTGGTGCTGCCGGCCAACACCGATACGCTGTTCAACACCCTCAGAGTGAACGTGGGCCTCAGCTGGGTCGGCGTCATCATGGGCGAGTTTCTGGTGTCCAAGGCCGGACTGGGCTATCTGATCGTCTACGGCTCACAGGTGTTCAATATGGATCTGGTCATGGCTTCAGTGCTGCTGCTGGCCTGTGCTGCCATTCTGATGTATCAGCTGGTACAGGCAGCCGAACGCTGCTGGCGAAAGATGACTTGAATAGGAGGAACTATGAATCGAATCGCTGCAATTCTGCTTGCGGCGGTGCTGGTCTTTGCCTGCGCCGCCTGCGGTACAAATGAAGAGAAAATAGAAGAAACCGTGTCCCTCACGGTCAGTGAAGTAACACACTCGGTATTCTACGCGCCACAGTACGTTGCCCTGGAGCTGGGATTCTTTGAGGATGAAGGATTGAAAATCGAGCTGGTCAACGGCGGCGGCGCCGACAAGGTCATGACCAGCGTCCTTACCGGAGAGGCGCAGATCGGTTTCGCCGGCCCGGAGGCATGCATTTATGTGCAAAATCAGGAAAAGGATGACGCCCCGGTGATCTTCGCCCAGATGACCAAGCGGGATGGCTCTTTCCTGGTAGGCAGGGAGGATGTGCCCTTCCATTGGGAGCAGTTGAAGGGAAGCACCATCATCGGCGGCAGAGCCGGCGGCGTGCCGGAAATGACCCTGGAGTACGTCATGCGGCAAAACGGCGTGATCCCCGGTGAGGACGCCACCGTGGACACCTCCGTGCAGTTTAACATGATGGCAGGTGCCTTCACCGGTGGAAACGGCGACTATGTGACCCTCTTTGAGCCCACCGCCACCGAGGTGGAGCAGCAGGGCCAGGGATACATTCTCACCAGCATCGGCGCCGAGAGCGGCGAGATTCCCTACACCGCTTACTTCACAACGCCCTCTTACATGGAAGCAAACGCCGACGTCGTTCAGCGTTTCACCAATGCCATTGCGAAGGCGCTCACATGGGTGCAGGAGCATGACGCCAGAGAGACCGCCGAAGCCATCGCGCGCCAGTTCCCGGACACCTCCATCGCAACCCTGACCACCGTGGTCCAGCGCTACAAGGACATCGACGCCTGGCAGACCACGCCGGTCATGGAACAGAGCGCTCTGGAGCGACTGGAGACGGTCATGGAGACCGCGGGCGAGCTGGAGCACAGCGCCTGGGCGGATTTCAGCAAGCTGGTGAACAACACCTTCGCGGAGAACGCCTCATAACAAAAACAAGTCCTTCGATCCAACGACCGAGGGACTTGTTAGCTATTATCGAATTTCTTCGGGATAGTGGGCACGGACGCCGCCGATGAGCTTCGGTCTCGTGCGGGCGGCATTCACGGCAGCTTCACCGATCTTTTTGGTCTGGAGCCGCAGCGGTACAGCCACGTGCTTCAGGTGCATGCCGATCATAGTGTTGCCGATGTCCAATCCAGCGTCCGCCTTCACGAACTCCACCGCCACCGGATCTTCCATGGACTGATAGACCGCCGTGGCGAAGGAGCCGCCGGCCTTGGGCTGGGGCATGACGCTGACGATCTCATAGCCGAAACGCTCCGCCGTCTCCCGCTCCACGATCAAGGCGCGGTTTAAGTGCTCACAGCACTGGGCAGCCAGTCGAAGATCGTGCTCTTTGAGGATGGGCAGGATCGTCTGCACCACAGCCGCAGCGGTCTCCGGGGAGGAACCTTTACCGATTTTCTCACCGACGATCTCGCTGGAAGAGCAGCCGATGACCACCAGCTGACCGGGTTTCAATTTGGCAAGCTCCAGCAGCTCGTTCAAGGCCGCAGCGGCGGAAGCCTGAATTTCTTCATACATGTTCATTCATCTCCAAAGAAAGATTAAAATGTATTTTACCACACTTTCTCCGATTTGACAATCGCCGTCCCTCCGTGTATCATGAATATAGAAAGAAAAAGCCCGGCAGGGAAGGAGACCCATTTTGAAGAAACTACTATTGAGCATCCTGATGATCGCTCTGATTTTGAGCTGCACTGCCTGCGGACAGTTTGTTCTGCACTATGGTGATGATGCAGCAGAGGAGAAGCCCTCCATCATCGAACAGATCTTTCGGAAAGAACCGAAGCAGACCACCTTTACCGCGCCGCTCACCGGTGAGGAGCAGACCGCCGATACCTCCAGCCAGCGGCCCTATGCCGTGATGATCAACAACATCAGCGTGGCCCAGCCCCAGGTGGGTATTTCCAAAGCGGATTGGATCTATGAGATCCCGGCCGAGGGCGGCATCACCAGAATGATGGCGCTCTTCAGCCATATCGAAGATGTCCCCAGTGTGGGAAGCATTCGGAGCCTCCGGCCCTATTATCTCAGCATCGCATTGAGCTATGACGCCATCGTGATCCACGGCGGCGGCAGCGAGGATGCATACAGCGATCTGGCGGCTCTGAACGCCGATCACATCGACGGCGTCCGGGATGACCGCGCCTTTGCATCGATTTTCTATCGGGAAATGAGCCGGGCATCTGCCGGGACGGAACACACGTTGTTTTTCAGTGGCGACAAGGTTCCTGCGCTGGTGGAGGAGTACGGTTTTCGGACCACACACAATTCGGATTATCAAAGCAGCCTGCATTTTTCCGAAACTGCGGCTGATCAGGGAACTACCACGGCAGTGCAAGTTTGTGTAACTTTTAACAATTCGAAGACCACCAGTTTCACCTACCATGCCGACACAGGCTGCTACACCGCCTTCCAATACGGAGGCGATTATGCCGACGGGCAGAGCGGGGAAGTGGTACCCTTCGCCAATGTGCTGGTGCTGCAAACCCAAATGCGCGCTTATGATGATTATGGCCGTCTGGAGGCAGATGTGGTCGGCAGCGGCAATGGCTGGTATTTCACAGGCGGCAAATGCGTCCCGATCCATTGGAGCCGCTCGGACACCCACGCGCCCTTTGTCTACACGACCGAATCCGGCTCGCCGCTGAACTTCGCAGTTGGCAAAACCTATGCCGCCGTGATCCCCACAGACACCGGCAGCGTGGATTTCTCCTGACATAGACCGGCCGCACTCCCGCATAATTTGTACGGGGGTGAGGCACAATGGAACTTCGATTTCTCCGCCGACGGATCGGTGTGCTGTTGTTCATATCCGGCATAGCCATTCTAGTGGCCACTATCGGACTGCAGCTTCTGGAGCCCAGCGCGGAAACACTGGAGCCCATTTCATCGTCTTATTGTATGGTGATCGATCCCGGACATGGCGGTGAGGACGGCGGCGCTGTGGCAGCAGACGGAACTCTGGAAGCGGATGTGAATCTGCAGATCGCCCTTCGGCTGCGCAGTCTGGCGGCGCTCTGCGGCGTGCCCGTTGCCACGACCAGGGACACTGTTTCCATTGATTATCCTATCGACGCTGAAACGCTGGCCGCCCGAAAAGCAGCTGATCAGAAGCAGCGGGCAGCGTTTATCAACTCGATCCAAAACGCCGTTTTGATCAGCATACATCAAAACTTTTATCCCGCACCCGGACCCCACGGCGCGGAAGCGTTATACGCAAACACGGAACACAGCGAGGCATTCGGGAAGCTGCTTCACGAAGTTTTGAAGAAGACGCTGGACCCGGAAAACCGCCGGGTGGCCGCGCCGATCTCCGATGAGATCTATCTGATGCGAAATGTGAACTGTCCCGCGGTGCTGGTGGAATGCGGCTTTCTCTCCAATCCGGAGGAGCTGGAAAAACTGAAGTCCGATTCTTACGACCAAAAGCTGGCGCTGGTAATGCTCAGCGCTTATCTGCAATACTTTCAGACAGGGTGGAACCTATGAAGAAGGCTAAGACGACCTATTACTGCTCCGAATGCGGCAACGAGACCGGAAAATGGATGGGCCAATGCCCGTCCTGCGGCGCATGGAACACGCTGGTGGAGGCGCCCACGGAAACCCGCACAGTCTCGGTGGGCAGCATCCGGAGATTCTCCGCGCCGAAGCTCCTGAGCGAGCTGGACGCCGAGGAAGAACTGCGGTTTTCCACCGGGATCCACGAGTTCGACCGGGTCCTCGGCGGCGGCGCCGTGCGAGGATCTCTGGTGTTGGTGGGCGGCGCTCCCGGCATCGGCAAATCCACACTATTGCTGCAGCTCTGCGGGCAGATCTCTGATAACGAGAAGATCCTCTACGTCACCGGTGAGGAAAGCCAGCGGCAGCTGAAGATGCGCGCCCAGCGCCTCGGTGTGGAATACGGCAGCATTTATGTGCTGGCAGAGACGGATATCGCCTCGATTCTCGGTGCCATTGAAGAACTGAAGCCCTCGGTGCTGATCGTGGATTCCATCCAGACCATGTTCGATTCCGAGACTTCGTCCACGCCCGGCAGCATCAGCCAGGTGCGGGAGTGCACCATGCGGATTATGCGCTCGGCCAAGGACAACGACTACACTGCCTTCGTGGTGGGCCATGTGAACAAGGAGGGCTCCATCGCGGGCCCCAAGGTTCTGGAGCACATGGTGGACTGCGTTTTGTACTTCGAGGGCGACCAGAGCCTCAGTTATCGAATTCTGAGAGCCGCCAAAAACCGCTTCGGCTCCACCAATGAGATCGGCGTATTCGAGATGAATGACAAGGGTCTCACGGAGGTCTCGAATCCCTCGGAGATGCTGCTCTCCGGCAGGCCCGCCAATGCTCCCGGCACCTGCGTGGTGGCGGTCATGGAGGGCTCCAGGCCGGTGCTGGCAGAGATCCAGGCCCTGGTGACGCCGTCGGGCTTCAGCGGTGCCAGACGAAACGCCAACGGCATCGACTACAACCGCGCCATGCTTCTGATGGCGGTGCTGGAAAAACGCGCCGGGCTGGTACTTTCCGGCCACGACGCCTATATCAACGTCATCGGCGGTCTCAGACTGGACGAAACAGCCACGGATCTGGCCGTGGTGCTGGCCATTGCCTCCAGCTTCAAGGATCTGCCCCTGGGCTCTGATTTGGCCGCGGTGGGTGAGGTCGGCCTCTCCGGCGAGGTACGAAGCGTCAGCCATCTGAATCAGAGATTGAGTGAGATTGCACGCCTTGGATTCAAGCGCTGCATCATCCCGGCCCACGTGCGAGACGATGTACAGAGTTTTCCCGGATTGGATACGATCCCCGTGAAAAACATCCGGGAGGCCATGCGCGCAGTATTCGGATGAAAAGGAAAATACGATGAATGGCGGATTACTGGTTTGGCTGATCTGTGTCGGCGGCTGTGCGCTGACGTTTACCGGCATCGGGATCTACGCTTATCGCCGCGAGGAACCCATGTGGTTCTGGTCCGGCTCCACGGTGCGGCGTGAGGAAATCACGGATGTGGAGGACTATAACCACGCCAACGGGATCATGTGGGGCGTGTATTCCATCCCGCACTGGATCTCTACGTTTCTGTTTATCTGGTATCCGGAAGCGGCAGCGACCCTTTTGGTGCTGGTCTGCACCGTGGGACTTGGTGTGCTGATTTTTACATACCACAAAATCTATCAGAAATATAAGCGGGAATACTGATATGTTAACTATTTAACAATCTTGACGAGATGATACCGATGACTCCTGAAAAAGAGAATCCAAACTTAAAATATGCCGGATATCAGATTGCCCAGTGGACCTGGGGGCTGCCGCAGACGCTGGCGGGACTTGCGCTCAGTTTATACTATCGAAACTGCCCGCAGGAGACCTTCTGCGGCGCGCATGTGACATACTGGCCGCACAAGTCCAGTCTGTCGCTGGGTATGTTTTTGTTCCTGACGGACAAGCCATTTTATTATTATCAGAAGAATCAAAAAGATCATAATATGAATACATTTCTGCAGGGACTGAAGGTGCACGAATACGGCCACACGATTCAGAGTCTGGTGTGGGGACCGCTGTATCTGATCACGGTGGGACTGCCGTCGGTGCTGTGGGCGACACTGCCGCCAATGAAGAAGCTGCGGAAAGAAAAAAAGATCTCGTATTTTTCGGTTTATCCGGAAAATCAGGCAAACAGGCTCGGAGAGCGATTCACAGGCATAAAATCCATCGGAACCCCGATTTCCTGAAAAATACCGAAAAAGCCTCCTCTAAATTCGGCAAAATTTTTATTTTGCCGAATTATTTGTATATTTTGCGAATAGACGGCAGGTCCCTCCCCTGGTATAATCAAATCAGAAAAAATGAGAACCTGGGTTCCTGTGAGGTGTTTTCAAACATGGATCGATCTGACGCGCCGCAGGTTTTGCGGGACTTTCTTGTCTATCACGAGACCATCCGCGGCCACTCCCGGAATACCGTGGACGAATACTATCTGGATCTGAGAAACTTTTTGCGCTATTTAAAACTCTCCCGCGGTCTGGTTCCCCGGAAATCGGAACTGGATGAGATCTCCATTCAGGACGTAGATGTGAATTTCCTCTCCAAAGTGACACTGGCAGAGATTTACGACTATCTGTCGTTTTTGGCCAGAGACCGCATCAAGCAGCCCAACAGCTCCGAGCCGGAGTTCGGTCTCACCGCAACTTCCAGAGCCAGGAAGATCGCCGCCATCCGCAGCTTCTTTAAGTATCTCACCGTGAAAGCAAAGCTGCTGGAGGAAAACCCGGTGCAGGATCTGGATACCCCCAAGCTGCCGAAGACACTTCCCCGTTATCTCACCCTTGAGGAAAGCCAGCGGCTGCTGTCTGCCGTGGACGGGAGAAATCAGGAGCGGGATTACTGCATCCTCTGTCTGTTCCTCAACTGTGGCCTGCGAATCTCGGAACTGGTGGGATTGAATATCAGCGACGATCACGGCGACAACCTCCGGGTGGTCGGCAAGGGCAACAAGGAGCGCACGGTGTACTTAAATGACGCCTGCCGGGCGGCGCTGGACCGGTATCTGGAGGTTCGCCGCAGCCTCGCCCCGCCAAGGGTGGCCGCCCTGTTCCTCTCCAACCGCCGCACCAGAATGAGTGTGGACGCGGTACAGGTCATGGTGAAAAAGAATCTCACCAAGGCCGGGCTGGACGCCTCCCTCTACTCTACGCACAAGCTTCGCCACACCGCCGCTACCCTGATGCTGCAAAACGGCGTGGACGTGCGTACCCTGCAGGAGGTTCTGGGCCACGAGAATCTGAACACCACCCAGATCTACACCCACATCGACAACGCGGAGCTGCGTACCGCTGCCGCAGCCAATCCCCTTGGACACTTTACGCCAAAGGAAAAGGATCACAACGAAGAATAAACGAAAAACAGGCTGAGGATACTCAACCTGTTTTTCTGATAAGATAATTTGTTAAAATTTAGACTTTCTTGTAGATCCGTGCAAAATCCCAGATTCGCTTATGCTCTTCCCGGAATCGGAAGGCACGGACGCTGAGCAGCAGGGTCGTAAGCATGGCGGCTCCGTCCAGAACAGCCGCGAACCACATGGTGCTGCAGCCGAGCACGGCCAGAATCACCAGGAGGATCTTGGCAGCCGCCGTCAGCAGCCGATGATCGCTGCAGAGGCCGTTGACCCACTTGACCGTCTCCATGGTCTCAGCCACACAATGCAGATCGCCGTCCACGATCAGAACGTCAGTGTCAAACTGCTGCATGTTGTCGCCGCGAATCATGCAGATGTTCACGTCCGCAGGGGTGCGGTGCTCCCGCACCTGGCAGTCCCGCTCTACATAGAGCAGAGACTCCCCTTTCGGCAGACCTTTCTGCAGCTTGTAGAGGGTCTGATTCTTCTCCTCCGGCGTCAGCTTGCAGAACAGCTGCGCGTGGAGCGATTTCGCCACACTGGTGACGGACTCGTTCTGCGCCGGGCGGAACAGGGTCACGGTGCGGACACCGAGGCCACGGAGGGCATCCAAGGTATCCACCGTATCGTCGTTGGCGGTCTCCTGTAAAATCAGCTTGCCGGCATAGGTGCCCTGCACCGCCACGTAGACCACATAGTCATCAGTCAGATCCTCTTCCGGCACAGTGACGCCGTGTAAGAGCATGAGCTCCCGGGTGCCGACAAACAGATGCAGATTGCTGATGTATGCTTCCACCCCGCACTGGGGAATGTCCAGAGTCTTCTGAATCAGTTTCTGGTCGATTTCTTCATGGAAGGCAGCCAGAATGGCCCGGGCCGTGCGGCTTTCGGAGTTGGACTCGGCGTAGGCGGCAAGACGCAGAAGCATCTCCGGCGGCACCTTGTCGGACTTCACAGAAACCAGCTTTGGCAGAGATTCCTCATCAGCGCTGGTATCGTCAAGAACCACACTTTTCACATGCAGCAGTCTCCGCATAGAGGCGCTGCTGCGAAACAGGATCTTATAGACATAGGCACCATACAGTGCGCAGAGCCAGGTCAGCGGCACAGATGCCAGCAGCGTAAAGGGATTGGCGATCACCAGTACGCTCAACGCGGAACGGGCTGCCAGAACCGGCGCAGCCTCCGCCACCCAAAGCTGTACGATGAAAACCACCAACGCTGCCACCAGGCCCACCGGCGCCACATAGCGAATCCACGAGGGCGCGGCGCATGCACTGCGAAAACGCGGTGACTCCCCTACTGCTTCCTCAAGGGCACGTACCGTGTGGCTTGTAATGAATGCCGCCAGCAGGCCGATGACCCGATAGAGGATCATGAAGGCCGCAGCGTCCACCCGGTCTCCCGCCGCCAGCGCCAGGATCAGTGCGATGGAGATGAACATGGAACCTGTGAACGGCTCCCGCTCCACCACGCTCCTGACCGCGCCGAGGAGGTAATCATAACCGGAAACCACCACAGACAGAATCAGAAACAGCGTGTACAGGAACCCGCCCGTAGGCAGAAACAGCGAGGCTGCAAACAGCATCGCCGCAACGGCAAGGCGAATCAGCAGCAGCATTTTCTGTTCCGGTTCCCGGATCAGATCCATCTTGCTCCAGTCATAGTCTGGAAGATCGCTGGGAAACACGCAGTCGGTGAGCTGCTCCAATCTGGTTTGAAGGTCCATACGAACCCTCCCTTCCCTTTTTAGAACGATGCGCCGGAGGTTATCCGGCGCATCGGTGCAGAATATCGGAAATCAGGCTTTTCCGTCGCAGCCGAGCACGTCGATGATCTTGTGCTTAACGAGCTGCTTGATGTTCTCGCGAGCGGGGCCCAGATACTTTCTGGGGTCAAACTCGCCGGGGTTCTCATCGAAGAACTTGCGGATGGTGCCGGTCATGGCAAGACGCAGGTCGGAGTCGATGTTGATCTTGCAGACGGCCAGACGGGAGGCCTCGCGGAGCTGATCCTCGGGAACGCCGATGGCGCCGGGCATGTTGCCGCCGTGCTCGTTGATCATCTGGACATACTCCTGGGGCACAGAGGAAGAACCGTGCAGCACGATCGGGAAGCCGGGCAGACGCTTGCTGACTTCTTCCAGAATGTCGAAGCGCAGCTGCGGCTTGGTGCCGGGCTTGAACTTGTAAGCGCCGTGGCTGGTACCGATGGCGATGGCCAGAGAGTCGCAGCCGGTGCGCTCCACAAACTCCTGCACGTCCTCGGGACGGGTGTAGGAGGAATCCTCAGCGGAGACGTTCACGTCGTCCTCCACGCCGGCAAGGGTGCCCAGCTCGGCCTCGACCACAACACCGTGATCGTGTGCGTACTCGACCACCTGACGGGTGAGCGCGATGTTGTCCTCAAAGGACTTGGAGGAGGCGTCGATCATGACGGAGGTGAAGCCGTCGTCCACGCAGCTCTTGCACAGCTCGAAGGTGTCGCCGTGATCCAGGTGCAGGCAGATGGGCAGGCCGGTCTCAATGACGGCAGCCTCAACGAGCTTGACCAGATAGGTGCGGTTGGCATACTTGCGGGCACCGGAGGAAACCTGCAGGATCACAGGGGCCTGGCACTCCTTGGCAGCCTCGGTGATACCCTGGATAATCTCCATATTATTCACATTAAAAGCGCCGATTGCATAGCCGCCTTTGTATGCTTTTTCAAACATTTCCTTGGAAGTTACAATTGCCATTGACAATTCATCGTCCTTTCTATTATTATATATGCGGACATTTTTGGATGTCCCGGGTAACTGTTCTTTATTGTACACAATTTTGCGTCCAATATCAATAGCTATTCTATATTTTTCATAAAACTGGAGGTTAAAAAATGGCGAATCAGCTGAAAGGGGCCTGTATCATTGGCCAGTCCGGTGGCCCCACCGCCGTCATCAATGCCAGCGCTTATGGTGTCATCAAGACCGCACTGGAGTCTGAAAGCATTACCAACGTTTACGGTGCCGCCCACGGCATCAAGGGCGTTCTGGGCGATAAGCTCTACGACATGGGCCAGGAGGATGCTTATGAGCTGAGCCTTCTGCTGAACACCCCCTCTTCCGAGCTGGGCTCCTGCCGCTATAAAATGAAGGATCCCGACGAGGATGATCGCGACTATAAGCGCATTCTGGAGATCTTCCAGAAGTACAACGTCCGCTATTTCTTCTACAACGGCGGCAACGACTCCATGGACACCTGCAGCAAGATCAGCCGCTTCATGGATAAGAGCGGCTGGGAATGCCGCGTTATGGGCGTTCCGAAGACCATCGACAACGACCTTTACGGTACCGACCACTGCCCCGGCTTCGCCAGCGCCGCAAAGTACATCGCCACCACCTGCATGGAGGTCAGCAAGGACTCCACCGTTTACGATAACGGTCAGATCACCATTGTGGAGATCATGGGCCGTCACGCCGGCTGGCTGGCCGCCAGTTCCAAGCTCGCCGAGCACTTCGGTGCGGGCCCGGATCTGATCTATCTGCCTGAGGTAGACTTCGAAATGGGTCAGTTCCTCAAGGACGTGCAGAAGATCTATGATGAGAAGGGCAAGGTTCTGGTTGCCGTCTCCGAGGGCATCCACTATGCCGACGGTACCTTTGTCTCCGAGGCCAAGACCTCTGCCACCGATGGCTTCGGCCACGCCCAGCTGGGCGGTCTGGCGGCGCTTCTGGCCCGCATCGTGAAGGAAGAGACCGGTGCCAAGGTGCGCGGCATTGAGCTGAGCCTGCTGCAGCGCTGCGGCGCGCATCTGGCCTCTCAGACCGACGTGGACGAGGCGTTCCTCGCCGGTAAGGTGGCTGTGGAAGCTGCTGTGAACGGTGAGACCGGCAAGATGGTCGCCTTCGAGCGCGAGATGGTGGACGGCAAGTATCACTGCGCCACCAAGCTGCTGCCTCTGAGCGCGGTTGCAAACTTCGAGAAAAAGATCCCCATCGAGTGGATCACTCCCGAGAAGAACCAGGTCACCGATGATTTCATCGAGTACGCGCTGCCGCTGATCCAGGGCGAGCCTGTGATTCCGAAGGAGCAGGCCCTCCCCCGCTACGCCAGACTGAAAAAGGTGCTTGCAAAATAATCATCCGCAGCAGAGCCGGTTTTTCCGACTCTGCTGCTTGACACATGTTTCATCTCAGAATCTGCTTTCAAAGGAGTATCCTTTTCTATGATTACCGTTGAAGATCTCTCGCTGCAGTACAGCGGCACTCCCCTGTTTTCTAAGGTGGATCTGCAGTTCACCGCCGGAAACTGCTACGGCATCATCGGTGCCAACGGCGCCGGCAAATCCACGTTCCTGAAGATTCTCTCCGGCGACCTGGAGCCCACCTCCGGTCACGTTTATATCGACCCCAAAGCCAGAATGTCCGTCCTGAAGCAGGATCAGACCATGTATGACGAATATACCGTCATGGATACCGTCATCATGGGAAATCCGAGACTCTATGAGATCGGTCAGGAAAAGGACGCCATCTACGCCAAAGAGGACATGACCGACGAGGACGGCATGCGCGCCTCCGAGCTGGAGGAGGAATTTGCCGAGCTGGGCGGCTGGGAAGCCGAGTCCGACGCCTCCCGCATTCTCCAGGGTCTCGGCGTCACCACCGAATTCCACTACACGATGATGGCAGATATGGATCCCAGACTGAAGGTGAAGGTGCTGCTGGCCCAGGCGCTCTTCGGTCACCCGGCCATCATTCTTCTGGACGAGCCCACCAACAACCTGGATCTGAACAGCGTTGTCTGGCTGGAGGACTTCCTCATGGACTACGACGGCACCGTGCTGGTGGTGTCCCATGACCGTTACTTCCTCAACAACGTCTGCACCCATATCGTCGACATCGACTATGGAAAGATCAAGATGTACGTGGGCAACTACGATTTCTGGTACGACTCCAGCCAGCTGATGCAGAAGCTGATCAAAGACCAGAACAAGCGGGCGGAACAGAAGATCGAAGAACTGCAGAATTTCATCCGCCGGTTCTCCGCCAACAAGTCCAAGTCCCGTCAGGCCACCAGCCGCCGGAAGCTGCTGGACAAGCTGACTGTGGAAGAGATGCCCGCCTCCAGCCGCCGCTATCCCTGGGTCGGATTCAAGGCCGATCGGGAGCCCGGCAAGGATCGTCTCTTCGTCACAGAGATTTCCAAGACCGTGGACGGCGAGAAGCTTCTGAACAAGGTCAGCTTCATCGTCGGCAAGGAGGACAAGATCGCCATCATCGGCAAGGACGAGCGCGCCGTGACCATGTTGTTTAAGATCCTCATGGGCGACGAGGAGCCCGATGAGGGCACGGTGAAATGGGGCGTCAGCACCACCCAGGCCTACTTCCCGGTTGATCACAGCAGCTATTTCGATGGCTGTGAATATGATCTGATCGACTGGATGCGCCAGTTCTCCGTGGATAAACGTGAGAGCTATCTGCGCACCTTCCTGGGACGGATGCTGTTTAGTGGCGACGACGTCTACAAACAGGTCAAGGTGCTGTCCGGCGGTGAGAAGGTGCGCTGCATGATCTCCAAGATGATGCTCAGCGGCGCCAACTTCCTGGTGTTCGACCAGCCCACCAACCATCTGGATCTGGAAAGCATCGCCGCGCTGAACAACGGCATGTCCGCCTTCCCCTATAACATCATCTTTACCAGCCATGACCACCAGCTGACCCAGACGGTGGCCAACCGGATCATTGAGATCACCCCTGACGGCTGCATCGACCGGATGTGCACCTATGACGAGTATATGCACATCGCTGAGGGCCAGAACGAAGCCTGATGGAACTCAAGAAAAACCAGCTCCACACCGCCGAGATCACCGGTTACACCTCCGAGGGCGTGGGCGTCTGCCGCATCGAGGGACGCGCCGTTTTCGTGAAGCATACCATCGTCGGTGAGATCTGGGAAGTTCGTATCTTAAAAGTCACGCGCTCAGCTGTCTACGGTAAGGCTGAGCGCTGTCTTGCTGGCTCTCCATCGAGGCAGGAGCCGCCCTGCCCTGTCTATCGGAAATGCGGCGGCTGCGCGCTGCTGCATATGAACTACGAAGCGGAGCAGCAGATGAAGCTTGGCAGAATCAATGATGCCCTGCGGCATATCGGCGGACTGGAGTTTCAGATCTCCGAGATTCTCGGGGCCGCTGAAACAGAGCACTATCGGAACAAAGCGATCTACGCTGTTGGCCTGGTGGACGGCAAGGTCTGCAAGGGCTTTTTCCGTGCCGGAACCCATGAATTGACCCCGGTGGATCGCTGTTTGCTGCAGACGGAACTTTCCGATCAGGCGGCGGACGCGGTGTGTGATTGGATGAACGTCCATGGTGTTCTCCCCTACGATGAACAGACCGGAAAAGGCACCGTGCGGCACATTTTCACCCGAACAGCAAAGCACACCTCCGATGCAGTTTTGACCATTGTCACTGCCAGAGGATTTGGTGCCCAGACCGAGAATCTGGTCGCTTTTATTCGGGAAAAATGCCCGGCGCTCACCGGCATCGTCCTCTGCGTCAACAAGCAGAAGGGCAACGTAGTGCTCACCGGAGATTTCTACACCCTCTGGGGTAAGGCCGAGATGACCGACACGCTCTGCGGCCTCAGTTTCGAGATCGCGCCTCAGGCCTTTTATCAGGTGAATCCTGCACAGGCGGAGCGGCTGTATGAAAAGGCCGTGGAATACGCTGTCCACTCCCCTGCCGATACGGTACTGGATCTCTACTGCGGCGCCGGCACCATCAGTCTCTGTCTTGCGAAAAGGGCCGGGCGCGTCATCGGCGCGGAGATCGTCCCGGAGGCCATTGAGAACGCCAAAGCCAATGCAGAAAGGAACGGCGTCACCAATGCGGAGTTCCTCTGCGCCGACGCCGGAGCGGCTGCGAAATCCTTCGCGGAAGCAGGTATCCACCCCGACTGCATCGTAGTGGATCCGCCGAGAAAAGGGCTCTCCGAAGAAGCGCTCCATACCATTGCATCCATGAACCCGGATCGCATCGTCTACGTCTCCTGTGATCCCGGCACCCTCGCGCGTGATTTGAAGCGTCTGAACGAAGACGGTTACTCCCCTGTTCAGGGCGTCGGCGTGGATATGTTCCCTCATTCCCACCATATAGAGACCGCGATTCAGCTTGTCAGAAAGGCACCATGAAAAAAGAACTCCCACATTTTAATATCGGCGATTCCTACGGCGGGAATCAGGACTGGTTTCCCACGTTCATGATGCGGATTGGCGGCTGCGGCGCGGAGACCGCCTGCGACAGCAGCATCTATTTCGCGCTGCATAAGGGAATCACAGGCATTGCTCCGGAGGATGCCGCGCATTTGACGAAGCAGGATTACATTGATTTTGCTTACATCATGCGGCCCTACCTCTCCCCCAGAATGTCCGGGATCGATCGGCTGGACATTTTCGTAGACGGATACGCCCAGTATCTGAAAGACCGCGGGGAGACGCGGATCTCCATGGATATGCTGGACGGCAGCGAGCCCTATGAAACTGCCGCAAACGCTCTGATCCGCCAGATCGACGAAGGATACCCGATCCCCACTTTGATTCTGAATCATCAAAACAAAGCGTTTGATGATTACGTCTGGCATTGGTTTTTGTTGAACGGCTACGACCTGGACGACGATGGATTTCTCAGGATCAAAGCCGTGACTTACAGCAAATTCAAATGGCTGGATTTCCGCGCTCTCTGGGATACCGGCCACAAAAAACGAGGCGGTCTGATTTTGTTCCGCTTGCGCTGACATTACGAAAGGAGTCTCTGCAATGAAAGAAGCCCTTTTGATCATTGATGTGCAAAACGACTACTTCCCCGGCGGAGCGAATCCTCAGCATCGGGCGTTGGAGGCCGAGGCTGTGATCCGGAAATGGATCATTGACAGCCGCATTGTCGGCCGTCCGATCATCTATATGCAGCATTTCAACGGCCCGGAGGACTCCTTCTTTCGTCCCGGAACGAATGGTGCGGAGATCTCTCCCCGGATCGCGCCCATGCCGCAGGACAAGATCATCGTGAAATATGCACCCAACAGCTTTTTGAATACGGAGCTGGACGCATATCTGAAATCCCTCGGTGTAGTAAAGCTGATCGTCTGCGGCATGATGACCCACATGTGCGTGGACACCACCGTGCGTTCGGCCATGGATCACGGCTATTCGGTGGATCTGATCGCCGACGGCTGCGCCACCAGAGATTTGACCATCGGGGACATCACCATCCCGGCAGAGACGGTGCAGATGACCTATCTGGCCTCCCTCTCCGGCACATTTGCAAATCTGATTTGATAGGATGCCTGTTTTTCGGAAGGAGTGGAGACTGTGAAATTATTCGATTTTTTTCGGTTCAGAAAGAAGAAAACCGCAGAAACGGAACCCGTGCAGCCAACTGAGGATGCCGCGGTAACGCCCATCGAATTTGACCCTGCCGAAATCCAGCCGCCGGACAGCCGCTTTACGGAGGAGTACCAGGCGTTCCTGGATGCGCAGGAAACCGAAATGCCACCGGAACGTGTAGAGGCATTTTCCCGGAGCGACGCAGAGGAAGAATGAGGCCAGAATCACAGCCAAATGTCTTTGCCTGAAACAGGAGGATTCCATGGAGCGTAAAGCTTTGATACATCCGATCCAACCGACTTATGAAACAAACTCCAGGATCCTGATCCTTGGCAGCTTCCCCTCTCCGAAATCCAGAGAGAGCGGCTATTTCTACGGGCACCCGCAAAACCGCTTCTGGAAGGTTGTGGCGGCATTGTATCAGGAGGATGTACCTGCGACCGTAGAGGAAAAGCACGCGCTGCTGGTCCGAAACCACATTGCCGCCTGGGATGTGATTCAGTCCTGCACTATCACCGGTGCCTCCGACAGCAGCATTTCCGACGTGGTGGTAAACGATCTGCGTCCGATCCTGGAGACCGCTGATATCCGGCAGATATTCGTCAACGGGAAGACCGCTTACAAGCATTATCAGAAATATACGCAGCCGACGATTCAAAGAGAGGCTATCTGTTTACCCTCCACCAGCCCGGCCAACGCAGCCTGGTCGCTGGATAAGCTGCTCGACGCCTGGAGAATCATAACAGAGTATTAAAATCGCACCGCTCAGATTGAGCGGTGCGATTTTTCTGTTCTGATTGGATTCAGTTCTGCTCGTTGACCTTCTGGAGGAAGGCTTCCAGGCGATCCATGGCCTTTTCGATGTTCTCCATAGAGTTGGCATAGCTCCAGCGGACGAAGTTCGGAATGCCGAAGCTGGTGCAGGAGACCGTGGCCACCAGGCTCTTCTCCAGGAACAGCTTGGCAAAGGCGTCGGCATCGGTGATGATCTGGCCGTCAATGGACTTGCCGATGAGCTTCTCCAGATTCATCATCACGTAGAAAGCGCCGTTGGGCTTCAGGCAGCTGACTCCGTCCATGGCGTTCATCCGCTTGACCAGATAGTCACGGCGGGCCTCGAACTGCTGACGCATTTTCTCCACCTCGTCCTGGGAACCCAGCAAAGCGGCTTCCGCAGCGGCCTGGCACATGGTGCCGGGAGCGCCGGTGGAGTGACTCATATAGCTGCCCATGGCCTTTGCGACTTCGACGGGGGCCAGCATGTAGCCTACGCGCCAGCCGGTCATGGCATAGGTCTTGGAGACGCCGTTGATCAGAATCGTGTGTGCCTTCACATCCTCGCCCAGAGTGGCGATGCTGGTGAAGCTGGCACCGTCATAAATCAGCTTGTCGTAGATCTCATCGGCGATGATGTAAAGATCGTGCTTCACGCAGACCTCCGCCAGCGCCTGCAGCTCCTCTTTGCTGTAGATCGCGCCGGTGGGGTTGGAGGGGTTGTTGAGCATGACGGCCTTGGTCTTATCAGAGACAGCAGACTCCAGTTGAGCAGCGGTGATCTTGAAGCCCTGATCCTCGCCGGCGGTGACGACCACAGGGACGCCGCCCACCAGACGGACCATCTCAATATAGCTGACCCAGTAGGGCGCGGGCACAATGACCTCGTCGCCGGGATCCACAAGAGTCGCCAGCGTGATATAAACGCTGTGCTTGGCACCGCTGGCGATGACCGCCTGGGTGTAATCATAATCCAGATCGTAGTCCGCCTTTACGCGCTGGCAGACAGCCTTTCGCAGAGAAATGGTACCGGCTGCAGGAGTATAGCGGGTCTGCCCATCGCTGATGGCCTTGATGCCCGCAAAGCGGATGGCGTCGGGCGTATCAAAATCCGGTTCGCCGGTGCCGAAGCTGATCACATCGAGACCATCGGCTTTGAGCTTCTTGGCCAGCGCGTTCACAGCCAGAGTGGCCGAAGGGCTGACGTTGGCGGCGATCTTGGAAATGGGTTTCATGGAAATGCTTCCTTTCGTTATCAGGTGTAAGGGACTTGTGCTCCCATTGGAAAATTATATCGCAGTTATGAATAATATGCAATTTGCAAGCTGACAATATTTTCTCACTGTTTTTGGAATTTTATAGAATGATGCACAAAAGTGTCCCGCCGCCGTCGTTGATGATTTTCTGGATGGTTTCCTGGAGCTTCCCGGCGGCCTTGGGCGGCATGGAGCGGATCTTTTCCTCCAGTCCCTCCTGGGCTAGCTCCGACAGGGGTCTTCCGAAAATGTTGGAATCCCACAGCTGCTGCACGTCGCCGTTGAATCCCTGAAGCAGGAAACCGAGGATCTCTCCGGAAGCGTCGTCTCCACCCAGCTCCGGGCTGACCTCCGTGACCACATTGGCCCGAAGCATATGGATGGAGCTGGCGCTGGCTTTCAGACGGACGCCGTATTTTCCGCCCTGTTTGACGATCTCCGGCTCCTCCAATCTAAGCTGATCCGCTCTCGGAAGAACGACACCATATCCAGTTTCCCGCACGGAAGTCAGGGCATCCCGGATCTGATCGTAGTCGTCTCGAACGGTGCGCATTTCCGTAAGAAAATCAATCAATTCTCTGTCGTTATGCAGCTCCAGACCGCAGGCGCGACTGATGGTCTCATAGTACAGGCTTCTGGGGCTGTTCAGAGTATAGACCACCTTGCCGGACGAGACCTCCATCTGGGTCAGCATTGCACTGTCCAGCAGTTCCGGTTCGAAAAAAATGTCTCCTCCCTGCCGGGCATCCCGGAGCCGCTGGATCTGCTCTGCACGCACAGAGAGCAGGGCAATGATTCTCTGCTTCGTCTCATTTTCCGAGGGCAGCGTTTCCAGCCATCCGGGTAAGCGGAAGCCGATTTCCGTCACCGAAAATTCCAGCAGCACCGACTGCAGAATGGAAGCGATCTCCCCTTCTGTCAGGGTTTTGCAGTTAATTGGAAGACAGACCGCGTCGTATTCCTCACCCAGCGATTCCGCGAGTGTGCGCGTCTCCTCCGTCTCCGGGTGCGCAGAGTTGAGCAGCAGCAGGAAGGGCTTGTTCAGGGTTTTCAGTTCCTCGATCACCCGGCGCTCCGCGTCCAGATAATCGCTTCGCGGGATGTCGGTAATGCTGCCATCGGTGGTGATAACGATGCCGATGGTGGAGTGGTCGGTGATGACCTTTCGGGTACCCAGCTCTGCCGCCTCCCGCATGGTGACCTCATGGTCAAACCAGGGTGTAGAGACCATGCGTTCACCGGATTCGTCGAACTGGCCTGCCGCGCCGGGAACCATATAACCCACACTGTCGATGAGGCGCACAGATGCCTGTACGCCCTCCGTCAGGCGGACAGAAACCGCCTCCTCCGGAACGAATTTCGGCTCTGCCGTCATGATCGTCCGACCGGAGCCGCTTTGGGGCAGCTCGTCTCTGGCCCGCTCTCTGGTGTAATCGCTCTCCACATTGGGGAGCACCAGCGTTTCCATGAACCGTTTGATGAAGGTGGACTTGCCCGTCCGCACCGGGCCCACCACGCCGAGATAAATGTTGCCGCCCGTGCGGAGGGCGATGTCCTCATAGATCGAAACCTGGTCCATAGCTTTGCCTCGCTTTCACTCTCGTTATGAGCACCCTATGTGAAACCGGGCAAAAATATGAATACGGACGCACAGGGCGTCCGTAGTTTAAGGTGTATAGAATTGGGCGGTCTGTTGCAGACTGCTGATCCGAAATTCCACATTCGGAAACGCATCACTGAGCTTTTCCTGCAGCGCCGGGATCACAACATTCTCTGTGCAGAAGTGATCCGCATCGATCAGATTCATGCCGAGGTCTTTCGCTGCCAGAAAACGGTCGTACTTCACGTCCGCGGTCAGGAGCGTATCACAGCCCTTCTCATAAGCCAGCTCCAGCATACTGCCGCCGGAGCCGCCGCAGACCGCCAGGTGCTTCACCGGACGACCGCCGTCGCAATAGCGGATACCGCTGACCGCAAGCCGATCTGCCGCAAAGGCCAGAAAATCCGGAAGTGACATTTCGGATTCCAATTTTCCCACACGGCCGCAGCCCAGAGGATTGCCGTTTTCGTCGGTTCCGGCGGGCTCCAGAAGTCCGGTAACTCTCGCGTCCAGCTTTTCCATCAGCGCGTCGTTCACACCGCCGTCCGCAATGTCCAGATTGGTATGCATGCAGATGGCAGCGATGCCATGCCGGGCAAGCGCGATCACCTTACGGCCGATCACATCCTCCGCCCAGACGTGCTTCAACGGGTGGAACAGCAGCGGATGGTGGGAAACGATCAGTTCCGCCCCCAGCTTCGCCGCTTCCTCGATCACCGCGTCGGTGATGTCCAAGGTCAGCAGTACTTTGCTGACTTCCGCGCTGCGATCCCCCACCAGAAAGCCGGAATTGTCAAAATCCATCTGATAAGATACCGGCGCCAGCTGATTCAGATAAGCATAAATGTCCTGTACCGTCACCATTGAGAAACCTCCTTTTGAAAGCTGTGCAGCTGATCCAAACGTGCCGAAAGCTGCGCTCGAATGGCTGTCAAATCCCGTTCCGCCTGCTCCATTCCCTTGAGGGCATACTCGATTTTCTGCACCTCCAGAGAGAGGAATTCCGGAAGCAGCGGATCCCGATTTCGAAGCAATAACCCCTCCGCGGTCTGCGGTTTCCCAGAGGATATTCCCCGAACCACGAAGGCCAGATATAGCTTTCCCGCGTCGAGACAGAGTTTTGCATCGGTCAACGTGTAACCGTTTTCATGAAGCCATTGTTCCAGCTCCGGCCGCTTGCTCTGGGGCTGGAGAACCAGCGTCCTCCCCTGCTTCGTCCAGGGGGCGGCTGAAAGAATGGAGATCATGGTCTCCCCGCCCATACCGGCGATGATAACAGACTCCGCCTGTTCCGCACCGGGAAACTGCAGTCCGTCACAGAGTTGCGTCTCAATTTCTGACTCGAGACCGTATTCCACAGCAGTCTGCTTGGCGCGGTTCAAGGGCCCTTCGTGGATATCCGTTGCCAATACCCGCTCTGCCCTGCCGCTCTGCAGCAGCCAGACGGCGAGATAACCATGATCGGTGCCCACGTCAGCAGCGATCTTCGACTTCGGCACCAGCTCCGCCACCATATTTAATCGTTTTGATAATTGAATCATAATCTATCATATACGAAAAAAAGCCGGACGAGCCGGCTTTTTGGAATGTTGGTTTGATTAGAGGTTCTCCAGATAATCGCTCAGCTCTTCGATGAAAGCATCCGGATCCACACCGTGGGCAAAGCACGCCTGCTCCAGAGTCTCCTCACTGGCCAGGGCGCAGCCAAGGCAGTGCATTCCGATATTCTGGAACACCGGCATCGCTTCCGGAGCATACTCCAGAATCTCAGACAGCATGGTATCTCTCGTGATTTCCAACATGGGTCAAACCTCCCTTCGCCCGGGGATAAGTGATTGAAAATGATAGGAACAAAATGCTCCTATCATTTTATTCCGATTGTCCGTAAATCAGATTATGCCTGGCCTCTCATCTTGGCGAAGCACTCGCTGCAGTAGACCGGACGGTCGGTCTTAGGCTCGAACGGAACCTTTGCCTCGCCGCCGCAGGCAGCGCAGGTCGCGGTGAAAAACTCACGGGGACCACGGGCAGCGTTCTTGCGGGCGTCACGGCAGGGCTTGCAGCGCTGGGGCTCGTTCTGGAAGCCGCGCTCGGCATAAAACTCCTGCTCACCGGCGGTGAACACGAATTCCGCGCCACATTCTTTGCACTTCAGAGTCTTGTCTTCGAACATTTTGAATCCTCTCTTTTGAAAAACTTGCCTTTCGGCTGAATATTTGCGTTCAGCTCTCGCTGAAATCGCCGAGATTGGTAAGCCGCGCCAGCTTGCGGCGGATCCGCTGAACAGCGTTGTCGATGGATTTTTCACCCTTCCCGGTCTGCTGCGCCATTTCTGCATAGGAAAGACCGGAGAGATACAGCTCCAAAACCTGCTGTTCAAAGGCTGATAGATACCTGGTAATCGCGGAACGCAGCTCCTTCTCGCCCTCTTTGGCCAGGACCTGCTCTTCCGTGATCCGTCGTCCCGACTCGGAAAAACCGGCCGACTGCGGCAAGGATTCATCGGTGAGGATCTCATCCAGGGGAACGCCGCTGTTAAGCGGCAGATGCTTGAGACGTGCTGCTGACTTCACGGCGCTATACAAGCGATTTCGGATGCACAGCTCTGCATAAGCTTTGAAAGGAACCTTGGATGCGGTGTCATACTCCCGCGTGGCCGACAGAAGTCCCATCAATCCCTCTTGAATCAAATCCTCACTGTCACCCCCCGCCAAAAACAGCGGGCGGGCGCAGATGCGCACAAGGCGGCTATACCGGGACAAGAGCGTCTCTTCCGCTTCCCGGTCGCCGGATTTGACCCGGAGCACCAGCTCCTGATCGGAATAAGATGTGTAATCTGTCATAAGCACTCTGAATTCAAAAACTTATACGCATATCAGTATAACAAAAATTAATAAAAAGTCAAGAAATATTTTATAATTCGAAACGATTCTTAAAAATCTTTTTACTTTGTTAAATTTCCAACTGCTGCTGGCCCAAATACTCCAGTCCCAGATGCTCGTAAGCACGTTTGGTAACGCAGCGTCCTCTGGGCGTACGGGTCAGAAACCCCTGCTGCAGTAGATAAGGTTCATAGACGTCCTCCAGAGTGACTGCCTCTTCCCCGATGGTGGCGGCGAGGGTATCCAGACCCACGGGGCCGCCGTTGTAAAACTCGATGATGCTGCGCAGCATCCGCCGATCGGTGGCGTCCAGACCCAACTGATCCACCTCCAGACGCAGCAGCGCGTCGTTGGCAACCTCCTTGGTGATCACGCCGTCGGCGCGCACCTGGGCATAGTCACGGACACGCTTCAGCATCCGGTTGGCGATACGCGGCGTGCCTCTGGAGCGGGAGGCGATCTCATAGGCACCGGAGGGCTCGATCTCGATACCCAGAATGTCGGCGCTGCGGGTGACGATCCGCTGTAGTTCTTCCGGAGAATACAGCTCCAGCCGCAGATTCACACCGAAACGGTCACGCAGCGGCGCGCTGAGCTGTCCGGCGCGGGTGGTGGCACCGATCAGCGTGAAGTGCGGCAGGTCCAGCCGGACAGAATTGGCAGAAGGGCCTTTGCCGATGATGATGTCAATGGCGTAGTCCTCCATGGCGGGATAGAGGATCTCCTCCACCGCACGATTCAGACGGTGGATCTCGTCCACGAAGAGGATGTCATTTTCCTGCAGATTGGTCAGCAACGCTGCCAGATCGCCGGCCTTCTCGATGGTAGGACCGGAGGTGATGCGCATATTGACGCCCATCTCGTTGGCGATGACAGCCGCCATAGTAGTCTTGCCCAGACCGGGAGGGCCGTAGAGCAGCACGTGGTCCAGCGGCTCGTTGCGCAGTCTGGCAGCGTCGATGAAGACCTGCAGATTGTCCTTGGCCTTCTCCTGGCCGGTATAATCCCGCAGATACCGCGGACGGAGCGACCCCTCGGTGATGTCCTCCGGAAGTATGGTAGTGGAGGTCACAATGGGTTCCTGGGCCTCTTCGGAAAAGCTGATACTCATGGGTCCCCTCCTCTCACTGCATCATGGCGCGAAGCACGGACTTGATGATCTGTTCGGCGTCCATGCCCTCGGTGTTGAGTTTCTGCAAAGCGCGGTTGATTTCCGGCATGTTGTAGCCCAGCACCATCAAGGCAGAAATGGCGTCGGAGCGGGCAGAGTTGTCTTCCAAAGTGGGAAGCGCCACTGCGGCGGCGGGGGTTCCGAAATCCATGCCCGCCTGTTCCTTAGCCAGTTTGTCCTTCAACTCCAGAACAATACGCTGGGCGATCTTCTTTCCGATGCCTGGCGCCATAGTCAGGGTCTTTACGTCATCGTTCAGCACCGCCATGGCCAGCGCACTGGGTGTGCAGGTGGAAAGAATGGCGATGGCCGCCTTGGGACCGACGCCGGAGATGGAAATCAGCATCTCGAAGCAGCGCTTTTCCTCTTTCGAAGCGAAACCGAAGAGCTCGTAGGCGTCCTCTCTGACAGATTCGCAGATATAGAGCTTGGCGGTGTTCCCCTTGGTCACGGAGGCGATGGTATTCATGCTGGCATTCAGCGCAAAGCCGATGCCATGGCAGTCGATCACCACCAGATTCACATCGATATCGGTAACGGTACCTTCTACGTGGTAGAGCATGGGTCAAACCTCATTTCCTTTTGAATCAAAGACGTGGCGCTTCTGGCGTGGCAGAGCGCGATGGCCACCGCGTCAGCGGCGTCGTCAGGCTTCGGAGCAGCCTGCAGATGCAGCAGCCGCTTGACCATATCCATGACCTGCCGCTTTTCCGCGCGGCCATAGCCAACCACCGCCTGCTTCACCTGAAGCGGCGTATATTCATAGATCGGCAGTCCCGCCTGATAGCCCGCCAGCAGAATCACGCCGCGGCCGTGAGCAACGGCGATACCGGTGGTGATATTCGTATTGAAGAACAGCTCCTCAATGGCCATCACATCCGGGCAGAACTGCGTGATCAGCTCCTGTAGATCCCGGTAGATCTGATCCAGACGGCTGGAGAGCTGGGTTCTCGGCGGGGTGGTAATGACGCCGCAGCCCACCAGCTTTTGCTGGCCGCGATCGGCATCCAGAACCGCAAAGCCCACCGTTCCGATGCCGGGGTCGATTCCTAAAATTCGCATTCTCTTCACTCCAGTAAAATCTGGTACTATTCTACCACATTTTTCGCATCTTCGCAACAGACGCAAAAACGCGGCTAAGCAGTCGCTTAGCCGCGTATTGGATCAAAGATCAATGCATCAGAACCGTCAGAACCAGGGTCAGCAGCACGAAGGCCAGACCGAACCACTTGGTCATCTTCGCCAGCTTGGCATCCAGGGTCTTGGCCTTGCCCTTGGACATGAAGGTCTCGGCACCGCCGGCGATGACGCCGGAAAGGCCGGAGCTCTTACCGGACTGCATCAGAACGATGGCGGTCACGGCCAGACCGGAGAGAACCTGAAGAACGGCTAATACGATTTGAAGAGCAGACATGATTCTATTTCATCCTTTCCCCTAGGGGTACAATTTTACATAACGTGAGTACTATATCACACTTTTTCTCGGAATGCAAGCACTTTTTTAACCATAAAGGATTTTCAGGGTCCTATCATCCTTTACGCCGCCGAAATACTGTTTCAGCACGTCGGAAAAAACCGTGCACTCCGGTTCCGCCTCGGCAAAAAGCGTCATGCAGGAGCGCAGCTTCATGTCGTCCGGCCAGCCGAAAATGGCGGATGGATCGTGGGAATCCAGCGCCAGCAGCGCGTTGGAGATCTCCAGCAGCCGCGCTCTCAGAGTCGGCTCTGCCAGATAGTCCTTTGCCTCCTGTAGATCTGCGATGGCGTAATACTGGGCAGTGGAGCTGAAGCCAAGGCCCTGGATCTGCGGGAAGATGTACCACATCCAGTGGCTGCGCTTGTACCCGCTCTGGATCTCCCGAAGGGCAGTGTCATAGCTTCTGGCCTGTGCCTGCAAGAAACGATCGAGTGCCATAAGGATCCTCCTTTAATATTCCGCAGTTGCGACGGAGTAGTGTTCGAATCCCTCGACGGTGAAGAACGCCTCCGCCTTCATTCCGTGGATGTCGTTTTCGGTCAGATCTGTCTTTGCGTAGCAAGAGAAGATGTTTGGATCGTTCTCCGGCTGATAAACGGTCATGTTGATGGTGGTGGTCTTCCCTGCTGCATCGGTGAGCTGGAGCTCCGCTTTCTTGATACTGTCAGAGTTGAGAATATAGGAATTGTCCACCACAAAGGTGAGCTTGCCGTTATTCTCCACCCGATAGCTCAAAGCCGCTTTGTCCGCCACCTGCTGCATAAAGTCCTCGGTAATGTGGACATTCATGAACTGGTTCATAAAGTCCGAGCTGTTGTGCAGACGACGATCCAGCTCCTCATACCCGTACTGCTCCAGGAGAGTATCCTTTACGGAGAAGAGGTTCGTCCCGAGGCCCAGACGGTTGCCCTTGATCGTCGCGCCCAGAGAAGCCAGTGTGGACGGGAACATGTCCAGCGTGGTATAGCTCCGGGTACGCTTGGCATCCATGGGCTTCACGGCGCTGTTGATAAAAGCTGTAACCGTCCGCCGCTGGTAGTCCTTTGGAACATCGGCACAGAAATCCGTGTCCATGGTCAGATGGTCACCGCAGACGATGACCGTAGTGTTGTCATAGAAATCCTGCTCCTGGATCCACTCCACAAAGGCTGCAACCTGCTTGCTGGAGCAGGCCATGACGTTGGCGTACTGATCGGAGAACTGGTTTCCGCATTCCTTACAAATGTAGCCATCCTCAAAGTGGGTGTCCACTGTCAGGAGGGTCAGGTTGAAGGGCTCGTCCTCCGCCGCCAGTTTGGTCAGCTCTGTCTTGGCAAATTCAAAGAGCTTCAGATCTTCAAAGCCCCAGAACACAAAGTAGTCCTGCGGGATCAGGCCCGTGGCCTTGGCATATTTATAATCGAACATATCATAGTTGCCATGCATGGTGAAGTAGGCTTCTCTTCCGGCGAAAACCGCGTCAGAGCCGAACATCATGACCTGATGATAGCCCTCGGCATCTAGCAGATCTCCCAGGGAGGTCAGCATGGGGAAGAAGTTCGAGTCTACCTGATACTTAACGCCATTGCTGGAAATCGGCAGCTTCAATGGCAATCCACTTGTTTGTCCGAACATCGCGCCCATGGTCCAGGTCGTGCCGCGCACGGGAACCGCGCCATTTAAGAGCTTGCTGCTGCCGGAAAAATCCTCATTTTTCTGAGAAAGCGCTGTCAGTTCAGGGATCAGATTATCCGGAAAAGCACCGCCGCTTTTTTCGTCCGCATAGGTCATCTCCATGGATTCCAGATAGATGTAGATGAGATTCCGCTTCTCCTCCGGGAAAGTGATCTCCACGTCCTTAGGATCCACGTATTGATCGAAGTAAAAGTCGCCGGAATCCTCGCGGCCGCTGCTCAGCTCCAGCAGGAAGTCTGCCAGATCCACCTTGGTGTTGGCTTCGATCAAAGCGGCATTCCCGAAGCCCAGTGCACCGGCGACCCAGAGGCAGACCAGAACGCGCTGGAGGAACCGATGCTTTCGCGTGAGAATCACCGAGACCCAAAACAGCACAAATGCCAGCAGAACATAGATGCCGAAGTGCCAGATGTAATTCGAGACCATCTCCGGATTGGTCCCCTCCACAGAGGAGGAAATGTGATAAATGATCTCGTCCAGATCCAGCAGAGACCAGGTTTTAAACAGCCAGCGTTCTGTGGCAAACAGCAGCAGAAATACCAGCACAAAGAGCGAAATCAACGCCAGGCCGATCCAGCGAAGAACACCGAATACCTTGCCGCGATTCTGCTCAGAGGGTTCGCGCATAGAGGTTCCAACCTTTCAAATCTTTATTCCCAGGACTTCCAGATCTCCGGGCAGTAGCCGACAGTGGCCTGTTTTCCGTTTCGCACAATGGGCGTGCGCAGCAGCTCCGGCTGCTCCAGAAGCTTCTCCAGCTTGTCCTCGTCATAAGCGAGGTACTGCAGCAACGCAAAATCCTCCGCCTTGGGATCGAAAAGGCTCTCCAGTCCCACGGCGTTTTTCACACTCTGCAGCTCCCGCTTGCTGATGCCGTAGCGCAGCAGGTCCGTGTACTGATATTTGATGCGTCGCTCCTTGAACCAGCGCTCGGCCTTTTTGGTGTCAAAGCACTTGGAGCGGCCCCAGATCTGAATGTTCATAGATCACACCTCGATAATGACCGGCAGGATCATGGGACTGCGGCGGGTGGTTTTATACAGATAGCCGGAGAGATTGGATTTGATTCTCGCCTTAATTGCCGACCACTCGCGGATGCGGTGGTGCTCGCAGCTCTCCAGGCTCTCGTTGACCACGCGGCGCAGCTCCAGCATGAGATCCTCCGCTTCCTTCACATAGACAAAGCCGCGGGTGATGATCTCCGGATCGGCGATCACCTCTCCGGTGTCGGCGGAAAGAGTCACAATTGCCATGACGATGCCGTCCTCTGCCAGATGCCGACGGTCACGCAGCACCGCGCTTCCAACGTCGCCCACACCCTTGCCGTCGATATAGACAGCACCGGCGGGCACCGGCTCGCCGCGCTTGACGCCGCGCTTGCTGAACTCGATCACGTTGCCATTTTCAGCGATGATGACATTCTTTGGATCCACACCCATGAGCTTGCCCAGTTCCGCGTGCTTGCAGAGCATCCGGTATTCGCCGTGAACCGGCATAAAATACTGGGGCTTGGTCAGGGCCAGCATCATCTTCAGCTCTTCCTGGCAGGCGTGACCGGAGACGTGCAGCGGCGTGCCGCGGTCATAGATGACCTCGGCGCCCTTCTGGAACAGGCCGTCGATGACCTTGCTGATCATGTTCTCATTCCCGGGGATGGCGGAGGCAGAAATGATGACCCGGTCGCCGGCGTTGACGGAGACCTGCTTGTGCTCGGAAAACGCGATTCGGTGCAGGGCCGACATGGTCTCACCCTGACTGCCGGTGCAGATGATGACCGCCTTGTTCTTTGGCAGACTGTTGATGCGGGTCATGTCCACCATGATGTCTTCCGGCAGATCCACATAGCCCAGCTCCGTGGCAACACGCATAACGTTTTCCATGCTGCGGCCGGTGATGCCAACCTTGCGGCCGTACTTCGCGGCCACATTGATGATCTGCTGCATCCTGTGGACGTTGGAAGCAAAGGTGGTGACGATGATGCGCTTGTCGCAGTTTTTAAACAGCGCGTCGAAACCGTCCCCTACCCGGCTCTCGGACATGGAGTAACCGGGCTTCTCCACGTTGGTGGAGTCGGACAGCAGCGCCAGAACGCCTTCGTTGCCCAGCTGCCCCAACCGAGCCAGATCGATGACGCCGCCCTGAATGGGGGTCAGGTCGATTTTGAAGTCGCCGGTCTGGATCACCGTGCCGATGGGGGTCTTGATGGCCAGGGCCACGGCGTCAGCGATGGAGTGGTTCACATGGATGAACTCGATCTCGAAGCAGCCCAGATGGAAGTGGTCGCCGGGCTGTTTGGTGAAGATCTGCGTGTTATAAAGAAGGTCGTGCTCCTCCAGCTTCAGCTCGATGAGCGCAGCTGTCAAAGTCGTGGTATAAATCGGGATGTCAATTTCCTTCAGGACATAGGGGATGGCGCCGATGTGATCCTCGTGGCCGTGGGTAATGACCATGCCGCGGATGCGGTCCCGGTTGGCCCGCAGATAGCTGATATCCGGGATGACCATGTCCACGCCGTAGAGATCCTGATCGGGAAAACCCATGCCGCAGTCCACCAGGAAAATATCTTTGCCGTACTCATAGACGGTCAGGTTTTTTCCGATTTCACCCAAGCCGCC
The DNA here is from genome assembly GCA_900317905.1 of uncultured Eubacteriales bacterium. Taxonomy (GTDB): domain Bacteria; phylum Bacillota; class Clostridia; order Oscillospirales; family Oscillospiraceae; genus CAG-103. The sequence continues at coordinate 171,090 of ONIN01000001.1, read as the reverse complement.
TAAGGGGATAATTTTCAGTTTAGATGCCATAAAAACTCCTTTTCAACAATATATTCGGATCGGTAAGTAACGTTTCGTCACAGGCAAGCATACACCGATCCCTACAATAATAAACGTTACATTTCGATTCGGCCCGAGAGCGCGCGGGTCAGCGTCGCCTCGTCCGTAAATTCCAGATTGGAGCCCACCGGGATGCCGTAGGCCAGGCGGGTCACCTTCACCTCGAAGGGTTTTAAAAGACGGGAAAGATACATGGCCGTGGTGTCGCCCTCGGTGTCCGGATTCGTGGCCATAATCACCTCGGAAACACCGCCATTGGACACTCTGGTGACCAGTTCCTTGATGCAGATATCATCCGGCCCCACGTGGTTCATAGGCGAAAGCACGCCGTGCAGAACGTGGTAAACACCATTATACTCCCGGCTTCGCTCAAAAGAAAGCACATCCCGAGGCTGGGCCACAACGCAGATCGTGCTCTGGTCCCGCTTGGCGGAGGTACAGATGCTGCACTGCTCGTCGTCGGTGAGATTCTGGCACACCGGGCAGCGGTGGATGCTCCGCTTCGCCTGAGAGATGGCGTCGGCAAAGGCAAAGGCCTCCTCATCCGGCAGAGAGAGGACATGAAAAGCCAGCCGCTGGGCGCTCTTCCGCCCGACGCCGGGCAGAGAGGCAAAACGGTCGATCAAATTATCAAGGCTGCTGGGGAAACCGGACATAGAAAGTTACCTGCCTTTGAAGAATTAAATATTTCGAATCGCCGCAATTGCCGCCGCGCGGTCGGATTCCCTGAATACGGCGCTGCCTGCCACCAACACGTTGGCACCGGCCTCCGTCACCAGCGGAGAAGTATTGCGGTCGATGCCGCCGTCCACCTCCAGCTCACAATCCAGCTGCAGACGCTCGATCTCAGCGTGCAAAGCGCGGATCTTCGGCAGCATGTCCGCCATGAACTTCTGCCCGCCGAAGCCAGGCTCCACGGTCATGACCAGCGCCAGGTCAATAAGCGGAAGATAGGGAAACAGCACTTCCGCCGGGGTCTTCGGCTTCAAGGCGATGCCGACCTTCTTCCCCTTGGCGTGAACTGCTTCAATGGCGGGGAAAATATCCTGAGGCTCGTCGGCCTCCACATGGAAGCTCACCAGATCCGCCCCCGCGTCGCAGAACCGTTCCACATAGCGGTGAGGCTTTGTGATCATCAGATGTACGTCCAAAAACATTTCCGTGTGTTTCCGAACCGACTCTACAACAGGAAGCCCGTAGGAAATGTTCGGCACGAAAATGCCATCCATCACATCGACATGGAGATAGTCTCCCCCGCCGGCGTGGGCCTCGTCGATATCCTTGCCGAGGGAAAAGAAATCAGCGGATAAAATGGACGGTGCAACCTTGATCATGCTGTGATCCTCCAATCAAAAACTGAATTATTATAATGCAAATAAGGCGCAAACGCAACTTGCACTGAAAAGTTTGGAGGAATCCTGAAAAACAAACGGACTCCAGCAGAAAATTGTGTGCTTTTTGACTTGACGCAATCCTACAAAACGAGTATGATAGCAGGGTATAAATGGCAGTCAGCCAAAAGAAACGGAGATAAAAACATGTCTATTGAAGCCGGAAGAGCTTATTTTCGCGCCCTGGGTCTGGAGGATCGGGTGCAAGAATTCACCGTCTCCAGCGCCACCGTCGACCTGGCAGCCCAAGCGCTGGGCGTTGAGGGTGCACGCATCGCGAAGACCCTGTCCTTTAAGACCTCCGAGGGCTGCATGCTGATTCTCGCAGCCGGTGACGCCCGCATCGACAACCGCAAGTTTAAGGACAAGTTCCACATGAAAGCCAAAATGCTCAGCGCCGATGAGGTTCTGGAGCTGGTGGGCCATCCGGTGGGCGGCGTCTGCCCCTTCGGCTGCAAGGAGGGCATCCCGGTCTATCTGGACGATTCCCTGAAGCGCTTCGTCACGGTCTTCCCCGCTGTGGGCAGCCCCTCCAGCGCCATTGAGCTGAATCTGGAAGAGCTTTTCGAGTACTCCAAAGCCATCGAGTGGATCGACGTCTGCAAGCTCCCGGAGACCGAAGCGTAAGGCCATGTTTCCAAATCACCTTCTCTGCAAATTGCAGAGAAGGTTTTTTATTTGGTCAGCATTTTTTCCGCGGTTTCAGCGGCGAACTGGATCAGGTCGTTGCAGCGGCCCTTGCCGCCGAACTTCTCCAGCAGCTCCTGACAGCGGATGCAGCCGAATTCCTCTTTAAATGCATTGGTCATCTCGATAGACAGCGGAGCCGTGGGATGCTCTCCGGCCATGCCCAGTGCCATCACCGCGCCGGAGACGCTTCCGCAGATCTCGCCGCAGCGGACGCCGCCGCCGAAGCCCTCGGAGATGTTCTTCGCAGTTTCGGGATCCAGATGGGTGTACTCCTCTAGAGAAAGCAGAACGCTCTGGGCACAGTTCAGACCGCTTTTATGAAATGAGACGGATTGTTCTTTGACGTTGCTCATAATCAAACCTCCTGCATGGATGCTTTGTAGGCCGCGGCCGAGGCGAGCTGTTCCTCCGCGCTGGCCAGGGTCAGTTCGGTAATATTCTCTCCTCCGTGGAGACGCGCGATCTCTCTGCGGCAGCCGGCACGATCCAGCGGCTGCACCGTGGTGCGCGTCTTATCTGCGGAGACAGATTTCTCAATCAAATAATGGTGATCCGCCATGGCGGCGATCTGCGGAAGATGGGTAATGCAGATGACCTGCTTGGAGGCGGAAAGCTTCGCCAGCTTCTCCCCTACCCGCTGGGCCGCGATGCCGGATACGCCGGTGTCCACCTCGTCGAAGACCATGGAGGGTACCTTGTCCCTCCTTGCAAAGACATTCTTCAATGCCAGCATAATACGTGAAAGCTCGCCGCCAGAGGCGATGCGGCTTATGCGTCCCGGCGCCTCTCCCGCGTTGGCGGAGAGCAGAAACCGCACGTTGTCCATGCCGCTGCTGCCGAATCCCGGGTTTCCGCCCACAGGCGCAAGCTCCACCTGGAAGCGGACTGCCGGCATAGCAAGCTCCCGAAGCTCGGCAACCACCTGCTGCTCCAGCTTTCCGGAAGCTTCCCGTCTGGCGTCCGTCAGCGCCTCACCGGCCTGCCGAACAACATTTTCCTGTTCCTCTAAAAGCCGGTCCAGCTTCCGGAGCCGGTCGTCGGCGTATTCCAGCTGATCCAAACGCTTTTTGGCATCCTCCAGCTTCTGAATGAGGCCTTCCTCGTCCGTGTGATACTTCCGCTCCAGGCGGCGCAGGGCGGAAAGCCGACTCTCGATCCGGTCGTATTCCTCATCGGAAAAATCCATTCCGTCCCGGAAGTCCCGCAGAGTTTCCGCCGCGTCCTGCATGGAGAACACAGCCTCGTGAATGGCGGTGGGGACAGAGGCCAGCTCCGGCGCGTAGCCCGCGGCACGGATGGCGGCGGATTCCGCATCGGCGGCAAAGGAAATGGCGCTGTCATCGTTCCCCTCCAGGAGGGCATAGGCCGTTTCCACCGCCTCGGAGAGCTTTTCGAAATTTCGAAGCATATCCCGCTTGGCGGTGAGCTCGTCCTCCTCCCCCAATCGCAGCTCGGCGTTGGTCAATTCTTCGATCTGATGACGGAGGCTGTCGGAAAGCAGTTCCTTTTCGCTCTCCAGATTCTGAAGGGTCTGCTGCTCGTGCAACAGCTCCTGATACTTTTGATAGGCCGTCCGGTAGGCATCGATCACTTCGTCGGAGACGCCGAAGGCATCCAGATACCGCTGGTGCTGCCGCTCGTCCAGAAGCTGCTGACCGTCGTTCTGACCGTGGATATCCAGAAGCAGTGCCCCCAGCTCCCGCAGCTGCGCCGTAGTGACCGGTACGCCGCAGACCCGACAGGAGGTCTTGCCGTCGGATGTGATCTGACGCCGGAGGATCAGCTCGTCCTCCACGTCGATCTCATTCTCGGCGCACCAGTCCATGGCCGCTTCCGGATCGAAGGTGGCGCAGACCACGGCCTTCTCCGCCCCGGTGCGCACCAGCTCTCTCGACGCTCTGGCGCCCAGCACCGCGTGCAGGGAGTCCACCAGAATGGATTTGCCCGCACCGGTCTCGCCGGTCAGGACATTCAGCCCCTCTCCCAGGGTCACGTCCGCCCGTTCGATGACGGCAATATTTTCAATGTGCAGTTCCCGGAGCATGCCGGTTCACCTCCACAAGGTTTTCCATTAAAGCATTTTCTCAATTTCTTCACAAAGGGCCTCAGCGGCAACATTGTTCTGCATCACCAGCAGCACCGTGTCATCCCCCGCCAGAGTGCCTACCAGATCCGGATAATCCATACCGTCCAAGGTGGAGGCGGCACCGGATGCCAATCCCGGCAGAGTTTTCAGCACGACGAGATTCTGGGCCGCCGCGTAGGAGGTGACGCTCTCCCGGAAGATCTTCCGAAGGCGGTCATCATACCGCGGCTGCTCCTCGCTGGTGGGGGTTGCATACCGATACTTCCCGTCAGCGGAAAGGGTTTTGATCAGGTGCAGTTCCTTAATATCCCGGGACAGTGTGGCCTGGGTGGTCTTGACGCCGCAGTTCTGGAGGGCCTCCAGAAGCTGATTCTGGGTTTCAATTTCCTGTTTGGAGATCAGGGACAAGATGAGATTCTGTCGGTTGGATTTCATTCTCGTTTCCTCTTCTTCTTAATATCTGCCCGTGAGTTTTTCATAGGCACGGTCGTAAAAGCTCTTTGCGCCGGTTTCTGCCAGTAAGGTCACGGAATCGGATTTTTTGATCATAACGCAGTCACCGCCCATGAGAGAGACCGGCTCTCCCCCATCGGCCACCAAAACCGCGGGGCGGTCATGGATCCGCTCCGGCTCGATGGTGACGGTACGGCTGGGCAGCAGCACAAAAGATCGCCCCGTCATGCTGTGGGCGCAGATCGGCGTGAGGATGATGTTCTCATTGTCCGGCTCCACCAGCGGGCCGCCGGCGGACATGGAGTAGGCCGTGGAGCCTGTGGGAGTCGATACAATGATGCCGTCACCAGAAAAGTCCGTCACCGGGACGCCGTCACACTTCGCCAGAATGCCGATGCAGTCCACCCGGGCGCCGTGAATGACGACGTCGTTCAGTACACACTGCTCAAACACGACCTTCCCGTTTCGATGCAGCGACACATCCAGCATCATTCTTCGGCTGATGTTCCGTTTGCCGGAGGCGATGGCCAGAAGCTGCTCGGTCTCGTCTTCCTCCAAACCGGCCAGGAAGCCCTTGCTGCCGAGGTTGATGCCGACGATGGGAAGCTCCTTCCCCCGTACCACGCCGGCGGCGTACAGGATCGTGCCGTCGCCGCCGAGGACGACCACCAAGCTCGCTCCCTGCACCGCTTCCTCCAGCGGAGTGCACTTGATCCCTGCCAGAAGCTCTGCTTCCCAGCAGGGCAGGAACACCGGGGAGAGCAACACCTCATAACCCGCGCTCGTCAGAAGCGCATAGATCGATTTCGCGTGCTGATAATTCTCATCCCGAAACAGATTGGCGGCCAGGACGATATGGTTGTTCATAATCATCACCTGTGATTCAGACTGTTATGCGACTGCGCCACGATGGCGTCAAGATCAAAGTCCAAAGCGGGATAGGTTCCCTTTCGGAGATAGCCGAGATACTCGATGTTCCCCTCCGGCCCGCGAATGGGCGAGAAATCAAGACCCTGAACGGAGAATCCAATCTCCGGCACAAACTCCAGAAATCGTTCCAGCACATGGAGATGCACCTGGGGATCCCGCACCACGCCCTTTTTGCCGACCTCTTCCCTGCCGGCTTCAAACTGCGGCTTGATGAGACACACCACCGCCGCATCGTCCTTCAAAAGCGGATAGACCGCCGGGAGAATCAGCCTCAGTGAAATAAAGGACAAATCCATTACCGCCAGATCCAGTGGCTCCGGGATCTGCTCCGGCGTCAGGTACCGAACGTTGGTGCGCTCCATGGAGATCACTCTCGGATCGTTGCGAAGGCTCCATGCCAGCTGTCCGTAGCCCACATCCACGGCGTAGACCTTTTCCGCGCCGTTTTGCAGCAGCACATCGGTAAATCCGCCGGTGGAGGCACCGCAGTCGATGCAGTGCAGCCCAGTCACGTCCACCGGGAAAACCTGCAGGGCCTTTTCCAGTTTGAATCCGCCGCGGCTCACATAGGGCAGCGCGTTGCCGCGCACTTCCACACCGGCATCCGGTGCAACCTGGGTGCCGGGTTTATCTACCTTCTGGCCGTCTACATAGACCAGACCCGCCATGATGGTGGTTTTGGCCCGCTCCCGGCTCTCGGTTAGACCGAGATCGAACACCAGCTGATCCAATCTTACTTTTTTCAAGCTTTCTGCTCCTTCAGCATCTCCCGGGCGGCACGCACAACCGCGTCCGCGTCCAGTCCACAGACCCGGCGCAGCGTCTTGACATCCCCGTGGGGAACGATGCCGGTGTCCAGATTCAACAATTTCATATTATCAAGGCAGATGCCATTCAGCTCCGCCTGGGCAAGGAGCGACTCACCCACACAGCCGCTGCGGCAGGTTTCTTCCAATACCAGAAGGCGTCCGGTTTTCTTCAAGGAATCCAAAATCGGCTGCGCGTCCAAAGGATGGATCATTCCAAGCTTGAACACCTCGGCGGAGATTCCCTCAGAATCCAGCTTTTCCGCGCCTTCCAGGGCATCGTTGATGTTGATGCCATAGGAGACAACAGTAAGGTCAGTACCCTCCCGCAGGCAAACCGCAGACTCCCCATGGGCCTCCTGATAGGCGCCTTCGCCGCCTCTGGGATAGCGCACCGCTACAGGACCGGTCAGCTCTGCAACCGCACGCCGCAGCATGATCTCCAGCTCCGCAAAGTTGGCAGGGGCCAAAATGGTCATGCCCGGGACGGAGCCCAGATAAGCAATGTCAAAGCAGCCGTTATGGGTATCGCCGTCGTTTCCGACGATGCCGGCGCGGTCCACGCAGAACACCACATGGAGATTCTGCAGCGAGGTATCGTGGATCAGCATGTCATATGCCCGCTGCAGGAAGCTGGAGTAAACCGCAAACACCGGCGTCAGTCCCTGCTTCGCCATGGCAGAAGCCATGGTGACCGCGTGTTCTTCCGCAATGCCCACATCGAAGAACCGCTCCGGATAACGCTTTGCAAATTCCTCCAGACCGGTACCGCTGGCCATAGCGGCGGTGATGGTCACCAACCCCGGATGATCCTCGGCCAGATTCAGCAGCGTCCGGCTGGCGGCATCGGAAAAGCAGGGCTTTGCCGGCGGCAGCGCACCGGTTTTCGGATCGAAGGGGCCGACTCCGTGGAACTTCTCCGGCTCCCGCTCGGTATAGCTGACTCCATGGCCCTTCTGGGTAACCACATGCAGCAGCACCGGCTGTCGGATGTCCTTGGCCCAGCGGAGGATCCGCTCCAGCTCCGGCTCATCGTGGCCGTCCACCGGCCCGATATAGTAGAAGCCCATGTCGTCGAACATGTTGTCCGGCAGAACAGAATCCTTCACGTTTTCCTTCACAGCGTGCAGGGCGTTATACAGCGGCGTGACCTTGCCGATGGTATCCCGGTAAAACTGCTTGAAGCGCAGATAGCCTGGCTTGACCCGCTGCTTGGACAGTAGCGTAGCCATACCGCCGACATTTTTATGAATGGACATGCCGTTGTCATTCAGGATGATCACCAGAGGCTCGCCGCTCTGGCCGGCATTGCAGAGACCCTCATAGGCCAGACCGCCGGTGAGGGCGCCGTCCCCGATCACGGCGAGAACGTCATAGTTCTCTCCGCTAATGGAGCGGGCATGGGCCATACCCAGCGCCGCGGAAATCGACGTGGAGGAATGCCCCGCTACAAAGGCGTCATGGATGCTCTCCTTCGGCTTCGGGAAACCTGCAATGCCGCCATACTGCCGCAGGGTGGAAAACTGATCTTTCCTGCCGGTCAGAATCTTGTGAATATAGCTCTGATGGCCCACGTCGAAAAGCAGGCGGTCTATGGAAGTATCATAAACCCTGTGAATGGCAACGGTGAGCTCCACCACACCCAGGTTGGAAGCAAGGTGCCCGCCGGTCTTGGAGACGTTCTCTACAAGGAAGGCCCGCAGCTCCCGACATAGCTGGGGAATCTGCTGCTCCGGCAGCGCTTTCACATCCGCAGGTGAATGAATTCGATCTAATAGATTCAATGGAATATCCCTCTTGAAAATTATTGATATTTATACAGTATATACTATAACAAAAAGCGCCGGACTTTACAAGAGAAGTCGGCGCTTTTTCCGTTGATTAAATTCTAACGTTATTATGAAATCAGTTTCTGCGGGTTTCCAGCGAGCGGGCCAAAGCCTGCAGGAATGCGGCGTTTGAGAAATCGGCCGCAACTGCCTGAACCGCCTGTTCCGTCAGATCGTGGATCTCCTGCTCGCAGGCAGCTTGTCCCAGCAGCGACATGAAGGTGGTTTTCCCCTCCTGGGCGTCAGAACCGATGGGCTTACCAAGCTCCGCATCGGTGCTGATGACATCCAGCATATCATCCCGGATCTGGAACGCGAGACCAACAGCCTGAGCGTAAGTCTCAGCGGCGTTGATCTGCCGATCGCTGCCATTTCCGCAGGCGATGCCCATAAGGCAGGCAGCCCGGATCATGGCGGCGGTTTTCCGGGTATGGATATCGATCAGCTGCTCACGGGTCAGCTGCTTGCCGTCCCCTTCCATATCCAGCTGCTGTCCGCCGCAGATGCCGTCGATTCCGGCAGCCTCGGCCAGCAGTCTGGCGCACTCAGCTTTTGCTGCAACCGGAAGTTTGCTTTCCAGAATGGTACGGAAGGCCTCTGCCTGGAGTGCATCACCGGCGAGAGTTGCAGTGCACTCACCATAGATCACATGGTTCGTGGGCTTGCCTCTTCGAAGATCGTCGTTGTCCATACAGGGCAGATCGTCGTGGATCAGTGAATAGGTATGCACCATTTCCAGGGCGCAGGCCACGGGAAGGGCGGCTTCCACGTCCCCTCCGCAGGCCTCGCAGAACGAGAGCACCAGGACCGGGCGCAGACGCTTGCCGCCGGCGGTGAGGCTGTAGTGCATGGATTCCGTCAGTCTGGCATAGGGCTTTGCCGGATCGTTGAAATACCGCTCCAGCGCAGCGTCCACCATGGTCTTTTTCTGATTATATTCCTTCTGAAAATCCATCAGCGTTCCTCCGTATCAAAGGGCAGCTCCTGCGGTGCGCCGTCAGGGCCCTTTTTCAGCATGACGACCTTCTGCTCCGCCTCATCCAGCTGCTTGCTGCACTGGGCGATCAGCTTCGATCCCTCTTCAAACAATGCCAGAGAAGCATCCAGCGGCACATCGCCGTGCTCCAGCTGCCGGACGATCTCATCCAGCCGCTCCATGGCCTGTTCGAAGCTCAGTTTCTTTTGTGCCATTTATTCTGCTCCTTCCTGCACGATACAAGGAAGCGTACCGTCGGATAATCGTAATTGTAATGCATCGCCGGGTTTCGCATCGTGAATCGACCGAACCAGCTTCCCGTCGGGCTTTGACGCCATGGTATATCCGCGGGCAAGCACCTTCAGCGGGCTCATGGCGTCCAGCGCTGCTGCCATTCCGGCAAACTGCTGCCTGCGCGCCGAAAGCCAGCGATCCTCCGCAGCGGTCAATCTTGCGGTTCTGTGATCCAGCTCCATGCGTTTCAAATCCAGATAGGCCGTCGGGCTGGAGAGCACCTTTCGGCCGGCGAGATCCTGCAGCTTCGCCCTTCGCTCGCGGGTCTGCCGCTGCATGGCCTGAGAGAGTCGAATCTCCGTGGCGCCCAGCATGTCCCGCACATCGTTTTGATCGGGCACCGCCAGCTCCGCCGCGTTGGACGGAGTCGCAGCCCTTAAGTCCGCCACAAAATCGGAGATCGTTACATCCGGCTCGTGCCCCACGGCAGAGATCACCGGCAGCTCAGATTCGTAAATTGCTCTTGCTACGCGCTCATCGTTGAATGCCCAGAGATCCTCCATGGAGCCGCCGCCGCGACCGGTGATGATCAGGTCGCCCACCTTCCAGCGGTTGGCATAGCGGATGGCGCCGACGATCTCCGCCGGAGCCTCCACCCCCTGCACCCGCACCGGAAGAAGTACCACTTCGCTCATGGGCCAGCGCTTACCGAGGACGCGGATGATGTCCCGAACGGCGGCACCGGCAGAGGATGTGATCACCGCGATCCGCTTCGGCATCTGGGGCAGTGGCTTCTTGTGGGACGGATCAAAAAGCCCTTCCTTCTGAAGCTGCTCCTTGAGCTGCTCATAGGCCATCTGCAGATCACCCACACCGGTGGGGATCAGCGTGTTGCAGTAGAGCTGGTAGGCGCCGTCTCTGGGATAGACGCTGACGCTGCCCACTGCGGTGACGCCCATGCCGCTCTCCGGCCGAAATCTAAGACGGCTGGCATTTCCCTTGAACATAACGCAGCGGACGCTGCACTCGGCGTCTTTCAGGGTAAAATAGTGGTGGCCCGAGGGATAGATCTTATAATTCGATAATTCTCCGCGTACAGCAACGCTCCCCAACAGCGGATCGCCGTCGAGGAGTTGCTTGATGTGTGCATTCAGCTGGCTGACGGTGAGGACGGTCGGGTTCATTCGACCGCGTCTCCCCGCACAAAGCTGCCGAGGATGCCGTTGATGAAGGCAACGGTCTCCGGCTCTTCATAGCCCTTTGCCAGCTCCACGGCCTCGTTGATGGTGACCGCGCTGGGAATGTCGTCCATATAGAGGATCTCCGCCATGGCACAGCGGAGCACCGTCGCCGCAATGCGGGAGATGCGCTCCAGCTTCCAGCCCTTGGCATATTTCCGGATCGCCTCGTCCAGCTCCTCCCGGTGCTCACGCACCAGAGAAACCAGCTGGAGAATATACGCCCGCTGCTGTTCATCGGGCTTCTGATCGAAGAATTCATTCTCTGCCGACAGGGTGGAGAAATACTCCGGATCAAACAGATCCGATACAGCCGATTCCGGCGCGGCGTCGGTGAAGAGTGCTCCAAAGCAGAGCTGAACGGCGATCTCTCGTGCTGCTCGTCTAGTCATTCGCTGCTCCTTATTTTTCGAAAGCCACACCGGAAATGTGGACGTTCACAACGGGCTTGCCCATGCCGGTCATATCCTTCACGGCTGCAGAGACGGCATTCTGCACGGCTTCGGCCACGGCGACGGTATTGCAGCCGTAGCGCACGGTGATGATGGTGTCGATGTTCAGGACCCCGTCGATGATCTGGACTTTGATGCCCTTGGTGGCAGACTTGATGCCCAGCAGATCGGCAAGCTCGCTGCCGGCGCTGGTGGCAAGACCCGCAACACCGTCCACCTCCGCGATGGCGGATTTCACCATGGACAGCACTACGTCCTCGGAAATATGAATGGTGCCCTTTTCGTCCTGGGCGGTAATATAATTCTCAGGCATATGGATTCCTCCTGTAAATTTACTCCGTATAGTTTACCACAGGAGGCGAGAAAAAGAAAGCCTAAAATTCAAAAAACCGTGTCAATTCACAGTTTTGACCTCCACCACCTTCAGCTGACTGGCAGTATATTCCGTGTCAGCGGTGACGGCGTCAGTGATGGCTGCCACCTGTTCAGCGGTGAGTCCCTCCTCCGGTGCCGGAACCGCGACGGATACCCCCTCTGCCGTGACGGTAGCCACGCAGTCGGCGTATCCTTTCGAAAGCAGGATGTTTTCAATCTGGGTTTCCGTCACAGATTCCTGGGCCATGGCGGAGATGGCGGTCATGACGCTGTCGATGGTCTCCTGGCTGGCACCGTCGGCCTCCACGGCGTTTTCCAGAAGGCGCATGGCCTCGTCCCGGGTCTGCTGGCGGGTGAGTCTGGCCTCAGAGAAATAGTCTGATACCGGTGCCGCCGTCTCCTGCGCCATAGCCTCTGCCATTGCCTCGTCCTCTGCCAGAACCCGCTCCGTGTCCGCCGTGCCGAAGCGGTTGTTATAAGACCAGTTGAAATAGACCGCCGCCGCCACGAAGAGCACCACCGTCAGGATCGTGAGATTGCGCTTCCAATGCTGTTTCAAGTTCCATCCCTCCAAATCAGTTTCCGGTCTTCAGCGGGAACACGGAGATTGCTCCCGCACCCAGACCAGTGAATTTTGACACCGCTTCTACAACACGAAGCTTTACCGCAGCGTCTCCACCGCCGCTGCAGACGACAACCGCCCCCTGAAATGCTGGCTGGATCGTCCGACGAACCACAGCCGTCTGCGTGCCGCTGCCGGCAGAGAGGATCACAGTGCCGTCATCATCCGAGAGGTATTCCGTCTCCGCTGAGGTTCGATAGGACAGCAGCACCGATGCCGCGCCCACGCCGTCGATCTGCTCCAAAATCTTCTCCAGCCGCTGCTGCTCCGATTCTGCTGAGCATTCCGGCACGGCTTCCGGTTCCGCCACTGTCTTTTGTTTCCCGGGAGTCAGGAGAAGAAGCAGCCCCGCCAGCAGGATCAGAAGCGGATAACGATAGGATTTCATCCGTTCCAGCCAATGCTTCCATTCGATTTTAATCGCTGTCCGCCTCCCTCCATTCAACCTGATCCGGCGGGATGCCGAAGTCGCTCTCCAGCATTCGCTCCAACGCCTCGCTCCTCCCCTGTCCAGCAGCAGAAACCAGCGTCGCAGCCGTGGGATACCAGTACCCGTCCGTACTCCAGACAAGGGTAACAGCGGCATCGGAAAGCAAAACATCCATCCCTGCCGCCTTGTCCAGAATATATGCGCGACAGCGGTCTTCTATGAGCCGCCGATTCAGCTGCTGGCCGCTTTCTGCCGCGAACTCGGCACTCCAAAGCTGAGACCCGTTCGTTCTGTTGATTGCCGCCGCGTAGCTGGCGTAATCGAATCCAATCATCCTGCTCAGCACCAACACCGCCATGGCGGTGCCGCACAGAAGATGGACCATGCTTTTCATGGATTCGCTTCCAACGCAGGCAGACAGCAGCAGCTCCATCAGCGCAATGCCGATCACGGATAACAAAAACGCTCTCATCCAACCCCAACCGCCTTCATCATGGAGATCACCGAAACGAACAGGATCAGCGACGCCGTGCCAACCATGCCCAGCAGAAACGCGAACACATCTCCAAAGCCGTCCAGCACGCTTCCTGCGGACTTTCCGCAATAGGACTGCGCCAGGATCGCGGCGGCACGATAGAGAAGATAGTGCACTCCAAGCGTCAGATAAGGCGTCACACACAGCGCCAGAACCGCCAATAAACCGATCACGCCGACGCCGTTTCGCACCATGGCGGCCCCGCCCAACAAAGCTGCCGAGGCGTCTGACAAAATGCTGCCCACCACCGGGAGCGCCGAGGACAGCACTGTTTTCGCAGTCTTGGCGGCTGCGGCGTCCGCAGTGGAGGCCAGCAGCCCGGTGATGGAGAGATACAGCGTAAAACATACGGAGATCAAAATCAGCACCCATTTCATGCCCTGACGAAGAAGATTGGTCATGCTTTGGAGCATAGGATTGTCCGTCATTCTTGCGGAGAGCATCACTGCCAGATATCCGTACAGGATCGGAACTGCAAATTTCAGCATCACCCCGATGATCCCATCGAAAAACAGCATGGATGCGCCATACTTCACACCGGCCGAGGTCACAGCGCCGCTGACGAAGGACGCAGTGCTCAAACACGGCAGCAACACCATGGAAAAGCTGTTCAGCTGCTCCAACGCCTCCAATCCCACCCGCAGGCAGGAGCTCACATGCTCCAGGCTCAGGACAGAAAGAGAGATCATGCCACAGAGAGAAACCCATTTGGATGCCGTGAACACACCGCACAATGCAGTGAGGAATGTGATCAGCAGGATCGCTCCGGCACTTCGCATCGCAGAAAAGAACACATCCTGTCCCTGCCCGGTAAGGAACGCCCAGAGCTGCTCCAATCTGGCGGGCAGATCGGCGGCTTCGGAAACCGAAAGGGTTCCAAAGGCATCTACAGCGGCATCCGGCAGCGCTGCCGCCACCTGATCCGCGCCGAAGTCCTCCGGCTGCAGCCCCACCGCGTGTGCCGAAACGGAGAAAACAAGAACGATACAAAAGAACAACAAAAGCATCAGAGCAGCTTTTCCAACAGCGAAAGAAACTCCTCCAGCAACGGGAGGGTAGCATACAGTGCAGCCGTGGTAGCCGCCAGTCGAATGGCCTCTGCGGCGGAAGCTTGTCCGGCATCTTTGCAGAGAGCGGTTCCGATCCGTTCCAGGACACCGATTGCGAGACACTTCCACATGGGCGTCAGGTAAATGCCGGAGAGCGGTATGACCTCTCCCGCCCGGTGAAAAAACGAAATAATCGGAGAGGTCAGTTCCACGGTCAGCAGCAGAATCGTAGCACAAGCGGTCAGCCCCAAAACCAGCGGAAATACCGGAGCGGACTTTTGCAGTGCGGAGGCAGCAAGTCCCGCGGTCAAAGCCAGCAGGATCGCCTTCAAAACGAGCTCCATGCATCAGAAGGAAAAGAGGCTCTTGATCAGGCCGAAGAGGTCGCTGATTTTCTGGATCACCAGCACCAGCACCACCACAAGCCCCGCCAGCGTGGTCATGAGGGCCTGTTCGTCCCTGCCAGCACGACTGAGCAGTAAATTCAGCACAGCGACCAGGATCCCCACCGCCGCAATGCGGAAAATCAGATCAACTTCCATGGTTCCTCCTCTCACCAGAGCACGATCAGAAGCAGCACACCGGCTACTCCAATCAGTCGAAGCCACAGTCCTGCCTCCGCTCTGGTTTTCTCCGTCGCTTCCTGTTCCCATCGTTTCAAGTCACAAATGCACCGCTCCAGCGCCCGCAGCTGGGTGGCAGTGTCATACTTTCCAAGGTGCGCTCCCAAAACAGACAGGCTTTCCCGCTCCTGTAACCGGAGGGGCATACTCTGTAATTCCTCAGCCCAGATTTCATCCAGCATCCGGTTTTCCTGTTCCAGTCTGCACGCGATCCGTTTCAGAAACGCTCCACCGCAGCCTTTCACGCCACTGGCACGGAGCATCGCCTCTGACAATGGTGTCAGCGCAGAAATGTCCGCGTGCAGGATCTCCAGTGCGTCGATCAGGCTCCGCAGCTGCCTCGGTCTCTGACGGAGCCGCAAGGAGGCATGTCTCCCAAGCCAGAAAGCTGATGCCAGCAGCAGCACGCCGCCCAACAATCGCAGCATCACAGCCGCTCCATTTCATAGCATCGCTCGCCCTGTTCCAGTCGAATCCAGAGCGCCTTGCGGAAGATATGACTATTCAACAGTTCCCGATAGAGAGGGCGGCTTTTCATCAGAGCTCTGCTCTCTGCGTGCGCAGTAGCCAGAAGCGTGACGCCGCAGCCGACCGCCTGCCGGATCACCGCCAGATCCCGGGGCGAAGTGATCTCATCAAAGGCGAGGATCTGTGGATTCATGGAGCGCAGCAGCATCATGGCGGTTTCCGCCTTGCTGCCGCCGGTCATCACGTCAGTGTTCGGACCCAGATCGAAGCCGGGTTTTCTGCCGCTCTGCCCTGCCACCTCTCCCCGCTCGTCCGCAACCGAGATTCGAAAGCCCGACGCAGAAAGCAGACGTATCAGATCCCGCAGCAGCGTAGTCTTGCCGCAGCCGGGCGGAGACAGGATCAGCAGATTCTCCACGCCTTCCCGGAGCATCTGATCCGCAATCCCCCTGGCACAGTCGGGGATCGCGTGCGGAATGCGGATATTGGCAGAGGTCAATGCGCGCAGAACCGTACCATCCCCGGCCACGGTGCCGCAAAAGCCGATCCGACAGCCGGATGCCGTGTGCAGATATCCCTGCCGCAGCAACTCTCCACACACATGAACGGAGCAGCCGGAGGCGCGCTCCAGAAGATGGTCCAGATGCTGCGCCGTGATCTCCGGGCTGTCCAGCGTTACCGTCTGCTTCGCTGACACCACGGTGAGCCTCCGGTTGATGCGAAGCCGCATCTCCTCCGGATGATCAATCTTTGCCGTCTGCAGCGCAGGCAGCAGCTCCGGCGGCAGGATATTCATCAGTTCATTTGGCAGTTTCACTGGCCCGCCTCCCTCATTGGTTCGCAACAGCATATGGAACCGGCAGCCGGTTTAGAACCTGTCCACAGGAAAAAGCACCGCCTTCCCCGGCGGTGCTTTCGATTATCGAAGGCTGCGGTAGTTTTCTTCCTCCACGACGGTGTCCGGCGGGAAAAACTCATCCATGGGGAACTCGATCCGGCTGAACATGGCACAGGGATCGTCCTCCGTGGTGGCCTCGCATTCCTTCTCCGGGACACAGTAATCGTAGGCCGGGAGCAGCAGCTGGGTATCCCGTTCCAGCCGGATGATGGAAAACTGTCCCACAGTCACGTAGACATTTCTGGGCTGGTCGGTCATCACCAGTTCCTCTCCGAAGGTCTCCAGGATCCAGTCCGGGATCTGCACCTCGGCCCGTTCCTCGGAGGGCGGCTCGTTTTCTACCACCTTCATGTGCAGATTGATGGGATCCACCGCCTCCACCACGCCGATGGGCAATCCGGCGTCCACGATTCGCTCCGTATCCGAGGAAGTGAAGACCTTGGCGCTGGCCTCGCTGCCGAAGAGCATCACCCGCTTATTGAATACGGAAAGCCCGGTGACCGTTTCCCCGCCCGGATAAGTCTCACCCTGGATCCGGTAGAAATAAGTCACATCCACGGTGTAATATCCACGGTTGAAGGTGATCTCCTGAACATCAACTTGGGCATAAAGCAGATCCGCCGTTCTCGGACGAAGACTGAAGGCGGTATCGATCAGCGCCTGAGAGGACAGCGTGGGATACAGGCGAAGATCCTCCACGCAGTCCTTATCACGGCAGCCGTCGAATACCTTTCTCGTGTGCGCACAGACCGCTTCCCGAATGGCGGCGTCGGCCTCCACCGGGCCGGGTACGATTCTGTCTGGCATAAAATGACCTCCCTCGGAAGATTTGAAGCACGCTTCCCTACAGTCTATGCGGATGCGGCGCAAATGTGCAGTTTTCTTGGAAAAAACCGGCAGCATCGGTTGACGTTGGGCGCTGGATGCGCTATAATGATACATCGTATTAAAGTGAGGAATCACCATGGAACGATTCGGTTTTATCCACGAAAAACTGGATATCAAAATCCTGATTCTGTTTGTGCTCAACGAGCTCCCGGCCCCGGTGGATGAGCTGAAGCTGTCGGAGCTGGTTTTCTGCGATGACGGCATCGGCTATTTCGACTACTCCGACTGTCTGGCGGAGCTCACCGAGAGCGGCCAGATCACGGAGCAGGATCGGAAGTATCAGATCACGGATCTCGGCCGTCAGAATGTGGAGGCCGTGGGCAGCAGCATTCCCTACTCCGTCCGCACCAAGGCGCTGAAGCTGACCGCTCCGCTGGCAGCGCAGATGCGCAGAGCGGCTCTGATCACCGCCGAGCACAGTTTGGATGATGACGGATTGTGCACCGTGCATCTCTCGGTCTCTGACGGCGTCAGCCCGATTCTGGAGCTGCGGCTCCTGGCTGCCAATGAACAGGCTGCGGGTACCATGGAGAACACCTTCCGCGCCGACGCAGAATCCATTTATCACAAGATCGTCGGCATCCTGACTGAAAGCGAGGAATCCAAATGAACACCATTGTCCCTGCGGGCTACCGGAGCCTCCTGAACACCTATGACACCCAGAAAGCCATCGGCCTGTTAAAGCGTCTGTTTGAAGACCAGCTGGCCGCCAATCTGAATCTCTATCGTGTCTCCGCGCCGCTGTTTGTGGAGGAGCGCACAGGTCTGAACGACAATCTGAACGGCTATGAGCGGCCGGTTTCCTTCGATATTCCCAACATCGGCCGGGATGCCCAGGTGGTGCAGTCTCTGGCAAAGTGGAAGCGCATGGCCCTGCATCTCTATGATTTCTACCCCGGGAAGGGTCTTTATACCGACATGAACGCCATTCGCCGGGACGAGGATGTGCTGGACAACCTCCACTCGGTCTACGTGGATCAGTGGGACTGGGAGAAGGTCATCGAGATGAAAGACCGGAACCTGGATTATCTCAAGAGCACCGTTATGGACATCGCAGCCGCGGTCTCCGAGACCCAGCGCACCCTCAGAGCCATTTATCCGCAGCTGCAGCAGCTGCCGGAGCTGAGTTCTACGGTCACCTTCATCACCGCCCAGGAGCTGGAGGATCGTTGGCCGGAGAAAACGCCCAAGGAGCGGGAAAATGCCATTTTGAAAGAACACCCCACCGTGTTCCTGATCGGCATCGGCGGCGCCATGAAGTCCGGACAGAAGCACGACGGACGCTCCCCCGACTACGATGACTGGAATCTGAACGGCGATCTGCTCTACTGGGATGACCTGCTGGGCTGCGCTTTCGAGCTCTCCTCCATGGGCATCCGAGTCGATCCCGAGACTCTTGACAAACAGCTGACCCTCTCCGGCTGCGATGACCGCCGGGAGCGCACCTATCACAAGATGCTCCTGAACGGTGAGCTGCCCCAGACCATCGGCGGCGGCATCGGCCAAAGCCGTCTTTCCATGCTGCTGCTTGGCAAGGCCCACATCGGTGAGGTGCAGTCCTCCGTCTGGGACGCCGAGACGCTGGAGACCTGCAAGAACGCCGGGATCAAGCTGCTGTAATCCAAAATCATAAAAACCAGCCCCTTTGACCGAAGTCAGAGGGGCTTTCTCTATGAAATCCTCCGTTTTACGCAGTCCGCTCCAGTAGCATCTGCACCGACTGGATGACACCCATACGGCAGGTCTGTTCTTCGTAGAGGGCGTCCATTTTCTCGGAAAGCTCCTGCAGGAGCCGTTCGGTTTTCTGATCGTTTTTTCTCTCCATGATGACCTTCCTTTCTCTGTTCAGGCGGTGTATTCCAGTATGATCCGACGTACTATGTTGGAGATTTTCTGCTTCCACTCCGGGTCTCCGTCAAGCTTCTTCAGCTTTTCGGAGATCTCTCCCATGATTTTTTCCACATCCGGTTCCTGCTTCTGCATTTCGCTGGCCTCCTTTTCCGGTTCTGATGTCTCCATTATACAAAAACCGAGTACAAAAAATTGTACTCGGAACTTCTTTTTGTCTTTCTTTATGCAGAAGATCGTGGTAAAATGATAAAAATGAATTGGAGGTCTATCATGGCAAAGGGAGAGAATCAGAAGCTGAAAATGCTGTATCTGGCGCAGATCCTGTCACGGGAGACCGATGACAGCCACGCGCTGACCCAGGAGGAAATCATCGAACGGCTGAAAGAGTATCAGGTGATCGTGGAGCGCAAGACACTGTACACCGATCTGCAGGCGCTGAAGGACTACGGCTATGATATCATTTCAGAGCGGCGGGAGCGGAATGTGTATTACCACATCGGTGACCGGGAATTCCAGTTGCCGGAACTGAAGCTGTTGGTGGACTCAGTGCAGAGCGCGAAATTCATTTCGGTGAACAAATCCAGAGATTTGATCAAGAAGCTGGAAGGGCTCGTCAGCAAATACGACGCCACCCACCTCCACCGTCAGGTGCTGATCTCCGGTCGCGTGAAGAGCATGAACGAAAGCATTTACTACACCGTCGACCAGCTCCACGAGGCCATCGGCTCCAACCGGCAGGTTCGGTTCCAGTACTTCAACTGGAATGTTACGAAAGAACCGGAGCTGCGGCACGGCGGCGCCTGGTATCAGGTCAGCCCCTGGAGTCTCATGTGGGACGATGAATACTACTATCTGGTGGGCTATGATGCTGCCGACCAGATCATCAAGCACTACCGGGTGGACAAGATGCTGAAGCTCTCTGTGGCGGATGATAAACGCGAAGGACGGCAGGCCTTTCAGGATTTCGATACCGCCAAATACTCCAAAAGCATCTTCGGTATGTTCGGCGGCGAGGAGCGCACCGTGACCATCGAAGGCGAAAACGCCATGGTGGGCACGATTATTGATCGCTTCGGAAGAGACATCACCGTGAGCCCGCTGGGACAAGATCGCTTCACCGCCCAGGTGACCGTGGTGCCCAGCCGCCATTTCCTTGGCTGGATCTTTGCCCTGGGCGAAGGCGTCCGCATCACCGCCCCGGATGACGTGGTACAGCAGATGCGCGAGGAAGCGGAGCGCCTGACAAAGCAGTATCAAACGCAATAACATAAAAATCCCACGCTCTGTGCAGACAAAGTGTGGGATTTAAGCGTTATAGTGGTATTCTCAGGTCATGCGATAGACAAACACCTCGTGGATCTCCTCATCATATCCGTCATAGAACCCGCTCGGCATGCCGGCAATGATTCGAGCGCCGCGATTGTACAGAAGGAGAAATTCCCCTCTCTCGGCATCGAAGGTCAGGCCTTCGATCTCACCCTGACGGGTCACATCGTCAAAGGTCTTCTCCAGAACCACGGCGCCGGTATTGGCATCCACGCGATACATGTGATCCGGCGCGTCGTCATCCGCGTCGCCGTCATCGCTGGTCACGTACA
Organism: uncultured Eubacteriales bacterium; assembly: GCA_900317905.1. Taxonomy (GTDB): domain Bacteria; phylum Bacillota; class Clostridia; order Oscillospirales; family Oscillospiraceae; genus CAG-103. Next base: position 150,608 of record ONIN01000001.1, on the reverse strand, counting down.
GATTTCCGTCATAGTACGCAACGCCCTGCAGCCAGGCGGGCACCGGATCCATCCGGAGTTTCCCTTTGTAATCGCCCGTCGAAAGGTCATACATGTACAGATAGCTGCTGGATTCGTCATCGATCCACGAGGACATATAGACCGTTTGCGAATCGGGATCCACCGCGATGCCGCTGCACTCCAGCTGTCCGGTGTCCGCGCGGAACGGGAAGACCCGCTTCAACTCCAGCGTATCGCCGTCATAGACAGCAACCTGGATGTTCTTCCCCTCGCCGTCCATGAAGTACTCCACGCCCAGATAGAGCTCGTTTTGATAGACGTCAATGTCACCGATGTGGTTGACTTCCAAATCATAGCCCTTGAAGGGATCTGTATTCTCCGCAACTACATTCCAATCGCGGTCGTACTTCGTCAGGGTCGTGGAGCCGCTGACCCAGTAGTAGTCCCCTTCCACGCAGACACCCTGTCTGCCGTTGACTCTGTGAACCGATTGCAGTTCATATTCCATTCCGCTGCCGGATCTGCTTCCGGAACAGCCACAGAGAACCAGCGCCAGTGCTATGATCAGGATGGCATTTCGAATCATCTTTTCTCCCTCAATTCATTTTGTTAATTGATGCTGTAAACAGGAAAGCCATGCATCCGCTTCGTCTCTTGAGCGGAAAACTGTGATGCTGCGTGAGCTGTGGTACTGCCCAATCAATTCATAGATCTTTGGCAGTTGATCCCTGGGAAAATCAAGAATATACTGTCGAAAATCTTCATCAAACTCCGATTCCACCCAAGGCAGGTCTTCACGAATTTGGCCGACGCGCGCGGCCGCATTTGCAAGACACTGCTCCACGGGAATATCAAAAAAGAAAACATCCGTACAGGTCTCGAAACGGAGCGCCAGAGTTCTCAAATAGTTGCCGTCAATGATCCATTCCTGCTTTTTTAGAATCACATAGAGCCTTTTATCAAATTCCTCGCGGCCGACCGTAGTCCTGTCCGGATTGTGAAAAAGCATATCCAGATAGAAAACCGGCAATCCGGTCAGATCCCGCAGCTTCCTGGCAAAGGTGCTTTTCCCGGCGCCAGGACAGCCGATGATGATAATCTTCTTTCCCTTCATGTCGCATACTCCGCAATTGATTCAGACAAATAGATTTTTGAATATTATAGCACACGATTATTTGATATGCCATGTGTATTTAAAAATGATTGACAAATAAAATAACAAAACGATGCCCCGGAGCAGTAAAACCGCTCCGGGGCAGGATTATGGAATTACTTTTTCTTGCCACGCACGGCATAATCCGCGTCAACGTCCTCCCGCCAACTGGCGCCGAGCGGGGCGCAGGCACGCACCTGGGAAACCGCTTTGGATACGCTTTCGTACAGAACGCCTGTGCCCATGCCATCCGCGTTGTAGTTGGCAGCGCGGTCAGCGCGGATACCGATGCGGGAGGCAGTTTCCACCGCATCCAGATTCGCACCAAGGAACAGAAACTCCCAGCCGTATTTCTCCTGCTCATGCTGCACCATTTTCCGCACCCGATCGGCGGTATAGCGGTGACTGGCGTTCTCCATGCCGTCTGTGGTGATGACGAAGAGCGTCTTGGTCGGCACATCCTCCGGTCTGGCGTATCGGTGGATGCGGGCGATGTGGCGGATCGTGTGTCCAACTGCGTCTACGAGAGCAGTGCTGCCCCGCGGCGTATAGTCTCGCTCCGTCAGCAGGGGCACCTCCGCAATGGGAAGCCGATCGTGCAGTGTAGTCATCTCATGGTCGAACAGCACTGTGGTAACATAGCAGGTGCCAGGCTCCGCCTTCTGCTTGTCCAGCATGGCGTTAAAACCGCCGATGGTGTCGGACACCAAGCCGCACATGGAACCGCTGCGGTCCAGGATGAATACCAGCTCGGTGGTGTCGTTGCGCTTGATCTTGTTTGTCATGGTAAGTACCTCCTTCATGATTTCTGGCTTTATCTTAGCATTCAAAATATCGGAACAGGTCGCTTCGCAAGAGACCTTTTCGCCCTTTCTTGACATCTGCAAAGGGTGAAGTTATGATAAGACAAAGCACAGAAAGGAGCGCAGCCATGCCATTTCATATTATCAGCGGTGACATTACCCGGCAAATCTGCGACGCCATCGTGAACCCGACGGATGCGGCTTACAGCGGAGGCGGCGGTGCAGACCGCGCCATTCATCGTGCGGCGGGCCCGAAGCTCCACGAGGTCTGCGACAAACTGCCCGCACTGAGCTGGGGCCAATCCGCACTCACCAAGGGATATGATCTGCCGGCGAAATGGGTCATCCACACCGCGGGCCCGGTCTGGGTGGACGGAAAGCACGACGAGCGGCTAATCCTCTCCAACTGCTATCAGAGCGCGCTGCGCATTGCGGCGGAGAACGATTTTCAGTCCGTGGCCTTTCCGCTGATCGCGGCAGGCACCTGCGGCTTTCCGAAGGAGGAAGCGCTGAGCATCGCGGTGGATGAAATCCGCCGGTTCCTCCAGCGCCACGAGATGGAGATCACGCTGGTCGTCTATGACCGGAAGCTATACCGGATTGACCCGCAGACGGCTTCGGGCGTAGATCGTTTTCTGAACGAGCGTTTTTCCATTGGGATGCGCCCCCAGGCGAAAAACAACTGCGAGGAGCACGAGGACGCATTTGCAAACAACCTGCCAACAGCACGGGAGGACGCCCGGACAAAAGCGGCGAAATTGCCGAGGCCCTTCCACAGACCCTCCCCGCCGCCAATGCCGACAGCCTCCTACTCTCAGGCGCCGGCCGCCTCCCTTGCGGATCAGCTGCGCGCCATGGATGAGAGTTTTTCCGATGCCGTCCTCCGGCTGGTGGATGAACGCGGGATGACGGACGCACAGTGCTATAAGCGCGCCAACATTTCCAAGCAGGTCTTTTCCAAGCTTCGAAGCAACAACCATTATAAGCCCAGCAAGTCCACTGCCCTGGCCCTTGCCGTTGCACTGGAGCTTGATCTGGAGGGAACCCGGTCCCTGCTGAACAAGGCGGGGATGAGTCTCTCCCATTCGCTGATGATGGACGTGATCGTTGAGTATTTCATCCGGCAGCACCAGTTTGACGTCATGGTGATCAACGAAACTCTATACCAATATGATCAACCGCTTCTCGGCGCAAAATAATCCCCCACAAATATGTGGGGGATTTTCACTTCAAAAGCTTCTGCAGCTGCGTTACTCCAGGTCCGCAGGTGCATCCTCTTTCGGAAGCGTTCGGAAAAACCGAATTGCAAAAACTGCAAACAGCGGCACAGAGAGCAGCAGAGACACCGGCTGTGCCTCCTGGATTCCCGCAAGACCCCGGATCCCGGAAAGGATCAGCAGCGCAGGGATAAAGAACAATCCGCTCCGCAGTGCCGAGAGCAGGCTCGCGCCAAGTCTCCGCCCGGTGCTCTGGAACAGCATTTCGACCATCATGCACGGAGGCAGAACCATGGTCGCAAGGGCCTGCAGACGAAGGGCCCTTGTGCCGATCGCGATGACTTCCAGATCGTCCCGAAACAGTCCGATCAGGTCGCCGGAGAATACAATCAAAAGCGTACAGCTGACGATAATGAACGCTTCTGCTGCCAGGCAGGCAAAACGAAAACCCTGACGCAGGCGGGAATACTTTCCAGCGCCATAGCTAAAGGCGGAAACTGGCTGAAATCCCTGCCCGACACCCAGCGCGACGGAGAACGCAAAGAAGATGATCCTTGAAACGATGCTCATTGCCGCCACGGCTGCATCTCCGTACACCGCACACTGCGTGTTTAACAGCACAGTGGTAATGCTGTTGAGGATCTGCCTGAGCAGACTTGGGAATCCGGTGGCAGCAATGTTGCCTGCAATCCCCGGCGTAGCCTGGGCTGCATAACGAACCCGGAGCGCTGACTCGGTTTTTCCGGAGAGAAACATCCATACCAGAATGCCCCAGCTGATGATCTGACTGAGCGCCGTGGACAAGCCTGCGCCCGCGATCCCCATGTTCAGCCCGAACATGAGAATCGGATCTCCCACCATATTCAGTATTGCACCGGACATTAGACCGATCATTCCAAGGAATGCCTTTCCCTCGTAGCGCAGAAGATTGTTGAGGGTCAGGCAGGAGCACATAAACGGTGCTGAGATCAGGATATAAGAAATGTAGATCTTTGCGTAAGGGGCGATGGTCCCGGTGCTGCCGAGGCCAAAGACGATGCCATCCAGGAATGCAAAACCGAGCACACAGATAAGCGCACCACACAAAAACGATAAGAAAAAACCGACAGAGGCATGAAGAGAGGCGCTCTCTTTATCTTTTCTCCCCAGTGCCCTGGAGAGTATGCTGCCCGCACCCTGGCCAAACATGAATCCGAAGGCCTGGATGATCGACATGAAGCCAAACACAATGCCAACCGCGCCGCTGGCACTGGTGCCCAGACGTCCCACGAAGGCCGTGTCGACCAGATTATAGATATTTGTGACCAGCATCGAGATCACAGCCGGAACGGCCAGTCTCAATACCAGCCGGGGAATCGGCGTGCGGGTCATTTTTTCATATTGCGTCAGGTTGTTCTTTTGCTGCATAATCCTTCCAGCTCTTAACCTATTTCCCCATTTTGTATGTTCGGATAAACTTCCGTTCGTCCGCCCCTGAGTGGAAGTATCGCAGCAGGATCTCCGCACAGGCATGGCTGTCGCTGTCGGCTTTGTGATGATCCAGCGCTATGCCATAGTAATCACACAGATCATTGAGCCGGTGCCTCATTTCAGGGAGCAGAACGCGTCCCATTCTTGCTGTGCAGCAATAGCGAACAGATTCCTTCCATGGGATGCCATAATCCTGCAGACACTTTTTCAATACGCCCAAATCAAACACTGCATTGTGGGCGACGAGAATCCCGGATGAAAAGATTGGTTCGATCTCTGCCCACAAATCGGGAAAAGCGGGGGCATCGGCGACTGTCTTCTCGCTGATGCCAGTCAATTGGATATTGAAATAATCAAAAACAGCTTCCGGGTTCACATACGAGAAGTATTCCTCGGTGATCCGTCCGTCTTCAACCACAGAGATCCCGATTGCACTCATGCGGTTGTTATACCGGTTGGGTGTTTCCACATCAAAAACGATATATCTGTACATGCTGTTAAGACTCCAATTTCTTTTGGTTTTTCTGCCGGATCCCTTTCCTGGAAGACGTGGTCTGAAAGCTCTCATCCAGCCATCTGCAGACCTCTTCAAAGGGAACAGACCCGTCCAGCAGGATCGAAATCCAGTTTCCGCGGCTAATGTGGTATCCCCGGAAAAAACCTGATTCCTGGATGAGAAGATCGACTAGCAGCGGATCGTTCAGTTTGACATTGAGGATATCCACAACGCTCTCGCCATCCAAGCCAAGCTTCCTCTGACTCACATTCATCACAAGTCCGAACCACTTCCGATTATCTGAATGCCGAAGAATCGCGTATTCTGGATAACGACTCCAAAGGTATTCCGGTTCGGCATGGTATTTCTTTTTTGCATACGCAAACAATCGCTCCCGCATCATTTCACTCCATCGCAGTAAAAAATCAATATTAAACACTATAGCACATCCTGTCTTCATCGTCAAAAAACACGGTTGTCAAACAGCAAAAAAAGAACAGTCACCTGTTGGTGACTGTTCTTTTTGGTGCTCCAGCGGGGATTCGAACCCCGGACACCCTGCTTAAAAGGCAGGTGCTCTGCCTGCTGAGCTACTGGGGCATACGGTTCTATAAACCCAAAACAAAAGCTTGCCTTTTGTTTTGGAAAGGAGAGGCAGCGTCGTGAGTGAGCTTTCGAGCCTGCGAGGAAGCGAAGGATACAAAGCTTGCCCCGACGCCGTGGCTGGGACGGCGGGACTCGAACCCACAATATCAGAGTCAAAGTCTGGTGTGTTACCGTTACACTACGTCCCACCGCGCACGTAAAATTGAAGGGACTGGGATTACTCCCAATCCCTTCTGTGTGGGGTGGGTAAAGGGGCTCGAACCCTCGGCACCCGGAACCACAATCCGGTGCTCTGCCAACTGAGCTATACCCACCAAATCCAAGAATGGCACGCCAAGAGGGACTCGAACCCCCGGCCTACTGCTTAGAAGGCAGTTGCTCTATCCAACTGAGCTATTGGCGCATATATGCAACTGCATTCAGCTGCTGTGCTGGAGCGGGTGATGGGAATCGAACCCACGTATCCAGCTTGGAAGGCTGGTGTTCTACCATTGAACTACACCCGCACAATGGTTGTCCTTCCGACAATTCAGCTTATCGAATATACCATTTTATGAAGCGTTTGTCAAGCAAATTTTTAATTCAAATAAAAATTAATCCAAAAGGGGTTAAAAGCAGGTGCATCCGGGCAACCTTTCCATGAGGTGATTATGATGAACACGCAACTTACCCAGAAGGAACAGACTCTGCTCAAGGAAATGAAGGGCCAGGAGCAGCTGTGCATCGAGAAGTACTCCAAGGGCGCGGCGTCCGCGGTGGATGGACAGCTGAAGGGACTGTTCGCCCGGATCGCGCAGATCGAGCAGCAGCATCTGGACACCCTGACCCAGATTGAAAACGGAAATGTTCCCCAGCCTCCCGCAGGCGGCGCCCAGCCACTGCCTACCTTCACCCAGACCTACGGCACCGCCGAGACCCCGGACAAGAAAAACGACTGCTATCTCTGCACCGACGCCCTCGGCACCGAGAAGCACGCATCCGCAGTCTACAACACCTGCATTTTCGAATTTCAGGATGAGCAGACCCGCAAGGTGCTGGGCCACATTCAGGGTGAGGAACAGGATCACGGAAAGATGATCTACGACTATATGAAAGTCAATCACATGTACAGCTAATGAAAAGGCCGGAGGCGTTCCTCCGGTCTTTTCATTCTTTGGGTTTTCGAATCAGGGAGAGGGGCTCCGCAGGGATCGGGAGCGGCATGGAGAACCGCTGCATGGGATGGGGTACGCTGTCGATGGGCTCCCCTTCCTCGTTTTTCATATCCTCCGCCACGAAGCGGATCGGCGGATGGTCTCTGGTGACCAGCTCCAGGATCTCCCCTGCGAAGAATCGATTCCGTTGGGTGAGCATACCGCCTTCCTCCACCACGGCGCAGAACTCCGCGCCGGAGAAATAGGCGGATTCCGACGTATACTGTCCCGGCTCACCGAAGTAGAACCCGGTGCTGTAAGGCCGGTGGCTGATCTGCTCGGTCTCCCGGACCCAGACGGGATCAGGGGCCCTCCCCTGCTTCACGTCGTCGACGGCATGACGATAAGCGTTGGTGACGGCGCCCACATAATAGGCGCTCTTCATCCGTCCTTCGATTTTCAGACTGGAGATCCCGGCGTCCAGGAGCTCCGGCAGATGCTCGATCATGCGCATGTCTCTGGAGTTAAAGACGAAGGTGCCGCCGTCCTCCACGATGTCGTAGACCTCGCCGGGACGCTGCTTTTCCACCAGACCATATTCCCAGCGGCAGGGCTGAGCGCAGCGGCCGCGGTTGGCGTCTCTCCCAGTGAGATAGTTGGAAAGCAGGCACCGTCCGGAGAAAGACACGCACATGGCGCCGTGGACGAAGGCCTCCAGTTCCAGATCGGCAGGTGTTTTGGCGCGAATTGCCGCGATCTCATCCAAATGGAGCTCTCTAGCCAACACTACCCGCTTTGCTCCCAGCTCGTAGAGCGCGTTGGCGGATGCGGAATTCACCACACCGAACTGGGTGCTCACATGGAGGGCCACATGGGGCGCGTAGCGCTTCACCATCTGCATGACGCCGAAGTCCGCAGCGATCACCGCATCGGCGCCGGCGTCCTCCAAAAGCTCCAGAAAGTCCGGGAGCGCCGCAAGTTCATCGTCTCGCGGCAGGGTGTTGCAGGTCACGTGTACCTGGGCGCCATGGGCGTGGGCCAGCTGCACCGCCTCACGGAGGTTGTCATCCGTAAAATTACCGGCGAAGGCCCGCATGCCAAACTGCTCCCCCGCAAGGTAAACTGCATCAGCACCAAAATGGAGCGCCATTTTCAGACGCTCCATATCCCCTGCCGGAGCCAGAAGCTCCGGCAGATGTTCCATTTTCTTAGGATCCTGAATCATACTTAGTTGGAGTAAGACTGTCTCGCCACGAAGGCAGAGAACTCGCTGTAGCTGGTGAAGAACTGGTGCGTACCGCTCTCGGCGTCCAGGGCGTAGTAAACATAGTTGGTGTTTGCCGGTTTCACCGCGGCGGTGATGGACGCGGCGCCCGGGTTCGCAATGGGCGTGGGCGGCAGGCCCGTATGCTGGTAGGTGTTGTAGGGGCTGTCGATCTTCGTGTCTTCCACGGTGAGGGTGTCGCCGTGTTCCTCCAGCACATACATGATGGTGGAGTCCACCTGCAGCGGCATGTCGCGCCGCATACGGTTGTAGATGACCGATGCGATCACAGTGCGCTCATCGTCGTTGGCGGCTTCCTTCTCGATCATGGAGGCGATGTTGACCACGTCCTGCAGGCTGAGTCCCCGCTCCGCTGCCAGGTCGATGGTCTCCTCGGTGAGGCGATTGTGGAAGTTCACCAGGAACTTGTTGATGGCGCTGGAGGCCTGCATGCCCTGATAGAATTCGTAGGTATCCGGGAACAGGAAGCCCTCCAGTCTGGTGGGATCGCCGATGGCGTTCTCATCCAGGAAGGAGTAGTTATACTTATAGTTGGCGGCGGCCTCCATCAGGTCGTCGTAGGAGCAGACGTTTTCTTCCTCCAGCTTCTGGAAGATCTGCTTCATGTTATAGCCCTCGGGGATGGTGACCTTGGTGGTGACCATGGCGCCGGAGCCGATCTGCATCTTCTTGACCAGCGCGCGATAGTCGTAATTTGTATTCAGCTCATAGGTGCCGGGGTCGATCTGCCGATCTGCGTGGGAGAAGTTGCAGTAGAGCTTGAAAAGACTCTTATACTGGATGATGCCGGCGGTCTTGAGCTGATCTGCCAACGTATCCAGATCCACGCAGCGGACGGTTTCCCGCTCCTCGCTGCCGTTCTCGTTTTCCACGGTGACGACTTTTTCAGAGAAGATGTCCTTTTCCAAAGTGATGGTGGCTTCGATGGGCTCTTTGTTCAGAGCCAGCACGTCGGAGGCCGCCAGCCAGCCGATGCAGGCCAGAATGATGCTGACACTCAGCACAAAAGCAAAATAGATCACGCCGCCGAGACAGCCGCTTTGTCCGTCGCGGCGTTTGCGAATGGGCGCATCGTCCTCGTATTCCGGCTCCTCCACTTCCGCGGCGTAGAACCGCTGGGCGGCAGAGACCGGTTGGCGGGCAGGTGCGGACTGCCGCACGCTTCTGGCAGCTGCGGCCCGCTGAGCGGCCTGCTGCTGGGCAGAATTCACCGTTCTTGCGGCATTCTGAACCGGCTGTGCCGGTCTCGCTGCGGGTGCGGCAGGCTCCGCACTCTGGGGCACGGCCTCCTGCTTCGCGGCGGCCCGCTGACGCTGGGCGGCCTGCTGCTGCGCGGAACGCTGCTGCTGGGCAGCCTGACGCAGGGCGCGGTTCGCCTCCGCTGCGGATTCGTCGTAACGTTTGTTGATGGGGTCAGACATGCGTTGTCCTCCTGAGGTGGTGGTAACGTCCCAAATCGGGACGGCATAGGATGGTGCGTCGGCGGGAGCAGGGCCCGCTCCGGCCGCAGAGAATCATCGGCTGCGTTCATCCGTGCAGGGCAGCCAGGAAGCAAAGAACCGGCACGGAGAAAGGATCAAACCAATGTTCTGCAACAATAACAATGGCAGCTGCTACAGCGCACTCTGGATCATTCTCATCCTGATCATTCTGTTCGGCTGTGTCGGCAACAACGGCGGCTGCGGCTGCAACAATGGCTGTGGCTGCAACGACGGCTGCTGCTGACGTCAGAACGGGCGTACCGGGCGGGGTCTCTTCGGAGACCCCGTTTTTTTGACGTTGAAGACCGAAAAATGTTCTGGTTACTTCTTTCTGCGGAAGCGCTCTCGGATGGTGGCAAAGAGGAACTTCGGCAGCTGCATCATGCGGCCGATGCGCCAGGGCTCTTTGATCAGGCGGTAGAACCATTCCAGTCCCAGCTTCTGAAAGAGCTTCGGCGCCCGCTTCACCGTTCCGGCAAAGACGTCCAGGCTGCCGCCGAGTCCGGCCATGATGCCCACATTCAGCTTCAAAGCGTTTCGCTGCATCCAGAGCTCCTGCTTCGGCGCGCCGAGACAGACAAACAGCAGATCCGGCTTCGCTTCGTTGATGGCAGCGATCACCGGAGCGTCATCCTTGAAATAACCGTCCTGCGTGCCGCATATGATGAGGCCGGGATAGCGATTGCGGAGGGTTTCCGCCGCCATCTCCGCCACGCCAGGCTTGGAGCCCATCAGAAACACACGGCCGCTGGTTTGGGAGAGCTCCTCCATCAGCGCCTGCACGAAGTCGATGCCGGGAACTTTCTGCTTCAGGGGCGTTCCCAGGATCTTCGCGCCATAGACCACGCCAATGCCGTCCGGCAGAACCAGATCCGCCTTCTGCACCGCGTCCATTACATTCTCGTCCGCCCGGCACATCATGACGATCTCCGGGTTCGGCGTCACCACATAGGCGCTCCGATGCTCGGAGATCAGGCGCAGCGCCTCGGTGACGGCTTCCTTCAGTGTGAGACTGTCAAATCCCACACCCATTACATCAATTCTCATGGATACCTCAAATCCGGGAGAACACGTCGCCGATCTTCTCATGGATGATCAGATTGGCCGCACTGTCATAGGGCGTGGCGCTGCGGTTCACCAGCACCAGTTTATTCCCCCGATAATAATTCAGCAGGCCCGCCGCGGGATAGACCGCCAGCGAGGTGCCGCCGACGATCATCATATCGGCGTTGCGGATATAGTGGATGGACTTGGCAAGGACTTCCTCGTCCAGCGCCTCTTCATAGAGGACGATGTCCGGGCGGATGATGCCGCCGCAGTCGCATCTCGGGATCCCGGTGCCCAGATTCATCCGGTCGGCGGGGTAGGGTCTGCCGCACTGCATGCAGTAACAGCGGTGGATGCTGCCATGGAGCTCCAGAACGTTCTTGCTGCCGGCTGCCTGGTGGAGACCGTCGATGTTCTGGGTGATGACGGCTTTCAGCTTTCCCTCGGCCTCCAGCTCCGCCAGACGCAGATGGGCACGATTTGGCTTAGCCTCCGGCGCAACCAGCTTGGCGCGGTGGAAGTCATAGTACTCATCCGGATGGGCCACAAAAAAGGAATGGCTCAGGATCGTCTCAGGCGGGTATTTATACTGCTGATTGTAAAGCCCGTCCACACTGCGGAAATCCGGGATCCCACTCTCCGTGGAGACGCCGGCGCCGCCGAAGAAAACGATGTTGTCGCTCTCCTCCACAAGCTTCTTCAATTCCAATACCGGATCGGACATGCTGCACCGCTCCTTTCAGTGTTGATTGAATTAATACATTATACAACGCATTGCTCCGCAATTCAAGCGTTCTCAGAAAAGTTTCAACAAAAAACAGGCAGCTCAAACCTGAGCTGCCTGAAAATCATTTGTGAATTATTCCTCGGGGTGGACGAAGTATTCCACCAGTTCCTGCTGAGTGCCGTCGTTGTTGATCCGGGTCAGGAGCAGAGCGCCGTCCTCATCGAAGGCGGTCTGGTACATCTCCACTGCCCCGGCATCGGTGACGAAGGTCAGCACGTTCCCCTGCATGGCATATTCGAAGCTCACAGCGGTGTCGGCGGCCGTGACGGAACCGGTGCCGTTGTCCGCGAAGACGTAAACGCGGGTTTCTTCGGTCTCCACAGGGGCTGCGTCGGGATCGGAGGTGCTCACCGTCTTGTCCAGCGTCCAGGTGCCGATCAGCGCCTCCACGTCCGTGCCGGACTGGATGCCGGAGGTGACGTTGGAATCGGAAAACGGAGCGGCGGTGGTCTCCGGCGGTGTGCTCTCCACAGGGGCGGCGTTGCTTCCGCAGCCGGCGATCAGCAGCGTGCAGAGCAGAAACAATGTGGTAATGATAAACTTATAATTCAATTTCATAAACGTTCTCCCTTCGGAGCAGTTTCCTTCTTATAGAAATGCCGGGAGCTTCCCAAGCAATCGCATCATATCATGGAGGCGTAAAAATGTCAATGATTTAATAATTATTTAATCATTTTATGTGAAGTATTTCGATTATTTTCGGCAGGAAGCCTAAATAATAGGCTTTCAAATTATGGAATAATTACATGAAATTTTTACATTTTATCACCGTTTCAAACAGTTTTTACAAAAATATTTAATCTTGTATTTTCCCGGTCCCTGTGCTATCGTGGATCCAGAGACCAAAAACTGTGAAAAGGAGCGATTTAAATGGCATTCAAGCGCAGACTTCCCGAGACGCCCATCATTCTGGAGCACTTCCAGGGCGGCGCAGGCGAGCTGGAGAAATACGACATCCTCAACGGCCCCGATGAGATGTACCAGAAAGGGCGCGTGTGCTCCATCATGCGGCTGAAACCCGGATGCGAGATCGGACGCCACCGCCACAACGGAGACGGCGAGGTATTCTACATTCTCTCCGGCAAAGGAAAATATCTGCTGAACGGTGAGCTGGTGGACATCGTTCCCGGTGACGTGCTCTTCTGCGAAGACGGTGAGGAGCATCAGGTCATCAACGATACTGACGAGAATCTCGAACTGCTCGCGGTCGTCCTCTATTCCTGACCCAATACAGAAAACCCGGTGCGCCGCGGCACACCGGGTTTTTTATGCGTTTTTGCGGTCTCGGTTGTAGTTGATCAGGCAGCCGGCTTTGACGATTTTCCGCTCATCGGGCGTCATGTCCGCGATGTAGAGCTCCATCGGTTCGGCCTTTCCTTCCCGGATCCGATAGGCGGTGATGTGTTTCAGATCGCCGTCCAGCGCCGAGCGGATGCCGGGGACGAAAATGTAGTCCCCCACTTCGAAGTCCGGGTCCGCTTCCATCTGGAAGGGTACCATGCCCCAGTTCATAACGTTGGAGCGGTAGCGCTTGGTGGCGTACTCCTTCGTGATGTTCGCGAGGCCGCCGATGACACGCTGGCAGCTGGCCGCCTGCTCTCTGGCAGAACCGTCACCAGGCTTCACCGCGTAGAGCATGGAGCCGATCTCCGTCTCGGCGGGATCAATCTCTTCCTGTCCTGGGATAGAGCGGATCACATCGTATACTTCTTTCAGTTCCGGCTCCACGGCGAGGACATCCTCCCCTGCGGCGCGGGCCTTTTCCAGCTTGTCCACGGTCTTGCTGCGGCCCACGTACTCCGGATCCCGGCGGCTGAGGGTGAACTCCGCCAGACCCAGCGGGTTGGAGCGGAAGGAGCTGGTCTCACCTGAGGGGATCAGCTCGTCGGTGGTGGTGACGGGATCCAGGATCTTGGAGCATACCTTCAGGAGAATGTTCTCCGTCAGGGCGCTCATGGCGGGCCAGTCCTTGATGTTGGGGCCGTAGATCAGATCCTCGCCGGTACCCTTGCCGAAGCCCTGATAGACCCGGCGGTCGTAGACGCCCTTGTCGAAGTGATACTCCGGAATGCTGTCCCAGCAGTCCAGGGTCTCCGCGCTGGTGAGGACGCCGCCATTGGCTGCGGTGGCCGCGATGCTTCTGGCATCCATGAGGGCTACGGCGGACATCTGGGCATTGCCGGGCTTGGAGCCCTCCCGGTTGGGGAAGTTTCTGGTGGTGTGCCGCACGGAGAGCCCGTTGTTGCAGGGGGTGTCGCCGGCACCAAAGCAGGGGCCGCAGAAGGCGCTGCGCACGATGGCGCCGGCCTCGATCAAGTCGGCAATAGCGCCGTTTTTCGTCAGCTCCAGATTCACCGGCTGGCTGGAGGGATAGACCGAGAGGCTGAATTCCCCATAGCCGCAGCTCTTGCCGCGAAGGGCGTTTGCAGCCTGCACCACATTGGTGTAGTTGCCTCCGGCACAGCCCGCGATGACGCCCTGCTGGACTCTGAGATGACCGTTTTCGATCTTATCCAGAAGCGTGTATTCCGCCCGGCCGCCGGCCACCTTCTTCGCCTCGGCTTCCACGGAGGCGAGGATGTCCTCCAAATTCGCGTTCAGCTCGTCGATCTCATAGACGTTGGAGGGGTGGAACGGCAGGGCGATCATGGGCTTGACGGTGCTCAGATCCACATAGACGCAGCCGTCGTAATAGGCCACATCCGCGGGATTCAGCTCCTTGTAGTCCTCGCCGCGGCCGTGCTGCTCCAGATAGGCCTTGGTGTCCCCATCGGTGCGCCAGACGGAGCTGAGGCAGGTGGTCTCGGTGGTCATGACGTCCACGCCGTTGCGGTAATCGGTGGACATGGAAGCCACGCCCGGCCCCACGAACTCCATGACCTTGTTCTTCACATAGCCGTTCTGGAACACCGCACCGATGATGGCAAGGGCAATGTCCTGGGGTCCAACCCATGGCTTCGGCTTGCCGGTAAGGTACACCGCCACCACGCCGGGATAGGCCACGTCGTAGGTGTCCTCCAGCAGTTGCTTGACCAGCTCGCCGCCGCCCTCGCCCACCGCCATGGTGCCGAGGGCGCCGTAGCGGGTGTGGGAATCGGAGCCCAGGATCATCTTTCCGCAGCCGGCGTGCATTTCCCGCATGTACTGGTGGATGACCGCGATGTGGGGCGGGACATAGATGCCGCAGTATTTCCGCGCGGCAGAGAGTCCGAACATATGGTCGTCCTCGTTGATGGTGCCGCCCACGGCGCAGAGGGTGTTGTGGCAGTTGGTCAGCACATAAGGCAGCGGGAAGCGCTCCATGCCGGAGGCCTTCGCCGTCTGGATGATGCCCACGAAGGTGATATCGTGGGAGGCCATGGCGTCAAACTTCAGCCGCAGCTGCTCCATGCTGCCGGAGGTGTTGTGCGCTTTCAGAATGCTATATGCGATCGTTCCCTTCCGGGCCTCGGATTTCTCATAGCCCAAAGCCTCCGCCTCGGGGAGCAGCGTCTCGCCATTGAGCAGATAGACACCGCCGTCGTAGAGCTTTACCATTGGAAAATCCCTCCAATTTCATTTTCATGAATCATTATTATACGCGCATTTTTAAAAAGCGTCAATGGTGCTTGTCAGGATCAGGAAGCTGTGGTATATTGAACATATAAAGATATAAATGAGGTGGAACCCATGACCTTTGAAGAAGTTCGGGAAAATGCAAAGAAATCCATCATCAACTGCAAGGCATGTCCGGTCTGCAACGGTCTCGGCTGCGGCAATCTGATGCCCGGCCCCGGCTCCAAGGCCCCCGGCAACGGCGCCAACGTAAACTGGAGCGCGTGGCAGAAAATCGGTCTGAACATGGACGTGTTCGCTCCTGACGGATCGGTGGACACCGGCTGTGAGCTCTTCGGCGCGAAGCTGAACCTGCCGCTGCTGAGCGGCCCCATCGGCTCGCTGACCCAGTACAGCAAGACCGACGTGACCCTGGAATACAACGACGGCGTCATCGAGGCCGCGGCGAAGTGCGGCTTTATCGACTGCTTCGGCGACGGCGTGGTGCCGCAGACCCTCCCCGGCGGCCTCATCAGCATGGAGCACTACCGCGCGCCGGTGATCCCGATTCTGAACCCCTTCCCCAATGATGTGATCTTGAAACACATTGAGAAGATCAACAAGTCTTCTGCAATGGCCGTGGGTGTGGTGGCCGACAGTGCCGGGCTCTCGGTCTGGACCGGAAAGGGATTGAAGTTCGGCTCCAAGACCCCGGAGGAAATGAAAGAATTTAAGGCGGCCTCTCAGAAGCCCCTGATCGTCAAGGGCATCATGACCGCGAAGAACGCCGAACAGGCGGTGGCATGCGGCGCTGACGGCATCATCGTCTCCAACCACGGCGGCCGTGTGCTGCCCGGTGCTCCCGCTACGGCGGAGGTGCTGCCGGAGATCGTCAAAGCGGTGGGCGGCTCCGCGAAGATCATCGTGGACGGCGGCCTTCGCTCCGGCTCCGATATGCTCAAGGCCCTGGCTATGGGCGCCGACGCAATTATGATCTGCCGTCCCTTCCCCGTTGCCTGGTTCGGCGGCGGCGCCGAGGGCGTGGCGGTCTATGTGGAGAAGCTGCGCATGGAGCTGGTAGAAGCCATGTACATGTGCGGCGCCAGAAAGCTCAGCGACATCTCCCCCGAAATGGTGCGCGTATAATTTCAATCAGAATACTCGAAATCCCCGGTGCTTCGCACTGGGGATTTCTTAATTTCTGTTTATATTTAATTCGGCGTTTTCACGATTTTATTTCTGCTTCATTGACAGTTTTATTCTGTTCCGATAAAATATATATCAATGACAAATATGCTGTTTTGTAACATTTTGGAAAAGAAGCAAGGAGGAAAAGCCAATGAAGAAATTCCGCAAGATTCTCGCTCTGGTGATGATCCTGTGTCTGACCATCCCGCTGTTCGGCGTCCCTGCCGCGGCGGCCAGTGCAAACGATCTCCCCATCGATTTTCAGTTTGAGGAGGTCAAGGAATCAGAAGTTCCCATGAACGCTGAAAAACTGTCCTTTGACGCGTTCTCGTCCCTCCAGTGGGACATGAAGATGATCGGCATGCAGCAGGCCTGGGATTCCGGTCTCACCGGCAAGGGCGTGCGCGTGGCCGTCATCGACTCCGGTATCTCCAATCTCACCGCTGACATTCCCTCCGGCAGAATCACGAAGGGCAAGAATCTCAGCGACGCTTCCGGTCTCTTCGGCTCCACGGTCGTTGACATGGAAGGTCACGGCACCTTCATCGCCGGCATCATCGGTGCTGCCAGAGGCAACGGCATCGGCATCGCCGGTGTGGCGCCGGACGTGCAGTTTGTCTCCATCAAGACCCTGAGCCGTGAGGCTGAGGCGATTCGTGTCGCCGTTGATGAATACGGCGCCAACGTCATCAACATGAGCATGGGCACGCCTTATGACAACGCTGCCCTGCGCGAGGCGGTTCAGTACGCCACCAGCAAGGGCGTCATCATCGTGGCTGCCATCGGCAACGACGGTACTGCACAGCTGGAGTATCCCGCGGCTTACTCCGAGGTCATCGGCGTGGGCGCTGTGGATAAGAACAGCAACGTCTGCAGCTTCTCCAACAAGAATGACAGCGTTTTCGTTGTCGCGCCCGGCGAAAAGGTCCTGAGTCTTGGCCCCGCTCCGCTTCTGGTCTACCGCAGCAGCGGCACCAGCTTCTCCGCCCCCTTTGTCACCGGCGTTGCGGCTCTGCTGAAGCAGGCGCACCCCGAGATGACCGCCGCGGACTTCCAGAAGATCCTCCAGGCTTCCAGCAAGGATCTGGGCGACTCCGGTTATGACACCGCCTCCGGCTGGGGTCTGCTCCAGGCTCCCGAGGCCATCAAGGCGGCTGACGAATATTTCAGCGCCGAGGCCCAGAACACGGACGCCGGCAAGCCCATCGACCATCAGTATGAGGCGGTTTCCGAGAAGGAAGTCAGCACCAATGCTCAGAAGCTCTCCTTCGACGCCTTCTCCTCCCTCCAGTGGGATATGAAGATGATCGGTATGGAGCAGGCATGGAACTCCGGTCTCACCGGTAAGGGTGTGACCGTCGGCATCGTGGACTCCGGCCTGTCCAACCTGACCATGGACATCGACCGCAGCCGCATCCTCGAGGGTGTGAACCTCTCCCCCGTGAAGCTGAACTTCGGTTCTCCCGTCATGGATACTGAGGGGCACGGCACCTTCATCGCCGGCATCATCGGCGCTACCAAGGGCAACGGCATCGGCATTGCCGGTGTGGCCCCGGAGGTCACTTTCGCTCCCATCAAGTGCTTCGGCACTCTGTTCTCCACGCCTGACGCCGTGATCAGCGGAATCTACGCCGCGGTGGACCAGTATCACTGTGATGTTATCAATCTGAGTTCCGGAATGACCTCCGATCTGCCCAGAATGAAGCAGGCGATCGATTACGCGATCTCCAAGGGTGCCATCGTCATCAGCACCGTCGGCAACGACGGCGACGCCACCTACAACTATCCCGGCGCCTACAACAACGTCATTGCCGTCGGCTCCGTGGATAAGAACATGAAGGTCAGCGAGTTCTCCAACCAGAACGACAGCGTATTCGTGGTCGCCCCCGGCGAGAAGGTTCTCAGCCTCGGCACCCTGCCCTTCACCGTCTACCGCAGCAGCGGCACCAGCTTCTCCGCTCCCTTCGTTGTCGGCGTTGCGGCTCTGCTGAAGCAGGCCCACCCGGAGATGAACCAGGCCGACTTCATGGAGATCCTGAAGAACTCCGCCAAGGACCTGGGCGACAATGGCTATGATACCTCCTATGGCTACGGTCTGCTGGACGCTCCCGCTGCCATCAAGGCCGCAGACGCCCACTTCACTAAGACCGACGCTGCCCAGCCCGAGCAGCCCGCAGAAGTGGAATTCAACGTTGACGACAGTCTGCCGCTGGATCAGCAGCTCGTCGACGTGAATCTGGGCCAGGTGCCCCAGAACGCCGAGAAGCTCTCCTTCGACCCCTTCTCCCCCCTGCAGTGGGATATGAAGATGGTCGGCATGCGTGAGGGCTGGAAGTCCGGTCTCACCGGCAGCGGCGTCCGTGTGGGCATCATCGACTCCGGCGTCTCTCTGAACACCGGCGACATCGACAGCAGCCGTCTGCTCCCCGGCAAGAACCTGGTGAACGCCTCCGAAAACACCGATGACACCAACGGTCACGGCACCTTCATCGCCGGCATCATCGGCGCCACCAAGGGCAACGGCGTGGGCATCGCGGGCGTCGCTCCCAATGTCACCATCGTTCCGCTGAAAACTTCTAACGACGGTAAATCTGACACCGGAATCAATTCCCGGGCTATCTATGCGGCCGTGGATGAATTCCACTGCGACGTCATCAACATCAGCATCGGTTCCGTCAGAGGCACCGAGACGCTGCACAATGCTATTAAGTACGCCGAGTCCAAGGGCGTCATCATCGTCTGCTCCACCGGCAACGACGGCTCCGAGACGATCCACTATCCCGGCGGCTACGAGGAGACCATCGGCGTCGGCTTCGTGAACATCGCCCAGAAGACCACTTCCTTCTCCCACCACAACGAGACCATCGATGTCGTGGCCCCCGGCTTCGGCGTCGTCAGCCTCAGCTGCAAGGTGCCCTACATCGCCAAGCTCGGCGCCGGCTCCTCCTATGCAGCGCCCTTTGTGTCCGGTCTGGCTGCCCTGCTGAAGGAAAAGTATCCGGACATGAACAAGACCGATTTTCTGGAGATTCTGAAGATGTCCAGCAAGGATCTGGGCGACAAGGGCTATGACACCTACTACGGCTGGGGTCTGATCCAGGTGCCCGAGGCCATCCGGGCGGCTGACGCCTACTTCAGCAACGCGCAGACCTCCGACAACGAGAAGCTGCCCGCTGTTTCCTCCCTGATCGAGCGATTCCGGGACGTGCTGAAAAACTCCTGGTTCTACTCCGTGATCCAGTACGTCACCGAGAAGGGCTACATGAAGGGCGTGGATTCCAGCTCCTTCGAGCCCCAGAGCCTGGTGACCCGTGCGCAGATCGCGCAGATCCTCTACAACATCGCCGGCAAGCCGGAGTTCACGCCCGCCGGCAGCTTCTCCGACGTCTCCAGCAGCGCCTGGTACTACGCGCCCGTCATGTGGGCGGAGCAGGCCGGTCTGGTCAACGGCTATCCGGAAGGAGCCTTCGGTCCCAACGATCCCGCTACCAGAGAGCAGATGGCTGCGATCCTCCAGCGCTTCGCCCAGTGGAAGGGCCTGAGCGCGAATGCCGGCAGCGCCAAGACTGCCAGCTTCCAGGACAGCAGCCTGATCTCTGACTGGGCCAAGGGCGCCATGCATTGGGCCACCAGCCTCGGCGTCATGAACGGCGACAACCTCGGCCGTCTGAACCCGCTGGGCTTCGCTACCCGCGCAGAGGTCGCCTCCATGCTGAAGAACTTCGATCTCAGCGTGAAATAAGCAAAAACACATAGAAAAACTCCACCGGAAATTCCGGTGGAGTTTTTTTCGGTTTTGGATCAGTTTAAGTTCAGCAGATAATCCTTCAGCTCAGAAACGGTGTCGACCACATGTTCCGCGCCGGCGGCCTCCAGCTATCCGGGTTCCGGGAAGCCGAAGCGAACGCCGATGCATTTGACGCCGGCCAAGAACGTCGTATTTCCGGTCACCGATCATCCGCACCTGTTCGGGATGCTCCGAAAGGCCGAAGTGCTGCATCACATCCGAGACCACCTCATGCTTCTGGGAGCGGGTGCCGTCAAACTCGCTGCCTAGGATGTAGTCAAAATGGTGCACCAGATCGTAGTGCTCCAGGATCTTCATAGTGGTGGGCGTGGGCTTTCCGGTGCAGACAGACGCCAGGAACCCGGCCTCACGCACCGCATCCACCAGATCGATCATCCCCTCGTAGGGGGTGCATTCCAGAAACCCGATGGGCTGGTAGCGCTCCCGGTAGAGTTCCACAGCGTGGTTGGCGGTCTCGTCATCAAAACCGTAGAGTTCCCGGAACATATCGTACAGCGGCGGGCCGATGAACTTTTTCAGATTGTTTTCATTCGTCTCATGGACGCCGAGCTTTTCCAGCGCGTAACGTACGCAGTTGGTGACGCCGAGCCCGGTGTCAAACAGCGTTCCATCAAAATCGAACAGCAGCAGCTTTACCATCCTTCTCACCTCGGCTTGATTATACGGGCAGCGGCGGGAATTGTCAAACCCGGATGGATCTGCATAGGATAGCGGGAAATGAGGTGATGGTATGGAGCTGTTTCATGGGCCGGTGACGCTGCCGGGGCCATTGAAATTTGGGTCAGAGGCGGAATGGCAGATCAGCAGAGGGATCCTGTGGTTTGCCAAACGAAGCGCTGCCCTTTTGCAGGCAGCAGGGCTGGTGGACGCCGCCGGAGAACCCGGATTGGTGCTGCCCGAGGATCGGATCGAAGCAGGAAAACTGGGCGAAAAGGTTTCGAAGGTGCTGCCGAAGACGGCGCTCCCGGGCAGGGCAGAGATCGGTTATCTTCGCAGTTTGACAACAGACGGGCTGAGTACAAAGCCCCTTCCATTTGAAAACCTGACCATTCTGGAAGACGCCTGCGGATTGGGAAACGCGTTTCTCTGTTCCCTGGCGCTGAACGCGTTGCAGAAGGGCCATCGGGTGCAGCTCTGCCCATCCCTTTTGGATCCTGAGAAGCTGGAAGCCCTGCTGCTGCCGGAGCTGGGAACGGCTTGGGTCTCCGATCGGGTCGGCATCCGCGGAGCGATGCTAAATCTGGATGAGATCCCGGATCCGGAACGCAAACTTGCCTTGAAAAACGCAATGGAAAGAAATCATGCAATTCAGCAGTCTTTGATTCAGCAGGCAGAAGCACAGATGCAGATGGCCGGGATCCTGTATCAGGTATTCGAATAAATCTCTGGACGTGCCGAGGGGATTCGGCGCGTCTTTTGTTTTTCAGAAAATTTCTTGCGCCCGTCGGACGGAGCGGGTATAATGGTGCTATGCATTGGAAAGGCGGATGCTTATGGCATTGTATCGAAAAATACTGAAAAAGCTCGGCAAGGCGCCCTATCGTGCCGCCGTGATCGTAGCGGCAGGCTCCTCCACCAGACTGGGACAGGACAAGCTGACCCTGCAGGTGGGCGGCGCTTCCGTCATCGAGCGGACGCTGACGATCTTCCAGGTCACGGCCTGTATCGACGAAATCGTGCTGGTGACCCGTGCCGATCGTGTGGAGGAATTTGCCTCGCTGCGGGAGAAACTGGGTCTGCACAAGCTGAGCAAGGTGGTCGTGGGCGGCACCACCCGGGCAGAGTCCTCCCTCGCCGGTGTGCTGGCGGTCAGCAGCAAAGCGACGGTCATCGGCATCCACGACGCCGCAAGGCCGCTGATCACGCCGGATCTGATCCAGGCCACCTATGAAATGGCGGAGCAGCATCAGGCCGCCGTGCCCATCCTGCCGCTGAAGGATACTGTGAAGGTGCTGGAGGACGGATACCTGGTGAGCACCCCGCCCAGAGAGAGCCTCGCCGCCGTGCAGACGCCCCAGGTGTTTCAGGCGGATCTGATCCGCGCGGCGCTGACTGAGGCCATCAAAAACAAGCTCCCCATCACTGACGACTGCTCCGCCGTAGAGGCACTGGGCATGAAAATCAAGGCGGTGGAGGGTTCCGAGGAGAACATCAAGATCACCACCCCGCCGGACGTGCTGCTGGCGGAGGAGATTCTAAGGAGGCGGATACAATGATGCGGATCGGACACGGTTATGACGTCCACAAGCTGGTGGAGGGCCGGAAACTGATTCTGGGCGGCGTGGAGATCCCCCATACCGTGGGCCTGCTGGGTCACTCGGACGCGGATGTGCTGACCCACGCCCTGATGGACGCCCTGCTGGGGGCGCTGGCGCTGGGTGACATCGGGCATCTGTTTCCAGACAACGATCCCGCTTACGAGGGCGCGGACAGCATCGGACTCCTGAAAGAGGTCATGAAGCGGATCCGCGCAGAGGGCTATCGGCTCGGTAACGCTGACATCACGGTTCTGGCCCAGGCACCGAAGCTTGCGCCGCATATTCTGAATATGCGAAAGCATCTGGCGGAAGCCATGGAATGCGATCTGGATCAGATCTCCGTGAAAGCCACCACCGAAGAGGGACTGGGCTTCACCGGCGCAAAAGAGGGCATCGCCGCCCACGCGGTGGTGCTGCTGGAATCGAGGGAATGAGCCATGCGGACACAGGAACAGATCAACGAGATCATCGCGCTGCTGGAGCAGGAATACCCGCTGGCGGAGTGCACTCTGGACTATGAAAAGGCCTATGAGCTGCTGTTCGCCGTGCGGCTGGCGGCCCAGTGCACCGACGAGCGGGTGAACCAGGTGACCCCAGCGCTCTATAAGCGTTTCCCCTCCCTGCAGGCCTTTGCCGAGGCGGACGTGCAGGAGGTGGAGCAGTACATCCACAGCTGCGGCTTTTTCCGCTCCAAAGCAAGGGACATCGTCAAGTGCGCCCAGGTGCTGCTGGCGGAGTACGGTGGCATCGTGCCGGACACCATGGAAAAACTGGTGGCGCTGCCCGGCGTGGGCAGAAAGACCGCCAACCTGATTCTCGGCGACGTGTACCACAAACCCGCCATCGTGGTGGACACCCACTGCATCCGGCTGACCAACCGAATGGGTCTGGTGGACAATTTGAAGGATCCGGTGAAGATCGAGCGGGCGCTGCAGCCCATCCTCCCGCCGGAGAAGAGCAGCGATTTCTGCCACCGGCTGGTGCTCCACGGAAGAGCGGTCTGCGACGCGAGAAAGCCCAACTGTGAAAGCTGCTGCGTCAAGCATCTGTGCCAGCAGTTTGAGGGGGAAAGCGCATGAGGCCCGTTGCAAGGATCCGAAGCGATTTCCCTGAGAAATTCGGTATCCCCCGGCAGAGCGGCGTGGTGCCGGAGCTGGAGGCAAGGATCGTGTTCGAGCCCGAGTTTCGGGTCATGGACGCGGTACGGGGTCTTGAGGATTTCAGCCACATCTGGCTGATCTGGGAGTTTTCCGAGGCGAAGCGGGATTCCTGGAGCCCCACGGTGCGGCCGCCCAGACTGGGCGGAAACGTCCGCATGGGCGTGTTCGCCACCCGCTCCCCGTTCAGACCCAATCCCATCGGTCTGAGCTGTGTGAAGCTGCTCTCCGTAGAGGAGGATCCGGATCTGGGCCCGGTGCTGCGGGTGGCCGGCGCCGATCTGATGGATGGAACGCCGATCTACGACATCAAGCCCTACATCCCCTACGCCGACTGCCATCCCGACGCTGTGGGCGGGTTTACCACCACTACTGCCATGCCGGAGGTGGAAGTCGTCGTCTCTGACGAACTGCTTCAAAAGGTTCCCACAGACAAGCGGGACGCGCTGCTCGGAGTGTTGAAGCAGGATCCAAGACCCAGATATCAAAACGACCCGGAGCGGATCTACGGACTCAGCTTCGCGGGGATGGAGATCAAATTCCGGGTGGATGACAAGCTGTTGACCGTACTGGAAATCCAATAGACACAAAAAGAGTGCAGACAAAATCTGCACTCTTTTTTATCGATCGCTGGGTCTCGAGGTCTCAGAGCCGAAGATCCAATCGTCTAAATCTGTACCCATGTTCTTCACCCCTCCGCAATCAGCATATACACACCAGTATATGCCGCGCATCGGAAAAAGTTGCATGGATTCAGTCGACAGCTTTCAGGGTGACGCAGGCGATCTCCGGGTTGTTCAGCAGCCGCGGGAAATAACGGGTCTGTCCAAGGCCGACGGAGACGAACATCTGATAGCGGTCCCCGTCGTAGATCCCCGCGTCATAATCCGGAAACAGGGTTCGATCCTCGCTCATCAGGCCGCCGATGAAGGGCAGCCGCACCACGCCGCCGTGGCTGTGACCGCAGAGGATCAGATCCACCGGGAGGGTCGGATACACCTCCACCCAGTAGTTCCGGTGGGCCAGCAGCAGTGTCCAGAGTCCGGGATCCGCCGCCTGCGCCTGAGAGACCACCTGATCCGGTGTCTCCAGGTCCGCGTAGCTGTTGGGATCCTCCACCCCGATCAGCAGCAGAGCGTCGCCGTTTCGCTCCAGAACTTCATACTGATTCCGCATACAGCGGACGCCCTCCGATTCCAGTGCCGCCATCAGCTCCTCCGCCAGCCCGGAGGCCCACTCGTGGTTGCCGGTGACGTAATAGACCGGCGCGATCTCCGTGAGCGCTCCGGCCAGTGTCAGCGTCACCCGCATCTGCTCGACATTCTCCACAAAGTCACCGGTCAGAGCGATCAGATCCGGCTTACAGCTGCGGATTATTTCCACGAGTTTTGCGTTGTTCTCCCCGAATTCCGCTCCGTGCAGGTCCGTCAGCTCGACGATACGAAATCCATTGAAGGACACCGGCAGAGTATCGCTTTCGATCGTCACCTCGTTGGTCACGATCCGGTGGCCGCTGTCATAGAAAAGGCCGATGACCGCCAGAGTGATCACCAGCACCAGAATCAAAGTGATTTTAAGAGTATTCGGTTTTCTTCTGTTTCCGTTCATGGGCAATTCCTCTCCCGGTCATCATACGCCATTTGGGAGCATTCCACAAGTGGCGAAGATGCACAATTTCCAGACTTTTCATTCACAGAATATTTCCATCCATGTGGTTGACAGAACACCCTGTATCCTATATAATATTAAAGCTATTTCAGCAGATGCCGATACAAAGGCATCCATTTTAGAGAAACAGGTGAACCCTTATGAGTGCATCCCAAGACAAGAAAACCCGCTCCCAGCAGCGTGCTGAGGGTACGGAGCGCCGCCAGGTCGCAGCGCAGAAGAAGGCCCAGGAAGACCGCAAGAGCCGCATCAAGTGGATCAGCGGCACCATTGCTGTCATTGTTCTGATCGCCGCTATTCTGCTGGGCAACTCCAGCCTCTTTTATCACCAGAAGGCCATGAAGATTGGCGACGAGACCTACAGTGTGGCCGATGTCAACTATTTCTATAACGTGGCTTACCAGAACTTCTACAGCAGCTATGGTTCTTATGCCAGTGCTTTCGGTCTTGATACCAGCAAGCCGCTGGACGATCAGGAATATACCATGAGCGACGAGTTCGACACCTGGGCGGATTACTTCATGAACGAGGCGAAGGAGTCCATGACCGAGATCACCGCGCTCAGCAAAGCCGCGGAAGACGAAGGTATGACTCTCTCCGAAGATGATATGGAAGAGATCGACGAGCAGATCGCCTCCATCGCCGAGTACGCCAAGAGTGCCGGCTACAGCTCCGCTTCCAAATACATGGAGGCCATTTACGGCCGCGGCACCAACGAAGCGCTGGTCCGGAATCTGATGGCCAAGAGCATGCTGGCCTCCAACTACGCCCAGGAGAAGCAGGCAAGCTTCACCTATACCGCTGACGAGATCAAAGAAGAATATGCCGCTCACGCCAACGAGTATGACCTCTTCAGCCTGCGCTACTATCTGGTAGCCGCCGAAACCAAAGAAACCACCGATGCCGACGGTCACGAAACCGAAACCGTCAATGAGGCCACCATGGCTGCTGCCAAGGAGACCGCTGACAAGATCGCCGAAGCTTCCAAGGACGCCGAAACCTTTGCCGCTGCTGTTGCCGAGCTGGGTGAGCCCACCGACGCAGTGGATGAAGATGGCAATCCCACCGGTGAGACGACCCCCGCTGAGCCCACTGTGGTGGAAAACAGCCAGGGCTCCAACCTGAGCTACTACGGCTTTGCCGACTGGGCCTTTGATGATGCCCGCGAGGCCGGCGACGTCGGTGTCGTTGAGGAAGAAGGCTCCGGCTACTATGTGGTTCTGTTTGAGGGCCGCGACACCAACGATTACAACACCGTTGACGTGCGCCACATCCTGATCCAGGTCACCGACGCCGATGAGGATGGCGAGATCTCCGACGAGGAGAAGGCTGCTGCCGAGCAGACCATGGCCGACATTCAGGCCGAATGGGAAGCCAGTGACAAGACTGAAGACACCTTTGCCGCTCTGGCCGAGGAGTACAGCCAGGATCACGGATCTCATCACAACGGCGGTCTCTATGAGCATGTCTACAAGGGCCAGATGGTCACGGAGTTCAACGATTTCTGCTTCGACGAAAGCCGCAAGCCCGGCGATGTGGGGCTGGTTTACAATGAGAGCACCGGCTATCACCTGATCTACTTCGTGGGTGAGAACGTCCCCTACTGCGATTATCTGGGCGACCAGCAGCTGCGCAGTGAGGACTTCAGCGCCTGGCAGGAGGAGTACATGGCCGACTTTGAGGCTGAAGAGCTCCGCGCGATTCGCTATGTCGGCTAAGGAGAAACTCATGGCGAAAGAAATGAAGACTGAGCGCTACAACCGCAAATGCATGAGCGCCACTGAGCTGGCTGACGCTCTGGAGCAGGAAAAGAAATCCGGTTGGATCGTTTACAGCGCCGAGAATGATGAGGACGATTACGTCATCACCTTCGAAAAAGAAAACTGAATGAAAAGTGAGCTGTCAAATGTCAGCTCACTTTTTGTATAGAAAAACCCGTCGCTTTCAGCGGCGGGTTTTCAAATGCATTTATTTACTTGGTACCGAAGATGCGGTCGCCTGCATCACCCAGGCCGGGGACGATGTAGCCGTGATCGTTCAGGTGCTCATCCACCGCAGCGACGAAGATGTCCACATCGGGGTGGGCCTTCTGCATGGCCTCCACACCTTCGGGAGCGCCGATGATGCTCATGAGCTTGATGTGCTGGGCGCCGGCTTCCTTCAGGAAGGTGACCGCAGCCGCAGCGCTGCCGCCGGTGGCCAGCATGGGATCCACCACGATGACGTCGCGCTCTGCGATGTCGGCAGGCATCTTGAAGTAGTACTTCACAGGCTCCAGGGTCTCGGGGTCACGGAACAGACCGATGTGACCGACCTTTGCGTTGGGCATCATGGCGACCATGCCCTCCACCATGCCGAGACCGGCGCGGAGGATCGGGACGATGGCCAGCTTCTTGCCGGCGATCTGCTTGCAGTGGGCCATGGCCACGGGAGTCTGCACCTCGACCTCCTCCAGAGGCAGGTCGCGGGTAGCTTCATAGCACATCAGCATGGCGATCTCGGAGATCAGCTCGCGGAACTCCTTGACGCTGGTGGACTCGTCCCGGAGAATGGACAGCTTGTGCTGGATCAGCGGGTGGTCAAATACATGAACGTTGCTCATAATGTTTCTCCTTCTATCTTTCAATTCTGAGATAATCTGGCTTGCCGCTCCCGCTCTGCCTGCGAGAGTCTGAGATAAACCGGCTGGAGCTTGTCGCCGGAGACGAAGTCAGTCTCCTGCGCCGCCATGGCCACGCCCCAGGCGCTTTGATGGCGGAGGTTCTCCGGCGCAAGGACATAGTCGAAGTCAGCCTTCGCAAAAGCAGCGGCACAGAGCTCCGCGCCGTCACCCACCAGGAAAGGCTTCCAGTCGTTGGACGTCAGTTCCTCCAGGAGAGCTTCTACGGAAATGGCACGGTCTTCACACAGGCGCACCGGTTTGCCGTTCCGGACTTCGAACAAAGCATTGTAGACCTGGCTGCGTCTGGCATCCATGCAGCAGCAAATGAGGCTCCCCTCGCCCGCGGCCACACCGTTCCAGGCCATGGCGCCCAGAGTTGAAACACCGCAGGCCGGCTTCTCAGCCGCCCAGGCGAGACCTTTCACTGCGGAGACGCCGATGCGGACGCCGGTAAAGGAGCCCGGTCCATGGGCCACCGCGAAGCCGTCCACGTCCTTCAGCTTGACGCCGGTGTTTTTCAGCAGATCTTCCGCCATGGGCAAAAGGGTGCGGCTGTGGGTCAGCCCGCTGAGCTGGGTGGTCTGCCCCAAGAGGGTGCCGTCCCGAACCAGGGCCACGGAGGCGGCCTTTGCCGTGCTCTCCAAAGCGAGAATCAGCATTGGGTCTCCCCTCCCTCCACAACGATGCGGCGGCTGTGATCGCCGGTCTTTTCAAAACGGACGATGATCTCGTCTCCTTCAAAGGCGTCCTCGACGTTTTCGCTCCACTCCACGGCGCAGACACTGCCTCGACGGAGATAGTCCTCCCAGCCGATGTCAAACAGCTCGTCGCCGCTCTGGAGACGGTACATATCAAAATGGATCAGCTCGCGCGCGCCGCGATACTCATTCACGATGGTAAAAGTGGGGCTGCTGACCCGGCAGTCGATGCCCATGCCCTTCGCCATACCGCGGACAAAGGCGGTCTTGCCGGAGCCCAGTTCCCCGTACATGGCAACGACGCAGCCGTCCGGCAGCGACCGGGCGAAGGTCTCCCCCGCCTGTTCAGTCTCGCGCTCGCTGTTGGTGATGAATTCTGTCATAGTTCTACTTCCGTATTCAGATTTCGTGAACCATTATAACAGGAAATCGCCGTTGCGTAAAGTCTTTTTCTGTGTTATACTATCAATTTGTAAGGATTCAGAAGAAAGGAGGCATTTGCCCTGTGAAACGCTTTCGCGGTGCCGCAAAAGAGTTTTTCCAGCGGGCCGATCTGCTGCTGCTGGGACTGAGTCTCATCTGCGCCATTTTCGGCATCGTTGTTATCACCAGTGCCACCGCCTCCTATGACGGTACGGCAAAATATATCGTTGTGCAGACGCTGTCCATGTTCCTCGGCATCATCGCCTTCGTGGTCATGACCCTCTTGGACGTGGACATTCTGGCGGACAAATGGCTGGCGCTGACCATTTTCAACGTCATCTTCATTGTGGGTCTTCTGGTTTTCGGCGTGGACGACGGCACCGGCAACAAGGCCTGGTACCGCTTCCTCGGCATCGGCGTGCAGCCCACCGAGATCGTGAAGCTCTCCTTTACCATCGTTCTGGCAAAACAGATCTCCACCCTGCAGAAGAGCCCCCAGGGTCTGAACGCGCCGATGTCCGCTGTTCAGCTGGCAGGACACTTCATCCTGATTTTCGGCGTCATTCTGGCGGCCTCAAAAGATCTGGGCTCCGCCATGATCTTCTTCTTCATCTTCATCGTGATGCTGTTTGCCGCCGGGTTTGCCCTGCGCTGGTTTGCCATCGGCTTTGCGGCTATCGCGGCCATGATCCCGCTCTTGTGGAACTTCGTATTGAAAGATTACCAGAAGCAGCGCATCCTGGCCCCCTACGACAGCTCTATTGACCCTACCAACACCGGCATCAACTGGCAGGCCCATCAGAGTAAGATCGCTCTGGCCTCCGGCAGACTCACCGGAACCGGTCTCTATCACGGCACCCAAAGCCAGTCCAGCCACTTCCCCGAAAAACACACCGACTTCATTTTCGGCGTTATCGGTGAAGAGCTGGGCATGATCGGCTGTATCGTAGTCGTACTGCTTTTGACTGCTATCATCATCCGATGCGTTGTAGTGGGCATTCGCTCTGGCAACTCCATGAGCGCGCTGATCTGCTTCGGCGTGGCCGCGTTCATGACCTTCCAGGCCTTTGAGAACATCGGCATGTGCATCGGCATTACGCCGGTCATCGGTATTACGCTGCCCTTCTTCAGCTACGGCGGCTCTTCCCTGCTAGCGACCTTTGCAGCTATGGGCATGGTCTCCGGTGTGCATTATCGGCCCAAACGGCGGAGAAGCACAATCTATTACTGATCCCATTTTCACATTCCCGAAGGAGATACTATGAAAACTTCCCGCATCCCTGTTTATCTGCTGGTCTGGCTGGCGATGCTCGCTGCAGAGATATATTCCGCCTTCCGGCTTTGGAAGCTCAGCATGCTCCCGCTGCGATACAAGCTGCTGATCACCATTCTCTTTACGATGGTGTGGCTGCTGGCCGGTCTTCTGTATATGCTCGGCAACAACGCCACAAGAGGAAAACATCCCGGGCTCTGGAGAAGAATCATTGCCTGGGTGCTTGCCATCGTCATGATTGCCGGCTCGCTTTACAGCGTCCGTTTTGCCAATCAGCTGGACGAGACCATCGACAAGGTCACCACCACCGTGGCAGTCACCTCCACCATCGGCGTTTATGTGCTCAAGGACGATCCCGCTGAATACATAGAGGACGCTGAGGGCTATACCTTCGGCATTACCAAGAGCTACGATTCCTCCAATACCAACACAGCTGTCAAGCAGCTCAAGGAAAAGCTGGATGAGATGGAAACCGAGACCCATGACACCGTTGCGGACATGGTGGACGCCCTCTACGCCAAAAAGAATAACGCCATCATTCTCAACGAGGCCTACGCCTCTCTTCTGGAAGATCAGGACGACTATGAGACCTTCAGCGAGGACACCCGTATTCTCTATGAGATCGTGGTGGAGGAAGGCGATAGCGACCAGATCATCTCCAACGCCATCTCCGAAGACGCCAATGTAGAGGTGGGCGATTATAATTCCAACATCGACATTCTGAAGCCCGTGAATGTTACGGAGGAGCCCTTTGTGGTGTATCTCAGCGGTTCTGACACCCGCAGCAAGATGCTCAGCACCAGCCGCAGCGACGTGAACATCCTCATGGTGGTCAACCCTGTAAGCAAGCAGATCCTGATGGTGAACACGCCTCGCGACTATTATGTGCCGAATCCTGCCGGCAAAGGCGCTTTGGACAAACTGACCCACTGCGGTATCTATGGCATTGGCTGCTCGGTGAGTGCGCTGGCAAACCTTTATTCCACCCCGGTCAACTATTATGCACAGATCAACTTCACCGGATTTGAAACCCTGATCGACGCCATCGGCGGCGTCACCGTAGATTCGGATTATGCCTTCAAGACCTTCTCGGTGGGCGAAAACCATCTCAACGGCAAAGAGGCACTGGTCTTCGCCAGAGATCGGCACTCCTTCGCCACCGGTGACAATCAGCGCGGCAAGAACCAGATGAAGATCCTGTCTGCAGTCATCGACAAACTCTCCACTGGTACGATCATCATGCACCACGCGCAGATCCTGAACAGCCTTCAGGGCATGTTCGTCACCAATCTGAGCAGTGATGAGATCAACAATCTGGTGAAAATGCAGCTCAATGACGGCGCGAAGTGGAACATAAAATCCTTCGCCGTCACCGGAAATGGCGGCAGCAACTACACCTATTCCATGCCGAACTTCCGGGCATACGTCATGTATCAGGACGCGGGGCTGGTGAACGCCGCCAGCGAGCTGGTGCGGCGGGTGATCAACGGAGATAACCTGACCAAACAAGACGTCTCTAAAAGCGCATAACAAATAACAGGCCGTCCGAAAGGACGGCCTGATTTGGGAAGGAACAATTATGATTCGAGTATATGGTACCTTGGGCCCCGCCTGTGGGAAACAGGGAATTCTGACAGAAATGCTGTGTGCCGGAATGACCGGCGTTCGGCTGAATCTGTCCCACATCATGCTAAAGGACGCAGCGTCAGATCTTTACGCACTCCGCGCCGCCGAAGCCGCGTCCGGGATGCAGTCTGAGCTGCTGATCGATCTGCAGGGGCCGGAGGTTCGCATCGGCGCCCTCCCGAAGCCGCTGGAGCTTGCATCCGGAAGCACCGTCAAAATGGGAGAAGATATTCCAGTCTCTCAGACCGTGCTGGATGCCCTCAGACCTGGACAGAAGGTGCTGCTGGATGACGGGAAACTGCTGCTGGAAATGACAACTGCGACAGAGGCAGCGGTAATCCGGGGCGGAACCCTCTTAAGCCGGAAAAGTCTCGCCATCGAAGGCGTGGACCTGCACCTCCCTGCGTTGACCGCCGAAGACCGGATCAATCTGTCACAAGCAGCAGAATATGGCGTCACCGCGGTCATGCAGCCCTTTGTCCGGGACGCAGAGGATCTGATTACCCTTCGACATGCGCTGGACGCCGCCGGCGGCGCGCACATTCGAATTATGGCAAAAATCGAAAACCGATCTGGCATCGAGCACCTTCCGGAGCTGCTCGATCACTGTGATGAGATCATCATTGCCCGTGGGGATCTCGGAAACGCTGTAACGCTATTGCAGCTTCCGTCGGTACAAAAGGACGTTGCCGCAGTATGCGGGGATGCCGGAAAGCCGTTCCTGGTAGTGACCCAGCTTTTGGCCAGCATGGAGCATGCGCCGATCCCCACCCGTGCAGAGGTCAGTGATATCTTCAACGCCGTACTGGACGGGGCAGATTCTCTGATGCTCACTGGGGAGACCGCAGTTGGAGACTACCCCGTTGAATCGATCCGGTGGCTCCGGAACGCGGCAGACGCAGCAGAGCAGTACAGAAACGAAAAAACGCGCTGAAATCAGCGCGTTTTTTTGTTTTATGCGAGATCTACCGTGGCGATTCTCGGCTCGAAGCAGCAGGTCGGTCGGACGCAAACGATCCGCACGCCGGAAGCTCTCTGGGGGCCGACCTTCATAAAGGTGGCGATCACCGAGGTGCTGCCGCCTAGACCCAGGGGGCCAATGTTGGCCTCATTCACTCTGCGGGTGATCTCCTGCTCCATGTCGCTCTGCACATCATAACGGCCATCCACCTGCGCCTGCAGCATCATGGAAGTTGCCTCAAAATGGCTCCGGCCTACGCCAACAGCCAGCGTGCAGGGGGAGCATCCAAGCTGTGCCACGCCTTCCTTTGCCCAGCTGACGATCTCATCCAAAACCACCTGCGTGTTGTGTTTGTGAAAGACACGATAGGTCTTGGCCCGGATGGCGGGGCCGCCGCCGAACATCAGGATGTGCAGGCGGATCACATTTTCCTCGCACCGGCGAAGAAGGATCGGCGCGGGCTCCACACCGGCGCTGTCCGGGTTCAGGCCGCCGCTCTGGTCGATCCGGTGGCTGTCATCCCCCATGATGCCCATGGGGCGGCCCGGGAGCTTTCGGAGGCCCTGCCGGACGCCCTCGCGGATATCGTCCAGCATTCTGCCTGTGACGGCGCAATCCGGCCCGACTTCCAGCAACAGATGGGGGATGCCGGAGTCATCACAGAGGGGGCTGCGGTTCTGCTCCGCTGCCTCTGCATTGTCCAATACCGTCTGGAGCACCCACTTGGCCTGATCATTCTGCTCTTTCTCGATGGCAGCACGGTAGGCCGCTTTTTTGTCCGCCCGGAAGGTGGAGCCCGCCTCCACCAGTGTGTCCCGCACGAGACTTACGATGTCATTTTTCATAAATGCTCCTCCCATGGGCCGCGCCGATGATCGCGGGGTAGCGGTCCACCTTGATCAGATGCAGCGCCTCCATGCCAAGCTCCGGGAAGGCCAGTACCTTCCGCTCGGAGGTTTTCGCCTCCAGCAGCGCCGTCACCGGCGGGATCACCGCATAAACCGCGTTGTATCGATCCAGCGCCTCAATGGTCTCTTTGTGCAGCTCCCCTTTTCCCAGATGCAGCTTGATACCCGCCTTGGACAGCGGCGCGATGCTGCTCTCGATCTCCAGCTTGTTGGAGCTGGTGGGGCCGACGCCGGCAGGACTGACGGCCGTGTGGAAGATCACCTGACCGTGCAGATCCACGCCCAGGTCGCCCACGGTGCCCTCCTCGATCATGTGCAGCACCTTCGGAAGCACGGCGTCCCGGCCGCAGAGGATGTATCCGCTGATCTCAACGGTGTCCCCCACCTGCAGCGCCGCTGCCGCTTCCTCGGAAATCGGTGTTTTCAATTCGATCATTTCAAACCCTCTTCATTCGATTTGACTGCCTGCTCGAAGGAACAGGCAGTCAATTCATCGTTTACTCATTTACGGCAAAGAGCTTCACATAGCCGCTCTCGTTTTTGATCACGCCGAAGGCACGGGCGCGATTGTAAATCTTCTTCGCCCAGTTGGTGTGGGGCCGGATCTCGTTCATCTTGTTCCCGCCGGAGCCCTTGACCACGCCGCCGTTGGTGCCGAGGATCTGGCAGGCGTCGTCATACTCCTCTTTGGTCA
Source organism: uncultured Eubacteriales bacterium (assembly GCA_900317905.1). Classification (GTDB taxonomy): domain Bacteria; phylum Bacillota; class Clostridia; order Oscillospirales; family Oscillospiraceae; genus CAG-103. Next base: position 116,272 of record ONIN01000001.1, on the reverse strand, counting down.
CCGCCATCAGCGCGTTGACGAACTTGACGTGGGTGGGATGAATCACCGTTCTGCCCACAAATCCGTTGGCCTTGTCGAGGATCAGTTCCCGCAGCAGACCGTCGATCTCGTTGTTCACCAGAGGCTGACGACGCATCAGGTAATCTTCGATCCCGTGGTGGGGCAGTTCCTCAAACATCAGCTCTTTGGGAGCACGGAAATACTCCCACACCGGCCCGGAGATCACATAGTCGTTGTTGCGGCCGCAGATGTTGATGATATCACTGAGGCACTCACGGACCGTCATGATATCGTAAAGGCTGTAATCCACGCCGCGGCGCACGCCAAACACGCTGCTGAAATCCGTGCCGCCCACACGCACCTGCAAAACCAGATCGTGATACTTGTCCAGGATCTTCTTAATGCCGATCAGCTGCTGCAGCCGGCTCTCCTTATAGGCAACCTCCGGGTCCTCGATGATCGGCATACCATATAGAATCTCTCCGAAACGATCGTTCAGATCCTTCAGGTAGGCATAATACTCATAGCCGTTCTCTGCATTGAACTTGGGAAAGTTGACGCCGCAGAGGGAACGTACCTCCTGCTTGGTCAGCTTCTCGCCGAAGGCTTTGAACTGCTCCAAATTCCGGATGCGGACGAAAATCAGCGGCACATGATCCGGATCCAGTCTGCCGCTGTCCACAGCCTCAGTGACCGTAGAGAGCAGATGGTGGACATTCTCCATTGCTTCGGGCACGCGATTCTCCGGGCAGGCATCCTCGAAGCAGAGCACCATGGTGGTCAGACCCGGCATGGCATGCTCCAGGATCTTTGGTGTAAAATCCTTATACCCGGGCATATACATCGTGGCGCCCAGGCAGTACTGGAGCAGCTCGCGCTCCGTGTATTTATCAAAATGCTCCGGCTCCACAACGAACTTGAAGTCCGGATTGTACATATGGTGCCGCATCAGATCAGACTTCCTTTCGGGCTCCAGACAGCCTCAGGATAATACTCGTCGATCATCCGCTTGACCAGACTGCACTGCTTGGCGCGCTTTCTCGCGTCGTCCTCGGTGCTGTCCCAGGAGTGGGTGGCAGCCACGGAGCCTCCGGTCTTCAGATAGATCGGGGCAGCGATGCGGATCATCTCCGGCACCTCATAGTGACGGATGAAGCCGCCGGTGGATTTCGGGTTTTCCGTGTGGATGTCGATGGGGCAATCCACCGCCTGACGCATGGCAGCCAGCATCTGGAGCTGGATATCGCGCACCGGGTTGATGGAGTCGGCGCCGATGGTCTCCAAAAGCTTGGCGGAGCAGGGATTGCCGTGACCCGCGTGGGCAGAAACCTTGAAGTGGCAGTCTGCCGGGATCTCGCCGGCCTTGCGCATCTCGTTCAGGATCCAGAGGCAGCCCTCGTCATAGACCAGAAACCCTCTGGCGCCCAGACGGGCGGCGCGCTTCACATCCTCGATGGCGCGGACGATCTGCTCCTGGCCGCGGAGACGGTAGCCCATGCGGACGCCCTCTTCCGTGTGGACGGAGGCGGAGGTGTCCGTGGTGGCGCGGGGGCCGATGGCGAGGATCAGATCCGTCTTCCACTCGTGGGCCAGTTCCACCATCTTGCCGATCTCCTGGTCCGTCAGACGCATGATGCCCTGGGTCTGGGTCACACGGTGCAGATACAGGCCGTAGGAGTCCATGGCCTCCAGCAGCGCACGCATGACCTTGGGTCCCTGAATGCCGGGGACTTCAAAGCGGAACTGACCGCCGTCTTTGAAACGTTTCTCAGAAGTAGGCAGATCATAAGCGTCCCCACCGGGGAGGCCAACAGATTTCAAAAATGCTCTGGTTTGCTCCATGCTGTTCATGTTCAAATCCTTTCTCCGGCTGTGCCGGACGATGTATTATCCGTTCAGATCGTCGATCAGTTCGTCAATGGCCGCTCTGTGATCGAAGATGATCGGCGGCAGCTTCCGGGTCAGGCCCTTGTGGATCCGGCAGTCGATGAATGCCGCCTTGCCGCAGTCCTTCAACTGCGTTATGGCATCGATCAGTTCTTCTTCCGTGGTAACCGCGTGACCGACGGTCGCGTAGCCGCAGGCCTCCGCCGCTTTGGTGAAGTCCACAAGATGGCCCGCCGAGGGCTGGCCGCCTACGGATTCATGGGCGCCGTTGTTCAAAACCACGTGGAGGAAGTTCGGCGCCTGCACCTTGCTGACCATGGTCATGGCGCCCATGTGCATCATGGCGGCAGAGTCACCGTCCAGTGCCACAACATGCCGCTCCGGTCTGGAGAGTGCGATGCCCAGTGCCACCGAAGAAGCGTGCCCCATGGAGCCCACGTTCAGGAAGTCATGGGCCTTCGTCTCGCCCCGCTTCTCCCTGAGGAAGAACAGCTCTCTGGTGGCTCGGCCGGTGGTGGCGCTGTAAACGGTGTCCCCAGGCATATGATCAAGGATCACCTCGATGGCCTCTTCCCTGCTCATGGGATAGACGCCATCGACGTTGTTGGGCTTGTCGGGATCCGCCATGACGCCCTTGGGGGCAATGAGCGCGTAGACGCCGCGGGTCTCTTTGCAGTAGGATACTGCCTGCTCCACCGTCTCGCTGAATTTCCGATCATCATCCTCCAAAATGGTATAGGGGATGTGCATCACTTCCAGCAGACCCGGGGTGATCTCCCCCTGGAGCTTGTGCTGGGGATGGTTGGGCTCCGTGTTGCCCTGGCCGCGCCAGCCGATCAGCAGCAGCATCGGGACGGCGTAAACATCCCGGTCAGCCAGACTTGCCAGCGGGTTGATGGTGTTGCCCATGCCGCTGTTCTGCATATAGACCAGCGGGATCTCTCTCGTGGCAAAGTAATGTCCCGCCGCGATGCCCACAGCGTTGCCCTCATTAGCAGCGATCACGTTCCGGTCGCCGCAGTTTGCCAGCGCGTAGTTGCAAAACCCGTTCAGGTAAGAGTCCGGAACACCGGTAAAATAGGTCACGCCGTTTTTGCGCAGCGTTTCAAATACTCGTTTCTGGTCCAGCATTTACTTCTTCTCGCCCCCAACCGAGCCCTTGCCTTTGTAGAGCGTGAAATACTCCGGGCTGTCGCCCTTGGTGATGGTCCAGGCCTGCTCGAAGGCCTCAACCACATCCGCCGGCAGCGGGCCGGCCTGGATGGTCTGCATGTTCTGCTTAAGGTGATGCAGCTTGGAGGCGCCGATGAGGATCGCGTCGCCCCGGTCACCGTTCAGCATGGAATGATAGGCCAGCCAGCGATAGGTGGCCTCAATGCTGGTGATGCCGTGCTTTTCCGCCGCCGCCTTGATGAGATCCACCGCGTCGAAGAAACTCTTCTTCCAGTAGCGTCCCTGATAGTTGGGCCGATGGGTAAACCGTCCGTCAGTGGGCGCGTCGGTGTAAGAGCCGTACTTGCCCGTCAGAAGGCCGCCGCACATGGGGTTGTAGGCGTAGAAACGCATGCCGAAGTTGTTCAGGCAGTCGTTCAGCTCCGCCTCTGCCCGCCGGGTCAGTGGATTGTAAACGCCCTCAAAGACCGTGGGCTTCACCCAGCCGTGCTTGTCGCAGATGTGCCACACGTCGGTGACCATCCACGCCGGGAAGTTGGAAATGCCCAGCTCTTTGAATTTGCCCTGATCGTGGAGATCCGCCATGGCCTCGAGAACAGAAATCACGGGTGTGGCGGGATCCGGGAAATGAAGGAACATGATGTCCGCGCATTCCAGATGCATCCGCTCCAGGCTCTCGTTGACCTGCATGTAGGCTGCTTCGGCGTCCAGCTTACCGGTGATGCGGGGGTTCACCTTACCGGCGATCTTGAAGGGGCGGTCCAGATTCGGCAGCACCTCACCCAGCAGCCGCTCGCAATTGCCCTCGTTATAAACATAGGCGGTGTCCAGTTCGTCATAACCCGCATCCAGAAATGCGTTGATAAAAGACTCTACATCCGGGGAAAACACAGATTCCCCGAAGGTCATTGTCCCGAGAATCAGTTTTACGTTGTTCATGCCATCGCTCCTCATTATAGTTTCCGTACCAGGACGTCGACCGGGGCATCCGTTTGATAGACCGTTTGAAACACATCGTCGCTTGCGTCGGACGAGACCCCGGCGTATTCCATCAGGCCGTCATAGCGTTCCCGGAATTCCCTGTCATCCAGCGGGTTTTCCGGCTCTCCCTTCGGGAAATCCACACGGTCTGTGAAAACTCCGTCCTTTGTATGGATCGTGACCACTGCCGCCTGGACACCAGGAAACACAGCGCTCAACTCCGCATCGGCGGAAACGTGGATCTTTTTTGTCAGTTCCAGGATCGCGTTGCCCTGCACTGCTTCCTCGGAAAACTCCTGCAGGCCCGCTTTTCCGTAGAGCAGCCCCGCCGCCGTGGCGTAGGGGATGCTCATTTTCGCGCTGTAGCTGCCGGGGATCTCCGTATGGTCATGGCCGCTGACGGCGAGATCATAGGTCCGGATCGAAATCGATTCCACATCCTCCGGCTTCACCTTGCTGCGCAGATGGATCGCAGCCTCCACCGCAGGGTGGGTATATCGGCAGGAGGCATAGGGTTTCGTGTAGGACTTCATGATGGCGTAGGTGCCGTCTAACAGCACCGGCTTGAGTTCCACATCTTCCCTTCCGGTCATCATTTTCAAAAAGCCGCGGCCGCCCAGCGGGTCTGCATGACCTTTGAAGCCGCTCTTGGCCAGCTGCAGTGCCGTAAGGGCCAGGAGCGAAGTTTTTGCCACATTGTAGGGCTTCAGTTCACTGCCGTCATCCAGCACCTTCAGCATACCGCTGGCTGCCACACAGGCGGAAGCAAAGGCCTGGAACCGCTCCTCTTCCGAGAAGCCCAGCAGATAGGCTGCCGCAAGCGTTGCTCCCAAAGTTCCGCAGGTGCCGGTAGCGTGGTAGCCCATGGCCTTGTGGCCCGGCTGAATGGATACCGCCATGGTATAAGAAGCCTCATAACCCACAATAGCGGCTTTCAGCATCGCATCGATCCCGATCCCATAGCGCTGAGAAAGCGGGATCAGAAGACTGAAGATCGGGCTTCCCAGATGGATGATGCCCGAATTGGTCCCATCGTCAAAGTCCAATGCGTGACCGTTCAGGCCGTTCAGAAAGACCGCTTCCTTCAGCACCAGATCCTTCCCGGTTCCGATGGCCCGGAAGGCGCCCGGCTCCGGCTCCGCAAAGGCAAAATAGCGATCCAGCTTTTCCCTCTGGAATCGCGCCCCGGCGCAGGTCACAGCCAGATAATCCAGCAGGCTTCGACGGGCGCGGACCATCACGGTCTTCGGAACCGGATGATTCCAAACACCGTCGATGGCTTTCAAAAAATCGATCGATTGATTCACGCCTCATCCTCCTGACAGTCTTTCGTCTAGGTCATAATCAAGATGCATCTGTCACGGGACAGAAACCTGTACGAAATCGCTGGAGATCTGACCGTAGTCGGTCTCGAACTCCACCTTCAGCAGCCAGGTGCCAGCATCATGATTCGCGAGAACGGAGCCGCCGGCCTGCTCCTCCGGTGTGAGGGCATAGGCGCGGGACACCGCCATATAGTCCCGGCTGGTCTTGGAAAGAACGCCGCCGGCATTGTTGGTATCCGGGTAGCACCAGGCGTACCAGGTCGGCCTTGCGTTGGAGGAGGAGAACGTGAGCTTCACATTGCCGTCCTCCAGAACCTCAGCGCCGATCTGGGTATCCACCACGAGGAAGCTGGCCGGGCGGCTCTGCCCCTCGGGGCCGGTCAAAAACACCTTATAGGATCCGCTTTCGAGATCTTCGTAACGAAGGCACATATCCTCCGGGATCTCCGAAACGGAAACCACGGCGTCGTTCCGGGTAAGCACGGCGCGATCATAGTTCGCCGCGTCCAGCACATCGATCTCCACTGTCTCTCCCAGGGGCCAGTTGGCCTTATCGCCCCGCCTGGGACAGAGGTTTTCGTTCAGATGGAAGTGCTCCTCCCAGGAAGTGTCCGCCGGCTGAACCTCGTTGATCTTCGTATAGCGATAGATATCGTAACCGGCATTCAGCCAGTTGTCGTTGAATTCCCTGCAGGAATAGGTACGGATTCGTACCTGCGGGGCGCGGGCCTCTGCCTCCATCAGATTCACGATCCTGCCGTCGGGTGTGCGCTCCACCCCGACGATCATACAGACGTGGGAGTCCCGCTTCAGGATCATATCTCCCAGACGAATGTTGTCAATGCTCTGATCTTCCAGATAGACCAATCCGTCCAGCAGCCCCAGCTGGTGGGTCGTGTAAATGCAGGGCAGATCATAGTTATAGCTGATAAACGACGAACACACCGAACCATAATAGGTCCTGCTGTTTCGCAGTTCGGAAACTCTGGTATAGAGATAGGACTTCGGATTGCTCGCGGCGCTCAGATAGCTCTCGAAGGAGACCGCGTTGGGAACATACAGCGACTCCTTTCGGGTCGAGGAATACATGACGCCATCCACCCGGGTGTCGGCGGCGACATTCCCCTTCTGCCCCGGCAGGACCGCCTGGGTGACGATAGAGAGATTCACGCTCTGCATGGCGCGGTCAATGGCGTTGCGCACACCCTGGCTGTTCGGCAGGTCGTGATAAGTATTCAGCTTCAGATCCGAGACGATGGAACAGCCCGCGGGCATGTGGAAGCTTTCCGGATCAAAGGCGCCGCCGTCTGCATATCCAAGCACGAACACCACATAGCTCGCGCCGCCGACGTCATTGCTGCTGACGGTTCGGGACCCTGCGGCAAATTCGGTTCCCGACAGGAATCGGAACTCCGCATCGAAATAGCCAACCAGGTATTGCAGCCCGGACGTGGGGTCCCAGGTGACTTCGATGGTACCCAGAGGCCAGAAGCCGGAGCGGAGGCGATTCTCTTTGACGGTGTTGTTACCAGATCCGTTGGCGACCTGAATGCCGCCAAGGACAAAATCGTCCACCGCAAAACGCCCCGGGACCAGATTCGTTTGGTTCATTTCCTGCACCCCCGCTTCCCGGAGCACCGTAAACTGCAGCGGGTCCACCGGCGTCGGCACAGGCGTCTGCTGGACGGGAGTCGGCGCAGTTGTCGGTTCCATCAGCACATCACTTGGATCCGGCTGCCCGGCCGCGGGCGCGGCGGTGCCACATCCGGTCACGAGCATTATGAGTATGATACAAATAATAATACAGGTAGCCTGTCTTCCCATCCAGCATTCTCCCGCGGTGTATTCGAAAAAGCGGATTCTCCGCATCTGACCTGATCTTCCCAGAGTCGACCGATCCGGTAGCCTGAAATCAATGCACAGACCGCGCTCGCAGCTGTCCGTAAATGCTGAACAGCTGACGGTCCTCCGCGTTTCCGGAAAACTGAAACGCGTCATCGCTCCGCGTCAGGATCATTTCCATAGGGATCTCCGGCACCACCTCATGGCGGTAGTCAATGGCGGCGAAGGATATCTCATACTGCCGCATGATCTCGATCCCGAGCCGATTGCACAGCCAGTCGGCGTATCGCACATTGTTGACATGACCATTGATGTCGATATCGGCGTATTGGGGCTGATACCGAAAACGCTTCTCTTCGCCGGAGAGAGATTTGACGCCCATGGAAATCTTCACGGGCGGCACTTCCTCCTCCGCATCAGGGAGCACAATGCCCCGTTCCGCCGGTGAGACCGCCTTTCGGGTGGTGCGGTCCATCAGCATCAGCAGCGAGCCAATGCGGGCGATCAAAGCACCCCGCGCGTCCGTCACCAGATAGTATCTCGGACAAAACATGGAGCGGGCGCCCTTGGTGAAGGTTCGCACCGTGACGCATTCTCCGAGGCGCGGGTATCGATCCACATAGAGATCGGTCTTGAACAAAACCCATGAGAGATCCTGCTCGATCAAATCATCATGCCACAGATGCAGTGCGGCGCTGTGCTCATTGGCTGTGTTCTGGGCCATTTCCAGAAGGGAGCGCAGCATCCATTGTCCGTTGATGTCGCACTCGCTGGTGCCTAGGTGAAATCGTTTCTCAAAGGAGGCCAGTGAATCCATGGTCATCTCACCTCTACATACGTTCCATCGGTTTCCAGAACATCAAAAACAGATAATTTGGTTGCCCGAGCACTTCTGCTCCAGGCAGTCAGCGCACCATCACGCTTTCAGCCGATCGACCATACCGGCGATGGCGTCAACAGAATTAAAGTTTTCGGGCACGATCTCGTCGATCGAGATCTCAATGCCAAAGGTTTCAGTCAGCGTCGTAATCAGAAGCATCAGCTCGAAGGAATCAATGAAGCCCCCTTCGATGATGTTGTTGATCCCCTCCAGATTCTTGGTGGGTTTCACGTTATGCAGTATTTGAAGAACTTGTTCACGAGTAGACATGTTAATAACCTCCGAATCGAATAGATTTCTTCACCTAATTGTTTTTTGGAACCCTTTTGCGGTGTTTTCCATAAAAAGCAGCTTGCGAGATACTACGCCTCGTGCCGCTTGTCAAATCGCTCCCATTCCGCCGCAGCGATCTCCGGCGGAAGCTGCTGCTTCTTGAATTCAACAGTCTGGTTCTTGCTCATTTTTCTGAGCGCCATAAACATATCGAATCTCCCGGTGGGCTTGGCAGGAATGCCGGAGGCAATGGAGTTTTCCGGGATGTCGGAAGCCACGACGCTTCCGGCGGAAATGATGCAGTTCCGGTTGATCCTGACGTTGGGCATGATGATGACGTTCATAGAGATGTAGACGTTATCCATCAGTTCGATGCAGCCCAGCTTTTCCTTGTAACCGAAGTCCGCGTCGGGATCACAGGCCTTCAGGAAGTTGTTGATCATATCGTGCGGCGAAAGGTGCGCGCTTTTGTGCACGACCACGTTGTCATGGACCCGGATCAGCTTCGCGTGCAGCGGCAGCAGCCAGGGACCCCACTTGACATTCTCGCCCATGTGGTCGAAGAGATTGTGCTTGCGAATATAGTCCGCACGCTTGCGGGCGGAACGGCACAGCAGCAGACGGATGCTGTGATAGAGTCTTGCAGCTCTCACGTAGATTCCTCCAATTTCAGATGCGCATCATGCGCTGCGGATCGATGCTTCTCAACGTCGAAGCATCAGGAATGGGTCTCAGGCATTTCCTCCGGTCTCGGCACGGTGCCCGCTTCCCACTGGGCCTTCCGGTAATCCCAGAAAAGCTCCTGCTTGCCGGCCTCAATGATGTCCGCGTGCTTGAAGACCTTGGCCACCGTCTGGAACAGGATCTTCACATCCAGCCAGAAGGAGACATTCTCAACATAGTAGAGATCATATTCAAACCGCTTGTCCCAGCTGGCGGCGTTTCTGCCATTGACCTGCGCGAGCCCCGTCAGCCCCGGACGGACCGCGTGGCGCCGATGCTCGGTGGGCGTGTAATAGGCCAGAGCCTTTTTGTTCCACGGTCTGGGGCCCACAAAGCTCATGTCCCCCTTCAGGATGTTCCAGAGCTCCGGGATCTCGTCCAGGCTGGTGGCGCGCAGCATCCGTCCGAACTTGGTCATACGCTGGGCGCTGGGCAGCAGGACGCCGTTCTCGTCCACATCATTGGTCATGGAGCGGAACTTGCAGAGGCCGAACAGCTTTTCCTTGCCGGTCTTGGGATCGATTTTCCCGGGACGCTGGTGGACGAAGATGACCGGTGAACCCAGATTCACCTTCACCAGGATCGCCACGATGGCGTACAGCCAGCAGAACAGGATCATCGCAACAACGGACAGGACAATGTCGAAAAACCGCTTGACCACATTGTTATAAAACTTATGCCTGGGTTCGAGTGTTTCCATCACTGATTGACTCCCTTTTGCTCAAGATTCAAAGAATCTCGCCGTGTCAAACGGCGCAAACAGCAGACTCCGGCCCTCGGTGTCGTCCACCCGGACGTGCGCCTGGATAAAGTGGATGGTGTCGGCCATTTCCTCAAGGTCGTTGGCGCGGATCTTAAAGGAGATGACCCGCTGCTGGGTGGTTCCGCGGTCCGGGATGTTCTTCCCCACATAGACGTAGGGGCTGATGTCCAGAATATTTTCCCGCCCGCTGACCGCGCTGTAATCCACGCTGCCGACCTCACCTGCGTGGGCATACATCACATAGGTCGCCATCTGCTCTTTCAGCTCCGGATCGTCCTTGGACAGCGAGTCCCCCATGGAGCCCGTGAGCGAATGGTGGATCATCATCTTCATGTGATTGATCCCGTTGCAGCGGCTCAGCAGCTTCCAGTCGTTGCCGCCATTGAGACGAAGTCCCATCTCAAAGGCAACGATCTTGTCATCGGTTGCGATGAGCTGGAAGCCGGCGATGCCGTTCTTCACGCCGATGTCCCGCAGCAGCGATTTGATTTTTTCATCAATCGTATCCCGATAGCGCCCATAAAACCGCGACGGCGTGATGGCAACGTCACAGAGGGCAGCGTATTTCGTGCCCTCTCTGGAGAGGTACTTGTCGTTGATGATCGAGAGACTGATCTCTCCATCGGCAATGGTATAGATCGCGGTGATCTCCATGCCGGTCACATACTCCTCCACAACGACGGTGTGGCTCTCGGAACACTTTTCGGCAAAGGCCAGAGCATCGTCCAGCTGCGCTTCGGAGCTGCAGATTGTGATGCCGATACGTCCGCCGTAATCCGCAGGCTTGACGATGACAGGATACCGGATGGCGCTCCGGTCCAGTTCCTCCGGGCGTCCGTTCCTGCAATACTCGACTGGAACCGGCACGCCGTGCTTTTCACAGAGTTGCTTGAACGACCGCTTGTTGCGCGTCAGCTCCACCTGTTCCGGCGTGACATAGAACGGCGTCCCCAGCAGTTGAGAGAGCTTGGCGGCATAGAACACCTTGCCCTCGCTGTAACCGGAGAACACACCACTGACACCCGCCTCGCGGCACTTCTGAACCAGCGTGTCCATGTCGGAGTAGTCGATGTCCCACGCTTCGTCGGCGATCGACTTCGCCGGGAGCTTCGAGTAGTCGCTTCCCCGCTCTGTAACGATGGTATACACGCCCATCTCCCGCGCCTGGCGTACGATGTTCATCAGATTCGTCTCGCCGCCGATGATCAGCAGCTTCTTCCCTTTGGCCTGTTCAAACATGTAACTATTTCCTTCATTCTACTGACAGCAGTCTGTCATTTTTTCAGGATCTTGACCTCATTGTATTTCATCATGTAGATCCCCTCATCGTAATCGCCGATGTGCTTTTCGTTGGCCCGACCCTGCAGATTGTTCAGGATCAGCTTCATGTGGTCACATCCAGCCTCATAGGCGTGGGGATAACCGCCGCCGAAACGGGGGTTGACTTCTGAGATGTAATAGGCACCGTCCACTTCAAAGATGTCAATGTCGATCTGGCCCCGGAAGCCGGCCTCCAGAACGAATTTCTCAATGAAGGCAAAGAGCGCAGGGTCCTTGAAGCTGACCGCCTTGTCCGTCTCACCAGCGCGCATCAGGATCTTCTTTTTGGTGAAGATGGACACCACTTCCCCACTGATCATGTCGATGTACACATCCGCGCCGATCTCCTGACCATTCAGGAATTCCTGGATCATCATATCGTCTCTGAGCGCAAAGAGGAAATCGATCGTATCCTTGCCGTAGGCCTGAGAGATGCTGATGGACGCAGAGCCCCGATAGGGCTTCACAAACACGGGATACGCGATCTCACCGGCATATACGGCCCGGTAAAAGGCGTTCTTATCTCTCCAGGAGCGTGCACAGCGGTAACCATGATCGCACAGCCATTGATACATCTGCATTTTGTCCAGAGACATTTCACACAGAGCATAGGAACTGCCGATCACGGTTGTCCCGATCTCTCTGAATCTCTCTTCATTCTCAGCCAGCAGAGAGAGCTCCGGATCAATCAGGCTCAGAACGCCGGTGATCTGCTCTTTTTTGCAGATATCAAGGATGACATCAATATAGCCAGGCGCTGTGATGTAGGGAACGCAATAATGCTTATCCGCATCATAAATTGCCGGCGCCAGGTCGCTTACATCCGTTGCCACAACGGTGCCGACACCTGCAAACGCTCTTTTGAAATACTGGACGACCTTGTTTCTGGTGCCCGCCGCAAGAATCAGTATATTCATCTGTCTCATCCCTCGCTAATACTTCTCTGAACCGATTTCGAAACGATGCATGCATCGAATAAGTGGGATCTCCTCGTAAACCTCTTGATCATCTGATCATCGCCTTGCCGCATATGGAGCAGGCGCTATTGCAAGTGGTATTCCGGAATTCTTGGAAACGAAGTCAATCTCATCGGATTCTGAAATCGGTCCGGGCCATTCAGAGCTTCGATGGACTCAACCAGCTTTGTCAAATCCTCTTTGGATGCATGTCCCTGCGCACAAAGCTCCAGTTTATGAACAATGTCAGCTCTGGTGAGCGGCTTCTCCGGGTCTCCCTTCGGCACCAGGACCGTTTCCGCGTATCGGGCGCCATCTTTCATCACCACTTCAACTCGGGTCCCCCGGATGCCTTTGGCTCTGTCCTCCATTTGTTCATCCGCAATCAGATGGATCTTATCGATCAAAGCTCGGACATCATCTGTAAGCCTTGACAGATCCATATCCTTTATGCCATAGGAACCATTCAGCAGCGCGCACGCCAGCGTGTATGGGATCGAAAACTTTGTTTCATCCTGATCCTTCGGAATTCTGATTCCGGCCAGCTTGATCGCGTTGGGATAGATATAGACATTCACCTGATCGATCTCTTCAGCGCTCAGCCTGTCATGCAGCGCAATCGCCGCATCGATCCCACAGTGGGTGTGTCGGCAGGAAGGATAGAGCTTGAAATAGCAGTCATGGAGAAGCAGCTCATCTCCGCCTTTCATAAACGCTTCATGAACTTCATTCGTAACCGCGTGAAACCATCCGTTGGGGCCTTCCAGCGCCTCCGTTGGGCCCTGGACGCCTTCATTTGCCAGCATCGCTGCAAACACTCCGTTTTCTGCCGCTTTACCGGGATTCAGCGGCTTGATCACAGGGCGGGAATCCCCATAGGAGAGCAGCCCCCCTGTCATGGTGGTCGCAAGTGCGATCGCATCTTCAATCCCCTGCGCATCCAGATGGCAGAGCCGTGAACAGGCAGCCGCGCAGGCGAGGGTGCCCGCCATTCCGGTGGAGTGAAATCCTCTCGCTACGAGTCCCGGCTGTGCAGCGGAAGAAATCCGAATATAAGCCTCATACCCTGTCGCCAGTGCGAGCAGAACATCCTCACAGCTGCTCCCCAGCTTATCCGCAAGTGCGAATACTGCCGGAATGAGATGGACCCCGGCATGGCCGGCAGCTTTTTTGTTCCCGTCATCCAGCTCGGCACCGTGTCCGTAGAGCGCATTCATAAACGCGGCGATCCGAACCGGGTATTTCCTACTCTGAAACATGACGCTGCTCTCTTGCGCGCCGCCCTGCTGATATACCACCTTTTCAACCTGCTCATTAAAGCTTCGGTTCTGTGCGTATCCCGCATAGGCGGCTGCAAAAAAATCTATGATCAGTGTTTTAAGCTGTTCTCGGTCACGTTCTTTTAGTTGGATTTGATACAAGTCCTGCGCCAGTTCTCTTGTCAATCCCATTCGGGTTCTCCTTTAAGATCTCCTGTATCTTCTGCAATTCTTATGACAGCATAAGGAAAGCTCTAGTCTCTGCTGAACAAGTCGCGGGAATAAACCTTTTCAGCCACATCGCCCAGCATATCCTGATCGAAGCGGTTCGCCAGAATGACATCCGAAGCTGCCTTGAATGCTTCCAGATCATTGACAACTCTGCAGTCAAAGATCTCCGTTCCGTTTTCCAGAGTCGGTTCGTAGATGATGATTGGAATTCCCTTGGCCTTGATGCGCTTCATGACACCCTGTATCGCAGAGGAGCGGAAATTATCGCTGTTGCTTTTCATGGTCAGGCGAAATACGCCAACCGTTTTGGGATTCCGGGAGATGATCTGGTCCGCAATGAAATCCTTTCGAACCGAATTGGACTTCACGACCGCTTCGATTATGGTCTGCGGCACATCCTTGTAGTTTGCAAGTAGCTGCTTGGTATCTTTCGGCAAACAGTATCCGCCGTAGCCGAAGGATGGGTTGTTGTAATGGGAGCCAATACGGGGATCCATACATACGCCTTCAATGATCTTCTTCGTATCGAGGCCTTTCGTCTGCGCGTAAGTATCCAGCTCATTGAAATAACTGACACGAACAGCAAGATAAGTATTTGCAAACAGCTTGATCGCTTCGGCTTCTGTCAAATGGGTAAGCAGCACCGGAATATTCTGCGGCGGCTGCCCGGCACGCTTTTCTTCCAGTCTTACGCCTTCCAGCAGCAGGTTCGCAAACATCTCTGCCTGTTCTGTTTGACAGTCATCACATCCGACCACGATGCGGCTTGGATGCAGATTGTCATAAAGCGCCTTCGATTCTCTCAGAAACTCCGGACTGAAAATCACATTTTTGATGCCGTACTTTTCTTTTACGGATTCTGTATAGCCGACAGGGATCGTGGACTTAATGACCATCGTGACATTCGGATTCACCTTCAATGCCTGTTCAATGGCGTCTTCCACGGCGGATGTATCAAAAAAATGACTGACATCATCATAGTTTGTAGGGGTTGCGATGATGACCAGTTCGGCACTTTTATAAGCAGACGCTTTATCCGTAGTGGTTGTCAGGTTTAAGGTGCGTTTTCCCTCCCGCGCCTCTTTGAAAAAACGTTCAATCTCATCATCCCGGATGGGAGAGATCCATTGGTTCAGTTTCTCAGCCTTAGCCTCCGTCGTTGTGATTGCTGTCACTTCATGATTCTGGGAAAGCAAAACAGCAAGGCTCAAGCCAACATATCCAACGCCTGCTACCGTAATTTTCAAAATGAACCCTCCGCAATATCAAATCTCAAAAGCTGCTCAGCGTCATTTTCCAATGATTACTCTCAGCTTTGTGCTGCAGATCAGTTTTTCAAAGCAAAACAGAAGCAGCATGGTCAATAACAAAATCAGGATCTTCGAAGCGGCTCCACGGATACCCAGATCGCTCAGCACCTTGACAACCAGCAAAATGCATATTTGGTTCAGGCACAGATACACGATGGAATTCTTTCCGACGCCTTTCAGCCAACAGCTTACAGACGACAAAAGGCGGGACTTCCTGAGAGCGGTCTCAAGATACCGGGACAGATTCCATCCGGCCGCAATCGCTCCGGCTGCATTCACCCAGAAAGGAAGGTACCAGCCGTATGACCCGGTCCTCATGTTGATCTTTGGACAGAGCATGATCGAAACGCTGATCAGCAGGCCCAGAGCCAGCGCCTGCCAGAGCTTCAAATGCAGCAGGTCTTCCGCACGACTGCCGCGCACCATCCTCGCAAGATGAAAGAACCCGATCCCAACCATCGCGGCATCAGCCGCCCACGGAAGTCTGAAAGGCAGAACCGCCGGGGAAAGCATTCCGATGATCACCAGAAGGATCACGGCTGTGTGAAGCTTCCAATTACAGCCGAGGACTTGATCCAGCAATAGATAGATCGCTTCGGCAAGAAAGATCGCCGTCAAGAACCACATTGCTCCCGGAACGGGAGAAATGCCGGAAACTCCGCTCTCCACCGGGATCTTATAGGTATTCTCCCATAGAATATGGCCGATGGCTTGCGCGCTCCGGTACTCCTTCAGAAAGATCATGCAAACAAACCATAACGCGAACTCGAAAATCAAATACGGCCGCAGCAGCTTTTTCGCCTTTCGCAAAACCAGCGAGCTGTAGGGAACGCGTCGGTCATTTTTGAAAAACCAACCTGAAATAAAAAAAAACATAGGCATATGGAATGCATGGATCCACTTATCGAAAACGGATCCGAAATGGATGTGCCCCATGATCATGCAGAGAATGCCAAAAGCCCGGAAAAGATCTATATACTCCAGCCTCTCCTGCCTGTCAACAGATTGCCCAACCATAGCGTCCTCCAAAGCATTCCGATTTTTCTTGCTTACTGAAATCTGTATTTGATCCTGAGCATCTTCAAGCCTTCATTCACAAGTACCGGGTTTTTGCGAATCTTAACCATATAGAAGCTGCCCAGTACACAATAAATGATTGCACCGCAAACCACCTGGACAGCCATCGTGACCAGAGCATGGCTGCTGATATGCGACAGTGCTTCTACCGCCAGGAACATGATGAGCCCTATCACACAGAAGCTGAAGCCATTCGTCATATAGTTTTTTATGTCGATGTCCTTGCGGCACATAAAGAACTGAATGAAGCAAACGGCGAACTCGGCAGCGATCGTGCCGATAATCGCACCGACGCCGTTGATTTTCGGGATCAGCAGCGCATTCAAAATCAGGTTTACAACCGCTCCGGTCGTAAGAGAAAACACATAGATCTTATCTCTTCCGGTGGGAATAATGAACTGTGTTCTCAATGCGCCCGCCCATGCTTTGATGACAATAACCGGGCTCAGCAGGATAATAAAGAATCCGCACCTGGTAAACGCGCTTCCATAAAACCAGGGGGCAAAGACGTCCGCAACTCCCGCCAAACCAAAGCCCATGGCTCCCGCCATGAACATGGCAAACAGCATGACATTATCCATCAGGAATCTCACGCTTTTGTCGTTGTTGCCTTTGGTCGCATAGAGATTGGACATTCTTGGCATGATCACATTATCCAGCGCAAGGATCAGCGTTGTTGGTATGGTAACGATTCTTTCTGCGTAAGTATAGAATGCGACCTCTTCATCTTCGCTGAACCAGCCAAGCATCAGCTTGTCCATGATATTGTAAAGACTCACTGCAACGACCGGCCAGAACAGCAGCAGATTGGGTTTGATATGCCGCTTGATCCCTGCCCATGTGGGCTTCACAAAATCAATGTGCTTTTTAATAAAGGGCCAAACCACCAGCGTGGATGCGATATGACTGAACGAAATGATAAACGTATAGAGCCAGAGGTCATCCTTGCCTTTCACCAGCACAAAGATCGCAACTGCTGTGAGAAATCGTACCACCATACTTCGTGTGGTCGTGAGCCTGAATTTCTCCAGGCCAAAACAGCACCAGTTCACATCCAGAAGACCGGACATAACGTAAAACGTCTGCATCATATAAATCATGCGGTTTTGCGTGGAGAAGCCGATACAATAAACCCAGTACAGGCTCGAGGTAATGATTGCTGTGATAAACTGAAAGGCATAGATCTCGCAAAACGTCCTGCTCAATTCGCTCCGATCATCTCTCACACGGGCGATGGATCTGTTGCCGTAATTATTCACACCAAGCATTGCAAAAAGGAGAAAATAATGGGCTAACGCTTGAGATTTTGAATAAATGCCAAGGCTCTTTGCGCCCAATACGCGAGTAACATACGGAGCCGTTATCAGCGGCAGAATGATTGTGAGAATCTGATAGCTTACGCTATAAAACAGATTCTTTTTTATGCCTGGTTTTTTTGCCATATTTCTGATAATCCTCCGATGAACTCGTAAAATGCGGTCGGTTCCCTACCGACGCATATCAAACCTGTGCTCGCCGTTAAATGCGTTCACGTGATCCTGAAAACGTCCTTTCTGAAAGACGATTTTGACTTTTGGCTTTATAAAGAACAAGAACGTATAGGCAAAGGAAAGTACATAGCGCATCTGGAAGAACTGAATCCGTACCATCGACATATACAAACTAAAGAATACGAGAAGATACAGCAAGAGGGATTGATAGCTGCGCTTTTTTATATGATAATAATAGACGCCCATGGAAAAAAAGCCAAACAGGAAGCTAAGCACGACATTTCCGATGACCCCGCCGTCCAGATAAAAGAAATAAAACGGTGTAAGGAATGCGTTGAACGTCATTCCGGGGCCGATCGTCGTTCGCACCTGTGTATATGCAGCAAGATCAGACATGGAATTGCGTATACTGTTCAAGGTAGAAGAGTGAAATACGGAATTCACAATGATCAGGATCGGCTGGAAAAAGCCATACACACTCGTAAGGCCTTTGGGATTCACGGTCCCGCTCAGCTTTGATGAGAGATGCGGCACACAGCCCACAAGATAAACATACAGGGACCGAACAATAGACTGCGTTCCTCTTCCTACAGAAATGTAGTTAAACGCCCACAGCGTTGCGACCAGGCCGACAGCGATCGCCAGCTTCGTCCTCCCTTTCAGTTTTACTCGCCTTCCCTGCAGATAGAAAACCGCGATGAAAAACATAACAACGTTCAACAAACGCAGTCGCTTTCCCGAAATAATAATAAACAAGGCAAGATTGAGCAAAGTGAGAATAATAAACAGCTTCTTTTTCTTGCTGGTATTCTCTTTGTCGCAGAGAATCGACGCCGCCATTGCAGCCAGAGAAGCGTCCAGGAGGGGCCAGACAAACCAGGTGATCATATTTCTGTAGGTTTTGGACCCGGCGATCATGCCCTCCTCATCATTATACATTTTGTGAATATAATAAAAATCGCTTCCTGAAAGAAGATCCCTGATCGCAGACAGCCCAAATCCAATCAAGAAGGCAAATGAGATGATATTCAACAGCAGCATGACCGTATAATTCATCCCGGCGGCATTCTCGTCTATCACGGTAATCCTGCCATGAGAATTCGAATTCCTCCTGAACAGAATCATCGCCACAACGGCGCCGAAGAAGAACAGTGATACTCCGACAACAATCAGGGACAGACTTAAAGAAGAGGCGTAATACAGTCCATAGGCGTGAAAGCTGTATGCCAGGAGAATCACGCCCCATACAGTGCAAAACACCGTAATCGGATTCACAATGCATCGAAGCAATAGATTTCCGAAAACCGCCAGTGTCAAAAATACACAGGCAGCAATTATCACATCGTATTCCATAGTTAGTTTTCCAATTTCATTTTCAGGCAGCTTATTCTAGCATGCTTCATACTTCAAAAGTAGATTTCTCCGGAAGGATTGCTTCGAAGCTCGCCACCAGATTCTGCTTGACTTCCTCGTAGTTATCTCCCGTGAAGGTATCATTTACACAGATGAATTTCTTGGTTTGGTTCCGAATGGTGCTGTAGATTCTCTGGTTTCTATCGTCATCATTCGCCAGAGACATCAAACTGCCCTCGGACAAACCTCGAGGCTCAAACGTCCCTTTCGCAAGCTGCCAATAGGAAAAAACAAAGTGATTGACATCGGTTGTCGTTCTGAATTTGTTTTTACACGCCTGTGAAAGAACCGTTGCCTCCCTCTCCCACACTTCTCTGTAGGTATCCTTAAGATAAGAATATGGCATATGGATCATCTTGAAACCGGTAAAATAATTCCATTCATTCAGCAAATAGTTCTTAAAGACATTCTTTTTATACTTCATGGTGAACCATTTGCTATGATTGGCCTTCAGCACTTCCCTTTTATCAAAGTTCCTGTTGATTACTGCAGTATCGTAAAAAATCGCTGTATACTGCGCATCCCCAATCAGCGCTTCTCCGTTTGTGCCTTTCCCTTTCGGCGCTATGACATCCTGAACCGCCGAATCGCACGGGAGTCCATTGACGAAAAAATCAGACCTCTCCACCGGTCGAATCAGGAACATGTCATCATTAAAGTAGACAAAATGTTCAGATAATTCTTCGATGCGGTGGAAGTTCATGTCAATCGGCCGGCTGGAGAAGGTCGGAAGATACTCTTCCGGGATATAATCCTTATGATTGACAATCCTGAGCTTCGGATGCTCCGTATTCAGCCAGGCGGGAAGATGGCCCCAGGTAACAAAAAAGATGCGATTCACCCAAGGTGCATAGTTTTCCACACCTCTGAACCAATACCGGAGCGTGTCCCATTCCCGATATCGATTTGCGCGGGCGTCACCGGTAGCCTTCTGATATTTTGCTTTTTCAGCCTGCCAGGCAGGGTCGTTTCCATCCACCCATGTGATAACAAAATCAATCGGATAGCCGTTTTCTGACATCAAAGAGTCCTCACTTTTCAAATTCTCTTTTTCTTCAAAAACCTATGAATCGCAAAAGCAATCTTTGCCGGATAATAGCCCAGTCTCATCGCATGGATTCGGATCTTGATCGAAGCCTTGGCATGGTCGTCCTTTAATACCTCGGCGGCATACTCGTTCATGAAAGCTTTCAGCTTTCGAAAAACGGAACGGTCTCCGCCAGATGTAAACAGAATGTCCGTGAGCTCAACCGCCTTTGCCGCGCAGCGGTACTTGGCCGCGGGGACAGCGGCGGGGTAATGCTTCTCAATGTATTGAAGCTGGTTTTTGGTCGCCTCTAATCCGGCAAGCTGCCGTTCGTCAAAGCGGCTGTGCATAATACTGTCGGGTCTCTGCTGCCAATAATAAATCTGCTTATTTCCGTATGCGACCCCGGTCGATGATCCTACGATCTTATAGGTTGTCGCCAGATCCTCATAATACTTCCCGATCGGATAGGGATTCGCTTCTACCAATTCCCTTTTATAAAGCTTCGCCCAGGCAGTCAGGCCCACGCCTTTGGCATAATTCATGCGCGTCAGAGCATCCGCAGGTTCCAAAAAGCCTCTTTCTGTCTCTTCTCTGGGCTGTTTGATCTCTTTATTCTCATATTGATAAACATGACTTCCGGCAGAGATATCCGCGTGAAACGACTGAACCAGTCCGACCAAGTAATCCAAATAGTCTTCTGTTACAAAGTCATCCGAATCAATAAATGTAATATAATCGCCCCTGGATTCCAAAACTCCATGATTGCGCGCTCCCGACAATCCCTGGTTCTGCTGATGAATCACGGAAATGAAACTGTACTTTTCCGCATATTCATCGCAGATTTTGCCGCAGTCATCCGGAGAGCCGTCGTCAACCAGAATCAACTCATAATTCTGATAGGTTTGCGCTAGGATGGAGTCGATGCATTTCCTGATATATTTCTCAACCTTATAAACCGGCACGATCACGCTCACAAAAGGGACATCGCCGGTATGACTCGCTTGACCAGATCGTTTCACTGTTCTCCACACCTCAAATGATTACGCATTGGTATGACATCTTCCATGACCATCAGCCGACTGCGCCGACGATTACAGGTTGGAATGCTGCTTTATGATAGCTTTTCGATCAATTTTGCCGTTTCCGGTCCTGAGCACCTCGTCAATCTGTTCGATGAACTTGGGAACTTTATATGGTTCCAGTGATTTCGAAAGAAAGGAAGCAAGCTCTTCGATCTCAAGTGCGCACCCTTCCTTCAGCACCACAAGCAGCTTGACAACGCGTCCCAGCTGTTGGTCTTCGTAAGGAATGCATACACAGTCTGAAACGGATGGATGTTTCAGGGCAGCATTCTCTACCTCGGTCGGAGAAACCTTGAATCCGCGGACGTTAATCACATCATCTCCACGACCGGCAAAGTGCAGACTGCCTTTTTCATCAAAGAAGAGAAGATCGCTGCTATAGACAAATCCGTCTTTCAGCACCTGGGAAGTCAGTTCGGGCTCTTTATAATAGCCGATCATATTCATTCCGCTTCGAGAACGAATATATCCCGCTTCATAAGGCTCCGTGATGATCTTCCCGTCACTGTCGCTGAGAATCACTTCCACGCACGGATAGGGCTTTCCAAGACAATCAACACTCTCACCGGGGGCATTATAGCAGCAGTTGCAAATGCTTCCGGTTTCGCTGCTGCCGTAACCCTGATGAAGATGCGTGTCTGGCAGCAGCCCCATCAATACCTCGATGTCTTTCACCGGGAACGGCGCAGAAGCCGTATAGATAAACTTCAGCTGCCCGTTCAAGTTGGCAACTTCCTTCTTCGCCAGCGTGATCAACAGCTTAACCGAAGCAGGCGGCAAATACGTGTGGGTGACACCATGCTCATGAATTGCATGGAAAAATGCCCGCAGATCACGCACGCCATCCATCAAAATGATCGTACTTCCGGCTGCCAGGCACTGATGCAGACGGTGCATTCCGCCAACATGATTCAGAGGTGTCGTAACAAGAAACACACTGGATTCATCCAGACGGAAGGATGGGTTCATCGCTTCAAGATATACTTCCAGACAGTGCGACGAAAGCATCACGCCTTTGGATTTTCCAGTAGTCCCCGTAGTGAATACGATTTCAGAGCAGGCATCCGACACTCCAACCGGCTCCCAGGGCGTAATCGGTCTGTCATAATCAATCTTACTCGGAGAAATCCAATGACAGTCCGAATCCGGTTTATCCTCTGCGATTATAAAATCTGCGTCAACAGCAGCCGCGATCTCAGTCAGCCGTTCCACGGGGATTCGGTTCTCGACCGGGATATGTACCGCTCCCAGACCCAAAACCGCATACGTGCAAATGACATAATGGAGGCTTGGGACCGCGACAGAGACAACATGACTGCCGGTATGGATTCCGATTTCTTCAAAATAAGAAGCTGCAGAACGGATCGCCTGATACAGTTGTCCGTAATTCAGACTTGTATTGCCGACGATGATCGCCGTTTTTTCAGGGGATTCAGCTGCTCGCTTCTTGATGATCCCAGTAACAGTCAATCTGTCCATCAAACCAGTCCTTTCAATACGAAAAACACGCAAGCATGATCATTCCGCAGCGAATAATCACTTTTCTGATTTCAAACAAATTTGAGCCGCAAAGCAATTTCAAATACAGACCGCATCAGATCATCGGAAGCATCTGTGGATGATATCGATCACGACATCCTGCTGCTCCGGTGTCATTTTATTGTCGCTGGGCAGACACAGACCCCGTCTGAAGATGTCCGCGCCCACATCCACGATCTTGCCGGAGATATATGCGTTGGTTTCGCCGCGGCCGTTTCCTTCCGCAGTCACGAATGCATTCGTGCGGTAGATCGGCTGCAAATGCATGGGCTTCCAGATCGGACGACCCTCGGCGTTGAAGGCGGCCAGGGCGTCCAGGATCTCCTGGGGAGAGCTCTTGCCGGGCTCCGTTTTGTACAGATAATCCCGCTCACCGCGCACCATGGGCGCCATGGCAGTCTCATCGATGAGGATGCAGCTGAGCCAGAAGTTCGGGAGGCACTTGTCCGGATCCCAGGGATTCATCTGCACCGGGAGATCCTTCAGCCCCTCCGCGTAGCGCTCCCAAACGGCCCGCTTCTGGGCGATATGCGCGTCCAGATAGGGAGTCTGCCCTCTGACCACGCCGGCGATGATGTTGCTCATGCGGTAGTTATAGCCGACTTCTTCATGCTGGTACCAGGGGGCGTCCTCACGGCTCTGGGTGGACCACTTTCTCACCTTATTGGCATCCTCCAGACTGTCGGTCAGGAACATGCCGCCGGCGCTGCCGGTGATGATCTTGTTGCCATTGAAGGAGATGCAGTTATAATCGCCAAGGGCGCCGGTCTCCACCCACCGGCCGTTCAGCTTGTATTTGGCGCCGAGACTTTCGGCTGCGTCTTCGATGATCAGGGCTCCGTGCTTTTCGGCGATGGACTTGATCTCCTCCATCTTTGCGGGGGTGCCGTAAAGATGCGCCACAACGATGAGCCTGACCTCCGGGTAGAGCTCGAAAGCCTTTTCCAGCGCCTCGGGGCTCATGTTCCAGCTGTCATACTCCGTATCGATGAAAACAGCCTCACCGTCTTCATAGGCCACCGGGTTGACGCTGGCGTCAAAGGTGCAGTCAGAGCAGAAGACCCGGTGTCCGCGCAGGGTGCCCTCATTGGGTCTCGCCTGGCCGTAGAGCTTCTCCCCCGCCAGTTTCGTGGCAAGGTGCAGCGCCGCGGTTCCTGCGGAGAGCGCAACAGCATATTTGCATCCGATGAAGGCTGCCAGCTGTGCCTCAACCTCGTTGATGTTCGCGCCAACCGTGCTCACCCAATTGGTGCGGATGGCATCATCGACCCACTTCTGTTCATCGCCGTGCATGGTCGGCGTGGCAAGCCAGATTTTAGACTGAAAGGGAGTAATCCCGGAAAATCTCGGATCCGTTAAAATACTGTTCATGTTATATACATCCCAACTTCAAGTATTGAGCAAGTGCTCCGAATGGTGCAGGTTTCCGTTTCTGCACAGAAAGTCATTTTTATTTCATCCGCATCCGAAAACCGAATGCAGGAAATTTTCAGCGTTCCAGTACAGCGGAAAGAATCTCATCGTGGATCTCCTCGATCCCGCGCATTTCGCCCTCCCGGCTGCAAAGGATGGTCTTCCAGCCCAGCCGGTTGGCACAGTATTCCGCCGCCCTGCGGGACTGCTGCAAATAGGCGAGATTGCTCTCGTGGATGTCCTTTCTGCTCTCATCGCCATGATAGCGGCCGGTCATCAGCTTCTGGCTGACCTCCGGCTCTACCTTCAGATAGAACACCAGATCCGGCGCCGGGATCCCCAGCAGCCGATATTCAAAGTCAAACAGCCAGTTCAGATAACCGTCCCATTGCTCCTCCGGAAGCTTGGAGCACTGGTGGATGGCGTTGGAGGTGGTATAGCGGTCAGCGATGAGGATGCCGCCTGCCTGATAGAAACCGCCCCAGTCTTTCTTAAATGACGCGTAGCGGTCCACCGCAAAGAAGGAGGACGCAGCATAGGCATTCACATCTCCGGGATCGCTGCCGAAAGCACCGCTCAGATACATCTTGATCAGCGCTGAGGAATCGCTTTCATAATTTGGGAAGGACACTGTCCGCACTTCTTTTCCCCTGCTGAGGAGAGACGCATACAGCAGCTTTGCCTGGGTGGCCTTTCCACTGCCATCCAGACCTTCAATCACGATTAATGTTCCGCTCATACCGCTACCATCCGACATCTGAGTTTATGGATTGCAGTCAAAAGAAATCCCATTAATTTCCAACTGTAAATCTTAAAAACCCTTAAAATCATACAGATTAAATTCTACACTATTTCCACTAAATCGTCAACCTGCGAATTTAGTAAAAGCCTATAAATACTTCCAATAATTCTTGTATGATTCGTCAAAGATTTTACCTTCAAAAAAAGTTTTTTCCAGGATCACTTTTTTCGCCGAAAAATGGGCAACAGATTGGCCCGATCCTGTCGAACAACGGCGCTTTCCGGTGCAGAATGCCGGAATATTCCGTATTCGAAAAGATCGGGCCAATGGCTTCAGGCCTTTTGCGACAGCTTTTGGACCAGCGCATCGTCCGAAGATGCAAGAATGGTCTGATAAGTGGTATAGAGCACCATTCCAGGAAGCGCGCCGGCGGGCTTGCGCACATTGCGCACCATGGTGTAATCCACGGGCACCTTGCCCCCGTCGCGGCCCTGAGAATAGTAGACCGCAAGAGACGCCGCCTGCTCAATGGTGGTCTCATCCGGCTCTGCGTCCATGCAGCGAATGATCACGTGGGAGCCGTGGATCTTCTGCACATGAAGCCAGAGATCCGTTCTTCTGGCAATCCGGTGGGTCAGCTCGTCGTTCTGGGCGTTGAAACGGCCCACCAGGATCTCAAAGCCTGTGTCCGACACGAACCGCAGCGGCGCGCGTGGCTTCAGCTTTTCTTTCTTTTTTTTCTTTTCCGGTTTCAGATAGCCGGTCTGCCGCAGTTCCGCGCGGATGTCCGCCAGATCCTGCTCGCTTTCCGCGCGCAGGAGCTCGTCCAGAACGCTGTTGAGATAGGCCAGCTGCTTCTCCCCCTCGGCAATCAGGCCGGTGAGGTGCTGTTCGGCAGTCTTGGCCTTCTGATACTGTTTATAGAGGGCGGCAGCGTTCTGCTGGGGTGTTTTCAGCGGATCGAGACGGATCTCCACTGTGGGATAATCTTCCTCGTAGAAGTCCTCCGCCAGCAGCTTGGTATCGCCCTTCTGCATCCGATAGAGGTTAGCTGTGATCAGGTCGGCCTTTCGCCGCAGTTGCTCCCGATCCTCGCTGCGGTGGAGTTCCTCCGTTCTGAGCGCCAGCTTCTTCGCTGTCCGATCCCGGAGGGTTTTGACGGTTTTCGTCAGGGTCTGGGACTTCCGGCGCATGGACTCTGCTTTATCCCGCCGGAGATAAAATTCATCCAGCAGTTCGGAGAAGCTGTCCCGGGTTTCCGCCTGTAAGGCCTCGCCGTATTGGGAAATCGGAACGGCGCTGAAGTCCTTGGGCTTGTCCCCATCCAAAAGGATCACAGGCTGGAGATCCGAGGTGTTGACCTGCTCACTGAGAGCGTCCATCTCGCAGAGGAAGGCCTCCTGCTGCTCCTCCGTCAGAGACAGGAACCGCGGAGCCGTCTCTCCGAAGGAGCGGTGGCAGAGCTCTCTGCACAGCAGCGGGGAAAGCCCGGAGAAGGTTTTCAAAAGCCAGTCGTCCAGCGCGGCGCCGGGCTCGATCTGCGCCAGCAGTTCCCTTCTCTGCTCCGCTGTGGTGTCGAAGAACGCGGGCTTCTCCTGCTTCGGCGGGAGCCGGTACAGCATCCCCGGCAGCAGCGGACGTACTGCGCTCATGGCGGAGTCCACTCTTCGCATGCAGTCCAGGATCAGGCCGTCTGGGCCGATCAGGATCACATTGGACTGTCGGCCCATCATTTCCACCGCCAGGGTCTTTTCCGTCTCGTTGCCCAGCTCGTCTCTGGCGTCCAGGCGCAGCAGGAGGATACGCTCCCCTTCCGGCTGCTCGACCTCCCGGATCCGCGCGCCAACAAGGTGCTTTCTGAGAAGCATGCAGAACATAGGCGGCTCGGCGGGATTTTCGAAGCGCCCTTCGGTCAGATGGACTCTGGCGCTGCCCACGCCGCCGTGGATCAGCAGGCGTCCGTTACCGTTCAGAAGGCGCAGGCTCAGAAGCAGCATGTCCCGTTCGGGCTGCTGCACCTTGTCGATTTTCGCGCCGGTGATGCGCGTTTTCAGCTCCCCGGCGACCCCGGAGAGAAAGACAGCATCCAGCGGCATATCAGGCCCTCCCCACTGCGTGCACGGCGTTGAAAAGCTCCGTCAAGCGCCTGGTCTCCCCACGGAGCCAGAGCCAGCCGAAGAGGGTCTCGAGCCCGGTGGCAGCATGATATTCCGACACATTTGCGTGCTGAGGCACGGAGTTAACCTTGGCGTTGCGGCCCCGCTTGTAGACCGCCAGCTCCGCGTCGGTCAGCAACGGCAGCATGGATTCCATCGCCGCAGCCTGGGCAGGCGCGTTCACTCGTCTCACCGTCTCCCGATGGAGATTCTGGACAGCCGTGACGCCGGCCTGAGCCAGCGCAGTGCGCATCATGAGCTCATAGACGCCGTCCCCGATATGGGCCAGGGCAAGAACGCTGTATGCGCCCGCTTCGGCGTCGCTGAGCTTCGGGGCGAAATCGTCGCCAGGAATATATTCAACCGGATTCGCGGGGCTGCCCGAAGGCAGCCCCGCGGTGTTTGCATTACATTTCATCGTCATTCGAATCCTCTGTGGTCGGGTCTGCAAAATCCATCTGGGTGCGCAGAACCTCGCCGGGGGCAGTGCCCTGCACCAGCTGCATCTCCTGCCACTGCTCTCTGGTAATGAGAATCTTTCTGGGCTTGGATCCCTCGAAGGGACCCACCACGCCCATCTCCTCCATCTGGTCCACCAGACGGGCGGCGCGGGAGTAACCCAACTTCAGTCTTCTCTGAAGCATCGAGACGGAGGCCTGACCGGTCTCCAGGATCACGTCCACGCCCTGAGGCAGCAGCTCGTCGTAGTCGCCATTCTTGTCGGCGGACGCATCTCCGCCGCCGTTGGCGGAAGAACCGCCGGAGCCCTTGGCATCGGCCTTGACAGCGTTCTGATCCACCTGGTCCATGATGTCCTGGCTGTAGTCCGCCTCAGAGTTCTGCTTGATGAAGTTGATGACTTCCTCGCGCTCCTCGTCGGACACGAAGGCGCCCTGCACACGCAGCGGCTTGCCCAGGGTCACGGGGGCATAGAGCATGTCGCCGTTGCCCATGAGCTTTTCGGCGCCAGGATTGTCCAGAATGATGCGGCTTTCCAGTGCGGAGGAGACGCTCAGCGCGATGCGGCTGGGGATGTTGGCCTTCATCAGGCCGGTGATCACGTCCGCGGAGGGACGCTGGGTGGCGATGATCAGGTGCATACCGGCGGCACGACCCATCTGGGCCACGCGGCAGATGCTCTCCTCCACCTCTTTGGCGGCGCACAGCATCAGGTCGGCCAGCTCGTCGATGATGATGACCACGGTGGGCAGCTTCTCGCCCTCGGGATCATTCTCCTGCAGCTCGTTGTAGCTCTTCAGATCACGCACCTGCAGCTCGGAGAACAGGCGGTAGCGCTTGAGCATTTCCACCACCGCCCACTGGAGGGCGCCGGCGGCTTTCTTCGGGTCGTTGACCACAGGGATATACAGATGCGGGATGCCGTTGTAGACCGTGAATTCCACCATCTTGGGGTCGATCATGATCAGACGCACCTCGTCCGGCGTCGCCTCATAGAGCAGAGACAGGATCAGGGAGTTCAGACACACGGATTTACCGGAACCGGTGGTGCCGGCGATCAGCATGTGCGGCAGACGGGAAATGTTGCCGATGATGTTGTTGCCGCCGATGTCCTTGCCGACGGCGAAGGAGACCTTGCTCTTGGCGTTGCGGAAGTCGTTGGTGTCGATGATATCCCGCAGACCGATGGTGCTCTTGATCTTGTTCGGCACCTCGATGCCGACGGTGGACATTTTATCCGGCACCGGGGCGATACGGACGTTCTCCACGCCCAGCGCCAGGGCCAGATCGTTGGCCAGATTGGTGATCTTGTTGAGCTTCACGCCTGCCTCCAGCTGGAGGTCATAGCGGGTGACCGTGGGGCCGCGGGTGATGTCCCGGATATTGGCGTTGACGCCGAAGCTGTTGAGGGCAGTTTCCAACCGGTCGCGGTTGAATTCCACTTCCTCGCTGGCGTCGGCCCGGCTGCGGGTGCCGGCCTTCAGGAAGGAGACCGGCGGCAGCTGATAGGCAGCGTGCTCCCCTGCCTGACTGTCGATGGCGGAGGCGATGGCAGCGGTCTCCGCAGCGACAGCGGCGGCAGCGGCTTTTTTGGCGCCTTTGGCGCTGCTGACCTTCTCCCCCTCCTCGCTGGAGAGATCCACACCGGCCAGGTCGGCAGCCTCCTCCATGCTGAGGGGCTTGACATTGGTGGTGTCCTTCACCGTTGGCTTGCGCTCCGGTTCTTCGTCCAGCGGGATGTCGAAGGTCCAGCTGGTTTTCTGCAGCTTCGCCGTGGGCTTCTGCCCCTGTACCTGGGTAGGCTGAAGCTGCGCCTTCGGCTTCACCGGCTCCAGAGGCTGCTCGGCAGCAGTGGGAGGCGGCGTGCGGCGAGTGGTCCGCGTGGCGGCGGGTTTCACCGGCTCGTCATAGAAATCATCGTAGGAATCCTCAGGGGTATACTTGGCCTCGCTGCGCTCCTGGAGCCAGGAGACAAACTTCCGAATGGTGAAATAGAAGCAGCGCAGCAGGCAGTAAGCGAAAGCCAGAAGCAGCAGCGGGATCGCCACATACTTGCTCAATGCCGCCTGCAGCAGCATGGCTAGTCCGCCCGCGACGACACCGCCGGCAGCGCCTGCCTGTCCGTTGGTGTAGAGCTCTCCGATCATGGCACCCACGTCCCCTTCGGTGAAGTTCACCTTGCATAGGATCAGATGCAGGAAGCCGCCCATGAGGATCGGCAACAGGATCGCAGACACAATGCGGAAGGCCACGCTCTCTCGGTTTCTCGCAACGAGCACCCACGCCAAAAGCGCCATGGCAAAGGGGAAGGCCCAGTAGCCATAGCCGATGACGCCCATGAGGAAGCTTCTGAAATACCGCAGCAGGAAGCCGTCGTTGGAGCCCTCCTGCAGGAAGAAGCCGATGAAGGCCAGGATCCCCAGCAGCAGCGCCACACCGGCGTAGACCCACATCATGGGGACAGCGGGCTCCTTCGGCTCCGGCGCCGCCGCAGCCGTGGTCTTTTTCTTCGACGACGACTTGGTGGGCGCGCCCTTCACCGGAGGCCGCTTGGCGGTGGATTTCGTTTTGTTGTTGGAACTTGCTTTCGCCATGAAAGTACTCCTTACAATGAATTTACGATCAGAAGATCAGCGAGAGGATCAGCGTCAAGGCGCCGGCGCCCCAGCAGTAATAGCAGAAGCTGCCGAAGCGTCCGCTGCGGGTGATCCGGGTCACCAGCCGGATGGCAAAGACGCCCACCACGGCGGCGATCACGGTGCCGATCAGATAGGCCGGGATCAGAGAGGCGTCGATGCCCTCCCGAACCGCATCGACAAAGGTCAGGATCGCGGAGCCGAGCACCGCCGGAACGGACATGAGGAAGGAAAACTTCACCGCGAAGTCCCGATCCAGTCCTCTCGCCATGCCCGCGGTGATGGTGGTGCCGGAGCGGGAAATGCCCGGGATCACCGCCACGCACTGGCAGATGCCGATCAGCAGCGCATCCAGCGCGGTCATGCTCTTCGCGTCCCGGCTGCCGGTGGGCATCTTGTCCGAGACATAGAGGATGCAGCCGGTCAGCAGGAAAAACAGGCCGATGGCAAAGGTGTGGTAATAAAGCTGTTCCAGCTCGCTTTTGATGGGCAGGATCAGCGCCAGCGGAATGGTGGCGATCACGATCATCACCACGAACCGCGCCATGGGCAGGGTCGGCTGCCGCTTCCCTTTTCCGCTGCCGCCTCCCGTGAACAGGAGGATCAGCTCCTGGACCATGGAGACGATGTCTCTCCAGTAGACGACCAGAATGGAAATCAGCGTGCCGAAATGCAGCAGCACATCAAAGAACAGGTGCCCCTGCTCGGTGGTGGACATATGAAACAAATTTTGCAGCACCGACAGATGCCCGGAGCTGGAGATGGGCAGAAACTCCGCGATGCCCTGCACCAGGCCCAGTATGATGGCATTGAGAATCGACACAGCCAATACCTCCAAAAAGCGGAAAAATCACATTATGTAACCCTGAATGTATATCATAGCATACTTTTCAAAAAAGTACAAGTGGCAGATTTCATGGAAACCATGAAATCTGCCGCGAATGTGTTGGAATTTCAGCGATTTTTCAGTCCTGATAGGCAGCCAGAACGCCCTTGTAAGTCATCCAGCAGTCCAGCTTGGAGACCACTTCGAAAGGAGCATGCATGCTCAGCACAGGGACGCCGGCGTCAATGGTGTCGATGTTCCGCTCGGCCATGAACTTGGCGATGGTGCCGCCGCCGCCCTGGTCCACCTTGCCCAGCTCGCACAGCTGCCAGATGACGTTGTTCTCCGCAAAGAGCTTGCGCAGATAGGCCACAATCTCGGCGGAGGCGTCGCTGGTGCCGCTCTTGCCGCGGGCGCCGGTGTACTTGCAGATGCCCATGCCGTAGTTGATCTTGGCCTCGTTGCGCTTCTCACTGACCTCGGGATAGTTGGGGTCGAAGGCGTTGCAGACGTCGGAGGAGAGGCAGAAGCTCTTTTCATAGCAGCGGCGCAGCGCCACGCCCTGCCCTTCGCAGATGTCTTCCATGAAGGTGTCGAAAGCCTTGGATTGCATGCCGGTGACGCCCTCGGAGCCGATCTCCTCCTTGTCCGCCAGGATGCAGACGGCGGTGCGGCGCGGGGTCTTCAGATCAAGAATGGCTCTGAGCTCCGCGTAGGCGCAGACCCGGTCGTCATGACCGTAGGCGCCGATCATGCTGCGGTCGAAGCCGATGTCGCGGCTCTGGAAGGCGGGGACTGCGGTCAGCTCAGCGGAGAGGAAGTCCTCCTCGGTGATGCCGTAGTCGTCATGGAGCAGGCTGAGAATGGCCAGCTTCACCCGGTCCTTGCCGTCGTCGGCGTAGGGCACGCTGCCGATGAGGATGTTCAGGCCCTCGCCCTTGATGCCCTCGGACATGGTCTTTTTCATCTGATCCGCCGCCAGGTGGGGCAGCAGGTCAGTGATGACAAACTGCGGATCGTCGGGGTCCTGACCGATGCAGACGTCGATCACGTCGCCATTTTTCAGCGCCACCACACCGTGGAGCTCCAGCGGGATGGTGACCCACTGGTACTTCTTGATGCCGCCGTAGTAATGGGTCTTGAAGTAGGCCATCTCGGTGTCTTCATAGAGCGGCAGCTGCTTAAAGTCCAGACGGGGAGAGTCCACGTGAGCGCCGGCGATAACCGCGCCCTCGGACAGCGGCTCAGAGCCCATGACCGCCAGGATCAGGGACTTGCCCCGATTGTTCAGATAGACTTTATCACCGGCGGACAGGGCCATGCCGGGGATGTACTCTTTAAAACCCACTTCCTCCGCCAGCTCGATAGAGACGCGGACAGCTTCCCGCTCGGTGCGGGCGGCGTCCATGAAGCGCTTATACCCCTCGGCGTAGGCATAGACCAACTTGGTCTCCTCGGCGTCAATCAGGTCATAGCCGTTTTTCTGCTCGTAAAACAGGCTCTCCCGCCAATCTTGTTCTTTGCTCATTCCAGTACCTCCATACTCAGTTTCTCACATTGTTGTTCAAACGCTTCCAGCGTGTGGTTGTTTTCTATAATCCGGTCGCAGTGCTCCGCGAACCATTCGTTGGGCTTCTGGGCGTCGATGCGGCTCTCGGCATAGGCGCGGGTGACGCCCTCCCGTTTGAGGAGCCGTTCGATCCTGGCTTCTCTCGGTGCGGTAACGCCGATGATCGTATCACACAGCTCTCCCGCGCCGCTCTCGATCAGAGCGATGGCGTCGATGGCAGCGGCTTTGCCGCCGTTTTTCGCGTGCTCCCGGAGTCTTCTTTGAATCTCTCCGGTGATGTATCGATGGGTGATGGTGTTCAGATCCTCCAGCGCCTGTTCGTCGTGGAAGACGATCTTCCCCAAATTTTTGATCTGAAGAACTCCCTGTTCCACCACGCCGGGGAATCGGGCGTCGATGGCATCCAGCATGGTCTTCGAGGTTTTCAAAAGCTCGTGGTAGACTTCATCGCAGTCCAGCACCATGGCGCCGTGCTTTTCCAACGCCTGCAGGAAGGTGGTCTTGCCGCAGCCGCTGCCGCCGGTGACTCCGACGATGCGCATCTGCTTGACCAGCGCGTCCCAGATCTCCACTTCCGGCAGCGCCCCCTGACGCAGGATCCGGTAAGGCGTCTTCGACAGGTCCACGATGGTGGATTCGGTGCCGATGCCGCAGGGGCCTCCGTCCACCACGGCGGCGATTTTGCCGTCGAAGTAGTTCAGCACCTGCCCCGCTGTCTTTGGGCTCGGCTCCCCGGAGGGATTTGCGGACGGCGCCGCAAAAGGCACGCCGGCGCAGCGCAGAAGCGCCAGCGTCGCAGGGTGATCCGGGCATCGAAGGCCCACGGTGGTTCCGCCTGCCCGAACGATCTCCGGCACCTGCTCAGCGGATTCCAGCACGATGGTCAGCGGCCCCGGCCAGAAGCGTTCTGCCAGCGTATAGGCGGCCTTCGGGACATTGACGCAGACCTGCTCGATCGCTTCCGCACCCGGAACCATCAGGGACAGCGGCTTGACGGCAGGGCGGCCCTTGACCTCGTAGATCTGTTCCACGGCGTCCACATCCATACCGTTCCCGGCGAGGCCGTAAACAGTCTCCGTGGGAACTGCCACCAGCTTGCCCGCTCGAATCAAGTCTGCCGCATGGTCATATTCGGTTTTGATGATCTCTGTTTTCATGCTTCTTCGGTGGACGCCCTGAGCCGCTCCGCCTGATCGGCAGTAATCAGCGCGTCCATGATCTCATCCAAATCCCCGTCCATGATCTGATCGATCTTATAGAGCGTGAGGCCGATGCGGTGATCAGTCACCCGTCCCTGGGGGAAGTTGTAGGTGCGGATCCGCTCATTGCGCATGCCGGTGCCCACCTGGCTTCGCCGCTCGGCGGCCACGGCCTGCTCCTGCTTCTCCCGCTCCATGGCGTAGAGCCGGGAGGCCAGGATCTTCATGGCGCGATCCTTGTTTTTATACTGGCTCCGCTCATCCTGACACTCCACCACCGTTCCGGTGGGAAGATGGGTGATGCGGATGGCGCTCTCGGTTTTGTTGACGTGCTGGCCGCCGGCGCCGCTGGAGCGATAGGTGTCGATCTGCAGATCCTTCGGATCCAACTGGAAGGTCACCTCATCCAGTTCCGGCAGGACGGCAACCGTGGCGGTGCTGGTGTGGATCCGGCCGCCGGATTCCGTCTCCGGCACCCGCTGGACCCGGTGGACGCCGCTTTCGAACTTCAGTCTCGAATAGGCGCCGACGCCCTCGATGATGGCGCTGAGCTCCTTGACACCGCCCAACTCCGTCTCGTTCAGGTTCACGACCTCCAGCTTCCAGCCGTGCTTTTCCGCGTACATGGCGTACATCCGGTAAAGGCTGTGGGCAAACAGGGCGCTCTCCTCTCCCCCGACGCCGCCGCGGATCTCCAGAATCACGTTTTTCTCGTCGTTGGGATCCTTCGGCAAAAGCAGCAGCTTTAAGGCATGCTCCTGCTCCGGCAGGCGGGCTTTCGCCTCCGAGAGCTCCTCCTTCGCCACCTCCGCCAGTTCCGGATCGTCCAGCAGGGTTTTCGCCTGCTCGATCTGATCCAGGATGGCGGTGTAAGAGCGGTAGGCCTCGATCACCGGCTGCAGCTGTCGCTGCTCACGATAGAGCTTTTGATAAACGTTGGAGTCAGAATACCATGCCGGGTCGGCGAGCTTGGCTTCGATCTCGGCATAGCGGGCCTCCGCCGCCTGCAGCCGCTCCAGCATGGTGTTCCCTCCTTTACGAATTTCGTTTCTTCAATTCCCACTCGGGGATGGCTTTCGCCTGTTCATAGAGCCGCTGATAACTCCTGTGGCGCTCCGGGGCGATCTCCCCCGCCTCCAGGGCTTTCAGAATGGCGCAGTCCGGCTCCTTCAGATGGGCGCAGTCCTGGAACCGGCAGCCGCCCAGATAGGGCTGAAACTCCCGGAAATCATACTGCAGTTCCTCACAGGCGATGGGCTCGATGAGCTCCACCTCGTAGCTGGCAAAGCCCGGCGTGTCCGCGATGAAGGTATTGTCCCCCAGATCGAACAGCTCCACGTGCCGCGTGGTGTGGCGGCCGCGGCCCAGCTTGTCGCTGACTTCTCCCACCGGAAGCGCCAGCTCCGGGCACAGACGGTTCAGGAGACTGGATTTTCCCACGCCGGAGTTCCCGGTGAAGGCGCTGATCTTGCCCTTCAGCTGCGCTCTGAGATCCTCCACACCCTCGCCGGTCTCGGCGCTGGTGCGCACCACGGGAAAGCCCGCGCCGGTGTAGATCTCATAAAGCCGATCCGCGCTGTCCAGATCTGTCTTGTTGACGCAGACCACGGTCTCACAGCCGCAGTGGGCGGAAATGGCGGTGACCCGGTCGATCAGAAAGGGATCCGTCACGGGGTTGGCGCCGGAGGCGAACATGACGATCTGATCCACGTTAGCCACAGCCGGACGGATGAAGTGGTTCCGACGCGGCAGCACATGCTCCACGCGGCCCTTGCCCTCTCCCTCCGGCAGAACCTCCACCCGGTCACCCACCAGCGGACTGGTGCCGTCGTGGCGGAAGCGGCCTCTTGCCTTGCAGGTATAGACACCCTCCGGGGTGCTTACGGTATAAAACCCGCTCAGGGCTTTGATGATTACGCCTTGGGGCATAGACGCCTCCTGTTATGGATTGGTCGTCTCCGCAGCCGGGGTCGGCGTGGCGGCAGGACCGTTGGAAATCCAGATATAAATCTTCGTAAACTCCGCAACCTCGGTGCCGGGAGCGGTGCTCTGGCGGAAGACCGTGCCGGCAGGGGCTTCGTTCTCCTCCCGGTAGACCTCACCCAGCATCAGTGCGGAGCTTTCCAGGCGGACGATGGCGGCGGATTCCGACAGTCCGGTCACATCCGGCGCCTTCACGGTTCTGAGCTCCGGGCCGCCGCTGATGATGATTTTCACCGTAGAGCCCGCGGCCAGGGACTGGCCCGGCTCCGGATCCACCGAGACCACATAGCCCTCGGTGACGGTTTTCGATTCCTGCACCTCGGTCTGCACCAGGAAGCCCGCGTCCTCCAAAGTGGAGACGGCCTCCGAGGACTCCCAGTTGATCACATAGGGGATCTTGGTCAGGACGATGCCGGTGCTGACCGTCAGCTGCACGTTGATGCCCTCGGGGACGATCATCATGCTCTTGCCCGGCTCCGGTTTCTGCGATACCACGACGCCCTCGGCGATCTCCGGGTCCACCGTATAGACCACGGTGAAGCGGTATTCGTCCAGAGATTTGTCGTTGATGACGGACTCATAATTCTTTCCGGTGAAGTCCTGCACCTCCAGCCGCTCGGCAGCGGAGAAAATATCTTTGAGCATATAGTTCCAGAGAAAGGCGAACAGGCCGATGGCCACCAGGGTCACGGCGAAAATGCCGGTGAAAAAGCTGACTCTTCTCGCGCGCTTCTTTCTTCTTGCGTACTGCGCCTCGGTGAGCTCCTTGCCCACGCCCAGAATGCTGATGGGCTCCCGCTTCGGCTTTTCGTCTTCCTCTTCCAGCGGCACGACCGGCTCTGGCTCTACCGGCTGTTCCGGCTCCGAGCGCACCGGGCGGGGCTTTTGGTTGGTGGTGCGGAAGGCCTCGATGTCCTGGAGCATCCGCTCGGCGCTGGGATAGCGCTGGGAGAGATCGGCGCACATGGCCTTCATGGTGATGCGCTCCAGCTTCTCCGGGATCTCCGGCACCAGCTTCCGAGGACGCTCGGCGGTGCCGGAAATGTGCTTCAGAGCGATCTCCTCCGGCTTTTCCCCCTCATAGGGAAGCTGGCCGGTGAGCATTTCATACATGACGACGCCGAGAGAATAGAGGTCGCTTCGGGCGTCGGCGTCCAAGCCTCTCGCCTGCTCCGGCGCGATATAGTGCACGGAGCCGATGGCGGTATCCGAACGCTCGTCCCCGTTCTGATGCTCCAGCGCCGCGATGCCGAAGTCGGCCACCTTCACCACGCCGGTGCGGTCGATCATGATGTTCTGGGGCTTGATGTCACGATGGACAATGCCGTGCTCATGGGCGTGCTGAAGCGCCTGACAGATCTGGCTGGCGAAGAACAGCGTCTCCTGAGGGGTCAGTCTCCCCTTGCCGGAGATATACTGCTTGAGGGTGACGCCCTCGATCAGCTCCATGACGATATATTCCACATCGCTGGAATGGCTCACATCGTAGACAGAGACGATGTTCGGGTGCGAGAGCATGGCGACGGCCTGGCTCTCCGCCTGGAACTGCCCCCGCAGCTCAGGATCGGTGAAGCTCTCCTCCCGCAGCATTTTCACCGCCACATAGCGATTCAGGCGGTGATCCAGCGCTTTATAGACCACGGACATGCCGCCGGAGCCGATGACCTCCAGGAGCTCATAGCGCTCATCCAGCAGCGTTCCGATTTTTTTATTCTGAAATCGTTCCATGGTGTCCTCCCATGTCAAGGTTTGATGACCGCGGCGGTGACGTTGTCGCGGGCGTTGGCTGCCGCAGCGGCGTCGATCAGCGCCCGGCAGAGATCCTCCGGCTTCCGGTGGGCGCGGCAGAGGGAATGGATTTGCTCCTCACTGAGGGCATTGATGAGCCCGTCGGAGCAGAGCAGCAGATACTTCCCCGGACGCAGGGTAACGGAGTAGAGATCCGGCTCCACCCTTTCGTCCACACCCACGGCTCTGGTGATCAGATTCCGGTTTGGGTGGTGGATCGCCTGCTGGGGCGAGATGCTTCCGCTGGCCACCAGATCCGCAACGTAGGAGTGGTCTCTGGTGATCTGCTGCAGATGTCTGCGTCCCACCAGATAAGCGCGGCTGTCGCCCACATTCAAAAGCTCCGCCCGGTTGCCGCGAAGCACGGCAGCCACCAGGGTGGTGCCCATGCCGGCGCAGTTTTCATCCTCCACGGAGCGCTCATAGACCGCGGTGTTGGCCCGCTCGCAGGCCAGCCGCAGCCAGACCGGCAGGAGTACCGCGTTCTTTTTTCCGGCGTTCACGTGGGTGCGCAGATCCTCCAAAAAGGTCTCGCAGCAGAGGGCGCTGGCCACCTGGCCGCCTCGGGCGCCGCCCATGCCGTCACAGACCACGGCAACACCGCAGCGGCCGGCGCGGAAGGTTTCCGTTCTGGCAAAATCCTGATTCTCCCGGCGAACCGGGCCCTTGTCTGTCAGAGAAAAATGCTTCATCGCAGTACCCCCTTTCAGGTGGGATCCATCCTGCTTCTTTTCTGATTATGCGCGGTGTTCTTTGACTTTCTTCCGAAGCTGGCCGCAGGAGGCGTCCACGTCTCCGCCCAGACTCCGGCGGACGGTGACGTTCACTCCCGCCTGCTCCAGAAGCTGAATGAAAGCTTTTAAATGCTCCGGCGTGGAGGGCTTGAATTCCCGTTCCTCCACGTGGTTCAGCGGGATCAGATTCACATGGGCGCAGCAGCGGCGCGCATGCTTCGCGAGCAGCTTCGCGTGGTGGGGCGAGTCGTTCACCCCATCGATCATGGCGTACTCAAAAGAGATCCGCCGACCGGTTTTCTCATAGTACCGCTCGCAGGCGGAGATCAGCGCCTCCACCCCGCGGCCGCGGTTGGCGGGCATGATCCTGGAGCGGGTCTCGTCATCCGGGGCGTGGAGCGACACCGACAGGGTCAGCGGCAGATCCTCAGCGGCCAGATCATCGAAGCGCTCGATGAGGCCGCAGGTGGACAGCGAGATGTGCCGCATGCCAATGTTGGCCCCCTCCGGGTGGTTCACCAGTCGGAGAAACCGGATCACGTTGTCGTAGTTGTCCAGCGGCTCGCCGATGCCCATGAGGACGATGTTGGAGATCTTCATGCCGGACTCCGCCTGGGAGCACAGCACCTCCTGCAGCATCTCCGAGGGCTCCAGATTCCGGATCAGACCGCCGATGGTGCTGGCGCAAAAGGCGCAGCCCTGGCGGCAGCCCACCTGGGAGGAAATACAGACGGTGTTGCCGTGCTTATAGCGCATGACCACCGTCTCCACCGCGTCACCGTCCGGCAGCTGCCAGAGGTACTTGATGGTGCCGTCCTGAGCGGAAACCTGCTTGCGGAGCATTTTCAAGCAGGTGAGGCTGCAGGTTTCCTTCAGCTTTTCTCGTAAAGACTTGGAGAGATTCGTCATATCGTCGAAGCTCGCAATGTCCCGGCTGAGCCACTGAAAGATCTGCTTGGCGCGGTATTTCGGCTCGCCCCAGTCGGTGAGCAGGGCCTCGATCTCCTGTGGATAAAGGGATCTCAAATCGATCATTTCGATCTCCTCAGTTTACAAATGAAAAATCCATCTGTGCCGTTGCTTTGCGGCCAGAGGGTGCGCATTTCCTCCACGGAATAGTCCGGTCTGGCGTTCAAAAATGCCTCCACGACGCCCTCGTTCTCCCGCCTTAATATCGTACAGGTGGAATAGAGCAGCACGCCGCCGGGCAAAACGCAGTCCGAAAGGTTTTCTATAATCTCTCCCTGGAGCTTCGGAAGATTCTCCAGCGGTCCGGGGTCCTTGTAGCGGATCTCCGGCTTTTTCCGGATGACGCCGAGACCGGAGCAGGGCACGTCGGCCAGAACTACATCGTAGCTTCCCTGCTGCTGTCTCGCGTCCAGAGCTTTGGTTTCGAGGATGGAGATGCCCAATCGCTCCGCGCCCTCGCGGATGCGCTTGAGCTTGTTTTCGTGCAGATCACAGGACAGGATCCTGCCGGTGTTCTGCATCTGAATGGCGGCGGCGAAGCTCTTTCCGCCCGGCGCGGCGCAGGCGTCCAGCACCTGCATGCCGGGCTTCACATCCGAAGCCCGCACCGCCATTCTGGCGGCGGCGTCCTGGATGTAGAATTCCCCGCTCCGGAAGGCTTCCGTTCCTGCCAGATCGCCTCCCTGACACAGGAGCGCGTCCGGGAGATTCGGGTGCAGGTCGCAGGTGAAGCCCGCTTCCTGCAGCTTGTTTTGCAGGGCTTCGGTGCTGATTTTCAGCATATTGGTCTGTAGGCAGACCGCGGGGATGTCGTTGTTCGCTTTCAGAAACGCCTCGACAAAATCCGCGTCATGCTCTTTCAGCAGCAGCTCCACCAGCCATTTCGGATGACTGTAAAGGATCGACAGCCGATCGGCAGCCTCTTCCGGCAGGGGCGGGAGCTGATCTTCATTCTCCGAGACCCGGCGCAGCACTGCATTCACCAGACCGGAGGCCCGGCCGCAGCCGCTCTTTTTACACAGCGCCACCGCCTCGTTCACCGCGGCGTGAGCCGGGATCTGCTGCAGAAATCGAAGCTGATAAATCGAGATCCGCAGGATGTCCAGCACCTTCGGCTCCAGCTTTTTTGCCGGAGTCTTGGAATAAGCGTCCACATAGGCGTCCAGCAGCGCCAGATTCTGCAGGGTTCCATAGCAGATCCGGGTACAGAGGGCCGAATCTCTCCGATCCAGACCCGCGCGCTGGATGGCGGCGTTCAGAGCCGGTTCCGACCACGCGCCGTTGGTTCTCCATTTTTGCAGGACGGCCAGGGCCGCTTCTCTCGCGGTGCTCATCAAATCTTCATGGGATGGCCCAGCAGCCAGTCGGCAGCCGCCATCCGCTTCTTTCCGGGGGCCTGCAGCTCCGTGATGGTCACAGCGCCGTCCTTGCAGGCCACGGTGATTCCCTGCTTCCCGGCGGCGATGACCGTACCGGGAGCAGCGGAGGATTTCTGATCGGAAATCTCCACCTTATGAATCTTCATCAGCGTGCCGTCGATCTCCGCTGTCGCCGTGGGCCACGGAGAGAGGCCGCAGACATGCTTGACGATCTCCCGGGGCGTCCGGTTCCAGTCGATGGGGCACATGGACTTGTTGATCATGGTGGTGAAGGTGGCTTTCGTATGATCCTGGGGCGTTCTCGGCGCCGTACCGGCTTCGATGGCGTCCAAAGATTTCACCAGAAGCTCCGCGCCCATGTCCGCCAGGCGGTCGAAAAGCTCGCCGGCGGTCTCCTGCTCGCCGATCTTGGTCTCCTCAGAAAAGATCACGTCCCCGGCGTCCATCTCCTTTGCCAGATACATGGTGGAGACGCCGGTGACTTCATCGCCGTTCAGCACCGCCCACTGGATGGGGGCCGCGCCGCGATACTTCGGCAGCAGAGAGCCGTGGACATTCACGGCGCCGAATTTCGGCAGCTCCAGAACGTCCTCCGGCAGCAGTTTTCCGTAGGCCACCACCGCCAGAATGTCCGGCTGCAGTTTCTTCAAAACCTCCAGCGCCTCGCCGTTTTTCACCTTTTCCGGCTGGTAGACCGGGATCCCCGCCTCCAGCGCAACCTGCTTCACCGGGCTGTATTGCAGCTTCATGCCGCGGCCAACCGGCTTGTCCGGCTGGGTGAAGACGCCAATGACCTCATGGTTCGATTTCAGCAGTCTTGTGAGCGACGCAGAGGCGAAATCCGGCGTGCCCATAAACACGACCCGCATCAGTCCGCATCCTCCGAAATGCCCAGTTCCTTCAGCTCTTCCTGGGTCAGCATCCGGCTGGCGCGATCCACAAAGAGGGTGCCCTCCAGGTGGTCCAGCTCATGGCAGAAGGCACGGGCGGTGAGGCCTTCGCCCTCCACCTCGAACCAGTTGCCGTCGCGGTCCTGGGCCTTGACCTTCACATGCTGGGGGCGCTTCACGACGCCGAATTCACCGGGAATGCTGAGGCAGCCCTCGGCACCCACCTGCTCGCCGTCCTGCTCGATGATCTCGGGGTTCACCAGCTCGATCATGTATTCCTCTTCGCCCTCTTCCACGTTGGTCTCCAGGACGATGACCGCGCGTCTCAGCACGCCCACCTGGGGCGCAGCGAGACCCACACCGCCGGACTTGGCCAGGGTCTGGCGCATATCGTCCAAAAGGGTGTGGAAGCGGTCGTTGAACTCCGTCACGGGGCGGCAGTGCTTGTTCAAAGTAGGGTCGCCGCGCTTAAGGATGTTTCTCTCTGCCATGTTCTTTCATCTCCATTAGTTGTACGGGTCGTCGTCCGCAAAGACGGACAGATCCCGGAATTGTTTTTCGCTGCTGCAGTATTTCACGATGTTCGCCGCCAGCATCCGCGCGCCGGAGCCCTCCGGGGCGTAGATCGTGACCCGGTAGCGGTACCGGTTCATCACCCGCACCACCGGCAGCGGCGCGGGCCCCAGGATCTGCATGCTGCCCTGGGTCTCATGTTTCAGATAGTCCCGGATGAAGACGCAGCCTTTTAAGACGCTGCTCTCGTTCATGCCGGAGACCGTGATGGTCAGGATCTCGGAAAACGGCGGCGTGCCGTGCATTTTCCGGAGGGCGAT
Organism: uncultured Eubacteriales bacterium; assembly: GCA_900317905.1. GTDB lineage: Bacteria > Bacillota > Clostridia > Oscillospirales > Oscillospiraceae > CAG-103. The sequence continues at coordinate 74,141 of ONIN01000001.1, read as the reverse complement.
CTCGGATTCATAAAACCCCGGGTAGTCCTGCTTCGCCGCCTGGAGGATCGTCTGATTCTCCGGGGTAAATGTCTGGATCACCGCTCTGCCGGGACGGTCGCCGCGGCCGCCTCTGCCCACCACCTGGGTGATCAGAGAGAAGGTGCGCTCGTTGGCCCGGTTATCGCCGGAATAGAGGCTCTGATCCGCCAGCAGAACGCCCACCAGGGTAACATTTTCGAAGTTCAACCCCTTGGTGACCATCTGGGTGCCGATCAAGATCGGGATCTTTTTCTCCCGAAACTCCGACAAAATCCGCTCATGGGAGCCTGCCAGCGAGATCGTGTCCGCGTCCATTCTGAGGGTCTCCACCCCCGGGAACAGTCCGTGAAGCTCCTGTTCCACTTTTTCGGTTCCGTCGCCCACATACCTGAGCTCGCCGCCGCAGTTGGGGCAATGGTCGTCCACCTTTCTCCGGTAGCCGCAGTGGTGGCACTGGAGGGAGTGGCTGAACTGGTGGTAGGTCAGGCTGACGCTGCAGCGAGGGCACTCGTAGATATAGCCGCAGTCGCCGCAGGTGACCAGCTTGCTGGTGCCGCGCCGGTTCAGAAACAGAATACTCTGCTCCCCCCGGCGGAGGTTTTCTTCGATCTCGCTCTGCAGGATCGAACTGATGGAGCCGGAATTGCCCAGGCGCAGCTCTATTTTCAGATCCACGATCCGCACGGTTGGCAGCGCCTGCTCGTTGTAGCGCCCGGGCAGCTCATAATAATGATACCGTCCCTGCTGGGCGTGATAGCGGCTGACCACATCCGGTGTGGCGGAGCCAAGGAGCAGCAGCGCCTGTTGCTGGACGCAGCGGAACTTGGCCACCTCTCTGGCGTGGTAGCGCGGGTTGTTTTCGGATTTGTAGGTCTCCTCCTGCTCCTCGTCCAGGATCAGCAGGCCCAGATCCTGCACCGGCGCGAAAACCGCGCTGCGGGTGCCGATGACCACTCTGGCGTCGCCCTTTCGGATCCGCTTCCACTCGTCGTACCGCTCCCCGATGGAGAGGCGGCTGTGGAGCACGGCCACGGTGTCGCCGAAGCAGGCGGAAAAGGTCTGGATCATCTGCGGCGTCAGAGAGATCTCCGGCACCAGCAGGATGGCGCTTTTGCCTTCCTCCAGCACGTCCCGGATCAGATGCAGATAGACCGTGGTTTTGCCGCTTCCGGTGACGCCGAAGAGCAGCGCCGCTGTGGCGTCCGGGGCGTATAAGTCGGTTCGGAGCCCCTGATAGGCCCGGTCCTGGCCAGCGGTCAGCTCCGGGATGGGCTGTCGCTCGGTGACCGGCTCGATGGGTCTCCGATAGGCGGCCTCCCGCTCCAGAACCACCAGTTCCTTGGTTACCAAAGCTTGCAGGCTGGGCATGGAGGCACCGGTGAAGGCGCACAGCTCCTTTGCCGGGGCCCGTCCGATGCTGCAGAGCAGATCCAGAAGGCTCGCCTGCATCTTCGCGGATCGTTTTAGGTGCAGGACCTCCTGTTGGGCGTCCTCCACCGGGACGGCCAGAGACGCATAGACGATCTCTTTGTCTCGGACGCGCCGCTTTTCAGAGCCCTCCAGGGTCAGGATGCCGGATTTCACCAGTCCTTTTAAGGTTGGAAGCGCGTCATACTCCCCGAAGGCGCCTTGGAGTTCCTCCAGCTCACAGCTGCCGCCGTGACTGCAGACTGTCTCCACCAGAAGGCGCTGCTGGTCGCTCTCACAGGCATGCAAGGCACGCTCTTTGTCCAGCCCCTCCGAGAGTCGGTAGACGGTCTCGATCCGGTACCAGACGCCGGCGGGCAGGATGGCTTTCACGGCGTCGTAGACCGTGCAGAAAAACCGTTTGTGCATCCAAAGCGCCAGACGCAGCTGCCCGGCATCCAGCACGGGTTCCGCGTCCAGCGCCTTTTGTACTACTTTGATCGGCCCGGAGGGCTCCTCCTGCCGAATCGCCAGAACAATGCCCTCCACCGGCCGGTTGCCGCGCCCAAAGGGCACCAGCACCCGGCACCCCGGGCGCACGTAGCCCATGGACTCCGGCAGCAGATAGCTGTACGGCCGGTCAAAGGCATAGGCCGCGGCGGATACCGCGACCCTTACGGTCCGGGCCTGGGTGGTCACGGATCGACGATCTTGATTTTGCCGGAGTAGATGTCCTCAATGGCGAGGGAAACCGGCTTCTCTTCCAGAATCTCACCGGTGATGCGGGCCGCGGTGGAAATGTTCCGGGCGCGGCGGGCGATCAGGTTCACCAGCTGGTAACGGCTGCCGGCCTTGTCGGCCAGATCGGCAACGGGGGGATAAAGCATCATGATAAATACACCTCTAAGTATGATTTTATGAATTCAAATCGGCTCATGGAGCCAGTAGATTTGGCAAATTACAGCTTCAGCAGCTCGCCGCGCTCCTCGAAGCGGCAGCAGGCGGCAGTGATGATGCTGTCCAGCTCGTGGGCAGCCTCATCGGGATCATCGTTGATGACGATGTAGTCATAGAAGGTCGCCTCTTTGTATTCGGCGCGGGCGCGCTTGAGACGGTTCTGGATCACGGTATCGCTGTCGGTGCCGCGGTCCCGGAGCCGCTGGCGCAGCGTCTCCAGACTGGGCGGGATCACGAAGATGGTGATGGCGTCCCGGATCCGGCTGCGCACCTGAGAAGCGCCCTGGACCTCGATGTCCAGAAGCACATGCTTGCCGGCAGCCCGGCGCTGCTCCACATAGCGGCTGGGGGTACCGTAGTAGTTGCCCACATATTCCGCATGCTCCAGAAGCTCGCCGTGGCGCACCATCCGCTCAAACATATCCCGGGTGACAAAGAAGTAGTCGGTTCCCTCGACCTCTCCCTCGCGGGGCGCGCGGGTGGTGGCGGAAACAGAGAAGCACAGGTCGCTGCGCATTTCCATCAGCTTTTGAATGACCGTGCTCTTACCTGCTCCGGAGGGGCCGGAGATGACGATCAGCTTTCCTCTTTTCTCAGACATTCGATTCTCCCTCCCTGCTTTGCTCGAAGCGTTCGGCAATGGTTTCCGGCGAAAGGGCCGACAGGATCGTGTGGCCGGTGTCCATGATCAGCACCGACTTTGTCTTGCGGCCGAAGCTGGCGTCGATGAGCATGCCGATCTCCCGGCTGTCCTGGACGATGCGCTTGATGGGCGCCGAGTCCGGACTCACCACCGACAGCAGCCGCTCCGCCGCCACCAGATTGCCGTAACCAATGTTTAAAAGCTTCAATGCACGAACCTCATTTATCAATGTATGGTATGCTTACTCAATATTCTGGATCTGCTCGCGGATCTTTTCGATCTCGCTTTTCAGATCCACGACCACCTTGGCGATCTCCGCGTTCTGGCACTTGGAGCCGATGGTGTTGGCCTCCCGGTTAAACTCCTGGATCAGGAAGTCCGCTTTTCTGCCGAAAGGAGAACCCTTCCCGAGCATCTGCCGCATCTGGCTCAAGTGGCTGTGGAGACGGACAGTCTCCTCGTCCACGGCGATGTGGTCGGCAAAGATGGCGCACTCGGTGACGATCCGCGCCTCGTCGATGTCCTTCCCCTCCAGCACGGCTTCCAGCTTCTGCCGCAGCCGCTGGTGGTAGGCTTCCACGGTTTCCGGTGCACGTTCTTCCACGACCGCAACCAGAGATTCGATGGTGGCAAGACGGGTCTCCACATCTTGGCGGAGCTGCTCCCCTTCCCGCAGGCGCATGGCGTCGTATTCCTCCAAGGCCTGCTCCATCAAAGCGGTGAGACCTTCGGTCACCTTCTCCTGATCGGCCTCAGCCTTTTCTACACTGAGGACGTCCGGGAATCGTGCCACGGACAGCGCCGTCAGATCGGCTGGCAGATCGTGGGCCTCCCCGATGGCTTTCACTGCCTCTACATAGGCTCTCGCCAGAGGCTCGTTGACGCGGACTACGGTGTCCTCCGCCTGGGAGGCGTCCACCGTCAGAAATACGTCCACCTTGCCGCGGCTGATGTGCTTGCCCACCGCGGAACGGACGGCGTCTTCCGCGAACAGGAAGCCCCGGGGCATCCGCACGGAAACGTCCAGAAACTTGTTGTTGACACTTTTGAGCTCCACAGAGACGTTCAGTCCCTCCACGACGCCCTTGGCGCCGCCGTAGCCCGTCATGCTCTTGATCGGCATATGCTCACTCCTGTACTGAGATGATCTCGAAGGTGATCCCGCTGCTCTTCTTCCTGCGCTGGTAGATCACGTTCACCGCAACCCCGATGAGGAAGAACAGGCCGGAGAAGAGGATGCAGCCGCCCTCCTGCAGTCCCAGGGCCGCGCCGATGGCGTAGCCGATGAAGAACAGCACGAAGGGAATGATATACAGCAGCATGGCCGCCCCCAGCACCTGGGAGGTGCGGCTTTCGATGATCACCCGCTGTCCCGGCAGGGCCGAGACCTTGTTGAACGCATGGGTACGGATGGTGCTCTGGAACACGCAGGCCTCGCAGGAACCGCAGTTCCCGCCGCAGGCCGTGCCGCGCTCCACCTCGACCTCCGCAGTGCGGCGGTCTATAATTTTCGTGACGACAGCATTCTGTGTCATAGTCGAATCAATCCTTTCCGCTGAGGGTGACGGAGACGGTATAGTCTCCCACCGCGCCGGCATCGTTGAACCCGTCCACATAGACCTTGGCGGGCACTTCCACCGTGCCGGTGGTGGTGGCGTAGTCCGTGAGATCCGCCACGATCCGGACGTTGTCCGCGGTGATCTGCTTGAGATCCTCCGCCGGGGCTCGGACGGTGATCTCCTTCATGGTGGTACGGAGGGTACCCTCGCCGCCGGTGAGAGAGATATTCGTGGCGGTGAGCTTCTTGGTCTCCAGTCCGGTGACGGTCACCGTGACCGTGGCCTCCGTCTCCCCGGTGAGGTTCCGCAGAGTATTGTCCAGGGCGATGGTGAAGGTGGTCTCGTAGTTTTCGGCGAAGTCCGTGAGATCCACGGTGCCGATGACCAACTGGTTCATCCCCTCCAGCGCGGCGGTGCTGCCGCAGACCTGGATGGAGCTGGGCTTGATCTCGACTGTGGTGTTCTTCGCAGTGGCGCCGGAGCCCTCGATCAGGTTCACGGTCAGAGGCAGTTCCTTGTTCATCAGGACCGGTACCGTGACACTCACGGTACTCTGGGAACTGGTGACGGATTCCGGAGAAACGGTCTTGCCGTCAGCGTCCAGCAGTACGAAATCAGAGCTCATGGGTCCGATGGTAGCGTTCAGGTTCTGTCTGTCCACATAGACACAGGCGCTGTCTACCTTCTTCAGCTCGCTGGCGGGGCCGTAGAGCGTGATGCTGGAGGGCTCCACCACGATGGGATCCACAGTATATCCCTCTGCCACACTGCCGGTGAAGACGCCCTTGACCTCCACGGTCTTGGAGTTTTCCTGCACCACCGAGAATTCGATGGTCTCCGGCGTTTTGGACACGACCTCAACACCATTTAAGTTGACGGATTCCGGGAAGCGGATGTTATAGCTCACGATCATGTCTCGCGCCTGGGAGATGCCGCTGACATCCACCACTGCCGACAGATCGGAGGCATGGAGATTGCCGATGCTGGCCCGGCTGCCGCTGACCTTCACGGAGACGGTATCAGCGCTGGCTTCCGTGACGATGAGTCCCCGGCTGGTGCGCAGCTCCTCGGCGCCGGTGAATTCCACCTGGACGCCGTTGAACACCCGCTCAATGGTGGAATCCTCGGTAGAGGCCAGGTTCATCCAAATCAGAAACGATGCCAGCAGAGAGACGATGATCCACAGCGCTTTGCTGTTCCAAACCTTGTTGAATTTCTGATTGTTATTCATCGCGATCCCCCCGCTTCTTTGGCAGCCAGCGTTTGAGGAACGCGAAGCGGCTATTGTCATCGGATTCCTCCCGCACCAGCTCGGCGCGGAGGATCGCCTCGAAGGTCTCCGGCGTCAGACGCCTTTTGAGCATGCCGTCGATGGCGACGGAAATGCTGCCGGTCTCCTCGGAGACGATGACCACCACGGCGTCGCTCTGCTCGCTCATGCCGATGCCCGCCCGGTGGCGGGTGCCCAGATCCGGGCTCAGATTCGTATTGCCGGTCAGCGGCAGCACACAGCCCGCGGCGGCGATACGGCCGTTACGGATGATCACTGCGCCGTCATGCAATGGCGCTTTGATGAAAAAGATGTTCTTCAGAAGTTCGGCCGACACATCGGCGTTCACGATGGTGCCGCTGAGGATCTGCTCCTCCACCATGTTGGTGCGTTCAAAGACGATCAGCGCACCGGTGTGGGAAGCGGACATCTGGGTGCAGGCCATGACCACCTGGGTGATCTCGCTCTCGGCCTCGAAGGTTTTGATCCTGGTGTTTCCGAAAAACGGGATGTTGCTGCCCATCCGCTCCAGCAGGCGGCGCAGCTCCGGCTGGAACAAAATGACCAGCGCAATGAGCCCCAGCTCAACCGTTCGCTGAAGCAGTCGATTCATCATGCGCAATTCCAGCACGCCCGACAACCACAGGGCAAGGACGATCAGCAGAACGCCCCGCGCCAGATGGAAGGAATGGGTACGCCGAACCAGCATGATTAACTTGTAGATCAGGTAGGCGACCAGCAGGATATCCACGACGTCTGCCAGATTGATCGTGGACAGCAGCCCGCCCAGCCGCTGCAGGGTAATGGTAAATTGTGGCATATACAGATCCTTTTCAGGTAGATATAAGTTCGGACAGTATATTATAACGCAAGCAAGTTAAAATGGCAACCGTTTTCCGGCGATTTTTCATTGACAGATTCTTCATTTCAGGTTATAAAAATAAAAAAACACGACAAGGAGTTCATCATGAAATATAAAACCGTACTGTTTGATCTGGACGGCACCCTGCTGGACACCCTGGAGGACATGACCGATGCGCTGAACCGCACCATGCGGCTCCACGGGCTGCCGGAGCGCACGGCAAAGGAAGTCCGCAGCTTCGTGGGCAACGGCGCCCGTCGGCTGATCGAGCTGGCGGCCGAGGGTGTGGACGGCGAGCGGTTCGAGCAGATCCTCTCGGACTACAAACGGGATTATGATGAAAATTATCTGATCAAGACCGCCCCCTACCCCGGGATCCTGGAGCTGCTGAAGACGCTCAGAGACAATGGGGTACAGACCGGCGTGGTGTCCAACAAGCCCGACAGCACCGTGCAGGAGCTCTCCGAGGCGCTGTTTCATAATCTGGCGGACGTCTCCGTGGGAGAAAAAGCCGGCATCCGCAGAAAGCCCGCGCCGGACACCGTGCTTGCCGCTATGGAGCAGCTCGGCGCGACCAGGGAGGACACGGTCTATGTAGGCGACTCCGAGGTGGACATCGCCACCGCAAGAGCCGCCGGGATCCCCTGCATCAGCGTGACCTGGGGCTTCCGCGATCAGGATGTGCTGATTGCGGCAGGCGCTGAGACCTTTGCCAGCAGCAGCGAAGAACTGCTGAAGCTGCTTTGAGAATCGAACAGGAAACAGCCTCTCCGAAGCTTCGGAGAGGCCGTTTTATTGTCGATGATAGATTATCCAATGTTCATGCTGGCAGCGCTGCTGGTGACGGAGTTGCCGTTTGCGTCGGTGACGATGCAGCGGACCATGCGGCCGTCTCTGGCGGCGGTCAGCTTGGTGGTGTATTTCGCCGCTTTTACAGAGCTGTTGCTCCAGGTCTTCCCGTCATCGCTGACCTGCCACTGATAGGTCAGGCCATTGCCCGAAGCCGTGACCGCGAAGCTGGCGGTGGTGTTCACCTTGCCCACATAGTCCTTCGGCTGGGTGGTGATGGCCGGGCTGGAGAGCTTCATGGTGGCAGCTTCGCTGGTGAGAGAATTGCCGTTTTCATCGGTGACGATGCAGCGCACCTGACGGCCATTCTTAGCCGCCGTCAGCTTGGTGGAATACTTGGCAGTCTTGACGGAGCTGTTCGTCCAGTTTTCTCCGTCATCACTGATCTGCCACTGGTAGGTGAGGCCGTCGCCGGTCGCAACCACCGTGAAGCTGGCGGTGGAATTCAGCTTCCCGTTAAAATCCTTCGGCTGAGTGGTGATGGTGACGCCGGTGGACTGGAGCGTCATGGTGGCGACATTGCTGGTGGCCTTGCTGCCCTCGGCGTCCGTGACGATGCAGCGCACCTGTCTGCCATCCCGCGCTGCGGTCAGCTTGGTGGAATACTTCGCCGTCTTGACCGAGCTGTTGCTCCAGGTCTTTCCGTTGTCGTCACTGACCTGCCACTGGTAGGTGAGGCCCTCCCCCACTGCCGCGACCGTGAAGGATGCGGTGGAGTTCAGCTTCCCGGTGTAATCCTTCGGCTGGGTGGTGATAGACAATGGCGCGCAGATCACGTTGGCTCTGTACAAGCGGTCATTGCCATACTTGATAATCACATCTTCCCACATCTCCGCAGAACCATCATATTCTACGGTTCTGACGCGAGTTCCATCGAAGGCAATCTCACCGATATAGGTGACGGAGGAAGGGATTTTTACGGTTCTGAGATTATAACAGTCCTGGAAGACGCCTACTTCAATGCGGGTCATACCCGCAGGGATGACGACATTCCCAATGCCGCTGCAGGACTTGAACGCGTAATTTCCGATCTCTGCAACACTGTCGGGAAGGATGATCTTCGTCAAACCGCTGCATTGATAGAATGCCCAATGCCCAATGCGTGTAATGCCGGATGGGATGGTTACTGTCGTAAGGCTGCTGCATTGGTAAAATGCGGAGCCTCCGATCTCGGTAACGCTTTCCGGGATTGAGACACTGCGCAAACTACTGCATCCCCCGAACAGGGACGACCCAATCTGACTCACGCCGTCCGGAATTACAACATCTGTGAGGCTTGCGCAGTTTTGAAACGCACCGTCTCCGATAGCGTTTACACCAGACGGGATTGTCACGCCTGTCAGGCTGCTGCAGTTGTAAAAAACAGAGTCTCCCATGCTGGTAACACTGTCCGGAATATTCACACTAGCCAGGCTGGTGCAGTCTTGGAATGCACGGTCTCCGATGGAGGTGACACCATACGGGATTGTTACGCTGGTGATATTCCGGCCATTAAACGCATTGTCTGCAATGGCGGCCACGGGAAATTTATGGTAGGTCTCCGGGATCACCACATCGGTTGATTCGGCGAGTTCCTCGTTATAAACGACGAGAGTCGCCTTGCCATCCGCAACGGAAAATCCGAAGGGTGATGATGGCAGCGGGAGGGTCCATATGTCTGTCTGCGGATCATAGGAGATGATGTCAGAAATGACATTTGGGTAGAAATTTAAGTCAGTATACTCCCCACCGTTTTCATGGATGAACCATAGAACAGCATTAGAGTAATACTCTCCAAGGTTAACATCCACAAACGGATTCGCAGTAACAACAACAGGACATTTGTTAAGTCTCCAGATGAAAGTTACAACCTGTGCACGGTTGCAAATATCATTAGGAGAAAAAGTAGTATCAGAAGTCCCGTTCGTGATTTGCTCCTGAACTGCCCACATGACAGCACTGTAATAATAATCACTTGGAGAAACGTCCGTGAAGTTGCTGCTGACGTGGGAATAATCCGGCGCGCCAGCTACTCTCCACAGAAGCCACATGAGCTCTGCACGAGTGCTTCCGACAGTGGTAACCTCTTCCAGCGGCGGTTCCAGTGGCTCCACGTTCGGTGTCGTCTCAGCAGCGAGCTGCAGATCTTCCTCCACAGCGCTAGCTTGGAATACCAGCAGCGACAGCGCCAGCACCATAGCCAGCAGCAGGGCCAAAAGCTTTTTCTTCATGGATACGCTCCTCCTTGTCATTCAGTTTGCGCATGAAATCAGTGTATCACTTATCACTTTAAATTGCAAGTGAAAACATCCCCTCCGCATTGAAGCAGAGGGGATGCTCGGAGGTTTCTATTTATCCGATCTTCATGGTGACGGCGTTGGTCGTTACGGTATTGTCGTCGGCGTCTGTGACGATGCAGCGGACCATGCGGCCGTCTCTGGCGGCGGTCAGCCTGGTGGTGTATTTCGCCGCTTTGACAGAACTGTTGCTCCAGGTCTTCCCGTCATCGCTGACCTGCCACTGGTAGCTGAGCCCCGTCCCATCCGCCGCGACCGTGAAGCTGGCGGTGGTGTTGACCTTGCCCACATAGTCCTTCGGCTGGGTGGTGATGGCAAAACCGGAAATGCGCATCACAGCAGAGGCACTGGTGACGCTGTTGCCGCTCTGATCCGTGACGATGCAGCGCACCATGCGGCCATCCTTCGCGGCGGTCAGGGTCGCGCTGTAAACTGCGGAGACAACAGAGCTCTTTTTCCAGGTGCTGCCGCCGTTGTCGCTGTACTGCCACTGGTAGCTGAGGCTCTCTCCTTCCGCTGCCACGGAGAAGGAAGCGGTGGAGTTCAGTTTTCCGGTGTAGTCCGTCGGCTGGCGGGTGATCGTGAGGCTCGAAGCGATGGACATGGAGGCGCTGGCGCTGGTGACGGAGGCGCCGCTCTGGTCGCTGACGATGCAGCGCACCAGACGGCCGTCCTTGGCGGCGGTGAGCTTGGCAGAGTATTTCGCAGTCTTGACAGAGCTGTTGGTCCAGTTCTCTCCCTGATCGTCACTGATCTGCCACTGGTAGCTGAGCCCCTCCCCTGTCGCCGCCACGGTGAAGGAGGCGGTGGAATTCACCTTGCCCGCATAGTCCTTCGGCTGCTGGGTGATGGTCAGTTTCGACACCCGCATGGTGGCGGCATCGCTGGTGACGCTGTTTCCGCCGGCGTCCGTGACGACGCAGCGGACCTGACGCCCGTCCTTGGCGGCAGTCAACGTGGCGGAGTAGAGCGCATTGGTGACGCTGCTCTTTTTCCAGGTGCCGCCGTTGTTGTCGCTGTACTGCCACTGATAGCTGAGGCCGGTGCCCTCGGCATGCACTTCGAAGGTCGCAACGGAATTCACAGCGCCGGTATAGTCCGTAGGCTGGGTGGTGATGGTGAGAACGTAGCCTGTAGCCGGGATGGTGCGGGTCTCCGTATGGCTGCTGTCATGGCTGCAGACGCGGGTCTCCTCCCCGTCCTCAGTGGCGGTGGGAGCCTTGGTGACCGTCCATGCGCCCCAGTCGTGGCCCAGGGCCGGGATCTCGTTTTTGCTCTGGAAGACTTCGCCGCAGGTTTTGCAGTAGCGGATGTAGTCATAGCCCGGCTCTGTGCAGGTGGCCGCCAGCGGGCCCTGATAGAGGTCGTGGCCCTCTGCCTCAATGACACTGCCCTGCTCCAGCAGCTCGCCGCAGACCAGGCAGTAGGTGTCGCCAGTGTAGCCGTCCACCAGGCAGGCAACGTCCACACGATCCCGCACTTCGGTGAATTCGTGGGTGCAGACGATCTTCAGCTCTTTCCAGCAGTTGTCGGGGTTGAAGATATACTGCTCCCGGAACTGGCCCAGCCAGAGGGTGTTGAATCTGTTGCTGGTATTCCCAAAGGTGATCCGCTGGAGCTTCGTGCCGTTGAGGATGGTGTTGTGCTTGTCGGATGCGGTGAAGCCGCCGCTCCCCTTCTGGGTGAAGTGGCCGCCGATGGTCAGCGTGCCCTTGGTAAGGGTGGAAGTCTGGTTCGTCCAGACCAGCAGATCCTTGCCCACCTTCACCATGGCATCGTCGGAGGTCATGCGGATGCTGCCGTAGCCCTCACCGTCGGCGCCGTTGGAGAGATAGGCCATCTTGTAGCTGCCGGTAACGTCCAGCGTGCCGCTGTCGGTGTTCAGGACGCCGTAGGTGTGGCGGATGTCTCCGTTCACCGTGAGGGTGTGATTTTTCAGATAGACATCGTTGGCGATGGTCATGCTGCCGTTTACGGTGAGGTCATTGTCCAGCGTGCCCCAGAAGATCAGTTCCTCCGGGGTGACTGTCATGTCGCCGCCCGTCAGGGTCTTCGGCGCAACGGTTTTCGAGAAGGTGATCTCCCGGTCTGCCGCGTTTTCGATATTCAAGGTTACACCCTTCAGATTCTGGATCCGCACCGGTTCCGTCCCGGCGGCAGTCAGAGTGAAGTCCCCCGTATCCGTGTTATTCGGCTGGCTGGCGCAGTAGTCCCCCTGAACCGTGAGCGTGCCGCTGTACAGATAGGTGTTCGTCTGTGTACCCAGGCTGACGCTGCCGCCCACCTCCAGATCGCCGGAGTTGTTAACAAACAAATTGACGTAATACCGCGAGTCGCTGAAGGACAGGTCATGGGAGATCACATCCCCGCCGATGACAGCGGTTCCGCCGCTGATGTCCAGCGAAGAGCCGTAATAGCCGGGCGTGAGGTCATAGTTACCGTCCACGGTCAGCGTAGAGCCTGCGCCCACGGTCACAGTGCCGTAATCATGATAGATCGATCCCGAGACGTCCAGGCTGCCGTTCACGGTCACATATTCGCTCACCGTCAGAGAATCCCGGATCGTAAGGCTGTGGCCGTTCAGATCGGTAGCACTTCCCACCTTGACCGGGCCGGTGAAGGTCACATCGTTTTGCAGGGTTCCGCCGAAGCTGAGATTCTCCGGGATGACGGTCATATCGCCGCCCTTGAGACTGCCGGGCGAAACAGTGTCCGCAAAGGTGATGCTTCGATTCGCCGGGTTCTGGATCAGGAGCGTGACGCGCTGCAGATTCTGAATGCGCACCGGATCGGTGCCGGCGGCGATCAGCGTGAATCCATTGACGTCCGTGCTGTTGAGCTGATTGGCGCAGTAATCTCCATTGACGCGCAGGGTGCCGCTGTTCAGATAGGCATTTCCGCTGACGCCCAGTCTGACGCTGCCGCCTACCTCCGCTTCGCCGGAGCTGTCGATGCGGAAACTGGTGTAATACCGAGAATCATTGTATTCCGAATCGTGGGAGATGATATCGCCGCCCACCACCAGTCTGCCGCCGTTGACATTCAGCGCAGAGCCGTAATAGCCCGGGGTGAGCTCATAGTTCCCGTCCACGTTCAGGGTGCAGGCCCCCGGCAGGGTCAGGGTGCCGCCGGTCTGGTACACGCTGCCCTTGACGTTGATGACGCCGCTGCCTACGAAGGTGCCGCCGTCGATGCGGAGGTTGCCCCAGATGGTGAGCTCGTGGCCGTTGAGGTTGAAGTTGCCGTCCTCCAGATGGATGGAGCCGTACATCTCCACATCCCGGGTCATAGTCTGATCTTTTTTGATGCCCATACCGAAGGTGGGCTTCAGATTCTCAAAGGTCTCCTGATACTCGCTTTCGTCCTTGGATCCGGCGGGCATCTCCTTCTCGGCGGGAGACTCCGTCATGTCCGGATCGTAATAGTTCTTCATGTTTTTGTAGGCGTTGGCGCACTTGACGCTGTCGCTGGCGAACAGGCCGTTCATGCTCTCACGGAGGCTCTCGGCGGAGCGGATTGCGTTATCATACTTCCCGCCGTTGATCCAGGGCATGGCCGCATTCAAAACACCGTCTCGATAGAGCTTGGCGGCATATTCCTCATAGCAGTCCAGATTGAGGCCGTACATGTTTTTCAGCATGCCGTAGGCCGGCTGGAACAGCTTTGCCGCGTCGAAGTTGCCCCGGTTCACCTCGTCGATGATCCAGCTGATCTCAAGGCGCAGGAGCATCTCGATGTCAAAATAGACCTCAAGCTCGTTGAATTTGTTGTACTGGTCGTCGATCCCGGTGAGGTTGTTGGACAGGAATTTGCCCACCGAGGAGCCCAGCTGGATCGCCTGGACGGATTTCAGCTTCTTGCCCACAGCCTCCCAGATGGTCTGGATCACGTCACCGAAAAACTCTCTCTGAGCGGTCTCGCCGGTGAAAATCTTCATGGCCAGATCTTCGGTCATGTAGTCACTGACGTAGTTGGCAAAATTCGTGAGCGTGGAGGAATAGGCGTCGTTGGACTCCGTCATCCGGTTTTTCATACCGGTGAGGATCTCGCTGACATCGTTGCCGGTGCCAACCAGCGCCTTCACCTTCGCCAGATTGGTGATCAGCTCACCGACGGTGGTGACATGCTCCAGAACGTCCGCAACGTCGCTGGCGAGACCCAGTTCCTCCGCCAGACCGCCCAGCATCTTGGCGGCCTCCTTGTTGTTGGTGAAGGCCGGATCGGTCTTCGGGGTCATCTCGTTGAAGGTCGCGCCCATCTCAAAGAGCTTTTTCCACAGCTCGAAGCCGTAGCTGTCGATGTCCTTCTGCACGTCGGAGATCAGATCCGTGCTGGCGTCGCCGAAGGTGGTGGCCAGGCTGCCGTGGCTCTCATCATACAGGAGGTTGAACAGCAGCGCCTCCACATAGGCCTTCTCCTTGTTGGAGTGGTTCAGCTCCCCCAGATTGAAGGTCAGGATGCGCCACTCGATCTCACTGGCCCGATAGCTGAAATCTCTGCGATTGTCCAGCACCGTGGAGTGATAGGGCGCATAGTATTCATTCACCAGCTTCTGGTAATTTCCTTTGTTGCAGATCCACCACATTTTGTAGAAATCCGCGCCCTGATCGTAGGCGAATTTCGGCGTGCAGAAGATGATGTCATCCTCTTTCTGCTCGTAATTCTCATCAATGGTGCTGGCAGCGGCCGCGGAGGTCATCCCCGCAAAGCCCATGGCGAGGATCCCCGTCAGCATCGTGATGCACAGGATCAGACTGACCAGTTTTTTCATGTTCATGACCTTCTTTCTCCTGATCCCGGATTTCCGGGAACGAAGGAAGTAATATCCTATAAAATTCCATCTTAATTATAATATAGATTCAAGGTTCTGTCCAGTCAGCAATGTGATGGTTTTCGGTTCCGCTGTTTTGTGCAGAAAAACCGTCCTCCGTTTCGGCGTGTATCATTTTCCCATCCGGCGGAAAAACTACCGTTACTGTCAAATCGGGAGGCGGTTTCGGTGATCGGAAAAGTGGAGATCTGCGGCGTGAACACCAACGAGCTGAAGGTGCTCAGCAGCAGGGAGTGCGACGCGCTGCTCCGAAAGGCCCGGACCGGCGATCAGGCCGCCATGGACGCCCTGGTGACCGGGAATCTCCGGCTGGTGCTCAGCGTGATCCAGCGGTTCGCCGGCCGGGGCGAAAGCATGGAGGATCTGTTTCAGGTGGGGTGCATCGGGCTCATCAAGGCGATCAAGAATTTCGACGTCAGCCTGGGGCTCCGCTTCAGCACCTATGGGGTGCCGATGATCTCCGGGGAGATCCGCCGCTTCCTCCGGGACTCCTCCCCGGTCCGGATCCCCCGCTCCACCAGAGACACCGCCTATCACGTGCTCCAGACCCGGGAAAAGCTCACCACCCAGCTGGGCCGGGAGCCCACCACCGACGAGATCGCCGCCGCCCTGGGCATCCGCAGGCAGGAGGTGGTCTTTGCGCTGGACGCCATCAGCGAGCCGGTGAGCCTGTATGAGCCGGTGTACTCCGACGGCGGGGAGAACGTCTGCGTCATGGATCAGATCGGCGACAGCCGCAGCACCGACGAACAGTGGCTGGAGCATCTGGCGCTGAACACCGCCATGGAGAATCTGGAGGCTCGAGAGCGAAAGATCCTGGATCTCCGGTTCTTCGTGGGCCGCACCCAGACCGAGGTGGCAAAGGAGATCGGCATCAGCCAGGCCCAGGTCTCGCGGCTGGAGAAAAACGCGGTGCAGAAAATCAAAAAGCACATGCTGCCGTCATAATCCGACGCATTTCCGCATAGAATCCTCCGATCATCTTCTGGAGGGATTTTATGAAATGCATGTTTTCCGACCTTCGATACAAGGAGGTCATCAATGTGGCCACCGGGCAGCGGATGGGCTATCTCTGCGATGTGGAGATCGACCTGGAGTCCGGCTGCGTCACCGCCTTCATTCTCCCCGGCTGCAGGCGGATGGGCGGGCTGCTCCCCGGGGAGCCGGACTGGGTGCTGCCCTGGAGCGGAATCGTCCGGATCGGAGAGGATATCATCCTCGCAAACCTCCAACCCGCCTGCCGGAGAGAGCCCAGAGGCCGAAAACTGCCCTTTCCCGACTAAAAAACATGGAAAAATCGGTAATTTTTCCTTGAAAAACACTTGCATTTTTCCTTTTGGCTTGGTATAATACTACGGCATTACGCACGGGCTGTGGATGGGCGACCATGTGACTGCTGTTTGGTCGTGCCCAAGTGAAGCACCCGGAGGTATGAACAAAATAAAGGAGGAAACACAATTATGGCAGTCGTATCTATGAAACAGCTTCTGGAAGCCGGCGTCCACTTCGGACACCAGACCCGCAGATGGAACCCCAAAATGGCGGAGTACATCTACTGCGAGCGCAATGGTATCTACATCATTGATCTCCAGAAGACCGTCAAGAAGCTCGAAGAGGCTTACAACTTCGTGCGCAGCCTGGCTGAGAACGGCCAGAGCATTCTGTTCGTCGGCACCAAGAAGCAGGCCGCTGACGCCATCAAGGAAGAGGCTTCCCGCGTGGGTCAGTACTACGTCAACGCCCGTTGGCTGGGCGGCATGCTCACCAACTTCAAGACCATGCGCACCCGTATCGATCGTCTGGCACAGCTGAAGAAGATGCAGGAAGACGGCACCTTCGACATGCTCCCCAAGAAGGAAGTCATGAAGCTCATGGGCGAGATGGAGAAGCTCGAGAAGTACCTCGGCGGCGTCAAGGAGATGAAGAAGCTCCCCGGCGCTCTGTTCGTTGTTGACCCCCGCAAGGAGCACAACGCCATCGCTGAGGCCCGCAAGCTGCACATTCCGATCGTCGCCATCGTCGACACCAACTGCGATCCCGACGAGGTCGACTACGTCATCCCCGCCAACGACGACGCTATCCGCGCCATCCGCCTGATCTCCGCCACCATGGCCAACGCCGTGCAGGAGGGTATGCAGGGCGCTGACGCCGAGGAGCCCGTTGCTGAGGAAGTCGAGAAGGTCGAAGAATAATCGAACAAAACTTTTCGGGCGGCCTGCACAATCTACAGACCGCCCTTACAACTTATTACTAAAGGAGAATTACTATGGCATTTTCTGCTGCTGATGTTAAGAACCTGCGCGAAATGACCGGCGTGGGCATGATGGACTGCAAGAAGGCGCTCGTCGAGGCCGACGGCGACATCGATAAGGCCGTTGAGTGGCTCCGCGAGAAGGGTCTCGCCGCTGCCCAGAAGAAGGCCGGCCGCATCGCCGCTGAGGGTGTTGCTTACGCCGCCGTGATCGATGGCATCGGTGTCATCGTCGAGGTCAATGCCGAGTCCGACTTCGTTGCGAAGAACGAGCTCTTCAACGAGTACGTCCACGGCGTCGCCGCTGTCGTCGCCAAGGAGAACCCCGCTGATCTGGACGCCCTGTACGCTGCTCCCTTCGGCAACGGCAAGACCGTGCAGGAAGAGCAGAACGACAAGGTTCTGGTCATCGGCGAGAACATCAAGGTTCGCCGCTTCGCCCGCTACGCCGAGGGTCTGAGCGTTCCCTACGTCCACATGGGCGGCCGTATCGCCGTTCTGGTGAACATGGATGCTCCCGAGAATGACGCCGTCGTCGAGCTGGCCAAGGACATCGCCATGCAGGTCGCCGCTCTGAATCCCACCTTCCAGGACAAGAGCCAGATCGATGACGAATTCATCGCCAAGGAGAAGGAGATCCGCCTGGCGCAGGCCAAGGAAGATCCCAAGAACGCCTCCAAGCCCGAAGCCATCCTCACCAAGATCGTCGAGGGCGGTCTGAGCAAGTACTTCAAGGAGATCTGCCTCATGCAGCAGCCCTTCGTCAAGGACGACAAGGTCTCCGTCGAGAAGCACATCGCCGACGTGGCCAAGGCTGCCGGCGTGGAGATCAAGCTCAACAGCTACACCCGCTTCGAGAAGGGCGAGGGCCTGGAGAAGCGTCAGGACGATCTGGCCGAAGAGGTCGCCAAGCTCGTCAAGTAAGCACTTCCCTACTGATTCTTTAAGCGCACCGCAAATGCGGTGCGCTTTTTGTTTTATCGGTCGAAGGCGGGGTTCACCATGTAGAAGTTTTTCTCGTCCATCCGGTCGGTGGCGATGCGCAGGGCCTCGCCGAAGCGCTGGAAGTGCACGACCTCCCGCTCTCTGAGGAATTTGATGACGTCGTTCACGTCGGGATCGTCGCTGAGGCGGAGGATGTTGTCATAAGTGGTGCGGGCCTTCTGCTCTGCGCCCATGTCCTCGGTGAGGTCGGTGATCACGTCGCCCTTCACCGCGATGGTGGCCGCCGTCCAGGGCGTACCGGAGGCGAACTGCGGGTAGACGCCGGCGGTGTGATCCACGAAGTAGGGCTCCAGCCCGGCGGCCTTCACCTGCTCCGGGGTCATGTTCCGGGTCAGCTGATAGATGATGGTGCCGACCATTTCGAGGTGTCCCAGCTCCTCCACGCCGATGTCCGTCAGGATGCCCGCCAGCTCCGGGTAGGGCATGGAGAACCGCTGGCTCAGATACCGCATGGAGGCACCGAGCTCACCGTCGGGGCCGCCGTACTGCGAAATGATAAACTTTGCCAGCTTGGGATTGGGGTTTTTGATCCGCACGGGGTATTGCAGCTTCTTCTCATAGACAAACATCGCTCAGTCCTCCTTCCACTGCCAGGGCCACGGCTGGTCGATCCAGGTGAAGGATTCGGCGCAGCGCATATCGTCGATCGTGACGGCGCCGTAGCGCTCCACATAGCGCTTGCGCCCTTCCCTGCTCAGGCGGATACAGGTCTGGAGTGCGGCGAAGGCCTCCTTATCTTTGGGATGGGTGTCCAGATAGAGCTTAAGCTCCTGGACAACAAAATCCAGCGCCATCAACTCGCACAGGGGCGTGGAGAGGTTCTCCGGTGTGTTCACCATGTTCATGAAGGGCAGATCCAGCCCCGGGAACAGGGTGCCCCGGGCCAGCGCCATCTTGTCTTCATAGGCTGGCTCGCTGCTCGCCTGCATGGGCGTGTAGGCCATGGCCAGCGGCGCGCAGCCCGGCAGCTTGCCCTGCTTGTAGGTGCAGTCTTCCAAATTACATACCTCCTTGAAAAATATCGGGATCCCGCAGCATCCTATGACAAAAGGCGCCTTGCGGGTTCCGGTTTTCAGGTTCGATTAAGTTTCGGGTGGTATGCTCGGCACAAAGGAGATGATCACCATGAAGAAACGCATTCTGGCTCTGATTTTTACCCTGATCCTGTCCATGGGCGTGATGGCATTCGCCAAAAACGCCGACAATGACGCCCAGGCCGCCGCGGAGCAGACCTTCGTGGTGGAGACGGTTTCGGCTGATACAGACAGCGCAATCCCGGAAACGACGGATTTCTGCGCATAAAAATAACGCCCTCATCGGGCGTTATTTCGTGATTGATTAAAGCTCGGGCCAGAGATAATAGTGGTAATTCAAACCGTTGAGCTCCCACTGGATGTCCGGAGCGAACTGGACGTTCTGGGCCTCCATCTCTCCGCGGGTGACATCCAGACAGTACTGCAGATATCCGGCCTGGTCGTCGGTGGAGTAGCCCTGGCCGATGTAGTTGTTGTCGTGGAGCATTCTGGTATATTGGAGGATCGTTACCTGCATTCTGTCATATTCTGCAAGCAGCGACCAGTAATCCTCCTTGATGCCGTTGGCCTCCAGAGCGTCCAGGAAAACCTTGGTGAGCTCATAGCGGCTGCCGCCTGCGGTTTCGTCCTCAGCCATGGCCGTTTCCAGTTGCTGACGGGCAGACGCCGTATCCTGCTGGAACTGCGCTTCGTCAATCGTGACGCCGGCGTTGAGCGCCGCATGGTACAGCGTCTGCACCACCACATAGTTCAGAACGTTCTGCTCCGCGTCCTCCCTGCTGACACCGGAGAGCATGACGGACTGAACACGATTTTCAAACAGCGCTCTGGACATGGAAAAGTCGTTGGCCTGGATCACATAGTCGTCGGCCGGCTCGTTCTGCAGACGCAGCGCCTCGGCTAAGAGATCCGCTTCCTTCTGCATATTTTCAGCATTTAGACTCTCGGACACGGCGGTGTCTGCGGCTTCACTTCCCTGAGACTTCTCGGATTTCGAACAAGCTGCCAAAGCGATCAGCAACGCAAAAACAAGCAAAAATAGGATAATTTTTTTCTTTTTCATAAGATCCCTCCATGCGGCTATTCTACTCACAAAACGGACTTATGTCAACATAATCCACAGAAAAAGTGCCTGCCGGGATGACAGGCACTTTGATATCTGGGGATCGATCAGCCGCCGAAGACCGCCAGCAGGAAGCCGGCAGCGACAGCGGAGCCGATGACGCCGGCCACGTTCGGGCCCATGGCGTGCATGAGCAGGAAGTTGGACGGGTTGGCGCGGGCGCCCTCCAGCTGGCTGACGCGGGCAGCCATGGGGACAGCGGACACGCCGGCAGAGCCGATCAGCGGGTTGATCTTGCCGCCGGAGAGCTTGCACATCAGCTTGCCCAGCAGCAGGCCGCCGATGGTGGCGAACTCGAAGGCGATGAGGCCCAGGATGATGATGAACAGGGTGCGGGGCGCGAGGAAGCGCTCAGCCACCGCCGTGGCACCGACGGAGGTGCTCAGGAAGATGGTGACGATGTTCATAAGGGCGTTCTGGGCGGTGTCGCTGAGACGATCGGTGAGGCCGCACTCTTTGAACAGGTTGCCCAGCATCAGGCAGCCCAGCAGCGGCGCCACGGAGGGCAGCAGCAGGCACACAAAGATGGTGACGATGATCGGGAACAGAACCTTCTGGGTCTTGGACACCGGACGGAGCTGCTCCATCTTGATCTCCCGCTCCTCCTTGGTGGTCAGCAGACGCATGACCGGCGGCTGGATCAGCGGGATCAGCGCCATGTAGGAGTAGGCCGCGATGGCGATGGGAGCCAGATAGTTCGGCGCCAGCTTACTGGTCAGCCAGATGGCCGTGGGGCCGTCGGCGCCGCCGATGATGCCGATGGAGGCGGCCACATTCGGCTCAAAGCCGAAGATGCCCAGCGCCATCAGGAAGGCGGCGAAGATGCCGAACTGGGCAGCCGCGCCCAGCAGCAGGGATTTCGGGTTTGCGATCAGCGGGCCGAAGTCGGTCATGGCACCCACGCCCATGAAGATCAGGGACGGGTACAGACCGCTCTTGACGCCGATGTAGAGGATGTCCAGCAGACCGCCCTCGTGGATGATCTGGCCGACGCCCATGGTGCCGGCGATGTAGGCATCCCACATTTCCGGATGATACATGTTGGAGCCCGGCAGGTTCGTGAGCAGCGCGCCGAAGGCGATGCCCACCAGAAGCAGCGGCTCGAATTTCTTCACCAGGCCGAGGTAAAGCAGCACACAGGCAATGACGATCATGACCAGCTGCTGCCAGTTCATGGTCGTAAAGCCGGAGGTGCTTCCCAGTCGGCCCAGAGTCTCTAAAATATGTTGCATCCCGTCACCTCATCAGATCACGACGAGCGTGTCGCCGGTGGCAACCATGGCGCCCTTGGAGACGGCGATCTGCTTGACCACACCGTCGGAGGGAGCGCAGACCTCGTTCTCCATCTTCATGGCCTCGATGACGATGAGCACGTCGCCGGCCTTGACGGCGTCGCCCTCCTTCACCTTGATGGCGAAGATGTTGCCGGGCAGCGGCGCTTCCACAACGGTGCCGGCGGCAACGGCTGCGGGGGCGGCGGCAGCGGCAGGCGCAGCGGCGGCCACGGGAGCGGCGGCGACCATCACAGGGGCTGCCGGAGCGGGCGGAACGGGAGACTTGGCCTCGTACTCGTCGAGGATCATGGCCTCGCCCTTCTCAACCTCTACCTCATAAGTCGTACCCTTCAGGGTAATTTTGTATTTCATGTCAGGCTTCCTCCTTGATCTCACGGATGGAGATGAATCTCAGCTCGTTGATGGGCGTCTTCAGCTCGTCGGCCACAATCGCCATGAGCATGGCGGCGGTGCGGGGATCGGTGTCATAAAGCTTCACCTCGCCGGCCACGCCGGGGGCCAGCTTCTTAGCCGGCGCCACAGGGGCAGCCACCGCGGGCGCAGCCTCCACAGCCGGGGCAGCAGCGGCTCTTTTCTTCTCGCGGCTGTCACCGACGGCGGTCATGATCTTGATGATGCACATCAACAGGATCAGCGCGAAGAACACCACCAGAATACCGACCAGAGAGTCCAGAAGCGCCTGTCCAAAATTGTAATTCGTCATGGCGCGCTACCTCATTCCTCGATGGGCTCGATGCTGTACTTGCAGACCTTCTCCTCCGCCTCGCGGCGGGCTTCGAAGAAGTTCTCTGCCACCTGGGGGAAGGCGATGTAGCTGAGGACGTCCTCCTCGCAGCGGGCGTCAGCGCCCAGATGCTCCTTGGCAGCCTCAAACTCGGGGGCGATGGACTCGGCGTAGCGGCCCTTCACAGGCTCTTCGCCGGCCAGGATCTTGGCGCGGATCTCCGGATCGATGGGAGCCGGGGTCTTGCCGTACTCGCCGCGGCAGTAAGCCTTGATCTCGGCGCCGACGTTCTTGTAGCGCTCACCTGCCAGCACGTTCTGCACCGCCTGGGTGCCGACCAGCTGGCTGGTGGGAGTCACCAGCGGAGGATAGCCCATGTCCTTGCGGACGCGCGGGGTCTCCAGCAGAGCCTCGTCGAACTTGTCCAGCGCGTTCAGCATCTTCAGCTGGCTCAGCAGGTTGGAGAGCATGCCGCCGGGGATCTGGTAGGTCAGGCACTGGGTGTCCGTGGCCATGGAGATCGGGTTCAGGGTGCCGTCGGCCAGGAAGTCGGCGCGGACGGGCTTGAAGAAGTTGGCCATCTCCAGCAGCTTGCTGTCGTCCAGGCCGGTCTCGTAGCCCATTTCCTTCAGGGTGAAGTTCAGGGTCTCGGTGGCGGGCTGGCTGGTGCCGCCGGAGAAGGGAGAAATGGCGGTATCGATGACGTCGGCGCCGGCCTCGACAGCCTTCAGATAAGTCATGAAAGCGGTACCGGTGGTGCAGTGGGTGTGCACCACGACGGGCAGATCCACCGCGTCCTTGATGGCGGAGACCAGATCGTAAGCGCACTTGGGGCTCAGGATGCCGGCCATGTCCTTGATGCAGATGGAGGCAACGCCCATGGTCTGCAGCTCCTTCACCATGGAGACGTACTTGTCCAGGGTGTGCACCGGGCTGGTGGTGTAGGAGATGGTGCCGGAAGCCATGGCGCCCTGCTTGACGGTCTCCTCAATGGCAACCTTCAGGTTATCCACGTCGTTGAGCGCGTCAAAGATGCGGATGATGTCGATGCCGTTGCGCACGGATGCGCGGACGAAACGGCGGACAGCATCGTCGCTGTAGTGCTTGTAGCCGAGAATGTTCTGGCCGCGGAGCAGCATCTGCAGCTTGGTGTTGGGCATCTTCGCGCGGATCTTTCTCAGACGCTCCCACGGATCCTCATTCAGGAAGCGGAGGCACACGTCGAAGGTCGCGCCGCCCCAGACTTCTGCGGAATAGAAGCCGGCCTGGTCGATCGTCTCCAGAATGGGCTCGAACTTCGCATAGGGCAGCCGCGTTGCGATCAGAGACTGGTTCGCATCACGCAGAACGGTCTCCGTAAACTGTACTTTCATTGACCTACCATCCTTTCGGAAAATTTGTACGTTTTTCCAAGTTTACCGAACGATTATAACACAGTTTTTGTTGAAGTAAAAGGGGTTTTCGCGGTTAAAGTTTTCACTGGAGCGTTTTTCTTTTCACCGCCATATGCATTCTGATATTGCTGCATAATGCGCAAATTATGACGGATTTTTTCGTGAAAATCTTTCCGGTTTTCTTCCGCCAAAATTCCGTGAAACCAGAAAAAAATGCTTTACAAATCGAAAAAATGTGTTATAATAATCAAGCCTGTGTGGGGGCGTAGCTCAGCTGGGAGAGCGTTCGGTTCGCATCCGAGAGGTCAAGGGTTCGAATCCCTCCGTCTCCACCATAAAACCTGCCGATTTTCATCGGCAGGTTTTCTTTTCTGTAAAATCCATCAAAAAAGCTTCCTGCGTTTTTCAGCAGGAAGCTTTTTTGATTTTTACTTCTTCCAGGGGTTTCTGGAATCGGGATCGGTGGGATCCCAGCCGCGCCACGGGCTGTCGGTGGGGATCTTCTGGGCGGTAGGCTTCGCCACGGGGAGAGAGTTGCTGTCGTAGATGTGCACCGCCGTGCCGGAGGGGCAGTTTTCATAGAGCCACTTGGCGTCGGCCACCGTCACGCGGATGCAGCCGTGGGAGCAGATGGTGCCCAGCTGGTTGTAGGCGTTGTAATAGAGGGTGCTGGGGTCGGTGGAGTGATAGAACACCGAGTGGAACAGGATGCCCTGATAGACCTGGGTGCAGTACTGTCCCCAGACGCCGCCCATCAGAACCTCCCAGCGCCATTTGGTGCCGGTGTGGAAGGTGCCCAGCGGAGTAGCATAGCCGGGGCTGCAGACGAAGACCTTGTGCAGGATGTTGTATTCGCCGCTCTTGTTCATGCCGTAGACCATGACCGTGCACTGGCTGCGGCAGACCTCGATCTTATAGGGATAAGTGTTGTTTTTCGCGATGGCGTTGTACTCCGCGTCGGTGTAATTCTTCACCGGGATGATGACCGCGTTGGACACGGAATCCGTGCCGTAGAGCAGCTGCACCTTCACGCTGCGCTCAGAGGGCATATCCCGCCGCCAGAGGGTCTCAGCCACCGGGAGGGTCAGGGTGCCGCCGTTGCCGCTGAGGACCACGGAGGTGCTGGACATGCGCTTGCCGTCCACCCACCAGTGGACCGTGCACTTTCTGCCGCTTTTCGCGCCGGTGGGATCCATGCCGGAATAGGTGATCGTGATATTGGTGGTACGACGGTCGGGGGTCAGCGCCGCGGGCTCATTGGTCACACCGGAGACGCCGGCGAGGCCAGCATCATAGTTGACGGACGACATGCCGCAGTTGAGGTTGTTCTCCGCATACAGCGCAGCCACTTCCACAGACATGGCTCTGCCGCTGCCCTGGAGCATGGCGCCCCGGGTGCAAAGGTGGACGTCGCCCACTTCCCCGTTCACGGTGATCTCCGCACCGGGATCCTTGCGGATATAGACGGAAGCCTCCCGGGCGTCTCCCTCCAGGGTCACAGACTTGCCGGAGCCGGCCAGATAAAGGGTGCCTTTGAAATCGGACACATCCAGGGTCTTGGAGCCGGTATAGACCGCGAAACCCTCCTCGGGCAGATCCGGGGGATCCTTGAAGAACACGATACCCATGTTATAGAGCACCTGCGCAAACTCGGCGCGGGTGATGTTGGCTCTGGGAGACAGCAGGCCCTTGCTGCCCTGGAGGAGTCCGCGCTCCACCAGGCCGGCCATCGCAGGGGCAGCCCAGCTGTCCACCTGCTCCACATCCGCGAAGGCCGCAAGAGAAGAGGCCTTGCCGTCGGGGATGGAGAAGGTGCGGGCGATGATCACGAAGGTCTCCTCGCGGGTGATGTTGGCGTTGGGACGCATGTTAAACTCGGTGTCGCCTTTCAGGATGCCCATTTCCGCAGCCACGGAGAGGGCGTTATAATACCAGGCGCTCTTGCTCACATCACTGAACTGGGTGATGGTCTTCCCTTCCGTGAGGCCGAAGACGCGGGTCAGGATCGTGGCGACCTGGGCGCGGCTGGCCTTCTCGTTGGGCATCAGATTTCCCTTGTTATCGCCCTGAAGCAGATTGTTGTCCACGGCGTAATCCATGGCATTCTGATACCAGGGAGTCGGCGCCGGGGTAGGCGTGGGTTTCGGTGTGGGCGTCGGCTTCGGCGTCTCGGTGGGAGCCGGGGTCGGCGTCACATCCGGGGTGGCAGTGGGCTCAGACGTCTCAGCAGGCGCGGCAGTCTCCACAGGCTCCGAAGTCTCGGCGGGAGCGGCGGATTCTTCAGGCTCTGCGGTCGCTTCGGGCGTGGTCTCTGCGGGGGGCACAGTTTCCACTGCTTCCTCGGCGTCGTTGGGGCCTTCCTCCGGCTCCACAGCGGCTGCCGGGATCATCAGCAGCGACGCAACGCAGAGAACTGCCAGCAGAAGGGAAATCAGGCGTTTTGTCATGGTACTTTTTCTCCTCATTGTACAGGATAAGGTATTATGGTAACTATTATACAGCAAAGTATTGAATTTGCAAGGGGGTAATTCACAGATATTTCACATTTTTCAAAAAAAATGCCCCCGGGAAAACCCGAGGGCAGATCCTATTATTGGAATTGTGTGGGTCAGAGGGCCTTTTCCTCCCACTCCGGCAGCTTGAAGCCCGGCAGCGCGAAGTCGTCGCCGATCAGCAGCGGCCGCTTGACCAACATGGGATCGCTGGCTAGAAGCTTGAACTGCTCGTCCTCCGACATGGTGGGCAGCTTGTCCTTCATGCCCAGCTCCCGATACGGGATGCCGCTGGTGTTCCAGAACCGCTTCAGCGGCAGGCCGCTCTCCTTGACCCAGGCGCGAAGCTCCGCCTCCGTGGGCGGCTCGTCCTTGATCTCCCGTCTGGTGTAGGCGATCCCCTGCTCGTCCAGCCAGGCTTGGGCCTTTTTGCAGGTGGTGCAGCGGGAATAGCAGATAAACAGCATGGTAGTCTCTCCTTTTATTCTTGAACTTCCGGTAAGGCGTCGCTGAAAAATGCCTTGGAGAAGGCCGCGAGGCATTGGGGATCCTCTGCGCCCATGGTCTCGTAAGCGCTGTGCATGGCCAGCTGCGGCAGGCCGATGTCCATGGCTCTGAGGGAGACCTGGGTGTTGGAGAGGTTCCCGAGGGTGGAACCGCCCCGCTGGTCGGAGTGGTTGGTGTACTCCTGCAGCTTGATGTCGTGGGCTTTGCAGAGCATGCGGCAGAGGGCCGACGAGACGCCGTCGGTGGTATATTTCTGGGCCGCCTGATGCTTCAAGACCAGGCCGCCGTTGAGCTTTGGACGGTTCACCGGATCCGCCACAGAGGGATAGCCCGGGTGGAAGGCGTGGGCGTTGTCCGCAGAGACCAGAACGCTTCTTGCCAGGATCACGTGACGCTGATCGGATGTAAGGTCAAAGAACTGGAACAACCGCTCCAGCGTGTCTCTCAGGAAGGTGGATGCCGCCCCCTGTCTTGAGGTGCTGCCCACCTCTTCGTTGTCGAAGGCACAGTAGAGCAGCGCGTCATCGGCTGCCTCCGACTCCAGAAAGCCCTCCAGGGTACCGTAGCAGCAGGCCAGATCGTCCAGCCGCGGCGCGGAGAGAAATTCATTCTTCAGGCCCCAGCGCTTCGGCTCCTCCCGATTGGTCAGATAGAGATCCATACCCGCCACGGTCTCCGGCTCCAAACCGCAGAGCCGCAGCAGGTCATCCAGGACTGCCGGATCCCCGGAGGCGGTCAGCACCGGCAGCAGATTGCTCTGCACCGAGGGGGTATCCTGATCCGGGGCAGTGAAGTGGATGGCCAGAGAGGGGATCAGCAGCAGATCCCGGTCCGGCGCAACCAGAACCTGAAGCAGACTTCCCTGCTCCTCCACCAGCACGCGGCCCGCTACAGACAGAGGCCGATCCAGCCAGCTTTGCCGGATGGCGCCGCCGTACTGCTCCACGTTCAGCCGTGTCAGACCGCCGTCGGCGAGGGCAGGCCCCGGCTTCAGCTTGAAGGTGGGCGAATCCGTGTGGGCCGCCGTCAGACGCAGCCGATGGGGCCTTTCCTTTGGCAGACGAAAGGCGATCAGAGAGCTGCCGTTTCTGGTGACGAAGTAATTGCATCCGGGCTTAAGAGACCAGGCGTCGGTCTCCTGCAGTTTTTGAAAGCCCGCAGCCTCCAGCATTTCAGCCAGATTTCTGACTGCGTGGAAGCATCCGGGGCTCCGGCGCAGAAAGTCCATGAGTCCGGTGAGAGTAGCGTTTGATTCCATTTTGATTTCCTTATTCATGACGATAGATTTTCTTATCCAAAGCAAAAATGCGGTTGGTGAACATCCCCGGCTGGATCTCCGCCAGGGCCTCGGTGTAAATCTCCATCCGGCTGTCGATCAGGTCGATCTTGCTCAGAAGCTCAGCTTCCGCGCACATGGGCACCACCGCGGCGCCGAACTCCGGCTCCCCGTGGTGGCTCAAAAGCATGTGCTGCAGCAGGATGGATTTCTCCTCCGGGATGCCCAGCTCGGCGGCCACCTTCGCCACCTCCTGGGCGCCCATGACCAGATGGCCCAGCAGCTGGCCCTTTACCGTGTAGCCGGTGGAGAGGCCCAGCTCGGAGAAGACAAACTCCTCCTCCTTCGCAAAATCGTGGAGCAGCGTGCCCGCCAGCAGCAGGCTCCGATCCACCACGTCGGCATAGATCTCCGCCAGGAGGGCGGCGATCTTCAGCATATTGGAGGTGTGCATCAGAAGACCGTTTAAAAAGCTGTGGTGGACACTCTTGGCGGCGGGGATATTGCGGAAAGTCTCCCCGTGACGCAGAAGCATGGTCTCGCAGAGATTCCGGTAGTCCGGATCCTCAAGCGACTGCACCAGAGATTTGATTTCCTCCATCCGCTGCTCCGGGTCAATGGGGGCCGTGGGCACCAGCATGGATTTGTCAAAGACGTCGTTTTCCTGCGCAAGCCGGATCCGGTGGCCGGTGAGCTGGTGGGTGCCGCGGTATTCGATCACCTCGCCCCGCACCTTCACCACCTGTCCCACGTTGGCCTCCCCCACCGGGCCGGGATAGTCCCAGACCATCATGGTGATGTAGCCCGAGCGGTCAGAGACCTGGGCGCTGAGGTAGGGCCGCCCGTTGGCGGTGGTCTTGGAGGTGGCCTCCTTCAAGATGAAATAGCACTCGATCACGTCGCCTACGTTCAGGTCCGCGATCTTCACATTCCGAAGCATGATATCTTCCTTTCCTATGCAATCATGGAAGTATTATACGACAAATCTCATGGGCATGCAAGGAATTTGCACAGCAAAAAAGCTCCTCCGGAGAAGAGCTTTTGATTGCATTCGGCTTTTTTGATTATTCCTGTTTGGACAGAACCCGCTGCAGGACCGCGTCGTGGGCGGCCAGTTCCAGACCGTCGTCCAGCGGCTCCAGCTGGAAACCGGGGTGTCTGGCCTGCAGCGCCGTCTGCAGCAGGAAGTCGCAGAAGGCCGGGTTCTTCGGCAGGATGGGGCCGTGGCTGTAGGTGCCGAAGACATTCAGATAGCGGACGCCCTCTCCCCCGTCTTCCCCGTTGTTGCCGCCGCCGGCGAGGATCTTGCCCAGGGGCTGAACACCCTCGCCCAGATAGGTCTTGCCGCTGTGGTTTTCAAAACCCACCACGATGCTGCCGCCGGAAGCTTCGCCGCACTGGAAGGCGAAGTTCCCGATCATGCGCTCCTTGGAGCCCACGGTATAGAAGTCGATGGCGTCGATGAAGTCGCAGCGGACGCCGTCCCAGGTCTCGTAGTATTTTCCCAGCATCTGATACCCGCCGCAGATGGCGAGCACGGTCTTGCCGTCCTGAATGGCGGCCTTCAGTTCTTTGTCCTTGCCGGATTTCAGGTCGGAGAGCAGAACCTCCTGCTCGAAGTCCTGGCCGCCGCCGATGAAGATCAGATCCGCGTCTTTGAAGTCCGCCTTCGCTCCGGCGGGAACCTCGGTGACCTCGGCGGTGATGCCCCGCCACTTCAGACGCTGCTGCATGCACAGGATGTTGCCGCGGTCGCCGTAGAGGTTCAGGAGATCCGGGTAGAGGTGACAGATTTTCAGCGTGCTGCTCATTCCCAAAACTCCTTTCCGCCCAGGCGCTTCTGCATCAGACCGCGCAGTTCCAGCATGGCCGTATAGGTGGGCATGATGAAGACCCGGTGCTCGCTCCGGCACATCTGGTCGATGAGCTGCGGGTAGTCATGGATGATCTCCATCTTCCCTTCTTCCACGCCGGCGTATTTCAGTCTCAGGGCCATGTCCTCTGCCCGGATGCCGGAGACCAGCACCTTTTCCAGCCGCTCGCCCATGGTGCCCAGCCGCTCGAAGTCCGCGTCCCAGATCCAGGAGATGTCGGTGCCGTCGGCGTCGTTGTCGTTCAGGCAGACTACGAACATGGAGGGATCCGGCAGGGCCGCCAGATAGCGCATGACCTGGTTGCAGCCGGCGGGGTTTTTCACCAGCATCATACGGCCGGGGGTGCCCTCCAGATCGAACTTTTCCATTCGGCCGAAGCCGCAGTCAAAGCTGGCCAGAGCGCCGGCGATCTCCGCTCTCTGGAACCCAAAAGCGTCCAGGGCAGCGGCCGCGCCGGCGGCGTTGTAGATGTTATACACCGCAGGCAGGTTGATGTGCAGGAAGAGGTCCCTTCCGTTCAAATCCATGTTGACGCTGCTGGAATCCACGTCCTGGGCCGTGATCTCCGTGACCGCGTACTGGGGCGTGGGTCTGGAGTAGCCGCATTTCGGGCAGCGGAAGCCGCCCAGATGGCCGTAGGTGCGGTAAGAATACTCATACTCCGTCTTGCAGTGGATGCAGTGAGGCGCGTCGGAGAGCTCCTTGCTGTCACCCGGCTCCAGCGGCACGTTGAGGCCGAAGAACACCACGGGATTCTTCACGTGGGACGGGATGGAGGCGATCAGCGAGCAGTCCGCGTTCAGGCACAGCAGCGACTCCGGCGAATGGGAGATGCCCTCGATGATGTTGTTGAGGGTGTGGGTGATCTCGCCGTAGCGATCCAGCTGATCCCGGAAGACGTTGGTGGCCACGATGACCTCGGGCTTCAGGTACTTCAGCACCGTCTTGGAGGCGGCCTCGTCACACTCGATCACCGCATACTCGCACTTCGGCTTGCCCAGCAGGGTGCTGTGGACGCAGAACTCCGCCGTGATGCCGGAGATCAGATTGGCGCCGGATTTGTTGGAGAAATAGGATTTCTTCGTATCAATGAAGGCCTGCTCCACCATGCGGGAGGTGGTGGTCTTGCCGTTGGTGCCGGTGATCAGGATGGTGCGGACGTTTTTCGACAGGACGCCCAGCACCTGGGGATAGATCTTCAGCGCCACCCGGCCGGGGAACGCCGTGCCGCCTCTGCCCAAAAGCCGGATGATCCAGCGGGAAAACCGGCAGGCCAAAACGGCCAGAAAGGTTCGAATCAGATTCATAGGGTTTAGCTTGCTCCTTTGACGACGGAATCAGGCACCGTCGGAATGTTGACGTCTTTGTCCAGGGCGTTGACGCGCGCCCGAATCACCACGTTGGCGGAGGCGTTCACAAAGAGGATCCGGTAGCTGGCGGTGCCCTGGAGCACCAGCTCCGTCATTCTCCCCTTGTTCCCCGTCAGGGTCAGGACGCAGTCGGAATATTTCAGATTGAAGGTGTCCAGCGCCCCCAGATAGGCGTCCAGAAAGCTCTGCACCATGTCGTCGGGCACGTCCACCCGATAGGTGGTGTAGCTCCGGTCCCGGATTTTGTTGATCTCCAGCTCGGATTTGTAGATCCCCCGGCCCCACTCCAGCAGCTCCATGAAGTTTCTGGGGATGGCGTCCTGGTTCTCGGCATTGTCGCCGGTCTCCTCCACGTTTCGGCCGTGAATCTTATAGAAGGTGTAGTCGCCGTTTTTTCCATTCAGCGTGATCTGGGCGGCGGTGGTGTTCTGAAACGGGAATCGGATGGCTCGGAAGCGGCTTTCCACCTCGGTGCCGGAGGCGTTGATGGTCACATCGAAGCTCAGATCCGACGCCTCGGCGTTGTAGACCTTCGCCAGCATCCGGCCGCAGTCCACGTAGTCCTTGATGGTGTGGCGGTAGACCACCCATCCGGCAGCCAGCAGCAGGCACAGCACCACCAGTGCTGCGATGATAGCTCTCGTTCTCCGGCGCATGGTCTCACCTCCCTGTGGACAATTTGCTCGGAACCGACTATAATATAACACAGTTTTCCCATTCTCACAATATGCATTTTAAGGAGGGAGCGGGATGGGCCGAAGGCGAATCTGGTTCTGGCTGCTGGAAGCCCTGCTGTGGCTGAGTTTTCTGGTGCTGGACTTCTATCAGGCCATGGACACCTCTGCCATCAAGTTCGCGGCGATCCTGCTCTGCGCAGTATTCGCAGTCTGGGAGTCAAAGGATCGGGACGGCAGGCTGATCGCCTGGGCGCTGAGTTTATCGGTGCTGGCGGACGTGTTTCTGTTGATGCTGGATCGGTGGTATCCGCTGGGCGTGGGGATCTTTCTGCTCGTGCAGGTGATCCACACCCTTCGGCTCTGCGGACTTCGGGGATTGGATCCCAAAGCGGATCTGATTTTGCGTTTGATCATCGCCGCGCTGGCGGTGGCCGCCACGGTGCAGTTTGGACTGCTCGCCATAATTTCTGCTGCCTACATCAGCTGGTTCGGACTGAACGTAGCGGAGGCGCTGATCTTCGCAAGGACGAAGCGGAGCCGCACCGCCGCGATCTACGCCGCAGGACTGATTTTGTATTTCTGCTGCGATCTCTGCGTGGGGCTCAACAATCTGGCCCCCTCTGTATTTACCAACATCGCCATGTGGGCGTTTTATCTGCCGGGGCAGGTACTGATCGCGTCCTCGGCAAATCCGGAGGTTTCCTCGACATGAAAAAGCTGATTTCCATTCTGATTTCCATTTCCCTGGCGCTGTTCACCATCAGCGCATCCATCGCAGTGCCGATTTTGAGCCGTGGGTTTTACGCCGCCCATGTGCGTCTTTTAAAACTGCCCGAGGCCACCGGCTGGACCGAATCCGAGATTCTGGAGGCCTACGACGAGATGATGTCCTTTGAATTGAAGGGCACGGAGTTCGGCACCGGCGTGCTGAAATGGTCAGAGTCCGGGAAGGCCCACTTTACCGACGTGCGGGTGCTGTTTCAGCTGGATCTGAAGGTGGCGGTGATCAGCGGGATCGCACTGGTGGTGCTGCTTCTGCTCTCACTGATCTGGAAGCCCCACCGGTTCCGGGATCGGGGCCCCAGCTTCTGGGCCGGCGCCGGGATGCTGGTTCTGTTCCTGATCATCTTCGCATTGGGGGCCACGGACTTTGACCGGGCATTCACGGTGTTCCACAGCATTTTCTTCCCCGGCAAGACCAACTGGCTGTTTGACCCCAACGTGGATCAGATCATTCAGATCCTGCCGGAGGTCTACTTCCGCAACTGCGCCATTCTGGTCATCGGCCTCATCGTCATCCTCTGCTGCGCCTGGATGGTGCTGGGCCGCAAGCATAAAAAAGCTGGAAAAAACTGATTTTCCTCTTGCGCAAACGGAAAAACTATGGTATTTTATGCTTTAGCAAATTAACACACTACATTTCGGAGGAACGTTCCCATGATCGCAACCAATTTGAAGGTTCAGGACGGTGTTCTGCATTTCGCAGGCTACGACACGGCCAAGCTGGCCAAGGAGTTCGGCACGCCCCTCTATCTGATGGACGAGGCGCGGATCCGCTACAACTGCAAAATGTATCAGGACGCCATGGTGGAGTTTTTTGGCCCCCAGGCGCTGACCCTCTACGCCAGCAAAGCCCTGAGCTTTAAGCATATCTATGAGATCGTCCGGGAGACCGGCCTCGGCATCGACGTGGTCTCCTCTGGTGAGATCCACACCGCGGTGCAGGCGGGCTTCCCCATGGAGAAGGCCTTCTTCCACGGCAACAACAAGACCGATGCGGACATCTCCTACGCCATGGACTGCGGCGTCGGCTACTTCGTGGTGGACAATGTGGAGGAGCTCTACGCCATCGAGCATATCGCCGAGCGCAGAGATCATGTGCAGAAGTGTCTGCTGCGTGTGACCCCCGGCATCGACCCCCACACCTACGACGCCGTCGCCACCGGCAAGGTGGACTCCAAGTTCGGCGTTCCCATCGAGACCGGCCAGGCGGAGGAATTCTACCACTACGCCACAGCACTGCCCCACCTGCAGGTGGAGGGTCTTCACTGCCACGTGGGCAGCATGGTCTTCGACGAGGACGTGTTCGAGCGCACGGCCCAGATCATGCTGGACTTCATGGGGCAGCTCTACCACGCCTACGGCTTCGAGACGAAGCTGCTGGATCTGGGCGGCGGCTACGGCGTACGCTATCGGGAGAGCGAGGGCGTCGTGGACATCCCCTACCGCATTTCCGCCCTGGCGGAGTTCATGAAGGGTTATTCCGAGAAGCTGGGCATTCCCTTCCCCGCTGTGCTGCTGGAGCCCGGCCGCAGCATCGTGGCCGACGCGGGTCTGACCATGTATACCGTGGGCAGCGTCAAGCGGATCAAGGGCTACAAGAATTACGTCTCTGTGGACGGCGGCATGACCGACAATCCCCGCTACGCCCTCTACAAGGCCCCCTACACGGTCTTTGCTCCGGAGCGCATGGACGCGCCACCCACCCTTCACTGCGATGTGGTGGGCCGCTGCTGCGAGAGTGACGACATCCTCCAGCCCGACGTCTGGCTGCCGGAGCTGCGGCGCGGCGATCTGCTGGCCATCGCTACTACCGGCGCTTACAACTACGCCATGGCCTCCCACTACAACCGGATCCCCAAGGCGCCCATCGTCATGCTCTCCGAGGAGGGCGCGAAGGTGGCCGTTCAGAGAGAGACCTTCGACCAGATCACTCAGAACGATCTTTGATTCCAATCAGATGACAATCCCCCGGACAGAAGTCCGGGGGATTTTTTGATTCAAATTTATTCCGTTGGCCGTGTTTCCACGATGGATTCGTTAAAGGCGCAGCCCAGCACCATCATCAGACTCAGCAGATCCAGCCAGACCATCAGAAGGATCACACTGGCGAGAGACCCGTAGACCAGCGGGTAGCGGCTGGAGCGTCCCACCAGCCAGGAGAAGCCGATGGAGATCCCCGCCATGCCGATGGCGGCAAAGAAAGCACCGGGAAAGACTTTGTGCGACTGCTCCTTGGAGGCCGCCAGCCAATACAGCACCAGCAGCATCCCCAGAAGGATCAGAAACAGCACCACAAATCGAGTCCAGGTCCACCACTCGCCGATGTTCAGCCAGGTGATGACCTCGTCCAGCTTGTGCACCACCTGACGGCCGGTGATGATGGCCATGAAGCTGCCGAACACGGCGATCAGGAAGGCGGCGGCGAAGATGAAGCTTGCCACCGTGCCGCCGATCACGCCGAAGCGCCGGCCGCCGCTGATCTCCTCCGCGCAGCCGCAGAAAGTGCGGTAGACCGCGCTGGCCGACAGCAGCACCGTCATGAACGCCACCACGAAGACCGTACCGTTGGCGTTTCGAGCGGTGAATCTTAAAAACTCCTCGATAATCGACCTTGTGGACTCCGGCACCACCAGGTTCTCCAGCACCTGGAACACCGCGTCCGGTCTTGCCACCACCAGCGCCAAAAGATCATACAGGCAGATGATGGCCGGGAACAGCGTCAGAACCATGAAATAGGCCATGGCGGCAGCGGTACGGCCCAGACGTTTTTCCACATAGAGGCGCACCATGCAGGCGAAAAATCGCACGATCCGCCAGTTTTTCCAGTTTTTCATCCGGTGCACCTCCCTTCTCAGGATTCCATTCCCATTACGGAAAAACCGCCCTCGCCGAAGCGAAGGCGGTAAAGGATTTTGAAATTACTTCTGGTTGAAGATCTTGAAGATGCCGTCGAAGGGATCTTCCTCTTCTGTGGCAGCAGGAGCAGCGGGAGCGGCGGGCTGCACAGGCGCAGCGGCGGGAGCCACGGGCTGCACGGGAGCGACAGGAGCCACAGGCTGCACAGGAGCGGCAGCGGGGGCAGCCTCCTGCACGGCGCTGCTGTACAGGCCGGCGGGACGCACCAGAGGCTTCTTCTCCTCCACGGGAGCGGCGGGAGCCTCGGCCGGCAGGCTGGTGGCGTCTTCAAAGCCAGTGGCGATGACCGTCACGCGGATCTCATCATCCAGAGACTCGTCGAAGCTGGCGCCGAAGATGATGTTGGCGTCGGGGTGGGCAGCCTCCTGCACCAGGTTGGCGGCGGTCTCCACGTCCTCCAGACCCATATCCACGGAGCCGGTGATATTGATCAGCACGCCGCGGGCGCCATTGATGGAGGTCTCCATCAGCGGGCTGGCAACCGCCATTCTCGCAGCCTCTTCCGCCTTGCTCTTGCCGGCGGCGTGGCCAACGCCCATGTGGGCGAAGCCCGCGTCCTTCATGATGCAGGACACATCGGCAAAGTCCAGGTTGATAAAGCCGGTGCTCTTGATCAGATCCGAAATGCTGGTGACGGCCTGCACCAGAACGTCATCAGCGATCTGGAAAGCATTGGCCAGAGTGACCTTCTGGTCGGTGGCGAACTTCAGCCGGTCATTGGGGATAATCAGCAGGGAGTCCACCTTGCCCATCAGCTCGTTGATGCCCTTGAGGGCCTGATCCATGCGGCGCTTGCCCTCAAACTTGAAGGGCTTGGTCACCACGGCCACCGTCAGGATGCCGGCCTCACGGGCCAGATCCGCGATGATGGGTGCTGCGCCGGTACCGGTGCCGCCGCCCATGCCGGCGGTGATGAACACCATATCGGTATTTTCAAGGCTCTTGGAGATGTTGTTGCGGCTCTCTTCCGCGGAGCGCTTGCCGACATCCGGATCGCTGCCGGCGCCCTGACCGTGGGTCAGCTTCTCGCCGATCTGGATCTTCTGATCCGCACTGGAGACGGCCAGCACCTGCTTGTCCGTGTTGACGGCGACATATTCGACGCCCTGGGTACCGGATTTGACCATGCGGTTGACAACGTTGTTGCCAGCGCCGCCGACGCCGACGACTTTGATCGTGACGACATTCTCCGGTCCGGTTTCACTCATATAGGGCATTGCTGTTTCCTCCCTGTTGGTAATTTTTTCTTGGACAGGCTCCGTCCGAAGGGCTTCCTCCGGAGGCGCAATGGTTTGATTTTCAATGGGATCGGGCGCCGCGGGCTGCTCCGGGATCTCAGCTTCCTCCACAGGAATCTCAGGCTCCTCCACCGCAGGCGCTTCCACCTGCACGGAAACCTCCGGCTCCGGGATCTCCAGCATCAGCTGTTCCGGCTCCGGAATGGCGGCGGAAGTCTCTTCCTCCGCAGGCGCGGCTTGCACCGGCTTCGGCTGCACGTTGGGCTGCTTTGGCCGGGGCATATTTTTGCGATTCTTCTTTTTATTCTTTCCCATTTTATATCATTTTCCCTTTCAGGTCAATCTTTTTTTCAATTTCAATGAAAAAAGCGTATCAGCCGGGGCTGAAGTGTACCTGCTGATCCATGGAGAGGTCAAGGGTTCCCGCGTCGGATTCTGTCAGCTGCTGGAGGGCGCTCTGCAATAGGCCGAATTTGTAGTCCAGATCCTCGTTCTCCCCCAGCCGCACCGTGAATCGCTCCTGATAGGTGAAGGCCGGGCTGGTCACGTCGCTCAGGTCGATGACCGCCACGTCCGTCCACATGCCGCGGGTGAGGATCTGATTCAAAATCGCGATCAGATAGCGAAGCTGGGCGCCGCTCTGTTCATCCACGGCCATGACCGTGCCCTCCTTCGGCTCCAGCGGAACGATGCCGTCCACCCGGATGAGGGAGTTGAGCTCGTTTGCCTCAGCAGACCGGAGGATCTTGCAGTTCTGATCCAGGACCCAGTTCTTCCCGTCTGCCGCCACGTAGGCCATGGCGCTGCTCTCGGTGATGGTGATGCGCACCCGGTTGGGCAGCTCGCGGGCCACAACCGCGTCATTGACGTAAGGAAGCTCCGCGAAGATCCGGCTGGCAGCCTCATAGCGGTCGATGAAGAAGAGGTTCTCCCCGGTCTCCAGGCCGGAGGCCGCGATGATCTCCTCGTCCGAATAACGGGCATTTCCGTCCACCGTGATGTCGGTGACCACGAAAAAAATGCTCATGGCGAGGATGATCAGCAAGATGACCCCCAGAAACAGCCAGATGCCGCTCAGGCCCTTGCGAAAGGTAAATTCCTGATTCGATTTTCCCGATTGGGTTGTCATGGGTAAATCTCCTGTCTTAGTATGTGCATCGGACCTCCGCCCCCAGAGCATTCAGCTGCTGATCCAAACGGTCATAGCCTCTGGAGATGTGGTCCTCGTCGAAGATCTCGGTCTCCCCCTCGGCGGAGAGGGCCGCCACGATCATGGCAGCGCCGCCGCGAAGATCCCCCGCCGTCAGCGGTGCGGCGGTGAGGCGTTCCACCCCGGTGATGTAGGCGACCCGGCCCTCGATGCTGACCTCCGCCCCCAGCCGCCGGAGCTCCGCCGCGTGGCGGTAGCGGTTTTGGAAGATGTTCTCCGTGAATACCGTGGTGCCTTTCGCCTTCAGACAGGCGGCCATCAGCGGCGGCTGCGCATCCGTGGGAAAGCCCGGATAGGGCCGCGTGACGATGGGCCGCGGTGCGGTCAAACGCCTGGGCGCATGGAGCGACACGGTATCTGATTTTGTTATTATATCACATCCCGCTTCAGAAAGCGAGTCTAAAACCGTCAAAAAATGCGATGGATTTGCATTTGTCAGGGAAATTTCCCCGCCGGAGGCGGCTGCGGCGCACAAAATGGTGGCCGCGGCGATCCGATCCGGCAGGATCCGATGCTCTGCGTGCGCCTTCGGGCGAAAGCCCCGGACGGTGATCTCAGCAGTTCCTGCACCGGAAAGATCCGCACCCAAGCGTCGAAGATACCGCTGCAGGTCCACGATCTCCGGCTCTCGGGCGGCGCCCAGGATCGTGGTCTCCCCCGCTGCCGCGCAGGCCGCCAGCATGGCGTTTTCCGTGGCGCCCACGCTGGGAAAGGGCAGCAGGATTTTGGTTCCCTCCAGATGACCGCCTCTGGCGATGATGTCTCCCCCCCCCTCGGTCACATCGGCCCCCAATGCCCGGAGGGCATCCAGATGGAGATCCACAGGCCGCGGCCCCAGCTCACAGCCCCCGGGAAGGCTGAGGCGCGCTTCCCCGCAGCGACAGAGGATGGCGCCCAAAAAGATCACCGAGGAGCGCAGCTCCCGCATGAGGCTGTGGGGAATGTCGCAGCGGCTTAAGGGGCGGGAGTCGATGTATATGACATGATCCTTAAGCTCCGCTGCGCAGCCCAGATGCCGCAGGATCCTTAGGGTGATGCCCACGTCCTTCAGCTCCGGGACCCCGGTGAGGGTCGTCTCGCAGGGCGCCAGGATCGACGCCGCCAGAATGGGCAGCACTGCGTTTTTCGAGCCCTGCACCGGAATCGTTCCCCGCAGCGGACGGCCGCCGCGCACATGCCAGATCATCATAAAGCGTTCCCTCCACATCAGGCCCGAAGCACCGCTTTGCAAGGCTTTGCGGGCAAATTCAGGTTATCCTATGCGGAGGGAATGGATTGTGTTATTTTCTTGGAATCTCAGGATATTTCTGATAGGCGCGGATCATTTCCAGCGCCATGTCGGCGATCCGCTCGGTTGCGTCGGGAACGCCGCAGGCTCTCATGTTCTGCTCCATTTTGGTGAGGGTCACAGAGTCATGCAGCAGGTCTCGGATGGTGCCGAGCAGCCCATCGGCGGTGCAGTCGGACTCCACAATCACCTTCGCGCCGCCGGCCTGCTCCAGGACTCTGGCGTTGCGCTCCTGATGGTTGTTGGTGACGTTGGGGCTGGGCACCAGAACGGCGGGCTTGCCGAGGTAAGTCAGCTCCGCCAAGGTGGAGGCGCCGGCGCGGCAGAGCACCAGATCCGCCGCCGCCATGACCGTGGGCATATCGTAGATATAGGGCCGCACGTCGGCGCCGCGTTTCGCGGGATCCTCGACGCCCTGCTTTTTCAGATTCTCTACAAACTTATCATAGCCGTTCTTGCCGGCGGAATGGATCAGCCGGAAGCCGGGGTGCTCGCCGGCGAGGGCGATCAGCTCCGCCATGCGCTCATTCATCACTCTTGCGCCGAGGCTGCCCCAGACTGAGACCACCAGAGGCTCCGAAACCGGGATGCCCAGCTTTGCCTTGGCCTCCGCTTTGGTGAGGGCGGAAAACTCGCCGCGAACCGGGGTGCCGGTGACGTAGACCTTTCTGGGGTCGCCGTAGTAGGCGCGGCTGGCCTCGAAGCCCACCAGAATCCGATCCACGTCGGCGATCAGCATCTTCGTGGTGAGACCGGGGACGGCGTTGGACTCGTGGACCAAAGTTGGCACGTTCAACGCAGCAGCCGCCTTCAAAACCGGGTAGCAGACGTAGCCGCCGGTGCCGATGGCGATGTCGGGCCGGAACTCCTTCACGATTTTCTTGGCCTTTCCGGTGGCGGAGAGGACGTGTTTCAGACTTTTGGCGTTGAATTTCAGGCCCTCCAGATTCATCTTTCTGGAGAAGCTGGAGACCTCGATGCCCTTGAAATCATAGCCCGCGCGGGGAACCAGCTCCGATTCCATCCGGTCGGGGGTACCCACGAAGAGCACCTTTCCCTGAGGATCCAATTTCAGCAGCCGGTCGGCCACGGCGAGGGCCGGGTTGATGTGGCCCGCGGTGCCGCCGCAGGCAAACAGATAATTCATAGTGACTCCTTATTCCGCGTTGGAGAGCGGCAGCTCACGGGATATGCTTAATAAAACGCCCACCTCTACCAGCTGCATCAGCAGGGCCGTGCCGCCGTAGCTGAAAAACGGCAGCGACACGCCGGTACAGGGGATCGTGTTGGTGACGACCAGAATGTTCAAAATGGTCTGGAGTCCAAAGTGGGCCGTGATGCCCGCCGCCACCAGAAAGCTGAAGCGGTCCTTCGCGTTCATGGTGATCTGGATGCAGCGCAGCAGCATCAGCGCCAGCAGCAGCAGAATGGCGATGGCGCCCAGGAGGCCCAGCTCCTCGCAGACGATGGAGAAGATGTAATCGTTGTGGCTCTCCGGCAGGTACAGGTACTTCTGCCGCCCCTCCCCCGGCCCGAGACCGGTGAGGCCGCCGGAGCCGATGGCCATGAGGGATTCCCGCACCTGATAGCTGATGTCATCATCGGCGTAGGCGGCGGGGTGCAGCCAGGCAAGGATTCGAACATGGACGTGGTTGGAAACGAAGAAGGCCAGCAGGCCCAGCAGCGCCACGCCCGCAAACAGGGTCAGAAGATACTTCCACGGCATGCCGCCGATAAACAGCATGGTCAGCGCCACCAGCGCCACGATGATGATGCAGGAGATGTGGGGCTCCAGAAACAGCAGCAGGAACGGAATCGCCAGCACCACCACGTAGGGCACAACGCCGTATTTCAGGGTGTTCATACGGGCGCGGTATTTGGCGATCAGATCCGCGAACAGCAGGATGATCGCCAGCTTCGAAATCTCCGACGGCTGGAAGGAGAAGAATCCCAGATAGATCCAGCGTCGGGCATTGTTTTCCGCCGTGCCGGCTACCAGCACCGCCGCCAGCATGACGATGGTGAAGATGTACAGCAGCTTCGCGCCCTGCCGATAGAGGCTCATGGGCACCCAGGAGGCCGCGTACATGATGAACAGGCCCGCCACGGCGAACACCAGCTGGTGGTTGAAGTAGTCCAGCGGCGATCCGCTCTCGGTGCGCAGGGCCTCGGAATAGGCTCTCGGATAGCTGGAGGACAGCACCATCAGAAGGCCCAGCGCCAGCAGGATCAGCACCAGCGTCAGCAGCGTGATGTCAAAGCCGCCGCGATGCTTGGCCGCAGCCTCCAGCCCGGGCAGAATGCTTCTCCGGCGGGCAGCTCTGGAATTTGTGCTCATGGATCGTCCTCCTTTCTTTCAAAATGATTCTATGCTCAGTATCTGTGGAATACGCCCAGGAAGGCCAGGATGCAGAAAACCGTGGTGATGCTCACGAAGAGGCAGAAGATCTCCTTCTCCTTCCACTTCTTGCCGAACCAGCCGCCCATCTCCAGATGGTGGTGGAAAGGCGCCATCTTGAATACACGCTTGCCGTGGGTGAGCTTGAAGTAGCCCACCTGGATGATGTCGGACAGGGTCTCGATGATGAACATGATACCCACCGGGATCAGGATCAGCGGCATGTCATAGGCGAAGGCCATGGCAGCGATGGCGCCGCCGAGAAACAGGGAGCCGGTGTCGCCCATGAAGATCTTCGCGGGGTTGAAGTTATACAGCAGGAAGCCCAGCAGACCGCCGGCAAGGCCGGAGGCGAAAATGCCCACGGAGATGTCCGCGCTCTGCCACAGGAAGGTGACGATCACGAAGAAGATGCACACCGGGAAGCTGGTGCCGGCGGCCAGACCGTCGATGCCGTCGGTGAGGTTCACGGCGTTGACGGTG
The DNA here is from genome assembly GCA_900317905.1 of uncultured Eubacteriales bacterium. Lineage (GTDB taxonomy): Bacteria > Bacillota > Clostridia > Oscillospirales > Oscillospiraceae > CAG-103. Next base: position 32,128 of record ONIN01000001.1, on the reverse strand, counting down.
CCCACGATGGCGAAGGCCGCAAGGACGGTGTAGAGCACCTCCGGGATGGGATAGGTCACGTTCCAGAAGGGAATGTAAAGATTGTTGGTCACGTAGCCGAAGGCCCGCATCAGATAGATGAACACCAAGGCTGCCGCCAGCTGCAGCAGGAACTTCTGCCAGGCACGAAGGCCCAGGTTCTGCTTCTTTTTCAGCTTTTCATAGTCGTCCAGGAAGCCGATGGCGCCGAAGACCAGCGCGAACAGGAAGCAGAAGATATGGCCGTAATAGCCATTCAGCATGCTGCTGAAGCCCACGGTGAGACACACGATCAGCAGCGCCGCGATGAACATGATGCCGCCCATGGTGGGGGTGCCGCTCTTGGACATATGCCACTTGGGGCCGTCCTCCAAAATGCGCTGGCCCGCCTTGATGCGTCTTAGATAGGGCACCAGCCAGATGCCGATCAGGCTCGCGGCAACGAAGCCGATCACAAACGACAGTATCAGTTTGAGCGTCATGCCTGTTCCTTCCTCTTTCGTAAAATCTCCGCGACGATCTCGCGCTCATCCATGTGGATCTTTTCTTTGCCGATGATCTGGTAGTCCTCATGGCCCTTGCCGCAGAGGATGATCACGTCGCCGTCTTTGTGGTTTTCGATGGCGTATTCGATGGCCTCCCGGCGATCCGGGCGCACCACGTAGGGCTTCCGGGTCTTCTTCAGACCGGGAAGAATGTCGTCGATGATGGCCTTTGGGTCCTCAGTTCTCGGATTGTCGCTGGTGACGATGACGAAGTCCGCCTTTTCCCCGGCGATCCGTCCCATGATAGGCCGCTTCAGCTTATCCCGGTCGCCGCCGCAGCCGAAGAGGAACACCAGACGGCCTTTGGTGAACTCCCTTGCGGTGGTGAGGATGTTCTCCACCGCGTCCGGGGTCACAGCGTAGTCGATCAGCAGCGTGTAGTCGCCGTCGGTTTCCAAAAGCTCCGCTCTCCCCTTCACGCCCCTGCTGGTGGCAAGGGCCGCGGCCGCCCGTTCTCCCGGGATGCCCAGATGGGCGGAGGCCGCCAGGACCGCGAGGGCGTTATAAACAGAGAACATGCCCGGTATCGCCAGAGAGCACCGCAGCAGCGAGGCGCCGGCCACCAGGATGAACCGCACACCCTCCGGCGTCAGCCGCACATCCTTGGCGACGAAGTCCGCGTGATTGTCCTCCGCGGAAAAGGTCGCGTAAGGAACCTCCACCTTAGACAGCATGAAGTCCGACCACTGGTCGTCCCGGTTCAGGATCACGTACTTGCTCTGCCGGTACAGCAGCGCCTTGGCCTCGGCGTAGTTTTCCATGGTCTCGTGGAAATCCAGATGATCCTGGGTCAGGTTCAGGAACATGCCGATGTCGTACTGGATGCCCGCCACCCGGTGGAGCACCAGAGAGTGGGAGCTGACCTCCATGACGCAGTGGGTGCAGCCCGCATCCACCATTTGGCGCAGCAGCTTCTGCACCTCGTAGGACTCCGGCGTGGTGTGCTCGGTGTGGAAGGTTTCACTGCCGATCATGTTGCCGTTGGTGCCGATGAGGCCCACCTTGGCGTCCGCCGCCTCCTCCAGCATGTGCTTTAAGAGGGTTGTGACGGTGGTCTTGCCGTTGGTGCCGGTGACGCCGATCATGGTGAGCTTTTCCGAGGGGTGCTCAAAATACGCGGCGCTCACCAGTGCCAGCGCCAGACGGCTGTCAGCCACCAGAATGTAAGGGATCTCCTGCTCCGGCTTCCGCTCGCAGAGCACCGCGGCGACGCCCTGCTCCACCGCCATGGGGATGTACTTGTGGCCGTCGGACTGATAGCCGCAGACCGCCACGAACAGATCCCCCTTCTGGGCCAGACGGGAATTATAGCAGATATCCCGGATCTCCAGCTCCGGATCGGCGGTGGATTCCACCACAGTCAGATCCCGAAGCAAATCTTTCAATTTCATCTTCTTCTCTCCCTTCCCGGAGAATGGTTTTCGCTTTAGTACATGCCCAGCATGCTCTGGTCGCCGGTGACCAGGGTGACCTCGATGACCGTGCCGTGGTCCACCATGGTGCCCTCGGGGATGCTCTGGGCCAGAACCGCCTGGGTCGACGGGCTGGTGACGGAGCTGGAGGTGCTGACAAAGAGGCCCATGGCGGCCAGATAATCTCTGGCGTCGTTGTAGGTCAGATAGCTGAGATCGATCATCTCCTCCTGCTCTTCGGAGGGTTCCTCCCCGGCGTAGAGCAGGACGGTACTGCCGTTGGCGATGGTGGCGCCGGTGCCGGGCAGCTGGTGCTGCACCTTGCCCTCCTCGCCGATGATGCGGGCGTTGAAGCCGCGCTGCTCCAGCAGGGCAACGGCCTCGTTCACATCCATTCCGGTGAGGCTGGGAACGGTCTCGTCCATATTGGCCTTTTCTTCCGCGGTGTAGACCGGATCCACGCCCAGATACGGCAGGATGTCGGCCATCATTTTACCCACCGTCGGAGCACCCATCTGACCGCCGGAGATGTAGATGCCGGTCTCGTCGCTGGGGGTATCCAGCAGGGTCAGGATCACGATCTTCGGGTCGTCCGCCGGGGCAACGCCCACGAAGGAGACGATGTATTCCTTTGGGCCGCCGGCGGCGTCCTGGGCAACCTTTTCGGAGGTGCCGGTCTTGCCGCCGATGCGGTAGCCCGCCACATACGCGTTCTTGCCGGTGCCGTCCACCGGATCGCCCACGACCTTTTCGAGGATCTGACGCACCGTGGCGCTGGTCTCCTCGCTGACCACCTGCCGCACTACCGTGGGCTCGTTGGAGGCCACGATTTTGCCGGAGGCGTCGGTGATCTCCTGAACGATGTACGGCTTCATCAGATAGCCGCCGTTGACGCAGGCGCTGATGGCGGTGACCATCTGCACCGGGGTGACGTTGAAGGTCTGACCGAAGCTTGCGGAGGCCAGCTGGGAGTGGTTTTCCGGATTGTAGAAGGTCTTCTCACTCCACCAGATGCTGCCGCTCTCGCCCGCCAGGTCGATGCCGGTCTTGGCGGTCAGGGTGGCTTCCTTGTCGTCCGTCAGCTCCAGAAAGCCGAAGGCGTCGCAGTATTTGTAGAAGGTTTTGGCGCCAACCCGCTCGCCGATCTCGGCAAAGGCCACGTTGCAGGAGTGCTGCACCGCCTGAGTCAGGGTCTGGTTGGCGTGGCTGCCGTCGGTTTTCCAGCAGTTCAGCGGCGTGGTACGGCCGATGACCGTGGTGCTGCCGCCGCAGAAGAAACTGGAATTCAGGTCGATGACGCCGCTGTCAAGGCCCATGGCCAGGGTGATGATCTTGAATGTGGAGCCGGGCTCGTAGGTGTCAGAGAGGCCCTTGTTGCGCCACTGCTTGAAGAGGGCAGCGGTCCTGAGCTCGCTCATTTCGGTCTTGGTGAGGTGTTCTTCCTCCTCCGCAGTTGCAAGCTCCTCCTCCGCTTCCTCGCTGAGGGTCTGATAGTCGTTGGGATCGAAGTTTCCCAGAGAGACCATGCCCAGGATGGCGCCCGTATTGGGATCCATGGCGATGGCGGCGGCGCCGTTTTGGATGTCGTAATCCTCCACCGCCTGCTTCAGGTGCTTCTCCAGATAATACTGGATGTTGGCATCCAATGTCAACTTCACATCGGCGCCGGCGGTCTCCTGGGTGTAGTCCTCGTACTTCACGTTCAGCATGCCGATCTGGGATTTGTCTCTGAGTCGGGTGATCCGGCCCATGCCGCCGGCAAGGACGTTGTCATACTGGCTCTCCACCCCAGCGAGGCCGTCGTTGTCGATGCCCACATAGCCCAGCACGTGGGCCGCCAGAGAGCCGTAGGGATAGTAGCGCTTGGAGTCCGGGGAGAGCACGATGCCGTTCACGCCGCCGGTGATGCTGTTTTTATACTCCCGGATGGGGTCGGTGTCCTCCCTGTCCACCTTCCTGGCCACGATCTTGTAGTAGGAATCCGTGTCGCGGGAGAGCTCGATGATCTGCTCGTAGGTGACGCCGTAGTCCGCCAGATTCTCCGAGAGCACCTTGGCGATGCCGTCCAGATCCTGGTTGTATTTCTTGATGTCCGCAGGACTTAAGATCACCGTGTCCTTGGTGGCGCTTTTGGCCAGGATCTTGCCGTTGGCGTCGTAGATCGTGCCTCTGAGACCCAGCACATTCTGTCGCACCACAGTCTGCCGCACGGCCTGCTCCTCATACTCATCGTGCTGCACCACCATGATCCAGAACAGCCGGAAACCCAGCAGTAAAAACGCGACAATGCCGCACACCAGGAAAAGCGAGCGTGTGCGGCGAAGCATCATATTGTCAGGTCGTTGGACGCTGGCGCGTCCGGTGGGCGTGTTTGCCATGAATGGGGTCTCCTTTTATGGTTCACGATGTGCCGCGAGGGGCTGATTACAGCATATCGCGATTCAGGAAAAATATGACGTGAGATCCGCCAGGAAGTCCGAGAAGCGATCCACCAGCCCGTCGGGTCTGGAACGCTCCAGCACGGCGACAGCCTGATCCGAGGCGGTGCTGGCAAAGTAGAAGCTCTGCTCCTCTCTGGGTCTCTGCATGCCGAGAGTGTTGGCGGCATAGTCCTCCAGCTCGGCGAAGTTGTAGGCGGTCTCGTAAGCGATCAGCAGATCGTCCTGGGTCTCCTGCACCTCACTGAGGGTGGCCTCCAGCTTGCAGATCTCGGTCTGCTGGGTGCTGATTCTGGTCATGACCTGCAGGGCGAAGATCCAGATGGCAACCATCACCGCGAACAGGATCACCGCTGCGGGGGCAACCACCATCACCGGCGCCTGGACGGCGACGGCACGCTTCTGGGGCTGGGTCTGTTTTTTTGGCTGCCGGGGACGTTCCAGTTCCGGGGCCGTGCTGTAACGCTGGGGTTCGGGGATCTGGTGGGACATGTCATAGGCCAGATTATCCTGCACCAGATTCTGATACATCGGGGCATCATAATTGCGCCTGGGGTTTGCCATGATCCGCACTCCTTTCCACCTTAATCCGCATTTACTGATTTACATAATATCACATTTAGACATGTTCTGCAACCCTGAGTTTCGCACTTCTGGCTCTCGGGTTGGCTGCCTGCTCCTCCGGAGAGGGCAGGATGGGTTTTCTCGAAACGCTCTTCAGCGTCTGGACGAAGCCGCAGGTGCAGACCGGGAAATCTCTCGGGCAGGTGCAGCCGTCCTCTCTCGCTCGGATGCCGGATTTTACGATCCGATCCTCCAGGGAGTGGAAGCTGATCACCGCCAGCCTTCCGCCGGGTCTCAGCTTGTCCGGGGCGGTGTCCATCATGGTCTGGATGGCCGCCAGCTCGTCGTTCACGGCGATGCGGATGGCCTGAAAGCTCCGCTTCGCCGGGTGCTGTTTCTCTCGCAATGCCGCAGCCGGCATGGCGGAACGGATCACGTCCACCAGCTCCAGTGTGGTCTCGATGGGTTTCTCTGCCCTGCATTTCAGGATGGCGGAGGCGATCCTGGGGGCGTAGCGCTCCTCGCCGTAATCGAAGAGGATCCGCTTGAGTTCCCCCTCCGGCCACTTATTCACCACGTCCCAGGCGGTAAGGGTGGCGGAGCCGTCCATCCGCATATCCAGCGGCGCGTCCTGCATATAGCTGAAGCCCCGCTCCGCCTCATCCAGCTGCGGAGAGGAGACGCCCAGATCGTACAGCAGGCCGTCCACCTTGTCGATCCCAAGGGAATCCAGAATCGCGGCGGTGTCGCTGAAGTTGCCGTGGACCAGCTTCACCCGGTCGCCGTAGGGGGCCAGGCGCTTTCCCGCTCTTTCGATGGCGGTCTCGTCCCGGTCGATGCCGATCAACAGGCCCGTGGTCAGACGCTTCGCGATCTGCTCGGAGTGGCCGCCCATGCCAAGGGTGCCGTCCACGTAAATGCCGTCAGGCTGGATGTTCAACGCCTCGATGCACTCGTCCAGGAGGACCGAGACGTGTTTCGGTGTTCTCTCGTCCATATCAGAATCCCAGCGCATCCATGACAGCCGCCAGATTCTCTGGCGTGCTCTCCTCGGCGCAGACGCGATCCCAGTCAGCCTTGTTCCAGAACTCGGCGTGGTTGTTCACACCCACCACCGTGACCTCACGGCCCAGGGCGATCTTGTCCCGGAGGGTCTGGGTCAGCAGGATGCGGCCCTGAGAGTCCAGCTCCACCTTGGCGGCGTTGGAGAAGATCGGGCGCAGGGCGTTCTGCTGGGAGTAGGGCAGCGCGTCGGCCTTGTCCCGGTAGCGCTGCCAGTTGGCTTCGTTGTAGGCGCACAGGCACTTCTCGCGGGAGATGGTCACGTAGAAGGTGTCGCCCAGCTCCTCGCGCAGCTTCGCGGGGATGAACAGACGGCCCTTGGCGTCCAGAGTATGCTGATAAGTTCCGGTCATGTTCGTCCCTCCTTTGCGCGGTTTGTGGGTGTTTTGGTGGATTCGTGTCCCCTTTTGGTACACTTTCCCCCATTTCACCCCACTTTGGTTTTTAGTATAAACGCTTTTTGCAAAAAAGGCAAGGGAAAATTTCATTCATTTTTAAATAAGAATGTTGATTTTTCAGGTTTTTTCACCGCTAAGCACAACTTCTTGTTTCTCTTTTCACCTTTACAACAATATCTTGTGGTTTTCTAATGCAAAATCGTTTGATATTTGTCAGAATCATTAAAAAACGATCCCGGTTTTTAGACATTCTGTACATTGACTTTCCATTCGGGCGGGACTATATTAAACTTGCTTAATGCTGCGATGAGCGGCAGCGGGAGAACCAACCTTGGGGTGCATCCGCGTATGCGGTAGGAGACCTTCTTCTCCGAACCCGACAGCTAATCTCGTCAGCGTAAGAGGGAAACAACATACTGCAGGTATCGGGCATCGGTATGTCCGTTGCCCTGTTTTGCTTTGTCACACTCTGCGCTGCCGGGAACGGCGGCGTTTTTTTGTTTTTCCGTTCTGTTTAATGGAGGCAAAGCATCCGTGAAAGAAAAACTGCTCAGATTCTTCCTCGGCCGTCGTCTGGAGGATGACAAGCTCGCCGGGGAGAAATTCAACATTCTCTGGGGCATCCCGGTCTTCGCCAGCGACGCGATCTCGTCGGTGAGCTACGCCGGTGAGGAGATCCTGCTGGTGCTGATCCCGGTGCTGGGCATGGCCAGCTACAGGACCTTCCTCCCCATCGTGGCGGCCATCATCGGTCTGCTGGGGATCCTGGTATTCTGCTACCGGCAGACCATCGACGCCTACCCCCAGGGCGGCGGCGCCTACATCGTGGCTACGGACAACCTGGGCGAGACGCCGGGTCTGGTGGCGGGGGCCGCACTGATCATCGGTTACATCCTCACGGTGGCCGTCAGCGCCTGTGCCGGTGCCGCGGCGGTGACCAGCGCCTTCCCGGAGCTGCTGCATCTGAAAGCGCTGATCGCGCTGATCCTGATCGCCCTGCTGACCTGGGGCAACCTCCGCGGTCTGAGAGAAAGCGCGGTGCTCTTCGGGGTGCCGACCTATCTCTTCATCCTCACCATGATCGTATTGATCGTCACCGGTCTGGTGCGGTACCTCTCCGGCAGCTACACCCCGGAGCAGGTGCAGATCGCCACCACCAACGCAGGCGACACCCTGCTGTTCGTGATCCTGAGAGCCTTTGCCTCCGGCTGCACGGCCCTGACCGGCGTGGAGGCGGTGTCCAACGGCGTGCCGAACTTCAAGGATCCGGCGCCGAAGAACGCGAAGAAGGTGCTCTACGCCATGGCGGGCTTCGTGTGTCTGGTGTTTCTGGGCGTGAGCGTGCTGATCTCTCTTTACAAGATTGTCCCCAACGAGGAGGCCACCGCCGTGAGCCAGCTGGCCGCCGCCGTCTTCGGAAGCGGCTCGGCCCTCTACTTCGTGGTGCAGGTCATGACCGTGGTGATCCTGACCCTGGCCGCCAACACCGCCTTCGCCGGACTGCCGCTGCTGATGGCGCTGATGGCTCAGGACGGCTTCCTGCCCAGAAGACTGATCTATCGCGGCACGAGGCTCAACTTCTCCAACGGCATTCTATTCCTCTTCGGCTCGGCCGCCCTGCTGGTGATTGCCTTCAACGGCGACCAGCATTTGCTGCTGCCACTCTACGCCAGCGGCGTGTTCCTGTCCTTCCTCTTAAGTCAGCTCGGCATGGTCCGCCACTGGATGGAGAATAAGGGCCCCGGCTGGCAGTTCAAGGCGGGGGTCAACGGCTTCGGCACCCTGATCACCGGCATCACCCTGATGATCATCGTCATCATGAAGTTCCTCAGCGGCGCCTGGGTCACGCTGGTGACCATCGTGCTGCTGGTGCTGCTGATGAAAAAGATCCACAGCCACTATCAGGCCGTGGGCAATGATCTGCGCATCGACTCCATGGAGGAAGCCAAAGCCCTCATGGGCCGCGGAAAGGCCGGAAAGCTGATCCTCCCGGTGCAGAGCATCAGCCGCTCCTTCCTGAAGGTGCTCAACTGCGCCCAGGAGCTGGACTTTGACGAAGTGGAGTTCTACCACGTCTGCAGCGAGAAAAGCAGCGCGGAGCGCGTGAGATCCCAGCTGGAGGAGCTGGGCGCCATGGCTCCGAACTGGGAATTCGTCTACGATGTGACCCACTACCGCAACACCGAGGAGGTGCTCATGCGGCACATCGAGGCTGAGCACGCCAAGCTGGACAAGCACCAGCATCTGACCGTGATGATGCCGACGCTGGTGCCCACCCAGCGGGGTACGCGACTGCTGCACAACCAGACCACCAAGACCCTGATCCGGCGCATGGAAAAATACCGGAACGTGTATGTGTTCCAGATCCCCTATCTGATTTGATCCATTCATTTAAAAGTCGAACCCCCTGCCATTTCGGCAGGGGGTTCTGGTGTAAGGAGACAAAATGAAGAAGATCAACCGTTGCTCATGTAGCGAATGAGGATGGAGGCCAGCTGCGCTCTGGTGGCGGCGCCGTCAGGGCTGAGGCTGGTGCTGCTGGTGCCGGAGAGGATACCGCCGGTGACCGCCCAGCGCATGGGCTCGGCCGCCCAGCCGGAGATGCTGCCCTGATCATAGAAGCCGTCCAGGGCGTCCATTCTGGCAGGGGTGGAACCGGTGAGCTGGCGATAGCGGTAGAGCATGCTCACCAGCTGCTCACGGGTCAAGGAGCTGTCAGGGGCAAAGCTGGTGGCGCTGACACCGGAGGTGATGCCTCTGGCGTAGGCCCATGTGACCGCGTTCTGATACCAGCAGGCGGAAAGATCCGTGAAAGGATTGGTGTAGCAGCTCACATCCGGCTGACCGGCAGCGCGGTAGAGCACCGTGACCAGCATGGCGCGGGTCATCTCAGAGCCAGGCTTGAACTGGGAATTGGTGACGCCCTGCATGAGCCCCTTGCTGATGCAGTAGTCGATGCCGGCGTGGGCCCAGTTGCTCTCAGCCGGAACGTCAGTCATGGCGGCGCTGGCGCAGCTGGAGCCGTCCTGATGGTGGCCGACAGAAGCGATGGTGGCAGTGACAGGCGTTGGCGCAGGCGCAGACTGGGAGAGGCTGCCGCCGGCCTTATAATACTGGGTCGTCTTTTCCAGTTCCTCGGTGCGGAGCTCATCGCGACGCATGTAGGTGGCCACGTTGTTTTCGATCTTGATGGTCCAGGGCGCGTCGTTGGCGGGGTCCACCACCAGATAGCTGTTGGCAGAGACCTTGCCCGCCACCATGACATAGTGGCCGCGCTCGGAGTAGGTGGTCAGATGGATCACCGGGGGGCTGTAGGAACCGGGATTGTTCAGGAAGTTTTCGATGGCGGTGGAGAAGCTGCGCTCCAGATAGGTGGCGCCGAAGCCCTCCACATCCCAGGCCATGGTGGCAAAGGGCTCGCCGCCGGTGTAGCCCTTTCCGTTCCAGTAGTCACCCAGCGCGCCGGGGGTGGCGTTGGCGCCGATGCTGCTCAGGGCCATGGAGATGGATGCGGTGTAGCACTCGTAGCCCGCTGCGTCCACATAATCGTTCCAGTAGGACGGGTGAAAGTTGGGCGATCCGACCAGCTGGGACACGTAGCGGATCGTCCCGGCAGAGACCGAAGTCGTGGAATCATAGTTGATATTCAGATATGGAGAAGCGGACAGCGAAGCAGCGTTCGCGTGTGCCATGGGCAGGAGTCCTGCCAGCAGCACAACGGCGAGTAAGAATCCAACGCATCGTTTCTTCATGTTGCACCCCTTGAGAAAAGATGGTTAGATTATAACACCATTTTTAACATCTAACAACCATTTTGTATTGATTTTGTCACTTTTCTGTTACTTTTACAAAGCGGCCTCGACGTTTTTGTGAACATTCCCGTTCGCTTTGATAAAGTCCGCCACTCCCCTCCCAAGATGTTGGTGGAAAGTTTTGTGGAAAAAGGATTTTATGTCAAATCGAAGATTTATTGTTACGAAAATCTGTTTCATTTTTTCTCTGATTTTACACAAAAAAACACTCCCCGATGGGAGTGTTTTTGCTGGTTACAGTTTGTAATTATTTCATCAGACCCATGAGCACGCTCATCAGGTCGAGACCGCTGCTCTGGGGCTTGGCGGAGGAGACGCTGGGGACCTTGCCGCCCAGCAGAGAGCCCAGGATGCTGGTGATGTTGCCGCTGCCCATGAGGGCGCTCATGAGGCCGCCGATGCTGGAGCCGCTGTTGGAGCTGCTCTGGGTCTGCTTGCCCAGCAGGTTCATCAGCAGAGGGGCCAGCATGGCCAGGATCTTGACGGTGCTCTTGGCGCTGACGCCGGAGGCCGCGGAGACCTGCTGCGCGGTCTGGTTGGTGTTGGCGCCCAGCAGATGCATCAGGATCTTGCCGCCGTCCTGCAGGTCGAGGCCGTTGAGGAAGCTGCCCAGATCACTGGTGTCAGACTGGGCGTGGCTCTGCAGAGCGTTGGCGAAGCCGCCGGCGGTCTGCTCGTTTTGTGCCTGGCCCAGCGCGCCCTGCAGCAGGCTCGGCAGTGCTGCGGAAAGCACGTTCTGCACGTCCTGGGTGGAGGCGCCGGAGGCCTGGCTCAGACTCTGGACACTGTTCCCGCTCAGCAGGGTGCCCAACAATGCGCTCATATCCATAGTATAGTCTCCTTTACAAATAGTGAAGTTTTCGTTTTGCTTGATTTGATTATACGCACTCCCCTTTTCGTTGTCAACAAAAAACCGCATTTTGTCGCATAGCCGCTCCCGGTTGCATTCCAAGTCGGATATGCGGTATAATGGATTTAGAGTTTACAGGAGGTGAAGCCATGGAACAGAAGCTGAACGCCGCCCAGCTGGAGGCTGTGACCACCACCGAGGGCTTCGTCCGGGTGATCGCCGGGGCCGGCAGCGGCAAGACCCGCGCCCTCTCCAACCGGTTTGCCTATCTGGTGAACGACATGGGCATCATGCCGGGGAACATCCTCTGCGTCACCTTCACCAACAAGGCAGCCAACGAGATGCGCCAGCGGATCCACAATCTCACCGGCGACAACGACACCGGCTACATCAACACCTTCCATGGATTCTGCGTCTCCATTCTCCAGGAGGACAGCTACGCCGTTGGCTATCCCAAGAGCTTTCTGGTGCTGGACAACTCCGACATCGACGACATGCTGCGGATCATCTATGAGGAGCGGAACCTGACGCTTCGGGACATGACCTTCTCCGCCGCCAGGGATATGATCGAGATCCAGAAGCTCTTCCGGAAGCCGGAGTATTATCTCGACCTCATCAACCTCTCCCTGGCCGACCTGCATGAGAAATACGAACAGGCCACCGGTACCGACGACGTGATCTTTTACGGATATCTCTATCAGGAGAAGAAGTGCTTCGGGCTGGATTACAACGACCTGATCAAATTCTCCCTTTACATTTTTAAAGAAAACGAGGCCATCCGTTTAAAATGGCAGCAGCGGCTGGAGTACATCATGATCGATGAGTTCCAGGACATCGACCTGCCCCAGTATCAGCTGATGGAAGTGCTGTGTGACTACCACAGGAACCTCTTCGTGGTGGGCGACCCCGACCAGACGGTCTACACCTGGCGCGGCGCGGATATCCGGTATCTGCTGGACTTTGACAAGCAGTACCCCAGCACGAAAACCATCATGATGATGCAGAACTACCGCTCCACTCCGCAGATCCTCCATGCGGCCAACTCTCTGATTTCCAAAAATCAGAACCGGATGGAGAAGGATCTGCTCCCCACCCTGCCGGATGGCAAATCCGTCCTCTGCCACCACGCGGAAAACGCGGAGAACGAGGCCGAGTGGATCGCCTATCAGATGCACGAGCTCCACGATCAGGGAGTGCCCTACGGGGACATGACCATCCTCTACCGGGCCCACTATGTGACCCGCACCGTGGAGACCGTGCTCCAGAAGCGGAAGGTGCCCTACACCATTTACAGCGGCGTCCCCTTCTACGGCCGCATGGAGATCAAGGACGCATTGAGCTATCTGAGGATGATTGCGTATAAAGACGATCTCTCCTTTAGAAGGGTCGCCAACACGCCGAAGCGGAATCTGGGCCAGCGCCGGATGCGTTTTTTGCAGGAATACGCGGCCAAGAACGGCTGCAGTCTCTATGAAGCCCTCCGCAGAACCCTGGAGGATGAGATCTTCAAAGGCACCAAGGCCGCCAAATTCGTAAGCTTGGTGGAGGCCTTTGCCGCCGACTACGCCGACCGGCCCATCTCCGAGGTGCTCAACGAGCTTTTGGATCAAAGCGGCTACGAGGCCATGCTCCGCACCGAGGGCAGCCAGGAGCGTCTGGACAATCTGGCGGAGCTGAAGCAGAGCGTCTTTGAATATGAGACCACCTGCGGCGAGGAGGCGGCATTGGAGCACTATCTCGCCCATGTAGCACTGTTCACCAACGCGGACGTGGCCGAGGAGCAGGGCAAGGTGAAGCTGATGACCGTCCACGCCGCCAAGGGTCTGGAGTTTCCCTATGTGTTCCTCTGCGGCATGAACGAGGGCATCTTCCCCTCCCGGAAAACCCGGACCCTGCCGGGGATGGAAGAGGAGCGCCGCCTGGCCTTCGTGGCCATGACCAGAGCAGAGAAGCGGCTCTATCTCTCCGAGGCCGACGGCCGCGGCATCGACGGTGCCCCCCGATACCCGTCCAGATTCGTGCTGGACATCGACCCCTCCTTATTGGAATATACCGATCCCCCCAGAGAGGGGCTGATCAAGGAGGCCAGGGAGTACATCGAGCACAACGAGAAATTCCTCCCCACTGAGGCGCCGAAAGCCATGGAGATCGGCCAGCGGGTGCGCCACGCCATCATGGGCGAGGGCACCATCGTAGGGATCGATTCCGAAAAGGGCGCACACATCGTCCAGTTCGACGACCTCCCCACCACCAGAAAGATCTCCTTCAAGGCGAAGCTGGAGGCCATCTGACAAAGAAATAATTGACAGAAGGTAACAAATTGTATATAATTTTTTTCGGAATTCAAAAAGCTGAAAGGAGAAAACAGATGAAACATATGAAAAAACTGCTGTCCTGCCTGCTGGCGGTTCTGATGGTGGCCGCGCTGTGCGTACCGGCCCTTGCCGCTGACAGCCCGAAGAACGTCTTCGGAATCGAGAACTACGTTGCCCTTGGAGACAGCATCGCAACCGGTCTCAACGACAACACCGGCACCAACCAGGACGCCTACGGCAGCTGGGAAAATGGCTACACCGTGAAGCTGGCAGAGATGCTGGGCCTCATCGATGAGAACACCGAAAGCTATGTGCCCGACGGCTACGACGAGGTCTACTACACCTCCCCCAACGACGGCGGGTTCCACTCCTGGGCCTTCCCTGCCATGCGCACCCGTGAGATCCTGCATCAGGTGGACGCAGACTACAACTATGAGATGGACGATTTTGCGTATCTCTGGCTGGACAACGGCGAGCTGAACGAGAAGCTTGGCGACGTCGGCGCGATGATCCGCAAGGACATTGCCAATGCCGATCTCATCACCCTGAACATCGGCTCCAACGATGTACTGCTCAGCCAACTGCGCAACACCGCATGGCAGATCGATGATCCCGACAACGGCCTGACCTCCGGTATGATCGTGGATCTCGTAAAGAGCAAAATTGGATTTGGCGATGCGCCTACCCTCCCCGACGGCTTTGACGAAAACAAGATCGTAGCACAGTTTCTGGCGAAGTTCCTGCCCAATGTCATGAAGGGCTATCATGAATTTCTCACCAATATTCCCAAGATCATCAAGGCCATCCGCGCCCAGAACAGCACCGCACAGATCGTCGTGCTGGGCATCTTCAACCCCCTGCACTACTCCCTGAGTCTCACCGACGGCAAGCTGCCCATCACGCTGGGCGAGATGATCGACGGCGTGATGCTGCCCATGAACGTGGCGCTGAAGGACATCTGCGCGCTGAACGGCTGCACCTATGTGGACATCGTGGATGTCCCCTGCGACGGCTCCATGCACCCCACCAACGAGGGCTATGTGGAGATCGCCAACCGGATCTATGACAAGCTGAAGGTCATCCGCGCAGACAAGACCTTTGAAGATACGCAGGAGCTCTCCACCGAGTTCCAGGCCGCCATCAACTGGGCGGTGGAGCGCGGCATTGTTGAGGGCACCAGCGAGACCACCTTCTCCCCCAACGACATCTGCACCCGCGCGCAGATCGTCTCGTTCCTGTGGCGCATGGCCGGTCAGCCGGAGCCCGAATCTGAGGTCGGCTTTGAGGACGTGGCGGCAGACGCCTACTACGCCAAAGCAGTGGCCTGGGCTGCCGAGAACGGCATCACCACCGGCGTCACCTCCAGCAAGTTCTGCCCCGACCAGACCTGCACCCGCGCCCAGATCGTCACCTTCCTCTATCGCTTCGATCAGAAGTTCAACCCCGACGCCAAGCAGTCGAAGCTGGATCTGTCCACCAAGTTCCACGACGTGGCCCTCTCCGCCTATTACTTCGCGCCTGTGGCCTGGGCCGTAAAAAACGGCATCACCACCGGCGTCAGCAGTGTGCTCTTTGCCCCGCTGCAGGGCTGCACCCGCGCCGAGGCGGTCACCTTCCTGTTCCGCTATGCCAACTGAACATCAACCCAAACAGCAAATCCCCCGTCTGCGGACGGGGGATTTTTATTGGATTCTTTGCATACAAAAATCCTCCGCACCGGGATCGGTGCGGAGGATCGGTTTTCTTGGGGGTGTTCTGCCGAAACGAATTACTCGTTGATGGCGGCCTGTGCGGCAGCCAGACGGGCGATCGGCACGCGGAACGGGCTGCAGGACACGTAGTCGAGGCCGACCTTGTGGAAGAACTCCACAGAGCTCGGGTCGCCGCCGTGCTCGCCGCAGACGCCCAGGTGCAGCTCGGGACGGGTCGCGCGGCCCAGCTTCGCAGCCATGGCCACCAGCTTGCCGACGCCGTTCTGGTCAATGCGGGCGAAGGGATCGTTCTCGTAGATCTTGTGATCGTAGTAGGCGCCGAGGAACTTGCCGGCGTCGTCACGGCTGAAGCCGAAGGTCATCTGGGTCAGGTCGTTGGTGCCGAAGGAGAAGAACTCAGCTTCCTTGGCAATCTCGTCCGCGGTCAGAGCGGCGCGCGGGATCTCGATCATGGTGCCCACCAGGTACTTCATGTCGGAACCGGCGGCGGAGATGATCTCGTCGGCGGCAGCGACAACGACGTCCTTGACGAACTTGAGCTCCTTGACTTCGCCAACCAGCGGGATCATGATCTCGGGAACCATGGTCCACTCGGGGTGACGGGCCTGGACAGCCAGCGCGGCCTTGATGACAGCGCGGGTCTGCATCTCAGCGATCTCGGGATAGGTGACGGCCAGACGGCAGCCGCGGTGACCCATCATGGGGTTGAACTCGTGGAGGCCGGCGATGATGGCCTTGATGTCGGCAACGGTCTTGCCCTGAGCCTCGGCGAGGGCAGCGATGTCGGCTTCCTCAGTGGGAACGAACTCGTGGAGCGGGGGATCCAGGAAGCGGATGGTGACAGGATTGCCTTCCATGGCCTCATAGATGCCCTCGAAGTCCGCCTGCTGCATGGGCTCCAGCTTGGCCAGAGCAGCCTTGCGCTCCTCGACGGTGTCGGAGCAGATCATCTGACGGAACACGGGGATACGATCCTCGTTGAAGAACATGTGCTCGGTACGGGTCAGGCCGATGCCCTGAGCGCCCAGCTCGCGAGCCTTGCGGGCATCCTCGGGGGTGTCGGCGTTGGTGCGGACCTGCAGGCGGCGATACTTGTCAGCCCAGGCCATGATGCGGCCGAACTCGCCGGCGATGGAGGCGTCGACAGTCGGGATGACGCCGTCGAAGATGTTGCCGGTGGAGCCGTCGATGGAGATGAAGTCGCCCTCGTGATAGGTCTTGCCGGCCAGCTCGAACTGCTTGTTCTCCTCGTCCATCTTGATCTCGCCGCAGCCGGAGACGCAGCACTTGCCCATGCCGCGGGCAACGACAGCAGCGTGGCTGGTCATGCCGCCGCGCACGGTCAGGATGCCCTGAGCGGCCTTCATGCCCTCGATGTCCTCGGGGCTGGTCTCGAGACGGACCAGGACGACCTTCTCGCCGCGCTCGTTCCACTCTTTGGCCTCTTCAGCGGTGAAGACGACCTTGCCGCAGGCAGCACCGGGGCTGGCGCCCAGGCCCTTGCCGATGGGAGTGGCGCTCTTCAGAGCGGCGGTATCGAACTGCGGGTGCAGCAGCGTATCCAGGTTGCGGGGATCGATCATGGCAACAGCCTTCTTCTCGTCGATCATGCCCTCGTCCACCAGGTCGCAGGCGATCTTCAGAGCGGCCTGCGCGGTGCGCTTGCCGTTGCGGCACTGGAGCATGTAGAGCTTGCCGTTCTCAACGGTGAACTCCATGTCCTGCATGTCGCGGTAGTGATCCTCCAGCAGGCCGCAGACCTTGATGAAGTCGGCATAGGCCTCGGGGAACTTCTCTTCCATCTGGCTGATGGGCATCGGGGTGCGGACGCCGGCGACGGGGTCGCGGGTGAAGGCGACGCCGGTGCCGGAGTTGTCGTTCAGGTTGCCGAAGACCATCGGCATGACGTTGACGGCAGTGCCCCAGGAGTAGGGGATGTCGTTGTCGCGGCGATAGACGTTGGCGCGGGGGTTGTCCCAGGAGCGGAACACGGCCTCGATGGCGGCCTTCAGCTGCTCAACGGGATCGGAGGGGAAGTCAGCGCCGATCTGGTTCTTGTACTCGGCCTTGAACTGCTCGGCCAGCTCCTTCAGGTCAGCGGCGGTGAGCTCGACGTCGTAGGTGACGCCGCGGTCGGCCTTCATCTTGTCGATCAGCTGCTCGAAGTATTTCTTGCCCACTTCCATAACGACGTCGGAGAACATCTGGATGAAGCGGCGATAAGAATCGTAAACAAAGCGCTCGAACTTGGGGTCGGGGTTGCCGGCGATCATGGCGGCGACGACGTCGTCGTTCAGGCCCAGGTTCAGGATGGTGTCCATCATGCCGGGCATGGAAGCGCGGGCACCGGAACGAACGGAGACCAGCAGGGGGTTCTGGAGATCGCCGAACTTCTTGCCGTTGATCTCTTCCATCAGAGCGACGTTCTTCATGACCTCGGCCATGATGTCGTCGTTGATCTTGCGGCCGTCCTCATAATACTGGGTGCAGGCCTCGGTGGTGATGGTGAAGCCCTGGGGCACCGGCAGACCGATGTTGCTCATCTCGGCCAGGTTGGCACCCTTGCCGCCCAGCAGCTCACGCATGGTAGCGTTGCCTTCGCTAAACAGATAGACAAACTTTTTGCTCATGTGTACGATCCTTTCCTCTCAATAGAAGATTTTGATATTTTACTGCCGGCATTAGATTACCACATTTTTCATAACCCGACAATGCATTAAAAGCACAAATCCGAATGAATTCTCGGCGAGTTTTTGTGAAATCCTCTCGCATTTGGACAAATCCGGAGAGAAAAGCAGGAAAATCATGCCGTTTCGCTGTAAAAACCAGCTCAAAATCTTCTGATTTGAATAGGATGCCCGCAGCTGTGCCAATCCATTCCAAAGCAGAAAATGGTTGTAATTCGATGGGGATTATGGTATGATATGCTGAATGCAAATATGCAAGCGACCAGCTTTCAGAAATAAGGAAGGAATCTCACTATGGATCAAACCACGAAACCCGAAGCCAAAAAAGTCATGCTCTCCGGCATCCAGCCCTCCGGCGATCTGACCCTGGGATCTTATCTCGGCGCCATCAAGAACTGGAGCGAGCGGGCGGAGGAATTTGACTGCTATTATTTCATGGCGGATCTGCACTCCATCACCGTGCGGCAGGTGCCCGCCGATCTCAGACGGCGCACCATCGAGCAGCTGGCGGGCTACATTGCCTGCGGTCTTGACCCGGAGAAGAACACCCTCTTCATCCAGAGCCACGTCCCCGCCCACGCCCAGTTGGGCTGGGTGCTGGACTGCTACACCATGTTCGGTGAGCTCAGCCGCATGACGCAGTTTAAAGATAAAAGCCGGAAAAACGCCGAGAACATCAACGCGGGCCTGTTCACCTACCCCGCTCTGATGGCGGCGGACATCCTGCTCTACCAGCCGGACTACGTCCCCGTGGGCGAGGATCAGAAGCAGCACGTGGAGATCTGCCGCGACGTGGCCGAGCGCTTCAACGGCATTTACGGCGATGTATTCAAGATCCCGGAGCCCTATATCCCCAAGGTTGGCGCCAGAGTCATGAGCCTCTCTACCCCCACCAACAAGATGTCCAAATCCGACACCGATCCCAACGGCTGCGTCTACATGATGGACGCCCCCGAGGTCATCGCGAGGAAGTTCAAAAAGGCCGTCACCGACTCCGACACCGAGCACTGCGTCCGCTACGCCCCCGAGGAAAAGCCCGGCGTATCGAACCTGATGAGCATCTACGCCGCCTGCACCGGAAAGGACTTCGCCGCCATCGAGGCTGAGTTCGACGGTCTGGGCTACGGCGCATTCAAGCCCGCCGTGGGCGACGCCGTCATCGAGACCCTCCGCCCCATTCGGGAGGAGGCCCAGCGGCTCATTAAGGACAAGGCCTATCTGGAGAGCGTCTACCGCGCCGGCGCGGAGAAAGCCTCCTACATCGCCGAAAAGACCCTCCGCAAGGTCTACAAGAAGGTCGGCTTTGTGGCCCGCTGATCGGATCGGATACCGGAAAGAAGAATTGATCGAACACAGGTTTTCTGCGTTCTGAGGGAGTAATCACAAATGTTTTTCAATTTAGCGCCCTGGCTGCGGCTGGTGCTGTCCATCATCGCGGCCTTTGGCGTCAGCATCGCCGTGACGCCGGCGGTCAAGACCTTTGCCACCAGAGTCGGCGCGGTGGACGTGCCCGACCACAAGCGGCACATCCATGACCATCCCATCCCCCGGATGGGTGGCCTGGCGATCTTTCTGGGTTTTCTGGTCTCGGTGCTGTTTTTTGCCGACATCACCACTGAAGTCCGCGGCATCCTTCTGGGCTCCATTCTGATCGTGGTCACCGGTGCCTTGGACGATGTGCTGGACTTAAAGCCCTGGATGAAGCTGCTGGCGCAGATCGCCGCCGCCGTCATCGCCGTGGCCCACGGGGTCGTGATCCATGTGTTCATGAACCCCAACGTGTTCAGCCAGACCGAGAGCATCCTCATCGGCAGCCTTGGCATCCCCATCACCATCCTCTGGATCGTGGGCATCACCAACAGCGTGAACCTGATCGACGGTCTGGACGGTCTGGCCGTGGGCGTCAGCACCATCAGCTGCATCACCATGCTGGCGGTAGCGCTTCGGGTCTCCGAGCCCAACGTGGCGCTGATCCTTGCCGCCCTCGCCGGCGCCTGCATCGGTTTTATGCCCTATAACCTGAATCCCGCGAAGATCTTCATGGGCGACACCGGTTCCCAGATGCTGGGCTATGTGCTGAGTACCGTCTCGGTGCTGGGCCTGTTCAAGTTCTACGCAGTGGTCACCTTCGTGGTGCCGGTGCTGGCCCTGGCCCTGCCCCTGTCCGACACGATCTTCGCCTTCTTCCGGAGGATCCTCCACGGCCAGAGCCCCTTTAAGGCCGACCGGGGCCACTTCCACCACAAGCTGATGGATCTGGGCTTAAATCAGAAGCAGGCCGTGGCCATCCTCTACGCCATCAGCGCGGTGCTGGGTCTCGCCGCCGTGACGCTGACCACCAGCGGCGTCGTGCGCATCCTGCTGCTGCTCCTGGCGCTGTGCATCGGCGTCGCCATCTGGGCCTATATCAACCGGATGGTGCATCACCACCCGCCCGTTCAAAAGCCTATCGAAACCGACGAATCGGATAAAGGAGACAATTCCCATGGCGAATAAGCCCCTGCGTGTGCTCTCCGTCTTCGGCACCAGGCCCGAGGCCATCAAAATGGCGCCGCTGGTGCTGGAGCTGCAGAAGCACCCGGAGATCGAAAGTATGGTCTGCATCACCGCCCAGCACCGGGAGATGCTGGACAGCGTGATGGAGCAGTTCGGCATCACCGCCGACTGCGATCTGGACATCATGACCAGAGGTCAGGATCTCACCGACATCACCATGCGCGTGCTGGAAGGCATGCGGCAGGTGCTGCGGGATCTGAACCCCGATCTGGTGCTGGTACACGGCGACACTACCACCACCTTTGCCGGCGCCTTGGCCGCCTTCTATGAGAAGATCCCCGTGGGTCACGTGGAGGCAGGCCTTCGCACCTTTGACCGCTGGTCCCCCTTCCCGGAGGAGATGAACCGCTCCCTGGTGGGACGGATCGCGACGCTGCACTTCTCCCCCACCGGCACCAACGCCGGGAATCTGGAGCGGGAGTCCGTCACCGGCGATATTTTCATCACCGGCAACACCGTCATCGACGCCATGGCCTATACCGTCAAGGGCGAAGGATTCACCTCTGAAGAGCTGAACGCCATTGACTTCAGCGGCAAGCGGCTGATCGCCCTCACCTGCCACCGGAGAGAGAACTACGGCCAGCCCATGGAGCAGATCTTCACCGCCGTCCGCACCCTGGCAGAGCGGAACCCGGACATTCTGGTGGTCTACCCCGTGCACCTGAGCCCCGTGGTGCGGGAGGCCGCAAAAAAGCATCTCAGCGGCATGGAAAACATCCGCCTCATCGAGCCGCTGGACGCCGTGGATATGCACCGGCTCATGGCAAAAAGCTACTTCGTCATGACCGACTCCGGCGGTATTCAGGAGGAGGCCCCCGCACTGGGCAAGCCCGTTCTGGTGCTGCGCCGGGAGACCGAGCGCCCCGAGGCCGTGGACGCCGGAACCGTGAAGCTGGCCGGAACGGAGACGGAGCCGATCCTCAAGCTGGCGCAGGAGCTGCTGGACGATCCTGCCGCCTACGACCGGATGGCCCACGCCGTGAACCCCTACGGTGACGGCAAGGCCTGTCCCAGGATCGCCCAGGCGATTTTGCACCACTTCGGGCTTTCCGAGGAAGCGCCGGAAGCTTTCAAACCGTAAAACAATTCCCTGCTGCAAAAACTGCGGCAGGGATTTTTGTGTTCACATTCCAGTTTATCGAGCTGTAAAAGAGAATCCGTAGGGGAGGGGCTTGCCCCTCCCCTACGGCCACATTTGGAGTGCACCGCAAGATCCAACATCCCGCTAAACTCCCAATTTGTAAGGCTTTTTTCACAGCAGAATCATCGCGCCCATGACGATCAGCAGCTCCTTTTCGCCGCTCTCCCGGTAGAGCAGGTAGAGGATCGCCAGAAGCAGCAGGTCATCCCGCTCCAGACGGCGGAGATCGAAGCGGCGGAGCAGCCTGTTCAGCTCCGGCGCCGGGCGGGGTCTCGGCGGCGGTGGCGGCATGGGAGGAGGCGAAGGGGTCGGCCGCTCCGGCAGCCGCTCCATCCTTCCGGAGTTGCCGTAGTAGCGGTTCATAGGTCTCCCTCCTGCTCCTGCAACGCCAGCTCCGCCACCGACGCCAGCTTCGCGATGCGCAGGGCACGGCTGAGCTTTTCCCGCTTGCCGGGTTTTAAGAAGGGCTCCATGGCGGACAGCAGCTTCTGCGTATTGCTGGGCGGTCCGTTGAGCTGCTTCAATATCCCCGTCAGCTCCGGCATTTCCGACTCCCCGCCGCCCAGAATCCCGGAGGCCATCTGGGTCAGCTCTTCCATCTGCTTCGGATCACTGAGGATCGCGTTCAGGGTCTCCTGCAGATCATCCATGACCCATCGCGTCCTTCACCTGCTGCGCCAGTCTTCTGCCCGCCTCCGTGTTCAGCAGCTGCTGCAGCGCTGCCTTCATTTTCTCCGGATCCCCGTCCTTCGGCAGCTGGGACGCCAGCTTCGCCGCGTCGGCAGAGCCCGCCAGCTTCTGCACCGCGTCCAGTTTCCCCTGCTTTTTCAACGTCTCCTGAAGCTTCGAAAAATCCTCCATGGAATCGACCTCCCTTGACAATCCAGCCGGAAAGCGTTTATAGTCATATATATTCCAAATCACCCACGGAGGTGCTTAACACCATGAAGATTCTGGTTTTTTCCGATACCCACGGCCGCACAGGCGGCATGCTGCGGGCCATTGCTGCCCACGATCCCGATACCGTGCTCCATCTCGGTGACTGCGCCGAGGATATGCGCCGGGTGGAGAAGGACTATCCCATGCTGCCGATTTTGAAGGTCTGCGGCAACTGCGACGACTACCCCCACGAGCAGGAGACCCGGGAGGTCAGTCTCGGCGGGATGAAGCTCTTCATGGCCCACGGCCACCGGCACCGGGTCAAGTGGGATCTGGAGCCGCTGCTGCTGGCAGGACAGTGCGCCGGGGCACGGATGGTGCTTTTCGGCCACACCCACCGGGCGGTCTGGGAGACCTTCGGCGGCATGTATGTCTTGAATCCCGGCACCGCCGGCATCGGCCCCAACAAAACCTTCGCCCTTCTGGAGATCGAAAACGGCGACGTAAAGCGCTGCGAGATCCTGCCCATCCCGGAAAAGGAGCCCAAACAGAACTAAATCACTGTCACTGTAATTGTTTCATCATCTCCCCTCTCAGGCGGGAGATGATCTTTTTTTCAAGGCGGCTGATGTAGCTCTGGGAAATGCCGAGGCGATCCGCCACCTGCTTTTGGGTGGCCTCCTCGCCGGTGCCGATGCCGAAGCGAAGGCAGATGATCTCCTGCTCTCTGGGCGTCAGGGTGGAGATGGCCCGCCGGAGCATGGCACGGTCGGCGTCGATCTCCATGGGGCGGCTGACCTCGTCCGGGTCGGTGCCGAGGATGTCAGACAAAAGCAGCTCGTTGCCGTCCCAGTCGGTGTTCAGCGGCTCGTCGAAGCTGACCTCCGAGCGCTCCCTGCCGATTTTTCGCAGGTGCATGAGGATCTCGTTTTCCACGCAGCGGGAGGCGTAGGTGGCGAGCTTGATCTTTTTCGTTCGGTCAAAAGTGCAGATGCCCTTGATGAGACCGATGGTGCCGATGCTGATGAGATCCTCGATGTTCACGCCGGTATTTTCGAATCGCCTGGCCAGGAACACCACCAGTCTCAAGTTATGCTCGATCAGCAGCGTTCTGGCAGCCTCGTCCCCCTGGGCCATGGCATCCAGCGCTGCCTGTTCCTCCTCTTTGGATAAGGGCGGCGGCATGATATCGCTGCCGCCGATGTAGTGCACCTCCGGCGGCGGAAAGAGGCGGAAAAAGAGCGCGCGGATTTGGTGAAGCAGATGCAAGATCATTCCTCCTTTTCAAGATTCCCCCGGCAGCAAGCCCTGATAGCTTCCGTCGTCGGAGAGGCGGTGGCTGGCAATGCCGACGAGCAGATCATCCGGCTTTCCGTCGATGGTGACGGCATCCGGCCGGAAGCACAGCAGCAGCGCCGAGGCTGCTCCTACCGTGCGACAAGGCAGCAGCTTCCAGCCCTTGGCGTCGGAGAGCCGCAGCAGCGCAGCAGCAGGATCCTGCGGGAGATTCTGCGGCAAGAGCGGTAGCAGCGCCTCTTTTTCCGCCACCAGCACTGCCCTGCCGGCCGTGGGATCGTGGAGGCCGTTGCCGGTGTCCCGGAGGGCACGGAGGATGACGGTTTTGCCCCGGTAGGTGATCTCCACGGTCTGCACGGTTCTCACTGCCTTCACCGCCTTTCGCTGGAACAGCTGCATGACCACGAAGTAGCAGACCCCGAAGCTCAGCGCCAGGGTACGAAGGGTCACGGAGACGAAGACCCCGCCCAGGGGTTCCGCCTCCGCCAGGATGGAGGCAGCGAACACCGCACCGCCGAAGAGCGCCGACACTGCGAAAAACACCCCGGCGCACCGCCAGAACCGCGCCTCGCTCCCGTAGGCGATCAGCGCCATGAGAAGGCCCAGGATCAGCTTCATGATGGTGCTGCCCAGCCACTGCATCCCCGGCAGCAGCATACACACCGCGTAGACGGCTCCCAGAACAGCGCCAAGCAGGTAACGTCCCCTGCGGAGCACAACCCCGGAGACCCGCCCCGAGAGCAACAGCAGGCAGTAGTCGATGCTGAGATCCAGCAGGAACAGACGGTCCACATAGATGACTTCCATGGCGCCATTGTACCACCCCGGCGGCAGAAAACCTGTCAGAACCGGCGCGCGCTTTTGATTGACATAACTGCAAAACTACACTATAATAGAGCCGTTAACGGAATATGGAAAGGAACGACACCATGGACTTTATCAAAACACCGGTCAAGGGCATGCGCGACGCGCTGCCGGCGGACGTCCTGCTCAGAGAACACGTCATGGGCATGATCCGCGAGACCTATCGCAAATACGGCTTCACCGAGATCGAGACCCCCGCCATCGAGCACATCGAGAACCTGACCAACAAGCAGGGCGGCGAGAATGAGAAGCTGATCTTCAAGATCCTCAAGCGCGGCCGCGATCTGGAAAAGGAGCTGGAGAAAAACGGCACGGATCTGGCAGACATCGGTCTGCGCTATGATCTGACCGTCCCGCTGGCCCGCTATTACGCCGCCAATGCCTCCCTGCTGCCGGCGCCCTTCAAGGCCCTGCAGATCGGCAGCGTCTGGAGAGCGGACAAGCCCCAGAAGGGCCGCTTCCGCCAGTTCACCCAGTGCGACATCGACATTCTGGGCGACGGCTCCAACATGGCGGAGATTGAGCTCATCGCCGCCACCTCCGAGATGCTGACCAAGATCTTCGCAGAAGTGGGCATCAAGGACTTCACCGTTCACGTCAGTGACCGCCGGATCCTCAGAGGCATGGCGAAGTACGCGGGCTTCAACGAAGAAGATTACGGCAACGTGTTCATCATCCTCGACAAGCTGGACAAGATCGGCATCGACGGCGTCACCGAGGAGCTGAAGAAGGCAGGCTACGATGAGACCGCCGTGGAAAAATACGTGGCGATTTTCGCGGAGGACTTCGCCGGAAAGAGCCCCAAGGAATTCTGCGGCTTCCTCACGGACGAACAGATGGAACCCGGCGCCATCGAAGGTCTGGAGACCATTCTCGCCTGCGCCAGAGCCATGGTGGGCGAGAACGTGCACATCGTCTTTGACCCCACGCTGGTCCGCGGCATGGGCTACTATACCGGCACCATCTTCGAGTGCACCATCGACGACTACAACTTCTCCATCGCCGGCGGCGGCCGCTACGACAAGATGATCGGCCGTTACAGCGGCACCGACGTACCCGCCTGCGGATTCTCCATCGGCTTCGAGCGGATCATCACGATCCTGAAGGATCACCTCTCCGAAGACGCCATGAACGGATCGGAGCGGGTGGCCATCCTGGCGGAGAAGAATCTCCAGCCGGAGCAGCTGGTTTCTCTCTTCCAGAGAGCCCAGCAGCTGCGCGCCGAGGGAAAGACCGTCACCGTCCAGCCTATGAAGAAGAATATCCGCCGCCAGATCGAGCTTCTGGAGGCTGAGGGATATGGGGAGATCGAGAAGGTCTACCGCAATTCGTAACACATCCGTCTGGAAAGGAGCAATGGTATGACAGATTTGAAAACGACGGGCGCTGCCCTGAAGCTGGATTCCGGCATGTTCACCGCCAGCAACCTGCTCTCCGCCGCCATCGCGCTGGTGGTCTGCATTCTGGTCATCTGGATCGTCATGTCGATCCTGAGAAGAGTCATCAACAAATCCAAGATCGCCGGCAGCCTCGGAAACTTCGTTCTGAAGCTTGCGAAGATCGCCATGGAGTTTGCCGCCATCCTGATCGTGGCCGGAAGTCTGGGCTTCGACGTGACTGCCCTGCTGGCGGTATTCAGTCTGCTCGGCCTGGCAATTTCCCTGAGCGTGCAGAATCTGCTGGGCAATCTGGTCAGCGGCGTGGTGCTGCTGCTCACGAAGCCCATGGTGGACGGCGATTACATCCAGAGCGGCGACGCCGAGGGCGTTGTGAAGGATGTGGGGCTGTTCTACACCGAGCTCCAGACACTGGACAACAAGCTTATTCACGTGCCCAACAGCGAGCTGTCCGCGGCGAAGATCGTGAACTTCACCCAGGAGCCCAACCGCCGCGTGGATCTCACCTTCACCGCCGGCTATGACTGCGACGTGGAGACCGTGAAGGAAGCCCTGGCCGAGGCTGTGGGTACCGTCCCCCAGGTGCTGGACGATCCCGAGGTGTTCATCCATGTGAGCAGCTTCGGCTCCAGCAGCATCGAGTACACTGTCCGTGCCTGGTGCAGACATGAGGACTACTGGGACGTCTATTTCGCCATCATCGAGGCCGTCCCCGGCGCCTTCAAGAGCCACGGCGTGAAGATGACCTACGATCACCTGAACGTCCACGTGGTGGAGAAATAAACAACGATTACAAAAAGCGACTGCTGTCTCGTTCAGCAGTTGCTTTTTTCTTTGAAAATCCACAAAAGCCGGAACTTTTGTCAAGATTTTCACGTCTTTTCCCTTACCATCTCTTAAATTTTCATTTTTTCGCAAAATGCTATTGATTATTATGTTAAGTAGTGGTATATTATTTGTTACAATTTGTTTCCGAAAGGAGTCAATCTCATGAATACGAGAAACCATATGCTGCGCCGCGTGCTTTCCCTGGTGCTGGTCGTGGTCATGGCCTTTGGTCTGATGGCCGTGGGCGCCAGCGCTGCCACGGAGCAGACCGTGAAGCACTACAACCACTATGTCTGCATCGGTGACAGCATCGCCGCCGGCTACGGCCCCTACAACGATGACCTCCTCGGCTGGGAGACCGTGCCCGAGGCCTATCACAGCATCATCGCCAACGCCACCGGCGCCACCTTCCAGTCGCTGGCCCATGTGGGCATGCGCACCGAGGCGGTCCGCGCGCTGATCGAGGACGGCTTCCAGGGTGACGCGTACGCATATTCCTTCAACGGCATCAGCACTTACATGCAGTGGCTGGACAGCCGCAAGAGCGCCAGCGACCCCTGCCCGGACTGGCTGCCCATCGAGATCTATGACGAGCTGAAGGACTACTACGGCCCTGGCTCCTTCTTTGATTTCTACCGCGGGAACATTCAGGCCGCAGATCTGATCACCGTGGGTCTGGGTCTCAACGACCTGTTCCTGTACGCCACCAAGCGGACCGGCTGGGATCTGCAGGCGCTGCTGACCGTCAATACCCTGGTCAGCAAGCTGCAGGAAGCCCTTGGCACCAACGACATCAGCAAGATGGCCACCGGCGTTTTCAACGTCGCCACCGAGGCGGGTCTGGTACCCTTTGCCGTTGCGGACTTCCTGAAGTATATGCGTCAGGGCTATCAGGATTTCTATGAAAACTGGCTGCCCATGATGGCCGATCTTCATAAGCTGAGCCCCAACGCCACCATCGTGGCCGTGAACCTCTATAACCCTTTCAGCAAGGTGAAGCTCACCGAAGACAGTGAGAAGGAGATCGGCAAGAACGCCGAGATTCTCATCGCCCGTGCCAACCAGTACATCGAGGAGAACGCGGAAGCAGGCGGCTATCTGTTCGCGGACGTGCGCGACACCGAGATCTGCGACACCCAGCCGATCTCCAGCGGCAACTTCATCCACAACATCCTGGTGGACTGCCACCCCACCGAGGCCGGTCACCAGTACATCGCCGACCAGATCTTTGCGGTGCTGCCCGAGCGCGGCGCCGATGATCCCACGCCGGTGCCCTCCATCACCCCCAAGCCCACCAGCGATCTGCCCTTCGTCGACGTGCATCCCGCCAGCTGGTACCACGACGACGTGAAGTACGTCTACCAGAGAGGCATCATGCAGGGTATGAGCGACACGATCTTCGGACCGGAGCTCAACACCTCCCGCAGCCAGTTCGCCACGGTGCTCTACCGCCTCGCCGGATCCCCCAGCGTGGCCGGAAAGACCAATCCCTTCACGGATCTGACCCAGAGCTGGTACAAGGACGCGGTCACCTGGGCCTACAACGTGGGCATCGTCACCGGCACCTCCGCCACCACCTTTGAGCCCGACGCCCCCGTGACCCGCGAGCAGATGACCACCATGCTGTGGCGCGGCCGCGGCGCCCCGAACGTCTCCGGTTCCCTGGCGCAGTTCAGTGACGCAAGCTCCATCAGCAGTTGGGCGCTGAAGGGCGTCCTCTGGTCCGTGCAGAACGGCATCATCAACGGCACGGGCGACGGTACCTTCCAGCCTCAGGCCAACGCCACCCGCGGACAGCTGGCAGCGATCCTGCACCGCTTCCACGTGAAGTTCGCCTGACTTGATCCAACGAAAAACCTCCGGCTGCATTCAGTCGGAGGTTTTGTGCTATTTGACGAGACAGAAATCGACTGGAATCTTAAGATTTTTATTTCAGAATGTGAAATGAAAGGAAAAATCCTTCGTCAAAGTGCCATAAAAGGCTCCATATGCCTCGGAGGAATGCTGTACCAAGGGGAGAAAACGCCGCGGGGGCGTTGCAGTCGGCTCGATTTGGTGGTATGATACACTCAGACGGATCACCCCGGAGCAAAGGCTTCGGGTCTTCCGCCGGGCACGGGAAACTGTGTCCCGCGCGAATAAATGTAAAAAAAGGAGTACTACCATCATGAAAAAGGAAAGTGCTGTCAAGACGGTTGCCAAGAAGACCGTCGAGAAGGCTGCCGCCGCTGAGAAGGCTGTCGAGAAGGTCGCTGAGAAGGCTGCCCCCGCTGTGAAGACCACTGCCAAGAAGGCCGCCACCGCCACCAAGACCGCTGCTGCCAAGACCACCAAGGCCGCTGCCGCCAAGAAGCCCGCTGCTGCGAAGAAGCCCGCCGCCAAGAAGGCCACCGTCACCGCCGTGCTGCAGTACGCCGGCAAGGAAGTCAGCTATGACGAGCTGGTCGCCAAGGCCCGCGGCGCCTGGAACGGCGAGGCCATCCAGGAGCTGGCCCTCTACGTCAAGCCCGAAGAGGAGAAGGTCTACATGGTCGTCAACGGCCAGGAAGCCGGTTCCTTCGACCTGTAATCCATCAAAAAAACAACGATCAATCCCCGCTGCAAATGCAGCGGGGATCGGTTTTTTTATTGCTTCTTTTTCAGCGGCTCGATGCTGCCGTCGGGGTTCTGGATCCGAAGGCTCTCCAGGGTCTCGATGGTGCCGCGGCGCCACTCTGCAAGATACTCTTCTCTCAGAGCCTGACGCTCGGTCTTTTCTTCCTCGGTGAGCTCCCGCTCTCTGGAAATGCGGGTCAGCTCGCTGATGCGATCCATTTTTTCTTTGATCATTCCTGTTACCTCAGTTCTTCAGGCTGTGCAGCGGAGCCGGGATCCTGCCGCCGCGGGCGATAAAGTCCGCCGCGCTGCAGCGGTTCACCGGGATCACCGGCGCGGTGCCCAGCAGTCCGCCGAAATCCACCCGGTCGCCCACGATCTTCCCCGGTGCGGGGATGATGCGGACGGCAGTGGTCTTGTTGTTGATCATGCCGATGGCTGCCTCGTCCGCGATGATGGCGGAAAGGGTCTCGGCGGTGGTGTCACCGGGAACGGCGATCATGTCCAGACCCACGGAGCAGACGCAGGTCATGGCTTCCAGCTTCTCGATGGTGAGCTTCCCCGCCTCGGCTGCGGCGATCATGCCCGCATCCTCGCTGACCGGGATGAAAGCGCCGGAGAGGCCGCCCACATGGCTGGATGCCATCACGCCGCCCTTTTTCACCGCGTCATTCAAAAGCGCCAGCGCCGCCGTGGTGCCGGGTGCGCCCACGGATTCCAGGCCCATTTCCTCCAGGATCGCAGCCACGCTGTCCCCCACCGCCGGTGTGGGCGCCAGCGACAGATCCACGATGCCGAAGGGCACACCAAGCCGCTGGGAGGCCTCGCTGGCCACCAGCTGGCCCATTCTGGTAATGCGGAAAGCAGTCTTTTTCACCGTCTCCGCCACCACATCGAAGCACTGGCCTCTGACGGATTTCAACGCGTGCTCCACCACACCGGGACCGGAGACGCCCACGTGGATCTCGCATTCCGGCTCCCCCACCCCGTGGAAGGCGCCGGCCATGAAGGGGTTGTCCTCCACGGCGTTGCAGAAGACCACCAGCTTGGCGCAGGCCATGCCGCCGCGGTCAGCGGTCAATTCCGCCGCCCGCTTGATGGTACGGCCCATCTCCGCCACGGCGGTCATGTCGATGCCGGCTCTGGTGGAGCCAACATTCACGCTGGAGCAGACCAGCTCGGTTTCCGCCAGGGCTTCGGGGATGGAGCGGATCAGGATCCGATCCGCCTCGGTCATGCCCTTCTGCACCAGAGCGGAAAAGCCGCCGAGGAAGTTCACGCCGATCTCATGGGCGGCGCGGTCCAGTGCCTTGGCGAACATGGTATAGTCCTTGGCATCGCTGGCGGCGGCCACCAGGGCGATGGGCGTCACGCTGACCCGCTTGTTTACGATCGGGATGCCGAACTCTGACTCGATGTCCTCGCCGGTGCGGACCAGATTGCCCGCCATGCGGCAGATCTTATCATAAATCTTGGTGCAGCTTTTCTCGGCGCTGGCGTCCGCGCAGTCCAGAAGGGAGATGCCCATGGTGACGGTGCGGATGTCCAGATGCTGCTGGTCGATCATCTCGATGGTCTGTAAGATTTCGCTTCTTTGAATCATGGCTCACCCTCAGATCCGGTGCATGACGTTGAAGACCTCTTCCCGCTGGGCGCGGATCTGCAGGTCCCGCTCCTCCCCCGCTTCCTTGAGGGATTCCGCCAGTCTGGCGAAGGGCACGTCGCAGCCGCTTGCGTCCACCAGCATGATCATGTTGAAGTAGCCCTGAAGAACGGTCTGGCTGATGTCCAGAACGTTCACGCCGTGCTGGGCCAGCAGCTCCGAGACGCCGGCGATGATGCCGACACGGTCTTTTCCGAGGACGGTGACAATGGCTTTCATAGAAATTCTCCTTTAAGCGTCCATGCTTCCGAGCTCATCCAGCGGACGCTCGAAGGCGGGGATGAAGTGCTCCAGAAAGTAATCCACTTCCGGCAGCTGCATCTTTTCCAGCGCAGAGCGGGTCTGGGCTTCCGCAGCGCGGAATTCGTCGTTGCCGGCCCGGCGCTCGTTCATGCATTTGACATAGGCGCTGAGCTTGTCGGCGGCCTTCACCAGCTTGTATTGATCGCTCTCCGGATTCTCGGTCAGCGCCTCCACGTAAGCCGGGCGCATCTCCTCCGGCAGCATGGCCAGCAGCTTCGACACCGCCAGATGCTCCACCTCGTGGTAGGCGGTGGTGATCTGCTTGCTGTGGTATTTGATCGGCGTGGGCAGATCGCCGGTGAAGATCTCGCTGGCGTCGTGGTAGAGGGCAGCGGTGGCAAGGGCGTTCACGTCACATTCCTTTTTGAACACGTCCCGCCGGATCACGCCCAAGGCGTGGGCAAAGACCGCCACCTCATGGCTGTGCTCCTGGACGTTCTCCGGGATCGCGCTGCGCATAAGTCCCCAGCGGCCGATGTATTTCATTCTGGAGATCAGGGCGAAGAAATCAAAGTCCTTCAACCGAACCACTCCTTTCTTATGAATAAAAAAGCGCAAATATTATATCACTCGCGCTCACTTGCTGTCAATCCGCGCACTTCTTTAACCTTGCATGGGGAGGCACGGAGGGGATGGGCTTCCCCTCCGTAGAATTGAGCGAAGCGGAGTATTGCTCACGGCCAAAGCCGTGAGCCACAGTGAATTGTCAAACTAAGTGCAACAGTTAGCAAGCTCAAGATCCCATAAAAACTGAGCAGAACGAAAGTTAAGAACCTTACGAGGCCTGGCGTTA
>ONIN01000014.1 GCA_900317905.1 uncultured Eubacteriales bacterium | reverse complement strand
ATGGCTTAAGAAAAACATGGGTCCGGATCTCAAGATCTGGACGCAGATGATCAAGGAGATCGACTGGGGCGAGGTCAAGAGAAAGACCAAGCTCAGCCTTGAGCGCGACAAGGACCGCGTCGTCGGCGAGTTCAAGAGCTTCATGGCCATGTCTCCCGCCGAGAAGATGGACATCATCATGAACGGCGACAAGCACCTCGGCTGGCTCTACAAGAAGGACGCCATCGCGTTCTCCCGCCGTGAGTGGAAGGGCCTCAAGTCCGTCGGCATCGACTTCGCCGGCTGGCTGAAGACCTGGGCCGGCATGACCGCCATGATCATGAAGGACCCCATCTCCATCGCGCTTGCTCTGTTTGAGTATCACTGGTTCGCCTCCTACCTCGGCACCCCCGTGGCCATCGACCGTTCCAACCTCGGCCGCCGCGGCCAGCTGCTGAAGTCCGACATCCAGATGTGGGGCGCCATCACCCACTGGGCCGAGTGGCAGATCCAGACCCAGCTCCGCGCTGACGCCCGTCTCGGCGGCGACAAGGAGCTGTCCAAGCGTATCGTTCTGTTCGACGAGATGACCATGGCTCAGATGATGGCCGGCTTCCCGAACCTCATCAGTATGCCTTATCAGATGATCCCCGTCTTCATGTCCTCCGAGCTGGACCAGCTCGCTCTGATCCCGTTCATCGACGCGGTCGAGCAGTACGGTCTGCCCGGCGACGCCTGCCCGCTGCCCGTTGCGGAGTGCGGCTGCGCCATCATGGACGAGTATCCGATCTGCGGCATGGGCTTCATCGCGTCCTCCATGCCCTGCGACGGCTCCACCATGGCGTCCTCCTTCCAGGACCGCCGCTTCGGCAAGTACCTGCCCTACTACCCGCTGTGCTTCCCCGTCCGCTACGACGACGAGGATACCATCGAGTGCGCTGCTGCCGATATGAAGGAGTGCATCAAGTGGGTCGAGGGTCTGTCCGGCGAGAAGTGGGATTGGGACAACTACTTCAAGACCATGGACATCATGAACGAGTGCACCCGCATCGAGCTTGAGAAGTGGGAAATGAACTCCACTCCGTATCCGCAGATGGTCGGCTCCTCCTACGAGCTGTTCCGTAAGTGGAACTACGAGATGGACGGCGGCCTCTTCCCCGAAGGCATCGCCGTGCAGCGCAAGCTCCGCGACACCATGTACAAGACCTATGAGAAGCGTCTGCCCGCTTACCGCGGCGGCTATGCGCGTCACCGCGCCCTGATCTGGGGCCAGCCGGCGCACTTCTATGCCAACTTCTCCAACTGGCTTGCCAACAGCTGGGGCATCTACATCCTGGCTGAGATGGAAGCGCTGAACTACACCAAGATGCTCAACACCACCGACAAGGAAGAGGCCATCCGCGACCTCTGCCGTCTGTACGAGCGCATGGTCATGCGTCGCCATACCAACGGCGGCCACGATCACGTCCTTGGTGAGCTGTGGCGTCAGCTGAAGAGCTTCAATGCTGACATCGCCATCCTGTATCAGCACGTCAGCTGCAAGACGATGGCCGGCCTGATGGGCCTGTTCGACGACCAGGCGCGTGAGAACAACGTGCACCTGATCTGGGTCGAGCACGACCTGATGGATCCGCGTACCATCTCCCGTAAGGACATGCGTGCCCGCGTGAGCAACTACATGGTCAACGTTATGCACGCCGAGCCTGTCGACCCGTCCCTGATCGAGTTCGACGACGAGGCTTCCTGGTAATCATCTCTACTACTTTTTATTACAACATTCTTAGGAGGAACATACTATCATGAAATATTTTGGCGGTTGCGACGTGGGCTCCACCTACACCAAGGCTGTTATTATGGACGAGACCGGCAAGATGCTGGCTGACACCACCATCCGTTCCAAGATCAACGCTGAGCAGAGCGCCATCGCTGCGATGGACGAGGTCTGCAAGGCTGCCGGTCTGAAGAGCTCCAAGGATCTGGCCTACCTCATCGGTACGGGCTACGGCCGCAACAAGGTTCCGTTCGCTGACGAGAACATCTCCGAGATCTCCTGCCACGCCATGGGCGTGCATGTCACCAACCCCGACGTCCGCGCGATCATCGACATCGGCGGCCAGGACGTTAAGGGCATCAGCATCGACACTGACGGCACCGTCAAGTCCTTCGCGATGAACGACAAGTGCTCCGCCGGTACCGGCCGTTTCTTCGAGGCCATGGCCCGCTCCTTCGAGATGAGCCTGCCGGACTTCTCCAACCTCTCCCTCACCGCGAAGAACGTCATTCCGATCACCGCTCAGTGCACCGTTTTCGCTGAGTCCGAGGTTATCACCCTCGTCGGCGAAGGCAAGCCCATGGACGAGATCGCCGCCGGCATCGAGATGGCGGTTGCCAAGCGCTGCTTCGTCATGGCCAAGAAGGCCGGCGCCACAGACAGCATCACCCTCACCGGTGGCTGCGCGAAGAACGCTGGTCTGAAGGAAGCCATTGAGCACGTCCTGAAGTTCAAGGTCGTCGAGCTCAAGACCGATCCCCAGCTGATGGGCGCTCTGGGCGCTGCCGAGTACGCTCGCCAGAAGGGTCTCGCCAGAAAGTAAGGAGGATCAGCATGAATCCCATTATCATGAACATCTTGAAAAAGACCTGCAAGATCTCCGGCATTACGGTCGGTGTCCTGTTCGTGGTCTATTTCTGGAACCTCGATCAGAAGGTTCTTGGCTGGGCATACAAACAGGTCAACACCATGTTCGACCGCAAAGAGGTCGATATTAAGTTCTGAGATCAGAGAATCTCCTTTTCCCTTCTTCCCCTCTTCTCAAGCTCCCGCAGGCACCCTACCTGCGGGAGCTTTCTTACTATTATGCATAGATTAGATCGTTGTAAACGATCTCCTTTGCGCTGGACTGGATGGCGTTCATTTTCTGCACCCATTCCATTTGATGCTCCGCTTTGAGCTTCTCGGTGATGCCCTGCTTTGATGCCATCTGCTCCACCAACCGAGAAAGCATTTCTTCTGCAGCGCGGTCAATTTCCTCCAAATGATCATTCAGTTGACCACTGAGCCGCATTGCGTCGTACAACAGGCGCTGATACTCCCGGAGATAGCGTCTCCGACGCTCGCCCCAGATGCCGATCCGGGGCGACTCCGGTGCAGTCACGCATGGAAAATATTGCTCGCCTCTCAGCTCATACCACAGTCCGCTTCTCTCATCAAAAAAGTTTTCTTTCATGGTCGTTCTCACCTTTCTGGATTGTATTTCACAGCACGGTCGATGTGCTGCTGTTCCTGTGCAAATTTCGCTCGCGCAAGCATTCGATTGATCTGTTCATTTCCAAATACTTTCCGCAGCAGTCTGTAATCCCGGTTTTCCTTTTTCAGTTGGTTATTTTCCGTAACCAGTTCTTCGATGCGGGAGCCGTACTGCGCCTTCTCCTGTACCGCCCGACTGTACTTGCGGGACATCGTGTCATAGTCGCACTTGAGATCCATGTAGTGGGCGACCATCTTGAGAAGCAGCTTCCTCAGCCGGTCAATCAACGGCTGCACCAGCTTGGTCATGTAGCTTTTCGCTGACATGAGCGGAGGCGGTTCCGGGAGTTGGTAGTCTGGGCTGGTATCCAGCTCTTTCTGGAGTTCCTGCACCTTCGTGTCAATCTCCCGCAGGTGAGAGAGGCGCACTTCCAGTTCTCCGGCCTCCTCATAGTCAGCATTCAGCCGATTTTCCAGCTCCTTGACCTCGGCGGCGCGCATCTTCTTCTGATACTCCAGCACGGAGAGGTGCTTTTCATGTGTGCCCAGATCCATGCGCTCAAAGCCGTGGCGCTCCATGACAATGGCAAGCTGTTGTTTTTCAGATTCGACCCACTGGCTCCATTCTGTTTCTCGTCGCGTGCCGCCGTGGAAGCCCTGCGCTGCCAGCGCCTGTTTCAGCGAGACGCGGGTATCCATCCCACGCTTGCTGCCGGTGATAAACGGTACGAAATCGATGTGAATATGCGGCGTCGCCTCATCGTTATGCAGGTGTGAGGAGAAGACTCGGAGGTTTGGATTTCGAGCCTGGAACCCGCGATAGTATTCGTCCAGCGCAGCACAAGCGCGCTCCCCGGCCTCTGTAGTTGCGCCGGTGTCGTTGCAGTTGCCGATCTGAACGATGATCTCGTGGAAGGGTTTTTCCTGTTTGCCGGCACAGATCTTTTCGTAGTAGTCCTCAATACGGCGATCCGCACGCTTCTGACGTTCGTTGTGCCGCTCCTGAGCTGCATCGAATATATCATGGTACACATCTCGGATGTCATCATTGCAATATTCAATATTCAGGTGGGTACGCTCGGGGTCCACATTTGCCGCCAGAAACTCGCGGCTGTTGTGCTTCAGTGAACCTTTCCCCACCATCACGCTGATGGTTCTTTTCATTTGTATCGTCTCCCATTAGTTTACATAATATTTTCATCCTATCTTCCTTTCGCCGCGCAGCGGCGGGTTCTGTTACTCTTGTCAAGAGTAACGCAAAAGCACTTTTGACACTGCGCATCAAAAGTGCTTCGCGCTCTGCGAGGCTGCGGCTGTGTTAAGCCCATGACCGTGACAACCGTGACGACTGTGACAACTTATTATGCGCGGTCATAGGTCGTCACGGTTGTCACAGTCGTCACGCCTCCCGCATGAGTGTAATCGTCCTACGCTCCCTGGTTTTGCGCGTGGTGCAACGAATGCCGTGCCGTGTCATCAGCTCCTGTCGATGGATCTTCAGCCACATACCGAGGGACTTGGCGCTGCGTTCTGTTTGCAGAACATCCTTAAGCTCCGATGCAGTGCCCTCCCATTGTGGATGTTCCGGCGTGAGCATCGCGTCAATGGATGAATAGAGTGGATCAGGCGGCTCGATCTCCGACCCGATTTCCATGCGTTCCAACTCCCATAACAGTCGCTTCGGATCGCGCTTCAGATACAGCTTCTGATCGATCACGTCCCGTCCGGTCGTCTGCAGCGTTGCATATGGATCGGTGCGGTTCTGCTTGCACATAACAATTTCCCCATCCGCGCTTCCGCCCAGACCACGGGTACCGGAGATCATCTCGAAGACGTCATTTGCCTTCTGCTTTCGTGTGTGATGAACAAGCAGGATGCAAAGGCCGTTGGCGTCTGCATATTGCTTGAGCTCATAGATCACGTCAGAATCCTTGGCATAACTCCAATCCGCGAACGCCTCTCGAATCTTCTGGAGCGTATCGATGATGATGAGCCGAATGTGTGGGTGCTCCCGACGATAGCTCTCCAGCTCTTCGACCAGGCCCTCGCTCAAATGTTTGCAGTTGATCGCGATATACATGCGGTCTGTCGTTTCGGTATCGAACATCCGAAAGAAGCGCCGCTGCAGCCGGTCATTGGTATCCTCCAGTGCGAGATAGAGCACCTCGTCGCCGGAGGTCTTCAAGCCCCATAGCGACTGCCCGGTTGCGACAGTATACGCGAGCTGCAGAGCCAGAAAGGACTTGCCGATTTTCTCTGCCCCGGCGAGGAGATACACACCCGGATAGAGCAGCCCGTCCAAGATGGGAGGCCGGGTTTCGTGCTCTTCCTCCATGAGTTCGGTGATCGTCACCGCATGGAGCCGATTCGGATCATGCTGCCGCGTAAAAGCGTTGTATTCCCGCATGATCTCCGAAAAGTTTTTCTTGCCATCTGCCTCCGGCTGCGCTATACTGATTTCAGATTCATATGGAATTGGCCGTCCTGCATCTGCGCCAACAGATGCGCTTGGGACGACCTTTTCTTTTTCTGTCATTCCGATCCTCCCTTCAATCCATTCAGGATCTCTGCCATCATGCGAATGATCGCGAGAAGATCCGGATCTACGCCGGTCCCGGCTTCGATCCGGCAAAGCTCGGAATACACTGCGTCCAACCTGTTGCGCAGCGCTTTATACACGCGCGGATTACCCTGCACGACAATGTCACGCTTCATACAGCGCCGATAACAATATTCCTGCTTTGACAGGCCAGAGAGCGCCACCGCGGCGTTGATCTGCTCACTCTCTTCGGGAGAAACTCGAAATCCCACAGTGATATTCCTCCAACGATTTCTCTCGTCTCTGTTCTTTGCTGACATGCTCAAGCACTCCTTTCCATGTTCAGTTTGTCAGCCATTTCCGTCTGCTTGGACGGAAACAGATGTGCGTAATGATACGTAATATCGATGCTTTCATGTCCGACACGATCCGCAATCGCTGTTGCACTGAATCCCATATCGATGAGAAGCGAAATGTGGCTGTGTCGCAAATCGTGAATGCGGATGCGTTTCACGCCCGATTCCTTTGCACCACGATCCATCTCTCTGTGCAGATAGCTTTTCGTGATCTGAAAGATCCTGTCGTGATCTCCGACGTCATAAAGCATTCGCAGATAATCTTGCATCTCATCTTTCAGAAAACTCGGCATTGCAATCACACGATTGCTTTTCTCGGTCTTGGGCGGCGTGATGACATCCTGCCCCTTCAGCCTCTGATAGGATTTTGTAATGGAAACTGTGCATTTTTCAAAATCAAAATCCGCCGGCGTCAGCGCCAGGAGCTCCCCTTCCCGAATACCGCACCAGTACAGCATCTCAAAAGCGTAGTACGACATGGGTTTGTCCATCATGGCGTCCGCGAACTTCAGATACTCCTCCTTTGTCCAGAACAGCATCTCATGACTCTTGCTTTTCCCCATGCTGCCGGCAACTCTGCAAGGATTCTCTTTGAGCCCGTAATACTTGACCGCATGGTTAAACATTGCACTGAGCTGATTGTGAATGGTT
Organism: uncultured Eubacteriales bacterium; assembly: GCA_900317905.1. GTDB lineage: Bacteria > Bacillota > Clostridia > Oscillospirales > Oscillospiraceae > CAG-103. Next base: position 34,612 of record ONIN01000014.1, on the reverse strand, counting down.
TTCAGGTAGACCTGAGAATAAGGCTTCCCTTTATGATTTTTTCGTTTCATCAGATCGTTCTGCCATGTAATAACCTGCTGCGGCGTGATGCTGCTCATCTTCAGCTTTCCGAAGAATGGGAGCAGCTTTGTTTGAAGAATGTGCTCTTTCGTCGCCCATGTGTTTTCCTTCAAACGCGGCTTCAGATCTTCTGTGTATCGTTCTGCGAAGCTGCTGAACGTCATGTCCATCTCAGAGCTTGTTTTGCATAGCTGCTCGCGTTCCCACGCCTGCGCCTCGCGCTTTGTCTGAAAGCCGCGCTTCTGCGTCTGCTTCCGCTCACCGTTCCAATCGGTATAGCGGTAAACAGCACGCCATGTGTTTGAATTGTTATCCTTGTAAACTGCCATTTTTATTTTCCTCCTTCATAGCAGTATTTCTCCATGAAAAACGTACGATTGACCCGACCGGAGATCGTCAGGTAACCCTTTGCTTTCAGCTCTTCATTGAGCCTTTGAACGACTTTGTATGCATAGGACTTGGAAATACCCAGTTCCTTTGCCACATCGTCTACCGTCATAAAAAGATCCATTTCTCTCATCACCTCCCTTCGCAAGGTAAAAACCCCTCCACTCACTAGCCGACGAGAAAGGCTTTTTTACACCCTTTTCACCACAAGTCAGCATGATTTGCATATAAGTTCTTTTGAAATATGCGTTTTCTGCCAAAGAACAGGTCTCTTTGCCGTTTGCCCGAAGTCGGTTCCTGCCTCGTTGTTCCCCGCGGCGTATTTCCCCGGCGTGCGCTCGTTTCATGGCGACGCTCCCGTTGTATCCCCCTTCGGACGGCTATTCAGTTTTCAAGGTGCAAACTAAACTAATTTGTTTAGTACCCGCATTATACTAAACATTTTTGCTATAGTCAACTGTTTTTGCTATATAATCTAAACAAATTTATTTAATTTTTCTTGACGAGTCTAAACAAATATGCTATAGTCATACTATCTCAATTGATTGGAGCTGTTCTCTATGGCGATTGGTGAAAGAATTCGATTCTTCCGCAATCTGCGCGGAATGACGCAAAAATACCTCGGTGTCCTGATGGGCTTCCCAGAGAAATCCGCCGATATTCGCATGGCACAATATGAGTCCGGCTCCAGAACACCCAAGGAGGATCTGACCAATTCTCTGGCGCAAGCACTGGAGGTATCTCCCTCTGCTTTGAACGTCCCGGACATTGACAGCTATATTGGCCTGATGCATACGCTTTTTGCGCTTGAGGATCTGTACGGGCTAAAGATCGGAGAGGTGCAGGGCGAAGTCTGCCTTCGTGCAGATGTATTTCACGGCTCCGGTGCTGTTGAGCTGAATAAGATGCTGCGCAGTTGGAATGAGGTCGCATCGAAATTGAAGGCCGGAGAGATCACACAGGAGGAATACAACGCCTGGCGGTATCAGTATCCGAAATATGATCAAACTGGAGATTGGGTAAAAACACCAACAATACAATAAAGTTACAAAGGAGTGGTATGATGTATATTTTTTGGGATAATTCGAATATTCATTATGCAGGACTAAACCATGTTCTTCCTCTGAAGGAACCCGGTGCGGACAAAAAGCTTTATCGTACGTACTTCAAAGGCCTATTAAACTTGGTTCAAAATGGACGAACGATCGATGACATCTTTTTTTCAGGAAGTATACCTCCAAAAGAAGACACTCTTTGGAATGCTGTAAGGCAGTTGGGAATTACCCCATCATTGCTTCCTCGTAGCTTAACAGATGGGGAAGCAGATACTACTGATCACGTGTTACAATTAGCATTACTGAGACTGGCGCTTGACCATCCCGAGCCGAGTACAGTTGCACTTTTGACTGGAGATGGAGCAGGTATTAATTCAGGAGAAGGATTCTTGGCAGATGCAAAAAGGCTAAGTGCGAGAGGCTGGCAGTTTGAGGTGTACTCTTGGGATGTTGCATGTCATTCTGAATTAAGAACCTTTGCAACTACTAATGGAAAATACTTCAAGCTTGAAAACTATTATGAAAATATCACTTACATTAAAGGCTTGAGAAAAGCAATAGAGTTGTAAAACAAAAAAAGAGCTAACTGATCGAAAGAAAATCAGTTAGCTCTTATTCTTTGGATAATGTGGTTGTGTTGCCAAATCGTTGCCACGAGAGGCGTCAGCAGCTCAAAAACTGTGTGTTTTCAACCTCTCCCGGGCTTTGCGAAATTATTCGTATTCGATGGTGGCGGTGGGCTTGGGGGTGCAGTCGTAGAGGACGCGGTTGACGCCCTTGACCTCGTGGGTGATGCGGTCGGTGATCTTGTCCAGAAGGGCCCAGTCGGGGTGCTCCACGGTGGCGGACATGGCGTCGCGGGTGTTCACGGCGCGGATGATCACGGGCCAGGCGTCGGTGCGCTTGCCGTCGGTGATGCCGGTGGAGGTGAAGTCCGGCACCACGGTGAAGTACTGCCAGACCTTGCCGGCGAGACCGGCCTTGTCGAACTCTTCGCGGAGGATGGCGTCAGACTCGCGGACGGCCTCCAGACGGTCTCTGGTGATGGCGCCAACACAGCGGACGCCCAGACCGGGGCCGGGGAAGGGCTGACGATAAACCATGTTGTCCGGCAGACCCAGAGCCTTGCCCACCACACGAACCTCGTCCTTGAACAGCAGCTTCACGGGCTCCACCAGCTCCAGCTTCACGTCCTCCGGCAGACCGCCCACGTTGTGGTGGGCCTTGACGCCGTCGGACTCCAGGATGTCGGGGTAGATGGTGCCCTGTCCCAAAAAGCGAATGTCGGAGAGCTTGGCGGCCTCCTCGTCGAACACATTGATAAACTCCGCGCCGATGATCTTCCGCTTGGTCTCCGGGTCAGAGACGCCGGCCAGCTTGTCCAGGAAGCGGTCGGTGGCGTCGATGTAGATCAGGTTCGCGCCCAGCTGATCCCGGAACACGTCGATGACCTGCTGGCTCTCGCCCTTGCGCATGAGACCGTGGTTCACGTGGATGCAGGTGAGCTGCTTGCCCACGGCTTTGATCAGCAGGGCAGCCACCACGGAGGAGTCCACGCCGCCGGACAGCGCCAGCAGCACGTTCCCGTCTCCGATCTGCGCGCGCAGGGCGGCGACCTGTTCGTCGATGAATGCGTTGGCCAGGGCTTCGGTGGTGATCCGCTCCATGTTCTCCGGGCGGACGTTGGAAGTGTTCATGTGCATTCGCCTCTCTTTCTAAAAATCAAATGTATTATACCGAATGAAATCCGATTCGTAAAGAGGGAAAATGCAGTTTATCGAGCAGAGTAAAAAACTTGTCATTGCGAACCAGTCTGTGGACTGGTTCGCAATGACACATTTTGGGTCTGGCTGACAACCTCCGATTTACTGCTCCAGCCTATTCATCAACCTCTCCGCGAACTGTCTGTGTCCCTCCGGCGACAGATGCACCCCGTCGTAGGTGAGATCGCACAGCCCCGGATCGAAGAAGGGGAGGCCCCGCTTTTTCGCCAGCGCTGCGCAGTGGGACGCGAGCTTTTCCACAGCCTCGACGATCTCCGGGCTTTCCACCCAGGCGCCGGGCCGCATCCGGGGCGGCGCCATCAGCAGGATCGGATAATCTGAGAGCTGATCCAAAAGATTCGCCATCCGCAGCGCCGCCTGCTCCGGGGAAAATCCCATCAGCAGATCGTTGCTCCCCAGCATGAGGGTCACATGATCCATGGGCCGGAGCGGCTCCAGACGCTGTTTCAGATATTCCACCGACGCCGGGCGGTAGGGGATCTGGGCCCCGTTCATGCCGAGATTCACCACCTCGAACCCGGCGGATTTCAGCAGCCCCGTCCAGCGGGTGTTCGCATCATATCGATCCCCGATGAAGGACCTGGGGTCGTAGCCATAGGTGTTGGAATCTCCCACGCAGACGAGCTTCATTTGTGCCACCTCCGTCGTTTTTTTCATCATACCACAGGGAAAAAGCCGGGTCAAAAGAAATTGAAATCCGGATGATTTAATGGTATAATGTGACAAAGTGCAGAATTTGGATTGGAAAGGGGAGATCTCCATGCCTGGTCCCGGTCCCGGCGGCGGACGCGGCGGCAAATTCCTCACGGAAGAGGAGATGAAAAACCGTCCGAAGGTCACGTGGCCCCTGTTAAAGCGGATATTCTCGTGGCTGACGCCCTATAAAAAACAGATGGCGCTGGTGCTGCTGTGCATTCTGGTGTCGTCGGTGTTTACGCTCTTGCCCAGCGTGCTGACCGGCCGGATCATCGACGAGGGCCTCATCGCCCGCAGCATGCCGAAGCTGGTGCAGTACATCCTGCTGTCCTTCGGCGTCACCGTGGCGGCGAACCTGATCGGCGTGGCGGAAAACTACTTAAACCGCTGGATCGCCGAGCACATCACCTTCGACATGCGGGGACAGATGTACCGCCACATGCAGCAGATGTCCCAGGCCTTCTTCACGACGAATAACCAAGGCGACATCATCACCCGCATGACCAGCGACATCACCGGCGTGCGGGAGGTCATCACCAACACCCTCACCAGCATCCTGTCCAACAGCATCACCCTGATCGCGGCGCTGGTGATCATGTATCGGGAAAACTGGGTACTGGCCACCATCGGCATCATCATCGTGCCGCTGTTCGCCCTGCCCACGAGAAGAGCCGGCAAGAACCGCTGGATGCTGACCCGGGAGGCCCAGAGCTGCAACGACGAGATCAACGGCATCCTCAACGAAAAGCTCTCGGTCTCCGGTCAGCTTCTGGTGAAGCTCTTCGGCCGCGAGGACGACGAATACGCCACCTATCAGGAGGCCAGCGGCCGTCTGGTGGATCTGAACATCCGGGAGGGCATGGCGGGCCGCTGGTTCCGGGTGGTGATCTCCACGGTGTCCAGCGTGGGGCCGCTGCTGCTGTATCTGGTGGGCGGCATCCTGATGATGAAGTACGACTCCAACCTCTCTGTCGGCGACGTGACCGTGCTGGTGGCCCTGCTGGGGAGAATGTACGGCCCGGTGAACAACCTGCTGAACATCCAGGTGGACTGGATCCGCTCCATGGCGCTGTTCACCCGCATTTTCGAGTATTTCGACATGCCGGTGGAGATCCAGAACGCCCCCGACGCCATCACCCCGGAGGAAGCCTACGGCGAGGTGGTGTTCGAGCACGTGGACTTCCGCTACAACCCCGAGCGGCAGATTTTGAAGGACGTGAACTTCAAGCTGGAGCACGGCCGCAGCATCGCCATCGTGGGCCCCTCCGGCAGCGGCAAGAGCACCATCATCAACCTGATCCCAAGACTCTACGATGTGGAGCGCGGCTCGGTCAAATTCGACGGTATCGACGTGCGCAAGCTGGATCTCCACTTCCTCAGACGGAACGTGGGCATCGTCAGCCAGGAGACCTATCTCTTCAACGGCACCATCCGGGATAACCTCCTTTACGCCAAGCCCGACGCCACCGACGAGGAGCTTTTGCAGGCCTGCCGGGACGCCAACATCCTGGACTTTGTGGCCAAGCAGGAGGAGGGCCTGGACACCATGGTCGGCAACCGGGGTTTAAAACTCTCCGGCGGCGAGAAGCAGCGGATCTCCATTGCGAGAGTCCTTTTGAAGGATCCCGCCCTGCTGATCTTCGACGAGGCCACCTCGGCCCTGGACTCCATCTCGGAACGGAAGATCCAGGACGCGCTGGATCCGCTGATCCAGTCCAGAACCAGCATCCTCATCGCCCACCGACTCTCCACCATTCTGGCCGCCGACGAGATCCTGGTGGTCAAGGACGGCGAGATCGTGGAGCGGGGCCAGCACAGCGAGCTGGTGGGCGCCGGCGGCGTCTACACCGAGCTCTACGAGACCCAGTTCCGGGTGGCCATCACCGAGGACACCCTCCAGACCCGCGCCGCCCAGCCGGGGGAGACCGAGCAGCTCATGCGCATCTGGCGCCAGTCCGACCGGGGCGCCCAGAGCTTCCTGCCGGAGTCCTATTTCAATCAGAAGGCCCAGTCCGTCCTGGACACCCTCAAGGAGGGGGACGTCTACGTGGTGGACGGTGAGGCCGGCGGCGAGGACAGTGTGCTTGGCTTCATCGGCCTGAGAGAGGATCGGATCGCCGGGTTCTTCGTGGATCAGCGGCTCCAGTCCCAGGGCCTCGGCAAGCGGCTGCTGGACTTCGTCAAGCAGCGCAACGACAGCCTCCGGCTGCAGGTGTTCCAGAAGAACCAGCGGGCAGTGCGGTTCTATACCCGCGAGGGCTTCTCCGTGGTCTCCGAGTCCACCGACCCCGCCACCGGGGAGGTCAAGCTGGAGATGCAATGGACGCGGCCCCTGGAGCTCGGCGAGACCGGTTGACATAATATTAAAACCAAACAACAAAAAACCACCTGCGGAGAGCAACCTCAGCAGGTGGTATTTTTATGATGATTTAGCCCTTCTGGTGGGTGGCCTTCATTCTCTGGCTGTGGTCGAGAATGCGCTTGCGGATTCTGAGGCTCTTGGGAGTGACCTCCAAAAGCTCGTCGTCCGCCAGGAACTCCATGCACTGCTCCAGACTCATCTGCTTCGGCGGCACCAGTCTGAGGGCGTCGTCGCTGCCGGCGGCGCGGGTGTTGGTCAGGTGCTTTTTCTTGCAGACGTTGACGCTGATGTCCTCGGCCTTGGGGCAGGAGCCCACCACCATGCCCTCATAGACGGGCACGCCGGCGCCGATGAACAGCTGGCCGCGCTCCTGAGCGTTGAACAGACCGTAGGTCACGCTCTCGCCGGTCTCGAAGGACACCAGAGAGCCGGTGTTCCGGCGCTGCAGATCGCCCTTGTAGGGGGCGTAGGAGTCGAACACGCTGCCCATGATGCCCTCGCCCTTGGTGTCGGTGAGGAACTCGTTCCGATAGCCGAACAGACCGCGGCTGGGCACCAGGAACTCCAGACGGGTGCGCTTGCCGATGGGCAGCATTTCCTGCAGCTCGCCCTTGCGGCTGGAGAGCTTTTCGATGACGGCGCCGCAGGCCTCGGTGGGCACGTCGGCCACCAGACGCTCGATGGGCTCGCACTGCTTGCCGTCGATGGTCTGATACAGTACGCGGGGGGGCGAAACCTGGAATTCATAGCCCTCCCGGCGCATGGTCTCGATCAAAATGGAGAGGCTCATCTCGCCACGGCCCGCCACGTTGAAGGAGTCGGTGGCGTTCTCGATCTCGGTGACCCGGAGGCTCACGTCCTTCAGCGTCTCCCGCATGAGACGGTCACGGATCTGCCGGCTGGTGACGAACTTGCCCTCGCGGCCGGCGAAGGGGCCGTCGTTGACGGAGAAGGTCATCTCCAGGGTGGGGGCGCTGATCTTCACGAACTCGATGGGCTCCACGCAGTCGGTGGCGCAGATGGTGTCGCCGATGGTGATGTCGCCGATGCCGCTCATGGCGATGATGTTGCCGGCGGTGGCCTCGGTGACCGGGACGCGGTTCAGGCCCTCGAACTGATACATGCTGACGGCCTTGGCCTTCTGGGGAGCGGCGTCGGGCTGGTGGAAGTTGCAGACGGCGATCTCCTGATTCTGCTTCACGGTGCCGCGCTCGATGCGGCCGATGGCGATGCGGCCCACGAACTCGTTGTAGTCGATGCTGCTGACCAGCATCTGGAAGGGCGCCTCGGTGTCCATCTCCGGGGCGGGGATGTAGTCAAGGATGGTGTCAAACAGCGGCTTGAGGTCCTTGCCCTCCACCTCGGGGGAGTAGCTGGCGGTGCCGTTGCGGCCGGAGCAGAAGAGCATGGGGCTGTCCAGCTGGTCGTCGGTGGCGTCCAGATCCATCAGCAGCTCTAGCACCTCGTCCACCACCTCGTGGATGCGCTGGTCGGGGCGGTCGATCTTGTTGACCACCACGATGACGCGATGGCCCAGCTCCAAAGCCTTGCCCAGCACGAAGCGGGTCTGGGGCATGGGGCCCTCCGCCGCGTCCACCAGGAGGATGACGCCGTTGACCATCTTCAGCACGCGCTCCACCTCGCCGCCGAAATCGGCGTGGCCCGGGGTGTCGACGATGTTGATCTTGGTGTCGCCATAGCGCACGGCGGTGTTCTTCGCCAGGATCGTGATGCCGCGCTCCCGCTCCAGGGCGTTGGAGTCCATGACGCGGTCGACGATCTCCTGATTCTCGCGGTACACGCCGCCCTGCTTGAGCATCTCGTCAACCAACGTGGTCTTGCCGTGGTCGACGTGGGCGATGATGGCGATGTTTCTCAGCTTGTCCATTGGGATCACTCTTTCATTTAAATTACATTTTCACACAAATGCATATTTTAGCATGAACCCATTGAGATTGCAACCATTTTTTTGAAAACATGCGCGCAAAAGGGGAGGGGACGACCGCTTCTCCGTCAGATGCCTTTTAAAATACAAAACACCGCCTCCATGGCGGTGCGGCAATGCGTTTTGACACAGCAATAGCCCCGTACTTTCTTCCTTCTAAAAGTACGGGGCTACGCCTGGATGATCGGTTCCATCATTGAAACCTCTCTTTCTTGGATTTTGTCATTCTCGATCTCGCATTCGTAAGATTCCACCTGCGTCAAATCGCCATCTCCGGCTTTGCGATCCCTTGTCGCTGCCGGTCTACTTCGTACATGGGACCCACCTCCTGGTCGAACTCGAATGACCTTCTATTTAATGAAAGCTTTATGGGGTTTTGGTGTCCCTCACCTGCTTTCTGATTTCATTATACGCATAAAGACCCGCTCCGTCAATTGACGGGATGCCAAAACTTCAGCCATTATTATTGTGCGACTTGACGGGAATTATTAAATAATTCAAAGAATTTCCGTCAAATCTCACAAATAAATGGTCACAGAAAACAAATCGGGCTGTTGGGTATAGGTCAGCGTGTAATTCCCGTAGCCGATGGCGCCCATCCTTCTGAGGACAGAGGAGATCTCCTGCAGATCGAACAGCCGGAAGCAGACGGTGTCGAACACGGTCCTGCTGGCGCATCGGAAGGTGAGGGCATTGCTGCCGGCGGCAAACTGCGGCTGGATGGCGTTGTAGACCGCGTCCATGCTGTCCTCGGTGATCAGGCAGTTCTGGCGGATATAGTAATTGTCCGCGTTGGCGGTGGCGGTGATGGCATTCGCGGTGTTCGGCGTGTGGGCGGTGTTCATCTGCTCGCTGGTGAGGGCGAACCAGTCGTGGGCCTGATACTCCACACCGTTGGCGTCATACATATCCGTATTGTCCCAGGTGGGGTCGAAGCCGTAGACGGCGCCGTCCAGCACCGCGTAGTTCCAGGCGTGGGTGGACTTCTCTCCGTCCTGCCAGGCGTCGCCGGTGACGGTGCAGGCGTCCCGCCCCGCGTACCGCATCAGGAAGGCGAAGGCGTCCGCGATGCCGCCGCAGACCGCGCTGCCCTCGCAGATGGCGGCATAGGAAGTCTGGTCGTAGCCCTCGTTCTCGGCGTAGGTCACGTTCCGCTCCAGCCACTCGTAAAGGTACAATGCCAGCTCGTAGTCATCCCACACCGGGGCGTATTGCAGGATCTCGTCGCTCTTGGCGCAGAGAGCCTGATACTTCGCGGGACCGTCCTCGTAGAGCCAGGTGAAGGTGATCTCCGCCGTGGTGCGCAGACCGGTGGTGGCGGTGATGTGGTAGCCCCGGAACCAGAACAGCTCCGGCTCCTCCATCAGCTCGTCCAGGCAGGCGGCGATCACTTCGGTGTCCCAGCCCTGGATGGTCACGTTCTCCTCCCGCTCGATGGCGGCGCGAAGCTCCGCTGCCAGATCCGGGTTGGCGGTGCACCAGGGGGTCCGATCCCCCAGAGTGCTGCCGTCGGTGGTGATGATCTCCGGGGCCTCGGCGCTGGAGAAGTTCAGGCTGCCGCAGCCCGCGAGCAGCAGGACCATTACAAGCAGCAGCGCGACGAGACGCTTCGTTCTCGCGGACATGAGCATACCTCCCAACTTCTTTTTTTCCATTGTAGCACAGTTTAGGCGGTTTTGGGGTAGAAATCGCAAAAAATATCTGCTATAATACCTTCATTGTGTCAAACAGAGACTGATACAGGAGGAACCAAAATGATTGAGATTACTTTCACCGTAGAAGATATTGACTATTCCGACCGCCTCGACTCCCAGCTGCCGCTGGTGTTCGAGACGCTGAGCAAGAACGGCGACCTGAACCCCGCGCTGAAGCTGGCCTGCAAGACCCCCGAGGCCACCACCAAGATCGTCAAGGGCGTGCTGAAGGCCATGAACAAGAACCAGAAGGAGAAGCTGGCTGTCACCATCGTCAACAGCCAGAAGGAGCGCCTCATGCGCAAGTTGAACAACCTGGCCGCGGATTACGGCATCGTCGGCAAGGTCACCAGCTGCACCGTCACCAAGAAGTAAAAAACACCATAGAAACCATCACGCTGCGGAAAACTCTGCAGCGTGGTTTTCTTTTAAAATGGAGTGGTAAATTGGGAGTTTAGTGAGCAGTTGGATAGAACCCGTAGGGGACGGCGTCCTCGACGTCCCACGCAGAATGAAGTAGTCAGACTGATTGATTTCAGGCGAATTCGTACCTGTTCCCAATTCGCCGCACACGCTTCGTAATCCAACAAATACCGCCGGGACGTCGAGGACGCCGTCCCCTACAAACTGGAATTTATCCCGTTGTATAGAAATCCATCCTCTGGATATGCTATCGATGACACTTCACACGCCGATGTTTTAGCACTCTATTATTTTGAGTGCTAATATTAACAATTTGTTCATAAAATTCGGGATATTTATTCATTTTTGTGGAGTAATTTATATATCAGAAAGAGCGAGATAGATAAAACGATCCCGCAAAACTCGTAACACTGTATTAAAATTCTAGGAGGAATATAAAATGTTCGAAATCATGCCCATCGAGAGAAGAAGCTATCATATGCGTCCCTTTGATCCCTTCCGCGAGATGCAGGAAATGCAGCGCGCCTTCTGGGGCAACAGCCAGAGCCTGGCCAGCTTCCGCACCGACATCAGCGAGACCGGCGAGAGCTACAAGCTGGAGGCGGAGCTCCCCGGCTTCAAGAAAGAGGACATCACCGTTGACATCGAGGACGATACCCTGACCATCAAGGCCGAGCACGCCGAGAACACCGACGAGAAGGACGACGAAGGCGAATACGTCCGCCGGGAGCGTTACTACGGCAGCTATCAGCGCAGCTTCAACGTCTCCGAGATCGATGTGGAGGGCATCAGCGCCGCCTATGAAAACGGCGTCCTGACCCTGAACCTGCCGAAGAAGGCTCCGGTGAAGCCGGAATCCAGACGGCTCGAGATCCAGTAAACCAGACACACATCCTTTTCTTCCCTTCTTTTCCCCTTAATCAATAAAAATGTGCAAGTCCGCGCCGCGCCCTCCCCCTGGGCGCGGCGCAATTTTTCTTTGAAAATCAATCTTTTTTCGAAGATTGATAATTTTTTTGCGAAAACTCGGCGGTTTTGTGACTAACGCACAGACAAAAACCAATTCCCTTGCTATGATATGATCAAGTTGGTAAAAACCATACGGCGTGTAGACTAATGGACGCCAATACGGAATGAAAGAAAAAACAATTTGAGATAATCGGAGGGAATTCCATGGACGAAAACAAGACCAAAGCCAAAATCATTGCCGTGGCCGGTAAAGGCGGCGTGGGCAAGACCTCTCTGTGTTCCGCTATCGTCCGCCATCTGGTGGACGCACACCCCGGCAAGCGCATCCTTGCCATCGACGCCGACCCCGCCATCGGTCTGAGCACCGCGCTGGGCATCCACGTCGAGCACACCCTGGACGACATCCGCAACGCCGTCATCGAGACCTCGGAGCGCGGCGAGTACCGCCAGGCTATCGAGATCCTCAACGAGGCCCGCTTCCGCATCTTCGACACCATGGTGGAGTGCGAGGGCTTCAGCTTCCTGGCCATCGGCCGTCCCGAGGCTGCGGGCTGCTACTGCTCGGTGAACTCCTATCTGAAGGAAGTCATCAGCATGCTGGCCGGCGACTTCGACTACGTGGTCATCGACTGCGAGGCCGGCATTGAGCAGATCAGCCGCCGCGTCCTGGACGAGGTCACCCACCTGATCCTGATCACCGACCAGAGCGCCAAGGGCGTGAACGTCTGCAAGGAGATCAAGGAAGTGGCCGACGAGCTGATCAAATATGAGCGCATCGGCATCATCTGCAACCGCGTGGTGGATCCCAGCATGAATGATCTCATCAAGCTGGAGAACGTCGAGAATCTGGCCTTCATCCCCACCGATCCGCTGCACGCCGCCAACGACATCCAGGGCAAGAGCGTGTTCGAGCTGCCTGAAGATTCCAACATCATGGTCGGCGTCAAGCAGGCCCTGCAGGCACTGGAAATCATCTGAACAATTGACCGAATCTGACAGGAGGAACAATCATGGATCTTTATAACAGCTTTATTAACGATACGATGAAACAGCTCGGTACCCCCAAGCAGAAGTGGGCTTACAGCGAGCGCGACGCATGGAAGGACACCGGCGCCAGCGAGCTGGTCATGATGAAGGACGCCGCCTTTGAGCTGGGCGGAAGCGGCAAGGCAGCCGTGAACTTCACCTGCGTGACCGACGATCACAGCCTGGTCTCCGGCGACGAGATCCTGCTCTACGGCCCCGATCTGAAGGAGATCAAGTCTGACTCCACCTTCGCCCGCATCGCGTTCCTGGCGGTCAAGGAGATCAGCAAGGACGAGCAGGAAGCCTTCAACACCATCCAGAACATGGAGTTCGTGAAGTATCACGTCTTCCCCGAGGGCTACATGAACCGCGTCAGCCCCGAGAGCCACCGCGAGCAGGTCCGCGTCAGCAAGCAGGCCATCAAGAAGGGCATCAGCTTCAAGAGCGTCGGCGCCGACTACATCAAACAGTACCACACCAACCCCAACATCCAGTCCGTCAAGCTCATTTTCATCACCGATCCCTCCGTGGATTACAAGAAGCTTGTGGAGACTGCCAAGAAGAGCGAAGAGGTCACCAAGACCATGAACAAGATTCTGGAAGGTCTGCCCGAGGATCTGGATTGCGCCAGCTGCAGCTTCAAGCCTGTCTGCGACGAGGTCGAGGGCCTGAAAGAGCTTCACTTCGGCAAGGAAGGCATGAAGAAGATGGGCCACAAGTAAGCCGATACTTCCAAAGAAAAAACCACCCGAGAGGGTGGTTTTTTTTGTTTGGGCTTAGAACTTGAATAGCATTGAACGATCTTTGATTATTTCATATCTCGATACAAGAATGTGACAATCTGCCCTCTCGTGCAAGGATTGTCTGGACTGAATGTTGAAGCACTCGAGCCATTTGTAACACCATTGGAAACAGCCCACAAAACAGCATTTGTGTAATACTGACCAAAAGGAACATCCGTAAACGGATTCGTCCCAACAGCGTCTGGTTCATGCTCAAAGCGCCACAAGAATGTTACAACTTGAGCGCGTGTACAAGGATCATTTGGGCTAAATGTTGTTGCACTCGTACCATTTGTGATGCCTTGCTCTACAGCCCAAAGGACTGCTTTATTATAATATGCTGCCTTTGAAACATCTGTGAAGGGGTTATTTGTAGACTTCGGTTCTGGTTCTCCCGCTGCACGCCACAAGAATGTCACAATCTGGCCTCGTGTGCAGGTGTTTTCCGGGCTAAAGTTGTTGGGACCAGTGCCATTCGTGATCTGAGGCCGGTGATTTACTGCCCAAAGGACAGGATCGTAGTAGTATGCCCCCTGTTTGACATCGTTAAACGGGTTGCGTGTCTCTTCGTGAATTTCAACCGTTACTTCAGTTGTTGCTTCGCAATAAGCAGCAGTCTCTGCGGCTGTGACTCTTATTATTGCTGTTCCTGCTTTATAAACTGTTAATTGCCCTGTTTTTTCGTCAACAGATACAACATCCTTCCCTGTGATAACTGAGAAGCTTAGCGGACTGTTACCAACTGTCGTTGCAACAACTTTAAGACCAGTATCACCATATGTGCCGATCAAGTCTTCTGCTGTCAAACCTGGGTCATCTCTTGTTTTGGTAATGAGGCAGTTCAGTTGTCCCGGATTAAACGAGTATCTGCTGTCCTGTGCCGTAGCAAAGTAGTAGGTATTTCCTGCTTCAAGCCTAAGGTTCTTGAAATCATAACCCACAATATAACTGTCTCCAAAATCTCTGTCGATAAAATCAAAGAAATAATCTCCGCGAATCCAACTTGACGGACTCACAGCCCCAGAATTGCCGTTCTTTTTATAGGTCTCAACCGTACCGCTGACATTTAAGCTACTTGATGTAGTTATCTGCAGTAAGTATTCACCTGATTCACTTGGTGTGTACGAGATTATCGGAAAATCACCAGGCGAATCAACTCGAATACTCGTTGTTTGTCCGAGCATTAAAGGATAGTCACCTTCATGATGAGGTGTCGTATCTTCCTTCTTTAGCAGACAGCTTACCGTTCCCGGTCCGAAAGAGTATCTGCTGTCCTGAGAGGTGACAAATAAGTAAGTATTACCGGATTTCAAATAAACACCATTATACTCGTAGCCATCATTGCCTGAGGAATAGTAATTTTTTCCTACAAGGATTTCATCAAGGTCCAGAGAATCCGCATCGTCGTTTTTCGCTGAGAGCTTATATAAATCCCTGTTAATATACAACCCACTCGAGGTCGTGATTTGCAATGTGTATTTTCCCGATTCGCTTGGTGTATAGAGGAAAACCGGAAAGTCATCCTCAGAGTCTACTCGAGCACTACGTTTCTGGTCGAGCAACAAGTCGACAAAGTTGGTTTGGGTCTCTTCATTACTGATCTTTGTAATCGAACACGCCAATTGTCCTCGTCCAAATGAGTATCTGCTGTCCTGAGCTGTTACAAAATAATAAGTCCTGCCAGCCTCCAAGCCAACATCCTTATACTGATAACCCACATCCCAGGTGGAAGAAATATAATAATCTCCAAGAATGGTCCCTTCCGTTACAACGCTTTCATTATTACCAGATCTACTATATTCATCAACACTGCCGCGAATATGTAATATACTAGAAGTCGTTATTTGCAGCAAATACTTCCCCGTCTCATCTGGAGTGAAGGATAAGACCGGAAATTCATCAGGCGAGTTGACTTGAATGTTTACTGTGCGCTCGAGTGTCAACTGGTAAGCATCACTGAAGTCTGGATCCCCAGCCGCAACCGCGTTGATGCTCAGTGGCAATATAACAGCCAAGAGAATCAAAACGATACCTATTCCGATGATGCCGGAATAATCTCTTTTCGTCGAAACAGATTCATTCATTTGCGTTTTTCCTCCTTTAAAATAAGATGTTTGATCGTCAATAGTTTTACCGCAAAACAGAAGCAATGCGAATATTGCAGCTATTAACCAACAAGGCCAAAAGCACCCAGAAAAATGGGGATGTAATGGGTTGGCTGATTCCAAAAAACGCCTGAATACAATAGCATACGATACCGCACCCACAAATTGCAGCCGGCACACTCGTTTCTGCCTTTTTTACCCAGCCTGTTAGAGAAACCATAATCATACAAAGATAGGCAAACAGAGCAAAAATACCTTGATGGAAAAGAATGTTTAAATACTCATTGTGGGCGGCATCTATCAAGCTGATGATCGTTTTCCCAAGCGCGTCATCGTATCTTTGGAACGGTTCAAGTCTGACATAAATCATGGTATCCGGGCCATATCCAAGCGCCAAACGGTTTACAGACTTTTTTAATACCTCGCTCCAAATATGCAGTCTTCCACTCCCATACGATGGATCCCAGTCTCCACTTAGCATTGCATGTGCCTCATGAAGGGTCTGATTGTCAAAATCATGCGCACGTACAAAGAATATACCAAAAGATATTAGCACAACCAGAAACAGGAGCATGATGCCTCTGTTTCTTTTTGAAGTGGGAATCACAAACGGAAGGCAGAGAATCGCGCCTACAGACACAGCCAGCAATCCTGCAGCTACTCTGATCCGAACAAGAACAATCAACAGCAGGACAAGCGGAATGCATAGCACAAATCGTTTTTTGTCCCGCATTCTCAGGACCGCACACCATAAAACCGGGATTGCAAGGCTAAGAAAAGCGCTAAAATGATCGATGTTTCCAATTGTTCCAATATACTTTCCATTATAGGCAACATCACCATCCCAGTAGGTATATCCGTCTGGGTACAGAGAGAAGACGTTTACAGACTTCATTTGCAGCAAACATATACACGACAGAACTGCGCAGGACACCCCCAGCGCATAGACCATCCATTGACTGATTTTTACATATTGCGCAACATAGACAAATGTCAGGCAATAGAGCGCAATTGTAATAAACCCTTCTCCACGCGATGCGCCAACCCATGCGAACTGATGATACGGTGAGGTGACCGTTGATATCAGCGTAAACAGCAGATACAGCACCGCAAACAACTGCGCAAGATACGAATTATAAATGATGTGCTTAATACTCACTCCAGTTTTTTTTCGGATCAAGTTTTGATATACCAGCATTACCGTAACAATTGCGCAATATCCACCACATATCACATAGAAGAGATGTCTTTTCGTAACGTCTATTGCTTCGTAGCCTCCGTTACCAAAGGAGAACAGGTAGACGGAAATAAGAACACCAATAAAGCAAGACGTGATGTTGGAATAGTTTTCTGTTTTTTGATGCGTTTGTCGCCCTGTCTTTGATCCCATAATATCACTCACAAACTCAATTCATGCGAAAGGTATAACCGTGTGTTTGGTCAATTGTATCATATCAATTCAGAGTTATCAATAATAGAGCTTAAAAATGATCTCATGAATCAAATCAAGAACCGTAATATGATCACCTCAGCCATCATCGGTTGAGGTGATTTTGCATTTTGACTTGTTGGAAAATTTAGAGATGCATGGCGGATGCACTCAGTAGCTTCCGATGGACAGACTCTCGTCGTCCTCGCCCTTTTCGATCTTGCGGATCTCCACGTCGTAGCCGTAGCTGTCGTTCACCTGGACGTGGGCGATGTCGCCGACCTTCTTGCCGAGGATGGCCCGGCCCAGCGGCGACTCCTTGCTGATCTTGTCGTGGAGCGGGTCCTGCCGGAGGGTGGTGACCAGGGTGATCACCTGCTCCTCCTGATCCTCCTCCACCCAGAGGGTGACGGTGTCGAAGAGGGCCACGCCGTCGCCCTCTTTGGCGGTGATGACCTTTGCGGTCTTGATCATCCGCTCCAAATACCGGATCCGGCTGTCGTTGCGGTTTTTCTCCTGCTTGGCGGCCTTGTATTCGAAGTTCTCGCTGAGATCCCCGAAGCCCCTTGCGATCTGCACCTGCTCGATGAGCTTCGGGCGCAGCTTGTGCACCCGCTCGTCCAGCTCGGCCTGCATTTTATCGATGTCTACCTGTGTCAGTTCGTCGTACATGGTTTGCTCCTTCATTGGTTACTTTTTCGGGTTAGAATTGCGCTCCCAGAAGACCCCGTCGGTGTAGCCCTGGATAGTCGGGTCAGTCTCCGCCATTTCGAGGCGCTGCTCGGCCCAGAGACAGTACTGCGCCTCCCGCTCGATGCCGAGGTAGTGCCGCCCCAGCTTCTTCGCCGTGACGCTGGCGGAGCCGGAGCCCAGGAAGGGATCCAGCACCAGATCGCCCGGGTCGGAGCTCGCCAGCAGCAGCTTCGCCAGCAGCTTTTCCGGCTTCTGGGTCGGGTGGGCGGTGTTCTCCTTCATCGACCAGAAGGGCACGGTGATGTCGTCCCAGAAGTTGGAGGGGCAGGTGTCCCGAAAGCTGCCGCTCTCGGTCTCCTGCCAGTCCTTGGGCGCTCCGTCGGCGCGATAGGGGGCGATGACCCGCCTGCGCTGGCGCACCGCGTCCAGATGGAACACATAGTCGTCGCTGACCGTGGCGAACCAGATGTCCTCCATGCCGTTTTTCCAGTTGGCGGCGGCGCCCCGGCCCTTTTCCCGCTGCCAGGTGATCCGGTTGCGGACGGTGAAGAACTCCGGCAGGACGCTGCCGATGATGAGACTGCTCTCCCAGTCGCAGCAGACGTAGACGGAGGCGTCGGGTTTTAAAAGGGGCTGAACAAGCGCCAGCCAGCGGCGGGTGAAGTCCGCGTAGGCCTCGGCATCTGTTTTGGAGAACCGGCGGCCGTTGTAGTACTTCGTCCGGTTGTAGGGCGGGTCCGCGATCAGCAGATCCACGCTTTTCTCCGGCAGCAGCGGCAGCACCTCGAAGGCGTCGCCCAGGATGGTCTTGTCGGTGACGGCCTGAATATCCGCCTTTTCGCGGAGACGGATGCAGCGCTCCAGATACTTTGCGCCCTCCTCGATGGAGGTGTCCAGCGTCTTGTTTCGTCCGCCCTTCATAAGCGTAACTCCTTCAAAAATGATACCCGTATACTGTAGCACAAAACCGCGGGAAGTGCAAATTGGGGGCTGCAGTGACGTGGAAACGCGGCAAAAAAAGAACCCCCGGGTGGAGGTTCTTTTTCTTATGTCTTAGTGGTGGTCGCCGTGGAGCGGGTAGTGGATGTGCAGCAGCTCGTGGGCACGGCCCTTCATCAGCTCGTCGTAGACGTACTGCAGATCCGGGTTCTGCTGGGGGATCTTCAGCTCCAGACGGTCGTCCTCTTTGAAGATGGCGTTGAAACGCTCTCTCTTCCGGGCGTTGGAGGCAGGAGGCTGTCCGCCGCCGCCGATGCAGCCGTTGGGGCAGGCCATGACCTCGATGAAGTCGAAGTATTCCTCGCCGCTCTCCACCTTGGCGATCAGCTTGTCGGCGTTGCCGAGACCGTTGGCCACCGCGATGCGGAGCTTCAGATCACCGGCGCTGACTTCGAATGCCTTGATGCCTTCCAGACCGCGGACACCGCACTCGGCGATGGTCTGCAGGGTTCCTGGGCTGGCGTCGTCGAGAACGCGGCGGATGACCGCCTCGGTGACGCCGCCGGTGACGCCGAAGATGACGCCGGCGCCGGTGTACTTGCCCAGGGGGGAGTCGGGCTCAGACTCGGGCAGGGCCGCGAAGTTGAGGCCGGCCTCCTTGATCATGCGGTTGAGCTCCTGGGTGGTGATGACCAGGTCGATCAGACGCTTGCCGTCCTTCTCCAGCTCGGGGCGCTGGGCCTCGAACTTCTTGGCGGAGCAGGGCATGATGGCGACGGAGTAGACATCCTCGTCCTTGAACTGCTGGCGGATCAGAGCGCCGAACATCTCCATGGGGCTGCCGGCGGTGGAGACCTGGGGCATCAGGTGGGGATGCTTGTGCTCCACGTGCTGGATCCAGCCGGGGCAGCAGGAGGTGAACATGGGCAGCTTGTCGCCGTTTTTGACCTTCTCGAAGAACTCGGCGGACTCCTCCATGATGGTCAGGTCGGCGGTGAGGTTGGTGTCGTAGACCACGTCGGCGCCCAGCATTTTCAGGGCGGTGACCAGCTTGCCGGTGACGGCGGTGTCGGCGGGCATGCCGAACTCCTCGGCCATACCCACACGGACGGAGGGCGCGTACTGGACGACGACCTTCTTGTTCTTGTCGTGGAGCATGCTCCAGAACTTCTCGATCTGGTTGACCACGGTGATGGCGCCGGTGGGGCAGACCGCCGCGCACTGGCCGCAGCCGACGCAGTTGGTCTCAGAGAGCATCTTGCCGAAGCCGGGGGCCACGTAGGCCTTCTTGCCGCGCTGGGTGAAGTCGATGGCGCCGATGTTCTGCACCTCGTCGCACATCCGGACGCACAGGCCGCAGAGGATGCACTTACTGGGGTCTCTGGTGATGCAGGGGCTGGAGACGTCCACGCGCTCGGTGTTGTAGGTGTTGGTGGGGAAGCGGGTGGAGTCCACGTTGTAGCGGTGGGCATATTCCTGCAGCTTGCACTTGCCGCTCATGTCGCAGGTGACGCAGTCGGCACGGTGGCTGCTCAGCAGCAGCTGCAGGGTGGTGCGGCGGCTTTTGAGGACCTTCTCGGTGTAGGTGAAGATCTGCATGCCGTCACGGGGCTTCATGGAGCAGGCAGCGTCCAGGCCGCCGCGCTCGTTTTCCACGATGCACATACGGCAGCCGCCGTAGATGCTCAGGTTTTCGCAGTAGCAAAGGGAAGGAATGTCGATGCCGTTGTTTTTGGCGACTTCCAGCACGTTGCGCTCGTTGGTGAACGGACACTCGACTCCGTCGATGAACATTTTCTTATCCGCCATGGCTTAACCCTCCTTGATCGCGCCGACCGGGCAGCCGGCCTTGCAGGTGCCGCACTTGATGCACTTTCCGGGATCGATGGTGTGGCGCTTGCGCACCTCGCCGGAGATGGCGCCCACCGGGCAGTTGCGGGCACACTTGGTGCAGCCGATGCACTTTTCGGTGATGTGGTAGCTGCTCAGATCCTTGCAGGTGCCGCAGCGGCAGCGCTTGTCGCGGATGTGCTCGATGTACTCTTCCTCAAAGTTCTGCAGGGTGGAGAGCACCGGGTTCGGCGCCGTCTTGCCCAAGCCGCAGAGCGAGGAGATCTTGATGGTCTGGGCCAGATCGCGCAGCTCCTCGATGTCCTCCATCTTGCCGTTGCCCTTGGTGATGGCAGTGAGGATATCGTTCATGCGGGTGGTACCCTCACGGCAGGGGGTGCACTTGCCGCAGGATTCCTCGCAGATGAAGTTCATGAAGAACTGGGCGATGTTCACCATGCAGGTGTCCTCGTCCATGACCACCAGACCGCCGGAGCCGATGATGGCGCCGACCTTTTTCAGACTATCGAAGTCCATGGGGATGTCCATGTGCTCCTTGGTCAGGCAGCCGCCGGAGGGGCCGCCGATCTGGACGGACTTGAAGTCCTTGCCGTTTTTGATGCCGCCGCCGATGTCGTAGACGATTTCGCGGAGGGTGATGCCCATGGGAACTTCGATCAGGCCGGTGTTCACCACGTTGCCGGCGAGAGCGAAGGCCTTGGTGCCGGTGCTGCCCTCGGTGCCGAGGGACTTGTACCAGGCGGCGCCGTTTTCGATGATGCCGGAGACGCTGGCCAGGGTCTCCACGTTGTTCAGGCAGGTGGGCTTGCCGAAGAGGCCCTTGTCCACGGTACGCGGAGGCTTGGTTCTCGGCATGCCGCGGTTGCCCTCGATGGAGGCGGTCAGCGCGGAGCCCTCGCCGCAGACGAAGGCGCCGGCGCCGCAGTTGATGTGCATGTGGAAGCTCTTGCCGCTGCCGAGGATGTTGTCGCCCAGGAGACCGGCGGCCTCCGCCTGCTCGATGGCCTTGGTGAGACGCTCGACGGCGGTGGGGTACTCGGCGCGGACGTAGATATAACCCTCGGTGGCGCCGGTGGCGATGCCGGCGATGATCATGCCCTCCAGCAGACGGTGGGGGTTATCCTCCATGCAGGAGCGGTCCATGAAGGCGCCGGGGTCGCCCTCGTCACCGTTGCAGACGATGTACTTCACGGGCTCGTCGTGGGCGGCCACCTGGGACCATTTCTTGCCCATGGGGAAGCCTGCGCCGCCGCGGCCGCGGATGCCGGATTCGGTGATCTCGTTGATGATCTCGTCGGGCTGCATCTCGAACAGCGCCTTCGCAGTGGCGGAGTAGCCGCCGAAGGCCAGGTAATCCTCCAGAGACTGGGCGTCGATGGTGTCGCAGAGACTCAGCACCCGGCGGGTCTGTTTCTTGTAGAAGGGGATGTCGTCGTGGGCCTTGAAGACCTTGCCGTCCTTCTGGTAGCCGAGACGGTCGATGAACTCGCCGCCCACCAGGGTCTTTTCCACGATCTCGTCCACGTCGGACTCGTGCACGCGCACATAGACCCAGTTCTGGGGCTCGATGCGGAGCATGGGGCCGAACTCGCACAGACCGTGGCAGCCGGTCTTGCGCACGCCGACGCTCTCGCCGTGGACTTCGCCGTCGAGAACGACTTCAACGGGGATGCCCAGGGCCTTCAGACGGTTCTGCAGGGCCTCATAGATCTTCAGTCCGCCGCTGGCGAGACATCCGGTGCCGGTACAAATCAGCACGCGGCGCGTCTCCAGCTTCAGAGCGGCGGCGTATTTCGCCTGCTCAGCCTGGAGCGCGGCCTGGGATTCGATTCTGTTGACCATATCTTAACCCTCCGCTCTCAGCTCATCCACCAGATCCTTGGCCTTGTCGGCGGTCATGGCGGCGTGAACCGTGTCGTTGACCATGACGACGGGGCTCAGCGCGCAGGCGCCGAGGCAGGAGACAATCTCAATGGAGATCAGGCCGTCGTCGGTTGTGGTTTTTTCCTCGTTCAGACCGGTGGCCTCATACAGCGCGCGTAGCACGTTGCCGCTCTTGCGGACGTGGCAGGCGGTGCCGCGACATACCTTCAGCACGTACTTGCCCTTGCCGGTCAGAGCGAAGTTGGAGTAGAACGTGGCCACGCCGTAGAGCTTGGACTCGCTCATGTCCACCGCTTTGGCAATGTAGCTCAGCACGTCCTGGGGCAGGTAGCGGTAGATGTTCTGCACCTCCTGCATGATCGTGATGATGCGGGCTTTGTCGCGGTCGTACTTGTCGAGGATCTCGTCAATCTGCTGGTAGTCCTTCTGTTCCATTTGATCGCATCCTTTTCCGATTTGTGCGGCAATTTTTGTTATGCCGCCATAATAAACAGGTTACATGTGTAATCATACAGGAAGGATTAAAAATATTCAATAGTCTGTTTCGTTATTATAATAACAACATTTGGTTAGCATATGGCAACCGAAGCCTGTTAAACGACAAAAGTTGATTAAAATGTTAAAAATCCCTGTTTGTAAAATAACAAACAGGGGAATCAAAAAAATATGCTAAAATTTTGTAAAAAATGACGAAAACCTGTACATTCTTCCATAAAATGTTCAGGGAATCAAATCGTAGCCCACAAAGGCGGACAGCAATCCAATCACCGCGCCGGCGATCACGTCCTTTTCAAAGTGGAGTCCCGCCAGCACGCGGAGGGCGGCTAAGATTACACCCAGTAATAAAAGTACCGCGCCTTCGCCGGGAAGCAGGTGGAGATAGCAGCCCGCGATGACGAAAATCGAGAACACGTGGCGGCTTGGAAAGCTCCTGCCGGGGCTCTCTCTGGGCATCAGCGGCTGGAGATCATAGACCTCGTAGGGTCTGGGGGCGTTGATGAATTTCCGCGCCGCGCTGAGCAGCACCAGCGGCACGCCGCAGGTGAGGGCGAAGCGAATGGTGGGCGCCGGATTCTCCATCCGAAACCGGAACAGCTGCTCCAGCACCGCCGCCACCGCGCAGCCCACGCAGAACACATCCGCGGATTTCAGCAGATGGAGCCTTTTGGGTTTCTGCTCAAACCAGGCGTTGATTTTTTCGTACTGTTCCTTTTTCATCCTTCGGCCTTCCGATCCAGGGCGGTGTTGCGGAAATAGAGGGCGATGTCGATGGACACCATGGCGATGTCGGCGAAGTAGAACCAGATGGAGTAGGCCCAGACGCCGGTGCGGGCATAGGTGATGAACTTGCCCAGAAGGCCCACCAGATAGCCGAAGACCACAATGAACTCAAAGGCCACGCTCTTGCCCCTGGCCGTCCGGGAACGCCAGGATTTGATGATGTTGAAGGGCCAGGAAAATCCGAAGGCCACCAGCATCCCGATTTCGCAAAGCTGTACGATGTCCAAAAGAATCACTCCTGATTTGTGGTGAAATAAGTCCACGGCGCGATGGCCGGGGGCTGCTGCTCGAAGAATAAGATTTCGCCGGTGTCCGGGTGGGCGAAGTGGAGGGCGTGGCTCCAGAGGGCGATGGGCCCCGCGTCCGGCAGAGTGCTGTATTTTTTGTCGCCCCAGAGGGGGAGCCCCCGGCTGGAGAACTGGCAGCGAATCTGGTGGGTGCGGCCGGTCTGGAGATAGATCTTCACCAGACTGAGCTCATCAGTGCAGCCCAGCACCTCGTAGTCCAGAACCGCCTCCTGGACGCCTTTTCCGGGTTTGGATGCCACGTAGGTCTTCCGCTCGTTGGGATCTCTGGCCAGCAGATCCCGATAGGTGCCGCTGAGACTTTCCGGCGCACCGTGGACCACCGCCAGATAGGTTTTGCCGAAGTCGTGAGCGCGGATCTGCTCCGAGAGCAGGGAGGCCGCCTTCGGGCTCCGCGCCAGCACCATGAGGCCGCTGACCACCCGATCCAGCCGGTGCACCGTCCGGACGCAGGCCTTCTCGTCCCCCAGAGCCTCGCGCACCAGCTCCGGCATGCCGCCGGGCTCGTCGGTGGAGAGCACTCCCGCGGGCTTCACCGCCACCAGTATGGACTTGTCCTGATAGAGGATCTCCATAGCTTCTCCTTGTTACGGCAGATAGAACTGATACGTGGTCTGCTGATGATACGGCTGCCCCGCCTTCAGCACCGCGGAGGGGAACTCCGGCCGATTGGGACTGTCGGGCCAGCCCTGAGTCTCCAGACAGAGCCCGGCGCGCGGCGGATACTTCAGTCCCGGCGCCGTGTCTTGGTTTACATAATTTCCGCTGTACAGCTGCACACAGGGCTGGGTGGTGGTGCAGACCATTTTGATGTAGGTCTGGGGCGACTCCAGCTCCGCGAAGGGGAGCCGGCCGCCGCGGAGGATGTAGCTGTGGTCATAGCCGCCGCAGAGCCGCAGCTGCTCGTCGGGGGTCTCCAGATCCTTGCCGATGGGCTTGGTGCGGCGAAAATCCATGGGGGATTTCGAGACGCTGCGGATCTCCCCGGTGGGGAGGGTCTGGGCGTCCACGGGGGTGAACTGCTCGGCCCGCAGCTTCAGGCGGTGGTTCAGGATGTTGCCCTCGCCGTTTAAGTTGAAATAGGTATGGTTGGTGAGATTCACGAAGGTGTCGGCGTCGGAAACCGCGTCGTAGGTCAGCTCCAGCTGGTTGTATTCACTCAGCCGCAGGGAAACGGAGTAAGTCAGATTCCCCGGGAAGCCGTCCTCGCCGTCGGGGCTGAAGCCGCGGAACACCACTCCGTCGGCTGTGAGATCCGCGGTGTGGAGCTTCCGGTGGAAGCTGCCGTGGAGGTAGTTTTGCCCCTCGTTTCGGGTCAGGTGGTAAGTCCTGCCGTTTAAGCGGACCTGGGCGCCGCTGATCCGGTTGGCGAACCGGCCGATGAGGGCGCCGAAATAGCAGCTGCCGCCCTCGTATTCCTCGATGGTATCATAGCCCAGCGCCACGTTCACCATTTTCCGCCGCACCGGCAGCAGGATCTGCTGGATGGTGCAGCCGTAGTTCAACACCGACACGGTCAGGCCGTTTCGGTTCTGGATGGTGTATTTCGTGACTGTCTCTCCGGCGCGCGTCACGCCGAAGGGAGCGGATGAGATCAGCATAAGCGCGCCTCCTTACGATCGGAACATCAGAGTGAGGATATCATACCACCAAACCCGGTGGGATTGCAATGATTAATTGGAGTTTAGCGGGATGTTGAATTCTGCAACAGACTGAAATAGAATCGGCTCCCTTTGCGCAAGGGAGCCAAGTTCTATCCAACGATTTAATAAATCCAACTCCCCGATAAACTGGAATTTGCATGCAAAAAGGAGCGGCGAACCGCTCCTTTTGTTTTAGCTGATCTTCAGGGTCTCCCAGAGATCGTTGATGTAGGTCAGGGTCTCCTGGTCCAGATTCCGGTAGGCGTACCGGTTGAACAGGTCGGAGAAATCATCGGTGAACCGATAGAGGATCTCCATGGTCTCCTCGCCCATCTCGTCGATGTAGTCCTCGTTTTCATAGACGAGACGGTTGGGGCTGGCGTAGTAGATGTACTCCGCGTTGGCCACGGCGGGCTCCTCAGAGAGCATGTAGTTGATGAAGATCTCCGCCAGCTCCTGATGCTGGCAGCCCTTGGGGATGCACATGGCGTCCACGAAGAAGTTGGTGGGCTCAGGGTAGTAGAACTGCAGATCCACGTTGTCGGACTCCGCGTCGATCATGGTGAAGTAGTCGCCGGCGTAGTAGGCGGCGATGGCGGCTTCGCCGGACTCCATCATGTTGTAGATCTCGTCCATGACGTAACTCTTCACCAGGGGATGCTGCTTGGCCAACTCCTCCAGGGCGGCGTCCCAGACGGCGTGATCCGTGGTATTCACGTCGGCGCCTGCCCGGTACATGGCGGTGCCGAAGGCGTCGCGGGAGTTGTTGAACTGCAGGATGTTCCCGGCGTATTTCTCGTTCCACAGCAGATCCCAGCTGCCCAGATCCTCCTCGTCCACCTGATTGGCGTCGTAGATCACACCGATGACGCCGTAGGTGTAGGGCACGGTGTAGAGGTTATCGGGATCGTAATACAATCCCCGGAAGCTGTCGGAGATGTACTCATAATTCGGGATGTTGCTGTAATTCAGCGGCACCAGCATATCCTCGGCGGCCATGCGGGCGATCATGTAGTCAGAGGGGATCACCAGGTCATAGCTGACGGCGCCGCTCTTGAGCTTGGCGTACATGTCCTCGTTGGAAGCGTAGGTCTCGTAGTTGACCTTCACCGGGTAGCCGTACTCCTCCAGATACCACTGCTCGAAGGCCTGGATGGTGTCCAGGGTGTCCTCAGAGCCGTCGGAGATGTACTCGCCCCAGTTGTAGACGTTCAGCTCCACGGGCTTGGGTCTGGTGATGCCGATGGCGGCGATGATGACGATGGTGAGACCCAGGATGGCGCCCACGATGGCAATGCCGCGCTTGTTGCTGTCGGCACGGCGGGGCGGCTTGCCCCTGGCGGCGCGTTTTTGCGCCCGGGCCTCCTTCATCCGGCGGCTGTCGTCCTCGTCCACGAGGTTCGTCAAAAGCAGCAGCGCCAGGATCACGAAGAAGATGATGGTCGCCAGGGCGTACATCTTCGGGGTGACGGTCTTCTTCGTCATGTTGTAGATGCGGATGGGCAGGGTCTGGAAGCCGTTGCCCTGGGTGAAGTAGCTGATGACGAAGTCGTCCAGCGACAGGGTGAAGGCCATCATCAGACCGGTGATGATGCCGGGCAGGATCTCCGGCACCTCAGCCCGGAAGAAGGCCCGCACCGGGGTGCAGCCTAAGTCCATGGCGGCCTCGGGCAGAGCGGGATCCATCTGCTGCAGCTTCGGCAGCACCTGCAGGATCACATAGGGTAGACAGAAGGTGATGTGGGCGATGAGCATGGTCCAGAAGCTCAGACTGGTGCTGAGCCCGAAAAGTCTGCCCACGAACACGAACATCAGCATCAGGGAGATGCCGGTGATGATGTCCGGGTTCATCATGGGGATGTTGGTCACCGTGTCATAGGCGGCCTTGAGGTATTTCTTCCGCAGGCGGTAGATGCCCACGGCGGCGGCAGTGCCCATGATGGTGGAGAGGATGGAGGCTGTCACCGCCAGCACCAGGGTGTTCTGCAGGGCCCTCAAGGTCTCCTCATCCCGGAACAGCTCCCGATACCACTTCAAAG
The DNA here is from genome assembly GCA_900317905.1 of uncultured Eubacteriales bacterium. Classification (GTDB taxonomy): domain Bacteria; phylum Bacillota; class Clostridia; order Oscillospirales; family Oscillospiraceae; genus CAG-103. The sequence goes on along the minus strand of ONIN01000014.1, from coordinate 7,260 downwards.
AGGGGTCGGAAAAGACGCTCAGGCTCTTGGAGGCGTTGAAGCTGAAGACCAGCAGGATCACGATGGGCGCGAACAGGAACAGGAAGATGAAGGCGGTGTAGATCTTGGATGCGGGTTTCATTTTCATCTCACACACCTCCTGCGACGCTCTTGTCGGTGTAGCGCTTCATCAGCGCCATGGCGATCAGCAGAATCACCATGAGGATGAAAGCGATGGCGGCGGCAAAGTGGAGGTTGTTGGCCACATACTGCCCCTCGATGGCGTCACCGATCAGGAAGAACTTGCCGTTGCCCAGCTTCTGAGAGATGTAGAAGGTGCTGATGGAGGGGATGAGCACCATGGTCACGCCGGAGACCACGCCCGGCAGACTCAGGGGGAACACCACCCGACGCAGGGTGGAGATGCCGTTGCAGCCCAGATCGTGGGCGGCCTCCAGCAGCTTTAAGTCCAGCTTCGCCATGATGGAATAGATCGGGAGGATCATGTAGGGCAGATAGTCGTAGACCATGCCGATGACCACGGCGCTCTCGGTGCCGATGATGTGCATGCGGCCCAGATGGAGGCTGGCGAGGAAATTGTTCAGGATGCCCGTGTCCTGGAGAATGGTCATCCAGGCGTAGGTGCGGATCAGGAAGTTCATCCACATGGGGATCATGATCAGGGTGATGACGGTCTTCTGCACCTTCGGGGTGGCGCGGGCGATGATATAGGCGATGGGGTAGCCCATCAGCAGGCACACGATGGTGGAGATGACGGCCAGCTTCACCGACCGCCAGAAGATCACCATGTAGGTGCGGATCTGCAGGGTCTCGCCGTTGTCACCGGTGACGGTGCTGGTGGCGGTGAAGAACTTCCGGATGTTGTCGAAGGTGAAGTGCATGTCGGTGTCGGTGAAGGCGTAGTAGGCCACGAACACCAGCGGCACCAGAATAAACAGCAGCGCCCAGGCGCTGTACGGCGCGAGACTCCAGCGCGCCGCGAGATTGCCCCGGCGCTTCATTCGGCATCCTCGCTTTCCGCGTCGGAGAGCTCGTCCAGCTCCATGCTGAAGGAGGAGTAGTCGCCGAACATGCCGGAATACTCGGATTTCTTCATGATGTGGATGGCGTCGGGCTCGATATAGAGACCCACCTGCTCGCCCTCGGCCACGAAGTCCGTGGTCTGGATCATCCACTTGAAGCCGCCGATGTCGATGATGATCTCATAGTGGACGCCCATGAAGGTCACGCTGGTCACGAGACCCCGGAGCATGCCCTTTTCCAGCGGCACGATGTCCACGTCCTCGGGGCGCACCACCACGTCCACCGGCTCATTCTTTTCAAAGCCCTTGTCCACGCACTCGAAGGTGTGGCCGGAGAAGGTGACCTTGTAATCCTCCCGCATGACGCCGTCGACGATGTTGCTTTCGCCGATGAAGTCCGCCACGAAGGCGTTCTGGGGCTCGTTGTAAATATGCGTCGGGGTGCCGATCTGCTGGATGCGGCCCTCGCTCATGACCACGATGGTGTCCGACATGCTGAGAGCTTCCTCCTGGTCGTGGGTGACGAAGACGAAGGTGATGCCGGTGGCCTTCTGGATGTTCTTCAGCTCCTGCTGCATGTCCTTCCGCAGCTTCAGATCCAATGCGCCCAGAGGCTCGTCCAGAAGCAGCACCTGGGGGTGGTTCACCAACGCTCTCGCGATGGCGACACGCTGCTGCTGGCCGCCGGAGAGACGAGTGACGTTGCGCTTTTCGAAGCCGGAGAGCTTCACCAGCTTCAGCATCTCGGTGACCTTCTGCTCGATCTCATCCTTCGGCACCTTGCGCTCCTTCAGGGGGAACGCCACGTTGTCGAACACGTTCAGATGGGGGAAGAGCGCGTACTTCTGAAACACGGTGTTCACGTTCCGCTTGTGGGGCGGCAGATCGTTGATCCGCTCCCCCAGGAACATCACGTCGCCCTCGTCCGGCTGCTCAAAGCCGCCGATCATCCGCAGCGTGGTGGTCTTGCCGCAGCCGGAGGGGCCCAGCAGCGTCAGAAACTCGTTGTCGTAGATGTCGAGGTTGATGTGGTCCAGCACCGTTTCGCCGTCATAGGCTTTGCTGATGCCGCGCAGTTCGATGATTTTTTTCATTCCCAATTCCTCTCCGCGCAGTTTGACAAAAGAAAAAAGCCACAGCCCGCGGCTGTGACTTGTGCACAGATACATCCCGATTCCCACCATGGAAAAATCCCACGGCAGGTATAGAAATATCCGATTCAGTCGTTGAGAGTCTATATAGCATAGATACTTTTACTACTCTTATTGACCAGTTCACAAGTTTGCAGACCGCGAGGTCCGCCGGTTTTAAGTGACCAACTTATAAAACTTGAGCTTTTAACTCCATCAATAAGGCAACAGAAGTTGCCACCGCGCTGCGGTATTCGGCATTCGACCCGGCTGTCCGTGTGGCCTTGGCTCCAAAAGGAGCGGTCGCATCTTGCTTCAGAAAGACTCTTATAAATCGGATTAAGACTTTCAGATTGAGATGACTTATTCTAACAGAATTTGACTGTCATGTCAATGCGTATTTTATGCCCGAAAGGCAAAACCTGTCCAAAAGGGCGGTGCTGCTTGACTTCCAATGAAGAATGTGGTATATATTGCATTGTAATCAATACTAATGGAGGAACCTACCATGGAGCATATCGTGACCCTGAACACCCGCAATCTCTGCGACAGCGCCAAGAACGGCGGCTGCGGCGAGTGCCAGACCTCTTGCCAGTCCGCCTGCAAGACCAGCTGCGGCATCGCCAACCAGAAGTGCGAGCACGCTGACAAGTAAGCAAAAACCGAATCAATCAGACCCGTCATTTCGGCGGGTCTGTTGTTTTTTAAATGGATGCGTGTATTTGTGCATCAAATTCCAGTTTATCGAGCAGAGTAAAAATCTTGTCATTGCGAACCAGTCCGCAGACTGGTGTGGCAATCCGTTCTCTTGCAGTACAGACTGTTTATTTGCAAAATGTTGGGCGAATTCGTTTGTTTTCAACGTTCTGCTGGATTCTAGTCCGCCGCCGGGGGATGCGGATTGCCACGTCGCTTCGCTCCTCGCAATGACATTCTTTTTTAGGTTTTCACAACATCCGACTGCTCGCTAAACTCCAATTTCAAATCGCAGATTCCGGATATTGACCGATCTCCCGTTTTCCAATATAATAGAACAATCAAATCAAATTTCCGGAAATAAAGGGGTGAGGGCCATGGGACTCTGGCGGACGGTGCGGCCGTATATCTTAAGAGATGTGTGCACCAACTGCGGCTTCTGCCGGGGCGTCTGCCCGGTGAATACCATTCAATATGAGCAAAAGCAGATCCGGGTGGGCTACGAAAACTGCGTGGGCTGCGGCATCTGCGCCGCCGACTGCACGATCCACGCCATCACCATGCTGCCGAAGGAGATCGTCAGAAGCAAGGTGGCGGCAGAATCCTGAACGTCCCCTGTCGGAATCCTTAAGTTTTTATGAATCCCCGCTGTTCCTGTTGACAGCGGGGGTTTTCTATGCTATCTTAACTGTACTAACACAGCTAATACAGTTCACACAGTTGCGAAAGGAAGTGGTTCATACGGTCACGATCAACTATCGGGATGCGCGGCCGATCTATGAGCAGGTCTGCGACGGGCTTCGAAAGCTCATCATGACCGGGGCGCTCCCGCCGGGAGAGAAGCTCCCCTCGGTCAGAGAGCTGGCCCAGCAGCTGAGCATCAACCCCAACACCATCCAGCGTGCCTACCGGACCCTGGAGCAGGAGGGGTACATCAGCTCGGTGGCAGGGAAGGGCAGCTTCGCCATGGAGCCTCCGGCGGCGGACAGCCAGCGGAAGCAGACCCTGCTGCGGCAGTTTGACGAGCTGGTGAAGGAGCTGCGGTATCTGGGCGTCAAGGCCGAGAGCCTGCGCAGCCGCATCGGCGAGGAAGGAGAAGACAAATGATCCAAGTAAAAGATGTGGTGAAAACCTTTGACGGCTTTCGCGCTCTGGACGGTCTCACCATGACGGTGCCCACCGGCGCGGTCTACGGTCTCGTGGGCCCCAACGGCGCGGGCAAGAGCACCATCATCCGCCATCTGACCGGCATCTACCGGCAGGACAGCGGCGAGATCACCCTGGACGGCGCGCCGATCTATGAAAACCCGGCGGCCAAGGCGCGCATCGCCTACATCCCGGACGACGTGTTCTACTTCAACAGCGCTTCCATCCGGGACATGAAGAAGTTCTATCAGGGACTCTATCCCAGCTTCAGCCAGGAGCGCTACGAAAAGCTCCGCTCCGCCTTTGATCTGAACGAGAAGCAGCCCATCCGCAGATTCTCCAAGGGCATGCAGAAGCAGGCGGCCTTCTGGCTGGCCATGAGCCTCGCGCCGGAGGTGCTGATCCTGGACGAGCCGGTGGACGGTCTCGACCCGGTCATGCGGCGGCAGGTCTGGAGCATCGTCATGGCGGACGTGGCGGACCGGGGCACCACGGTGCTGGTCTCCAGCCACAACCTGAGAGAGCTGGAGGACGTCTGCGACCATGTGGGCATCCTGGACCGCGGCAAGATCCTGCTGGAGCGGAATCTCAACGACCTGCAGGAGAACATCGTGAAGGTGATGATCGCCTTCCCCGAGGGCCGCGAGCTGCCGAAGGATCTGAACATTCTCCACGACAGCGCCACCGGCCGCATGCACACCATGATCCTCCGGGGCAACACCGACACCCTGGCGGCTTACTTAAACGCGGCGAATCCGCAGTACATGGACTTCATGCCGCTGAGTCTGGAAGAAATCTTTATCTACGAGCTGGGAGGTGCGGACTATGCAGTCAAAGACATCCTTCTCTAATCTGACCCTGTTCAAGCGGTGCCTGAGCCGCTATTGGCCCCTGTGGGTCATCATCTTCGTGATCATGACCTTCCTGGGCCCGGTGGCTCTGGGCAGCACCCTGAGCTATCTGGAGAGCCAGCACATCCCCGCGAAGGAGCTGCTGGAGGCCAGCGGCGCCAACGTCTATGATACCCTCAGAAAGATGCCGCTCTACACCGCGGTGGCGGGCATCCTGGCCGCCGTCGCCAGCTTCGATTTCCTGTTTTCCACGAAGCTGACGGGGCTCATGAGTTCCATCCCCACCAAGCGCAGCAGCGTTTTCCTGCAGCACTATCTGGCGGGCGCGGTGATGCTGCTTTCGTCCCTGCTGGTGACGGCCATCGCCATTCTGGCTGTCCAGGCTGCCCACCACGCGGTGACCTTCTCCATCGTGCTGGAGGTCTTTGCCGTCAGCGCTCTTGAGTGCCTGATTTTCTACTCCATCGCGGTTTTCTGCTGCACGCTGACCGGTCACTTCCTGGTGGCCATCGCCCTGTACGGTCTGGTGAATCTGGCGGCGGGCATCCTCTGGGCCCTGCTGAGCTGGTTCATCTCCAGCTACGTCTTCGGCGTCAACTCCCTCTCCGGCGGAAAGTGGCTGGTCTGGCTCTCCCCGGCCCTGCAGCTGATGACGAAGTCGGACATCACGGAAACGGGCTTCACCGGCTGGCCCTGGGTGTGGATCTATACCGCCGTGGCCGCGGTCCTGACGGTTCTGGCCTGCATCCTGTTCCAGAAGCGCCACATGGAGCGGGCCCAGGACACCGTGGCCTTCCCGAAGCTGCGTCCGGTCTTGAAGTACATCGTCACCTTCTACGCCGCCCTGGGGCTCCCGCTGATGATGAGCTCCGTGGCGGAGGTCAGCGACGTGCAGTTCAGCCTGCCCACACACCTGCTCCTCACGGTGGTCAGCGCCGTCATCGGCTATTTCATCTCCGAGATGATCATTCAGAAATCCCTTCGCGTCTTCCAGAAGAAGCACTGGATCGGCATCGCGGCGGCGGCTGTGGTCTGCTGTCTGGTGGTCTGCGGCCTGCGGCTGGACTGGCCGGGCATCGGCCACCGGATCCCCGATCCCGAGCAGGTGGACGCCGTGATGATGCAGGCCGGCGACAACTTCTATGTGAACTCTGAGAAGGGCATCGAAGCCGTTGAGGAGCTGCACCGTTCCATTCTGGACGCCTTCGACAACGGCGTGATCCAAGAGATGGACGAGCGGGAGAGCGCCTACATCAGCCTGAACTATCTGCTGAAAAACGGCGAGGTCGAGGCGCGGCAGTATGCCTTTGCCTACAATGCGGACTTCGCGAAGACCGTGGAGGACGCCTTGAACCGCGAGCCCCTGCGCTCCGAGAACATCCAGATCAACCCGCCGCTGCCGGTGGACGCCGACCACATCGCCGACGCCTGGGTCAACTGGCGCGACGAAGGCAGTGAAAGCGACGAGTGGCAGCAGATGCACCTGACCGCCGCCGACATGGCCGATCTCTATGAAAACGGCATCCGCCCCGACTGCATGCAGGACGCCTTCGGTGCGACGGGACTGCATTTTGACAAGGAGCTTGCCGACAAGCAGTACGAGGCGACCATCGAGATCTCCCTCTACGAGCCTAGCGAAGGCCCCACCACCAGCAGCTGGTATGTCTCCTACACGCCCAATACGGACACCGAGAACACCAACGCATGGCTCACGGCCCACGGCGTCAAGCTGACTCCCGGCTTCACCCCCGGCGCATAAAACCAACCTCCCGCTGCACCCGCAGCGGGAGGTTCAAAATTAGTTTATCGCTCTGTTAAAGAGAATCCGTAGGGGAGCGACATCCAGGGTGCGCATTCGCGCAGGGTAGGAGCGACAGCACAGCAAAGCCCCGGCACAGATGTACCGGGGCAAGTGGAGCGGCTGGAGTAATCACTATGGAGGCTGAGAGCATGACCTGGCAAGATATGAAATTGTAAAGCCGCTCCGATCACAGTGTAGGGGGGATGCGAATGCCTACACTTCCACGCTACCATTATACCACCCTGGGCGCAATAATGCAAGCCTGGAACCGCCCCGATACTCGCAGAAACGCTAGCGTCCGTGGCCCCGCTGGCACACAGCCCCGCGCACGGTCGCCAGGTGATGCGCCGCCACAGCCTGGGCCCCTTCCGTGTATGGAGGCCACCATAGCGCAGGGTGCAAGGGTCGAGACAAGCATGACGCCGAACACAGCACCGCCATGATGGCCCAGCGCGGGGAAGGGCCATCACCAGGCCAGGGCCGCCCCCGTCGCTGTCGTGCGCGCACGGGGGAAAGCGCGCCCGCCCTCGCCGGGGCCGCCCCTGTCCCGCCGCAAAAGCGGTGGGCGGTGCCGTGTCCGTCGCCATGCCCTTGCCCTCCAGCGCTGTCATGGG
>ONIN01000011.1 GCA_900317905.1 uncultured Eubacteriales bacterium | reverse complement strand
TCCTCTGTATTTTGTGTGTTGTGGTGACTCCATTCTACATGAGTTTCGTATGAACTTCTTTACGCTTCTGAAGTGTTGCACTTGATAGTATAATTCACCGCCACCAGAAGAAACGCACACCCTTGCGGGTGTGCGCTTCTTCTGGTGCCGCCAGCCGGACTTGAACCGGCACGGGATCGCTCCCAGTGGATTTTAAGTCCACGGTGTCTGCCATTCCACCATGGCGGCTTGGGCGGGTTACATTATACCCGCATCGAACAAAGCTGTCAACCGTCCAGCGCCCTGCGGTAGAGCACATTTTTTCCGAAGCCGGTCTCTGCCGAGACCTGCTTGCAGGCGTCCTTCAGGGAGAGCCCCTGCTCCTGCAGTGCGGCCACCAGCTTGAGCGCTTCTTCCTCGGTCACGGTCTGTGCCTCCGGCTCCGCGCCCTTGAGGATCAATACAAATTCGCCCTTGGGCTGCACCTCCTGAAAGTGCGCCAGAGCGCCGGAGAGGGTGGTACGTAAGGTCTCCTCGTGGAGCTTGGTCAGCTCCCGGCAGAGAGCGATTTCTCTGTCCGGCCCCAGGGTGTCGATCAGATCCTCCAACGTCCGCAGCAGCTTGTGGGGCGCCTCGTAAAGGATCATGGTGCGGCGCTCGGATCTGAGCTGTTCCAGATGCTCCGTGCGGTTTTTGCCGGACACCGCAAGGAAGCCCTCAAAGCAGAACCGCTGGGTGGGCAGCGCCGACAGCGCCAGCGCCGTCACCGCGGCGCAGCATCCGGGGATGGCCTGCACGGTGACGTCATGCCCGGCGCAGAGACGTACCAGATCCTCCCCCGGGTCGGAGATGGCCGGCATGCCCGCGTCCGTCACCAGGGCGCAGGTCTCCCCTGCCAAAAGCCTTGCGAGGATCTTCTCGCCGCTCTGCCGCTTGTTGTGCTCATAATAGCTCACCAGCGGCTTTTTGATCTCGAAATGGTTTAAGAGCTTGGCCGTGACCCGGGTATCCTCGGCGGCAATGAAGTCCGCGTTTCGCAGGGTCTCCAAAGCCCGCACCGAGAGGTCGCCCAAATTGCCGATGGGCGTCGCGACCAGATATAGAATTCCGCTCATAATGTTACTCCAAGTGATAGATTCTCCGGCTCTCGGTCGAGTCGGTGCCGTCGGGGTCAAAGAGGTGCAGCGCCGGTTCGATGGTGAGACCGGGTTTGCCGCCTCGTCTCGCTTCCAGTAAAATCAGGCTGGGGGCCGCCCCGGGCTTCGGCGTGACCATTCGAAGCCGCTTCGGCTCCAGTCCCGTCGCCGTCAACGCGCAGCAGAGCTCCGACAGCCGCTCCGGCCGGTGGACGATGGCGAAGGTGCCGCCCCAGCGGGTGAGGTATGCCGCCGCTTTGCAGACGTCCTCAAGGGTGCAGCTGCGCTCGTCTCTGGCCTCTGCTCTGCCGGCTTCCGGGGCCGTGTAGCCGCTGCCGGATGGAAAGTACGGCGGGTTCGAAATTACCAGATCAAAGCTTCCGGCCTCCGGGAGGTTTTCCCGCTCCCGCAGATCGCCGGTGACAATCTGCGCACGTTCAGAAAGAGCATTCAGTTTCAGATTCTCCCGGCACTGCTCTGCCGCAGCCGGCTGGATCTCGATGCCGAAGGCCTCTGCCGCCGGGAACTTTTGCAGCAGCAGGACCGTGAGGATACCGCCGCCGCAGCCCAGATCCGCGATTTGTCGAATCTTTCCGCTGCCCTTTGCAAAGTCCGCCAGCAGCACCGAATCGGTACCCAGCGGGAAGGCGCCTCCGGACGCCAGAAACCGGGTGCCCGGCCAGAGTTCGTCGATTTCCGGATGGTTCATTCAACGCACGATCCCTTTGATAAACGGGGTTTTCTCCGGCGGACCCTGCTCGATGTGGTAGCAGCCCCGAAGGAGCATGACCGCCTCCTCGGCGCTGGTCTCGTCCGCCGCGTGGATGGTGGCGAGGCTCTCACCGAGGTTAACATAATCTCCAACCTTTTTGTGGAGCACCAGGCCTACACGGAGGTCGATCTCACTCTCTTTGGTGGCTCTGCCGCCGCCCAAATGCATGGATACTACGCCAACGTCGGCGGCGTCGATGTGGTTTACATAACCTTCCACATTGGAGGTAGCCTCCACCTGCACCGGAGCCGTCGGGAGCAGTTCCGGCTGCTCCACCGCAGAGGCGTCGCCGCCCTGGGCCTCGATGAGGGTCTTCAGTTTTCTCAGCGCTGCACCGCTTTGGATGGCGTTTTGCATCATGGCTCTAGCAGCCGCATCGTCCGCCGCGATGCCCCCGGCGGTGAGCATGGCGCTGCCCAGGGTGTAGCAGAGCTCCATCAGCTCCCCCGGCTCCGCGCCGTTGAGGGCGTCGATGGCCTCCCGGACTTCCAAGGCGTTGCCCACGGCGTTGCCAAGGGGCTCGTCCATGTCGGTGATGACCGCCACGGTGTTTCGCCCGGCGCCCTTGCCGATCTCCACCATCTCCGTCGCCAGTTCTCGCGCCTGCTCCGGTGTGCGCATAAAGGAGCCCGCGCCGCATTTTACGTCCAGGACGATCACGTCTGCGCCGGCGGCCAGCTTTTTCGACATGATGGAGCTGGCGATCAGCGGGATGCTGGGTACGGTGCCGGTGACGTCTCTCAGGGCATAGAGTTTTTTGTCCGCCGGGTCCAGATTGGCACTCTGGCCGGAGATGACCATGCCAACCGTCTCCACGTTGTGGAAAAACTGCTCCATGGTGAGGGCGGTGTCGAAGCCCGGAAAGCTCTCCAGCTTGTCGATGGTGCCGCCGGTGTGACCCAGCCCGCGACCGGACATTTTCGCCATCTTCACCCCGCAGGCCGCCATCATGGGCACCAAAACCAAAGAGGTCTTGTCCCCCACGCCGCCGGTGGAGTGCTTGTCCGCCTTGACGCCGCTGACGCCGCTGAGATCGATGGTGTCGCCGCTGTGGAGCATGGCCAGGGTCAGATCCAGCGTCTCCCGCCGATCCATCCCCTGGAAGTAGATGGCCATGGCCATGGCGGCCATCTGGTAATCCGGCACGCTGCCGTCGGTGAAGCCCCGAATCATCCATTGGATCTCCTCGGTGGTCAGGGCATAGCCGTCCCGCTTTTTTACGATCAGATCGTTCATTTGCATGGAAGTCACCTCCCGCGTTTCTCTTATTTGAATTTTACCACGTTCCCAGGCAAAAGACAAGATACCGCCGACCGCCGATGGTTCGAAGCAGCTCCGGTTTCACCCCCGGCGCGTGGATCCGCTCCAGCGGGATCGCCGCGTAGCGCCTGCCCTTCCACTCCAGACGCAGGGTGCCGTCGGGTCTGCGGCGCCAGACGTTCTGCGGCTGGGGTTCCGGCTGTCGGTTTCCCTCCTCCGAAGCGTATAAAATTGGTTCCGGAAGGCGACTGCGCTCCAGCTTGCTGAGGCGTCTTCGAAGAAACAGCTTTCCGTCTGCGCCCGGCAGCATCAGACCGAGATAGGCCTGTTTCTCCGCTCCGTACACCGCCAGCCGCAGCCGCTCCGACACCGGCTCGCATCTGGCGGTAAAAATGGTATAGAGCCCCTCCTGTTTCGCCTGCAGCGTGCCGATCACCCGTTGATTTTGCAGAATCGGATATTCCACTTCCATCACCTGCCCGAAGCATTCTATGCCAAAAGCGCACCCCCAAATGCACAGGGATGCGCTTTTCTCACAGTGGCCGTTCCATCAGAACATAGTCGGTCTGGCCGATTTTCAAATTTTTGTAGAAGCCGCCGGTGACCTTGCCGTCGTGGATCAGGGCGCTGAAGCTGGTGGCGTTCTTTCGGATCAGATCCTGCCGCAGCAGCTCTGACAGGGCGTTGCCCAGACCCGCGTGCTCCGGTGAGACCCCCATATAGGGGATCACGTATTCCCGCGGCGCGCTGCGGATCTTGAGGATCTTTCCCAGATCCCGGAGCCGGAGGCTGCCCTCCACCAGGGCGCCGTAGTTGGGGACGCAGATCACGAAGGCCGCGAGCTTTCCGTCCTTGTATACCAGCTTCACCATCTCGTGATCCAGAACGAATTTCAGCGAACCAAACAGCGAGACGAACTGCCGCTCGGAGATGGGCTGATACCCCGGGAAGCTGCTGTACAGCTCCGTCAGCAGATGGTAAATGTCCACCAGGCATTTGTCGAAGGCCTTTGGCGTGATGGTGCGGAAATCATAGCCATCCGCCCGGAAGCGCTCCAGCCGCTTCACCGCTTTGGGGATCACGTCTGCCTCGGTGGGGACACGCATGTGGTTGGAAAAGTAGTGATCCGTCACGGTAAAGCCGCAGGCTTCCCAAAGCTTCGGGTAAAAGGCCTTATTATTGGGCTCCCCGGTGAAATACCGTTGGAAGCTCGAGGTCTTGAACCGGTAACCGATCCAGAAGGAGGCGTTGTAGGGCCCCACGAGCTTGCTGCATCCGAGGGATCTGGCCTGTTCCGCGGCGGCGTCCAGCACCAGTCTGGCAGCCTCGGGGGAGTTCTCGCTCTCGAAAAAGCCCACGTAGCCATTTTCGTCATTCGGATAGATGGTCAGCAGACAGCGGGCTGCGCCCCAGCCGTTTTCGTCCAGGGCCAGGAAGGGATAAACCCGGAAGTTTCCACTCAAAGGATGGGTACCTTGTAAGAGCGCTTCCTCGGTCTTTCGATCCTGGGTGTCCCGCTCCCTGGGGTACATGCCTTTTGGAAGATCCAGGAACCGTTTTCGCAGGAAGGCGTCGTTTTCGGCGTACAGGGAGTAACGCATCTCATCCCTCCTTCCGGCGCAGGATCCGGATGGTACCATGGGTGCTGTCCAGTTCCACCAGGTCGCCGGTGCGGATGCTGGTGCAGGCGTTCCGGACGTTCACCATGGAGGGCTTGTGGAGTTCGCGGGTGATGATGGCAGTGTGGCTCAGCAGAGAGCCCTTTTCCGCGATGATGCCGCTGGCGTTTTCGATCAGAAAGACCCAGCCGGGGTCGGTGCTTCTCGTCACCAGGATCTTCCCCCGGGTGTCCAGAGAAAGATCAGGGCTGGTCACCACCAGCGCCTCGCCCACCGCTTTACCCAGTGCGGCGGAGACGCCGGTGAGGGTGTCGCTTTGGTGGAGCCGGTCGGTCAGGGCGCTGAGCACCCGCTTATTGCGGATCGCCCCACGGAACACCAGTCGGCTGAAGGCGGGCAGGGCCGCATACATGGCGTAGTCGTTCTTCCGTTCGGAGACCAGCTTTCGGTAGTCGCCGCTGGCCTGTTCCAGCTCCTCTACCGCGAGATAGAACACGTCCTCCGGGTCGTCGATGCGGCCCTGATCGTAGAGCTCTTCGCCGATAGAGCGGAACAGATACCGGATGGTGCCGAACATCCGCGTCCGATCCATTCTGGAGCGCTCCCGGTTGCGGATGCCCAGCTTGGAGCAGCGGACGAAGAAGGGGTCTTTTCCCGATGCTTTCTGCGGCTCCGGCTCTTTCAAAAGCGTGGGCTGATCCAGCCTGCCCTGTACGAAATCGTCCACCAGAGACGGATGGGTGCGGTAGGTGTGGGTCTCCAGCTTCAGTTCTCCCAGACATCGGTCGCCGTAGGCTTTAATGAAATCGGCCTTCGCGGTTCGGTAGGCGTCGGAGTCCATACCGTTCTGCCGTGCCACCTCGGTGAGCTCCAGGATCTTCTGCACCGGGCGCATGCTCTCCAGATTCCGCACGTCCGCCAGAGATTCTTTGTTGCGCTTCCCTGCGAGATAGGTGAACAGGAAGGCGTACATGTCGTTGATGAGGGTCACGTGCCACTTGGAGAGGATGTCCTCCAGCATGGCGTTGTAGATCTCCAGCAGGCTTGAGATCCGCCCCGGAGTGCCTTTCGCAGGGATGGTTTGAATGCGGCGATCCAGCTCGACGGCGTATTCCTCATAGAAATCACAGAGATCGTCCATCCGCTGCGGCGTTTTCGTAACGCAGCGCAGAAGCTCGAAAGCCAAGGTGCCCTTGACCTTCCACGGCACCCGCCGCTCGGTGGCGGTGACGGTGGGGTTCTCCACCCCCAGCATCTGCTGCCAGATCTTAATGAACACGTTGGAAAACGGCAGCAGCCGCAGCACGCCGTACCAGTTGGAGATCCGGTAGTAGACCCGGCCGTTGGCCATGTCCACCATGTCCCGCAGCTCCGGGTCCAGATCCTGCACGATGGGGTGCCGGTGGGTGACTTCCAAAAGCAGGGATTTGAAGATGCGGTAGTAGATCTCCTTGACGAAGCTCTGGGTCAGCGGCAGGGTCAGATCCGGGTAGCTCTCCACGATGTTGGAGCTGTCCAGAACAATGGTGTTACCATCCGGCAGGGCGGTGATGGGCCTCGCCTGCAGGAGCCAGACTTCCCACTTCGAAACCGCGTATTCCACATCCGTGGGGCCGCCGAAGAGCCGCTCGCACTCCTGACCCAGATCGATCAGCCGTTGGAGGGTCTCCCCTTCCAGCAGCGGCGAATCGCCGGAGCACTCATAGTAAGAAAGGCCGTCGTCCTTGTTGTAGAAACAGGAGGTGGTGTCCACCTTGTCCTCCACCACGTTGCTGCCGAGGCCGCTGCCCACGACGATGACCAATTCGTTTAATTGTCCCGTGGGATTGGAGGTGAACAATACGCCTGAATAGTCCGCGTCCACCATCTCCTGCACCAGGACCGGGGAATCGTCTCCGATCTCCGACGCCTGCAGCCCATGGGCTTTGGCATAAGCTCTGGCGCCCTCGCGGTAGCTCCTGCGCACCTGCTCGACGGCCTCCGCCAGCTCCGATTTCGACACGTTCAAGATCGTCTCAAACTGTCCCGCGTAGGAGAAGCCTTCGGAGTCCTCCTCTTCGAAGGTGGAGCGCACGGCGAAGCGCTCCGCCTCGGAAAAATCGAGACGGAGCGGGTTTTGTGCGGTCACAACGGTGAACGCCGGCACGGGCAGGCCGTGGGCGCGCATCCGCTGCAAATTGTCTGCTTTCATAAATCAAATCTTTCCCACCAGGAGGAAAATGACCACGGTGGCGATCATCGTCAGCTCCTGGATGTAGGTGTAGTGCTCCACCTTGGTCACCAGCTTGAACTGGGTGGGATCCTTCTTGAAGCTCTGGAAGGTCCAGCACATCCAGCCCACCAGGATCGCCAGCACCGCCACGCTGAGCTTCGACAGGTTCCACACCAGCACGAAGTTGGTGAAGATGTCGATGAGCACCACGAACATGGTGAAGTTGGTGGCCTTTTTGTAGCCGAAGAGCTTGGAATAGGTGACGTACTCGGTCTCGTCCTGTGGCGCCCGGATCTTGCGGGAGACCTCCCAGTACAGGGCCGGGAAGTACAGCGTGAAGCAGGCGAAGACGTTGATCAGATCCACCGCCTTGATCTTGTACTCCATCACCACGAAGGAGATGATGTAGATGTTCATGATGAACTGCACCGGGTTGTGGGTCACCAGCGCAAGAGGCAAGGATTTCTGGATCTTGTACTTCTGGAAAAACCAGATGGCCATGAGAGAGCCGTAGGTATAGAGGATGGCGCAGAACCAGCGGTTTTTCATGAAGATGAAGTTCAGCGCCAGGGTCACCGGGATCAGGATGCAGAGCCAGATCCGCAGATCCTTTTTCGTCACTCTTCCCGATGGAAGCGGCCGATGGGCGAAGAGCCTGCAGTCCAGCTCATAATCCTTGAAGTCGTCCGCGATGCGCAGCCACATCAGGAAGCTGAACACCGTGAAGCCGAGGATCAGCTCCTGGATGCCGTGGCGCGCGCAGATGCTGGCCCAGATGGTGGGCCAGGTGACGCCGTGGTTCAGCAGGACGATGAAGTAGATCTCCCCCGCGATCAGATAGCCCAGGCCCAGTCGCGGCAGGATGGGGTACATCTCCTTGAAATAGATGTTCAGTCGTTTCAGCATGGTTTCTTTCCTCCGATTTTTTCTCCAACCCGAACCTGGGTCTCGAAGCCCAGTCTGGTCTGCTCCAGAAGATCTTCGTCGATCTGAACGGACTCCGGCACGATCAACAGGATCGTGGAGCCGCCATATTCAAAGTAGCCCTTTTCCTGGAGCCGCTGAAAGTCCGTCACCTTATGGTTTCGGATGGCGCCCACCAGCATGGCGCCCACCTCGATCTGCAGCATGGGGCCGAAGTGCGCGGTCTCCAGAAGGGTGCAGACCCGGCTGTTGCGGGAATAGACGCGATACTTCTCCGAGATGGAGCGCACGGTGTGCAGCTCGCCCGGGAGCTTCGCCGAGCTCACGACCCTGCCCGCGTCCGGGAACACATAGCGGTGGTAGTCCTGCACCGCCAGACGGAACACCAGACAGTGTCCCCCGGCGAAGGGCTCCAGATCCACGCCGCCGCCCACCACCTCGCGGAGGGTGTAGCGGCTGTGCTTGATGGTCAAAACCAGATCCTCCGACACCGGCCAGACGCTGAGACGGCTGTCGGCCACAGAGATGAGCTCATCCTCCGCGGCGTCGGTATGGTTTTCCCTTCTTCGGGTGAAAAAGTCGTTGAAGCAGGCAAACTGCGTAACGTCGTAGCCCGTGAGATCCACGCCGCAGCGCTCCGCGAAGGGCAGGATGTCCTTTCGGGATTTGGGCGACTTTTGATACTTCGCCCGCCAGCGGCTGATCCTGGGATCCACCGCCACCCGCAGCAGCACTCTGCCGGGGATGGTCTCATAGAGAAAGCGGAGGGCAGCCGCGCCGTACTCCGGTTCTTCCACATAGCGGTCTGTGCCGCGCTGCCAGATCTTCATGCCAGCGCCATTATGACGCCGGTGGCAAGGCCGATCACCAGCAGGAGGATGGCACCCTTGCCTCCGGGCTTCTTCACCGGGATGTTCAGGACAAAGAGCACCGCCATCACCAGCATCACGATGGCCGCGGCCACGGTCACGCCCGCGAAATTCGTCAGCGCCGCGATGGCATACAGCAGCGGCAGGTACAGCGAGATCATGGTCACCGGCATGCCCTGAAAATACTTAGTTGCGCCGTCGGTGGTGATGTCGAACCAGCAGAGTCTGGTCACGCCTGCGAACACATAGAGGATCGCCAGCACTACCGTCCAGACCGATCGCTGCTGGGCGATCAGGAACACCGCCGGGAAGATGACGAAGGACACGGTGTCCGCGAAGGAGTCCAGCTGGATGCCGAACTTTTTCTCCACGTCCGTTCTCGGGAACATGCGGGCCACACGGCCATCAAACATATCGCAGATGCCGGCGATCAGCAGCATCAGCATGGCGATCTTCGGATTACCCGCGAAGCAGACGCCGATCACCGCCGCGGCGATGCCCAGATAGGTGACGCAGTTGGCGAGGTTGAACACGCCGATAAACAGTGGTTTCTTCATTTCTTTCCCCAATCAAAGATTCTTTCTGATATGCAGCTTATAGAGACACAGATTCACGCCCACATGGGTGCCGGCGCCCACCAGAATGTACTGGGCGTATCGCGTCCAGGAAATGCCGCTCATGGCCTTCAGCACCAGAAAGACGCCCAGCAGGGAGTCGATCTGATCCACCACGAAAAACACCTTTCCCAGGCTCCCCTGCTCGGTCTTGCCGGGGCGGATGTCCACCCGCCGCTTCACGAAGCTGTTGGGAAGCTCGCAGACGGCGTAGGCGAGGCCGCTGAGAAGGCCGTATTTCAGGTTCAGCGATGCGCTGTTGCCCCGCACCCGGTAGAGGTCGTGGAGGGCGTTCCAGCCTTTCTTCTGACAGAGACTTCCCCAGACCATCTGGGAGGCCGCCGTGATGCCCACCATGGAGGAAAAGCCGATCCAAGTCTTGTTGTCACCAAAGATCCGCTTGCCGTCCTTCCAGACCTTTCCCCCGTCCATGGGCGCGCGGTGCTTTTGATACAGCGGCGTTTTCGTGAAGAGCATGTTCCCCACGCCGCCCATGATCACGGGCATTCCGGTGACATAGATCCCGCGGATCAGTGCGCCAGGGCGTTCCATATGTAGATCCCCTCCATGATGAAGAATGCGCCGCCGGCCATCCAGACCCCCGCCGCGCCCAGATCCTTGATGATCTTGACCTCGGGGTGGATCTCCGGGGTGTAAAAGTCCATGATGTGCTCGATGGCGGTGTTGAGCATCTCCGCCGAGAACACGCTGCCCAGGCAGACGATGAACACCACGTGCTGGAGCATGGTCACATGACACAGACAGTTGATGATGAAAAACGTGGTGCAGATCAGCAGATAGGTGCGGAAATTCTTCTCGGTCTTAAAACCGTAGAAAGTGCCCACGAGGGCATAGTAGACGCTTTCGAAAAAGCCCTTGCTCTTGGGTGGTCTTCCGTCCATGTCTCAGTTCCCCTCTCCCTTCCGCAGCCGGGTGAAGATGGTGCTGTCTTTCCGCTGTTGATTTCTCAGCCAGTAGCCCGCGATCAGAGACGAGAGCATGGTGGTGAGGATCAGCACCGTGAAAAACTCCACATTGATGATCTGATAGGAATAGGCCACGGTAGCCAGCACGATGCCGGGGCCGCCTCTGGCGTTCATGGTGATGGCGAAGTTGATTTTCGCTGCCGGTCTGAGATCCGTCAGCTGCAGCATGATGAGGGTGCCGATCCCCTCCAGACCGAAGGCGATGACAAAGAACAGCAGAAACCTTGCCACAGAGAAGTTGTGCAGCAGGTTCAGCTGGATGCCCACCAGGGCGAAATAGATCGGGATGAAGAAGGAAAACGCGAAGTTTCCCAGAGACTCCATGGCGTTTTTCACCCGCTCGTCCACACCGGCCACGGCCTTCACCACATAGCCCACCAGGAAGGCGGCGTACATGATGTTGATGCCCACCGTATAGAGTCCCGCGCAGACCAGCAGCAGGATCACAAAGCTCACAGAATAGAAGGTGATGGGTTTTAAATGCTGCTCTCTCGGCTTCGTGTGGTCCGAGATCAGCTTCACCACCGCGAAGAGGCCCAGGGTGATGGCCACCACGCCGATCATATCCGGCAACCGCAGCTCGCCGGCGGAGGCGATGCGGGTGGCGGCGTTCAGGAGGATCCACAGCAGCAGATCCTGGAAGGTGGAGACCGTCAGGACGGTATTGGAAAATCTGGTGTTCATGATCCCCATGTCGAAGAAGATCTTGGAGATCACGGGGATGGAGGTGATGGCCACGCCGATGGTGAACACCAGACCGAAGGAGATCTCGTTTCCCATCTCCCCGATGAAGGCGTCCCGGAACATGCCGATGAAGGGCAGCGCCCCCAGCATGGGCAGCACCGTGGCGCCCAGAAAGACGCACCAAATGACTCTGCCGTTGGAGCGGTCGATGTCCAGCTGGGTATTGTAGCCGGAGAGGAACATCAGAAAGATCAGTCCCAGCTGATAGAAGATGTTCAGCACCTTCCCCTCTTCCGGATAGGCCAGGAAGATCCCGCCCATCAGATCGGGGAAAAAGTGATACAGCAGCGTGCCGCCCAGAACCAGGCCGCCCAGGATCTCGCCCACCACGCGCGGCGCCTTGATCCGCTCCATCAGAGAGCCCAGCAGAAACGCGCTGCCTAACAAAAGAGCCAGAGCGATGAGGGTCGCGATGATCTCATGCTCTGACAGGGTCGCCAATGACATATTTTCCTTCTCCTTTTCTGTTTTCTCTTTTCTACTTCCCAACTATAACACAAACGTAACACCAATACAAGAAAAAATACGCTTTCGGACACCTCCGGAGCGGATCGGAGGCGGGAGAATTCCCCGAAAGAACCAACACCTTCCATTTTTCAAAAAAACCGACGTGCATTTTGAATTTTGTGTTGGAACTGTGCCGCGATTTGTGGTATGATAAAATAACATAACATTATAAAATCATCTGCACACGATGCATGTTTCATATTCACAGGAGGTAGCATTATGCTGAATATCACGAAAGCCATCGAAAACGACAACGCGGTCTTCTCCCTGGAGGGACGGCTTGACACCATCACGGCGCCCCAGCTGGAGGAGGCCATCAAATCGGCGGTCTCGGATCTTTCCCGGCTGACGCTGGATTTTGAAAAGCTGGAGTACATCTCCTCCGCCGGGCTCCGGGTGCTGCTCATGGCTCAGAAGCGGATGGGCCAGCAGGGCGAAATGAAGGTCGTCCATGTGAGCGATACCATTCAGGAGATCTTTGAGGTCACCGGCTTTTCGGATATCCTGACCATCGAATAAACCCGCTGACATGAAGAAGGAAAAACTTCGCGGCAGCATCATCCTGCAGGTCGCGATCCTCTTTGCCCTCGGCGTGCTGGTGACGGGTCTTCTGACATACTTCACCCAGCAGGAGCTCTCCGGTCAGAGCGTGAAGCGGCAGACGGAGCTCTACGCCGCCCAGATCTCGGATGAGATAGAGCGCTCTGTGACGGAGTATCCCGCCTGGGAATGGATGTTTCACTACTGGTACACCCACGCCGACGCCATGGACATCGACTATGACGAGGAATTCACCGCCGACAGCATGACCGCCGGAAAGTGCCGGCTGTTCAGTCAGCGGCACCCGAATCTGTCGCTGGAATATGCCAGAGCCGAGGAGCTGGAGGTGCTGCCGGAGGAGGATCAGAAGCTCTACGCAGAGATCACCTACTCCTGGCTCATCACCCGCCTGAATGAGATCAAGCAGGCCTGCCACGTGGACTATCTGTTCTGCGTGGTGACCGAGGAGCCTTACGACACCCAGTTCTTCCTCTTCAGCGCCGCCGACCCCGGCGCGGTGCGCGGCACGGAATATGAGGAGGTCTACCCCCTCGGCCACGCGGTCACCGTCGGGGAGAGCCAGCAGCTGGCCATGGCCCGGGCCGCGGAGCATCACAGCTATCTGGCCGAAGCCGGAAACTATATGGATTACTATGCCAGCTTCTGTGAGCTTGGCGGCCATACGGTGCTGATCGGCATGACCTACAACCTCACCGATCTGCGCGCCAGCATGACTGCCCAGTCCCGGACGAACACGGTCTTTGCGATCCTCAATCAGATCGGCCTGTCGCTGATCTGCCTGACGCTGATCTTTGTGTTTGTGCTCCACCCGCTCAAGGCGGTGCAGGAGAACATCCGTCTCTATCGGGACAGCAAGGACAGCAAGGCGGTGGTGAAGAACCTCGCTCTGGTGAGACCCCACAACGAGATCGGCCAGCTGTCCATGGACGTCTCCGAGCTGACCGTGGAGATCGACGATTATCTCAGCAAGATCGAGACCATCACCGCCGAGCGCGAGCGGGTCAACATTGAGCTGAACATGGCCACCCAGATCCAGAAGTCCATGCTGCCCAGCATCTTCCCGCCCTTCCCGGAGCGTAGAGAGTTCGACATCTACGCCTCCATGGATCCCGCCAGAGAGGTGGGCGGCGACTTTTACGATTTCTTCCTCATCGACGAGGATCATCTGTGCATGGTCATGGCGGACGTCTCCGGAAAAGGCATTCCCGCGGCGCTGTTCATGATGGCCTCCAAGATCATTCTCTCCAGCAACGCCAAGATGGGCAAATCACCAGCCCAGGTCCTGACCGACACCAACAACGCCATCTGTGCCAACAATCCCCAGGAGATGTTCGTCACGGTGTGGATGGGCATTCTGGAGCTCTCCACCGGGAAGCTCACCGCCGCCAACGCCGGGCACGAGTACCCGGTGATCCAGCAGCCCGGCGAGCCTTTCCATCTGTTGAAGGACAAGCACGGACTGGTCATCGGCGGCATGGAGGGCATTCATTACAAAGACTATGAACTGCAGCTGCAGCCGGGCACGAAGCTGTTCCTCTACACCGACGGCGTGCCCGAGGCAACAGACGCGGAGAATCGGCTCTTCGGCACGCAGCGGATGCTGGAGGCGCTGAACCGCTCCCCCGACGCCGATCCGGTGGAGGTGCTCGGAAACGTGAGAAAGTCCGTGGACGCCTTCGTGCTGGAGGCGGAGCAGTTTGACGATCTCACCATGATGTGTATGCAGTATCACGTTAAGGAGAAGGTCTGAAATGGCCAACACAAAGAAAAGGACTTTGCTGCACCCGCTGCGGGGCGAGCCGGTCAGCTTTGATGACACCTTTCCGCTGAACGCCATGGGGATCGAGACCTGCTCCGAGCAGATCGACCTGCTGCTGGAGCAGCTTGGGGTAGAGCGGCAGAACCGGATCCGGATCCGCTTCTCCTTCGAGGAATCGCTGCTCCGGCTCAGAGAGCGTTTCGGAGAGAAGGAGCGATTCCGGCTGAAGGTCTCCAGCCGCTTCGGCAGACCCAGCATGCAGATCGAGCTGGCGGGCGACGTCTTCAACCCGCTGAGCAAGACTGCCTCGGAGCTGGAGGACTGGAGCGGTTCCCTGCTGACGGCGGTGGGCCTCTCTCCTCTCTACAGCTACTCCGGCGGGAAGAATGTTCTGCGTCTGAATCTTCCGAAAAAGGGCATGAATGCCGCGCTGCAGCTGCTGATCGCTCTGGCCATCGGCGTCGGCGCTGGATTGCTGCTCCGTTCCTGGCTGACTGCCGGCGCGCAGGAGGGGCTGATCACGGGCTTCCTGATGCCCCTTTATGATTTCTGGGTCCGGATGCTGACGGTGCTCTCCGGCCCGGTGGTGTTCCTGATGGTCTGCACTTCAGTTTTGAACACCCGAACCATTGAGGAGGAGGGCGGCAGCAGCCGACGGGTCTTCCTCTGGTACTTTCTTTTGAGTTTGCTGGCGGCGCTGCTGGCGGTGATCGCCTGTGGGGTCTTTACCCGGGTGCCGCTGCTTCTGGGTGGCAAGCCCGGCATCGAAGTCTCGGAAATCTGGCAGAGTCTGCTGCTGGTCATGCCCAGTGACTTGATCTCCCCGCTGATGGAGTCCAACACCCCCCAACTTCTGCTGCTGGCCTTCCTGCTGGGCGGCGGCATCACCGCTGTCGGCGCCAGAGCCGAGGGTCTGGAGCGTCTGATCCGACAGGGGGACGCGGTGGGCCTTTTGATGACCGAGAACGTCAGCCGTCTGGTGCCCGCCTTTGCCGGGATCCTGCTCTGCATGGAGATCATCAGCGGCAGTCTGCTGACCTTCGGCGGTCTCTGGGGCGTGCTGATCCTGGCGATACTGGTCGCCGCTGCGGTCATGCTGGGCATCGCCTTTTACGTCTCGAAGCGCAAGGGCGTGAAGCTCAAGGTGCTTTTGAAAAAGCTCTGGCCCGCCTTCCGCACGGCGGTGCGCACCGGCAGTCTGGACGCCGGATACGGCAAGATGGAGCAGGACAGCATCCTCAGGCTGGGGATCGAGCGGCATTTTGCCACGGTGAGTCTCCCTTACGGTCTGGTGCTGCTGATGCCCGCCAACGTCATTGGTACGCTGATGTTTACCCTGTTCGCGGCGGCCCGGTATCAGGTGCCCGTGTCCGCCGGCTGGCTGCTGGCTGCCATGGTGCTGTCGGTGGTGCTGTTTGTGGCGACGCCGCCGGTGCCGGGGGCCAACCTGCTGGCCTATATCATGATCTTCGCCGAGCTGCAGATCCCGTCCACCGCGCTGATCGACGCGATGATCTTCGACATCCTCTTCGGCATCTTCGCTGCGGCGGCCAACCAGAGCCTGCTGCAAATGGAATTGATCCTCCAGGCAGACCGGCTTGGTCTGCTGGATCGGGAAACCCTGAGCAAAGAGCCTTAAAATCGGCCTCGTCCCGTTTTTCGGGCAGGCGCATTGAAAGGAGTACCCATATGGAACAGATTTGTGTGGAACTCAACGGCCGCATCGACTCCGGCAACGCGGCCCAGGTGGAAGAAACCATCAAGGCGCAGATCACCCAGCCCGGGGCGGCTGTGGTCCTGGACGCGGAGAAGCTGGACTATATCTCTTCGGCGGGCCTGCGCGTCATCCTCAGACTGAAAAAGAACACCCGGGATCTGAAGATCATCAATGTCAACTCCGACGTCTATGAGATCCTGGAAATGACCGGCTTCACCGAGCTGATGCCGGTGGAAAAGGCCTACCGCGTGGTGAGCATCGAGGGCTGCGAGGAGATCGGCCGCGGCGCCAACGGCACCCTATACCGCATCGACCAGGACAACGTGGTGAAGGTCTACAACAACGCCGACGCCCTCTCGGAGATCCAGCATGAGCGCGAGGTGGCGAAGCTGGCGCTGATCCTCGGCGTGCCCACCGCCATCTCCTACGACGTGGTGCGCGTGGGCGACAGCTACGGTTCGGTGTTTGAGCTCTTAAACGCCCGCTCCTTCTCCAAGATCCTCGCCACGGAGCCGGAGAAGATGGACTGGTGCGTGCAGGAGTATGTGAAGATGCTCCAGATTATCCACGGCACCGAGGTGCCCAAGGGAAAGCTGCCGGATATGCGCGAGACCGTCATCGGCTGGGCGCAGTTCCTGCAGGACCATCTGCCGGAGACGGCCGCGAAGAAGCTGCTGGCTCTGGTGGAGGCCGTGCCCCAGGATGACCACATGATCCACGGCGACTACCACACCAAGAATCTGGAGCTGCAGAACGACGAGGTGCTGCTCATCGACATGGACACCCTGGCCGTGGGCAACCCGGTGTTTGAGCTGGCCAGCATGTACAATGCCTTCATCGGCTTTTCCGAGTGCGACCATGAGATCATCAAGCGCTTCCAGGGCTTTGATTTCGAGACCGCGCAGGCCTTCTGGAGAAAGACCCTGGCCGCATATCTCGGCACCACCTGCGAGGCGAAGCTCACAGAGGTGGAGAACAAGGCCCGGATCGTGGGTTACACCCGCCTGATCCGCCGCTCCATCCGCAGAAAGGGTCTGGAAGACCCCAAGCGCCGCCAGGAAATCGAGCACTGGAAAGCGGAGCTGCTGGAGTTGCTGGAGCAGACGGACACCCTGACCTTCTCCCCCAACGAGCTGGTGATCGAGGCCGTTCCCGAAAATCTGCCGGATGTGCAGGCCTTCGTGGACGAGCATCTGGAGGGAGCCAGCTGCCCCATGAAGGCTCAGATGCAGATCGGCGTGGCGGTAGAGGAGATCTTCATCAACATCGCAAGCTACGCCTACGCCCCGGAAAAGGGCAACACCACCGTCCGGGTGGAGGTGTCTCAGGAGCCGGTGAGCGTGACCATCACCTTTGTGGATCACGGCACCCCCTACGATCCTCTGTCCAAGCAGGATCCCGACGTGACCCTTGACGCGGAGCATCGGGAGATCGGCGGTCTTGGCATCTTCATGACCAAGCAGCTCATGGACGACGTAGCCTATGAGTATCAGGACGGCAAGAACATCCTGACGCTGAAAAAGAATCTGTAACCATGAAAGACTGTAGACGCATCCCCGTCACCACCGGGGACATGATGCACGTCCACGGGGCTTTCGGAGAAAAGGTGGACTACACCGTAAGGCTGACGGTGCGGCTCGCAGACGAGATCGACGGCGATCTGCTCCTGAAGGCGCTGGAGAAGACGCAGCTGCGGTATCCCTATTTCTCCCGGGAGTTGCGGGCGGCAGAGGACGGGTTCTATTATGCGGAAAACCACCGCTCCATCGCGCTGCTGCACACCGACGAGCGCGTTTCGCTCTTCAGCGAAGAGACGAACTTCCAGCCCTGGGCCGTGGCCTGGTTCGAGGATCGGATCCATCTGGATTTCTTCCACGGGATCACCGACGGCACCGGGATGTACCAGGTGCTGGCCACCCTGCTGGGGTATTACTGCAAGGCGCGGTACGGAACCGAAATCGACCCCGGGATCCCGATGCTGGAGACGCCGATTTCGGAGGCGGAGACGCTGGACCCACAGGATACCATTGAGGTCCCGGAGAGTAAGCTTCCGCCGGCAGCGGCCTTTCAGCCTGCCTTTACGTTGGAGACCGACGGTGGGCTGACGCCCTCCGGGCCCACCATCTGGGATCTGGAGATCCCGGAGGCGACGCTGATCCGTTACAGCTCTGCCAACGACGCCAGCCCCGGGACGCTGATCTCTCTGCTGATGGCCCACGCCATCGCAGATCTGTACCCGGAGCGGAGCAAGGACATCATCAGCGCATACGTCATCAACGCCAGACCCATGCTGGGCGCGGAGCTGACCCACCACAACTGCCTCGGCATGGCGCTGCTGAATTACGACAGCCGGGTGGAGGCCATGCCCTTCGACCGGCAGTGCACGGTCTATCGCGGCAAGACCTTCATTCAGAGCGACGCTGACCGTGTCCGGCGGGACACCGCCATGAACGCCGTCCAGATCCGGGCAGCGGCGGAGAGTCTCAAGACGCTGGAGGAAAAGAAACAGGCCTTCGGTCAGGCCTTCAGCGGCGGCGAGGGGTTTGTGAGCTTTCTGGTCAGCTACACCGGAAAGTGGAAGCATCCCAACGTGGGCGGCTATGTCCGGGAATTCTGGACGCACCCGCCCAACACCTTCAGTCTCATGGTGGAGATCGCCGCCGTGAACGGGAAGATTTTTCTCTCCGTCCAGCAGCGATTTCTGGAGGACACCGTTCGGGAGAGCTTCCTCCGCCAGCTGGAAAAGCGCGGGATCCCCTATGCGGTCAAGCGTGAGATGCCCAGCGATATTGCCCGCATCCAGGAGCCGATAATCGCCCCCGACGAAATGGAATAAAAAAGCTGTCTCACTCCATTCGGTGAGACAGCTTTTTCATGCGGTTTTTTCATATTCTCTGCTGCAGAGTGTCGATGATCCTCTCGATCTCAGGGAGGGTTTTCGTGAGCGGTTCCCCTTTTAGCCCCGCCATGAGGATCTCGGGATCCGGCGTCAGAGCGCCGATGACGGCATTTCGATTCTCGATGGCGTCCTCCATCAGCTTCTGCTGCTGGGCGTCGGTCTTGTTGAGCACCACGAACACCGGTTTTTCGAAGGTTTTGCCCATTTCGGAGATCTTCCCGATGAGCTGGATGGACTCATAGGAGGGATCCGCCACCATCAAAATGGCGTCGGCGAAGCGATCCACCCCCCTGCCGAAGTGCTCCACACCGGCCTCGGTGTCCACGATGACCACCTCATTTTCCCGCAGCACCAGATGCTCCAGCAGCACCTTCGAAAGCGTGCCCATGGCGCAGGCGCAGCCCTCTCCGGCGTCGGCGATCTTCCCGATGGCCATGAGCCGCACGGCGCCGTCTCCGGAGACGTAGTCCGCCGGCAGGTCCTCCAGATGCCAGCCGCCCTCGAACACATCCTGGGCGCCGTCGGCGTAGATGCCCTTCTTGTGGCCGAAATAGTGGGTGAAATCCTCCGGCAGCGCCAGCCCCAGCTGCCGGTGCAGACCGAAGTTGGATTCGTCGGAGTCGATCACCAGCACCTGAAAGCCCCGTTTTTCGTACGCCCTGGCCAGCAGCGCGGAGATGGTGCTCTTGCCGCAGCCGCCTTTTCCGCAAAGAATCAGCTTCATGGTAGTCCTCCTTGTTTTTTTCTTTATCATAGCACATTCTTCAAAAGAATGGAACCTCCTGCCCGATTGGAAAGGACAAACATTTCTGTGTAGGATTTGAAATTATTATGGAAGAAAACATGGTTTTATGATATGATAGAAAACAACCATAATGAAACAAGAAGGAGGAAATCATGAAACATCAAGGATTGAAACGGTTCCTGACCGTTCTGTGCGTTCTGGCGCTGGTGGTGAGTCTCTGCCCCGCGGCCTTCGCCGCCGGCAGCGATTATCGCTACACCGCCGGAAAAGACGGTCTGACTCTCACCGGTTACACCGGAAAGGCCGCAAATCTCACCATCCCCGCCCAGATCGACGGCAAGCCCGTCACCGAGATCGGCGACGGCTGCTTCCAGGGCATGGTCTGCCTGAAGCGCGTCCACGTGCCGGAGGGTATCCGGCGCATCGGCGACTACGCCTTCGAGTGCTGCAGCGCTCTGGAGCGGATCTATCTGCCCGACTCCCTGCTGGAGATCGGCGACGGTGCCTTCTCCGGCTGCGGCCGCCTGACGCTGGCGGATCTCCAGGACCATGTGCAGCGGATCGGCAAAGGCGCCTTCCTCTGCTGTGACGCGCTGGTGAGCATCGTGCTCCCGGCGGATTTGGAGGAACTGGGTGACTTCGCCTTCGCGGGCTGCGGCAGTCTTGCCAGCGCTTCCTTCGGCAGCGGGAATCTGATGACGCTCCCCGATCGCGCTTTCTACGGCTGCGAGGCGCTGACCCGGATCCGCCTCCCCGAGAGCGTCACCAGCATCGGCAAGCGGGCCTTCTCCGGCTGCAAGAGCCTGCAGGCCTTCTACCACGGCACGGCGCTGAAATCCATCGGCGGCTACGCCTTTGAAAACTGCGAGCAGATGGCCAGCGCGGATTTCACCGCCCCGGTGATTCCCACGGGCGTTCTGTCCGGCTGCGGCGCGGTGAATTACTTCGCCATCCATGAGGGAACGAAAACCATTGAGTCCAGGGCTTTCTTCGGCGCGGGAATGACGGATCTCAACATCAGCAGTACCGTCTCCGATATTGAGCCCGGCGCATTTTACGGCTCCAGTATCGCCTCCGTCAGTCTGGAGGAGAACGACGCCTATCAGGTCAGGGACGGCGCGCTGCTGACCGCCGACGGCAAGACCTTCCTCTACTGGATGCCGGAGGATCCCTACGCCGAGGAACCCCAGACCGGCTTCACGGTGCCGGAGGGCGTGGAGGTCATCGAGTCCTATGCCTTCGCCAGCTGCCCGCTGACATCCGTTCAGCTGCCCGCGAGTCTGAAGGAGATCAAGGCCTATGCCTTCGCGGAAACCGAGATCACAGATATGAAGATCCCCGAAGGGGTGAAGGTGGATCCCAAGGCCTTCGGTGACGTGGAAGCGGAAGCCGAGGCGCTGGCCTCCACCCTGTCCGCTGACAATGCCGTGGAGACCAAATCCGCCGCCGGTGACAAGAGCATCTACCGCGAGGCGGATTACAAGGACTTCCGCGTGATCTCCAACGAGGAGTTCGAACGCTGGAGCGCGGAATACCTCGCCTACAACGAGAAGCAGGGCAACCCCCTCTCTCTGGATCTGATCCCCTACATCATGCGCTACAAGGGTGAGGTCATCCCCCACTTCATGGCCATGACCGCCGTACAGAACCACGACCCGGAGATGTGGGCCAACGCCGTGAACTTCTTCGGCGACGACTTCGAGCAGATGTATCTGATGATGAACCACGGCCTGTTCACCGAGCTGGGACGCGGCAAAATGCAGGACGATCTGATCCTTTACAGCGGCGTCTATGACAGCCAGCTGATGGCCGCCGCCGGCACCGACACGGTGCCCACCAGAGAACAGCTCATCGACGCCATCGGCAGGGAGTTTACGGATCCCGTCATGATCAGCACCACCCCGGACGCCGCCGTGGCCTGCGGATTCGGCGACACGCTGTTCATCATCTACGCCTCCAAGGAGGCCATGGAGGCCCAGGGCGCCGTGAACATCGACGCGGTGGCCCACAGCAGCGAAAACGAGATCCTCATGTCCGCCAACGCCCGGTATCGGGTGCTGGATGTGGGCGACATGACCGTGACCCACCAGGATCCCTGGGAGGAGGAACCGGTCACCGAGGAGCGGAGCTACGTCCGGGTAGAGCTCCTGGCGCCGGAGACACCCGCCAACCCCTTCGTGGATGTGGCGGAAGGCGCTTATTACTATGATCCGGTACTCTGGGCGGTGAAAAACGGCATCACCACCGGTGTGGACAAGACGCACTTCTCCCCCAACGGCGACGCCTCCCGTGCCCAGATCGTCACCTTCCTCTGGAGAGCCGCAGGCATGCCGGAGCCGAAGAAAGCGGACAATCCCTTTAAGGATGTGGCAAAGGATGCCTACTACTATCAAGCAGTCCTCTGGGCGCTGGAAAAAGGCATCACCACCGGCATCGACAAGACCCACTTTGCCCCCGGAATGGTATGCACCAGAGGAGAGTTCGTCACCTTCCTCTATCGGGCAAACGGCAGCGAGAAGGTTTCTGCCAAGAACCCCTTCACCGATGTTTCCAAGGGCAGCTTTTACTATGACGCGGTGCTGTGGGCGCTGGAAAAGGGCATCACCAAAGGCACCGATGCCACCCACTTCTCCCCCATGAACCGCTGCTCCCGCGGCGAGACCGTCACGTTCCTTTACAGAGCAAAATAACCAAAATATAGAAGGAAGCCCAAATCCGGGCTTCCTTCTTTTTTCTATAATTTGATCATCATCTCATCGTTCGATGAATAACACAAACCTCCGGTTTGTGTTGGGAAATAAAAGCTGTTTCGGCTTTTATTTCAGATGATCAAATTGCACCGTTGTAATCATTTGGCGTGTAACACGCCAAATATGCGTTTTTACCGCATATTTCCGCACAGCGGAAATGATTACTTAGGTATAAGAATACCACCCTCCGGTTTGTGGAGAGTGGTATTGATAATAGCCTGTAAGGTTTAGCGCTTGGAGAACTGCGGAGCGCGGCGGGCGGCTTTGAGACCGTACTTTTTACGCTCTTTCATTCTCGGGTCGCGGGTCAGGAAACCAGCGGCCTTCAGAGGGGCACGGAAGCTGTCATCCACCTGCAGCAGGGCGCGGGAGATGCCGTGACGGATCGCGCCGGCCTGACCGGTGACGCCGCCGCCGGTGACGGTGGCTTCGATGTCGACCTTGCCGAGGGTGTTGGTGGTGACCAGGGGCTGACGAACGATGAGCTTCAGAGTCTCAAGACCGAAGTACTCCTCGATGTCGCGGCCGTTGATGGTGATGGCGCCGGTGCCGTTCGGGAACAGGTGCACACGAGCGACGGAGGACTTTCTGCGGCCGGTGCCGTACATATACTCTTTCTTGGGCTTATAGGTTGCCATAGTCTATTCCTCCTTCTCAGCGATCCCAGACTTCGGGCTTCTGGGCAGCGTGGGGATGCTCGGCGCCGCGATAGATCTTCAGACGGCGGAGCTGCCACTGGGCGATGCTGTTCTTCTGCAGCATGCCGCGGACGGCCAGACGCATAGCCAGCTCGGGCTTGTCCTTCATGAGCTTCTTGTACTGAGTCTCATGCAGGCCGCCGGGATAACCGGAGTGGGTGCGGTAGTACTTCTGCTCCAGCTTCTTGCCGGTGAGCACTGCCTGCTCGGCGTTGATGATGATGACGAAATGACCGCAGTCAACGTGCGGGGTGTACGTCGGATCCAGCTTGCCGCGGAGCAGATCGGCCGCGATCGCGGCGGTCTTGCCCATGGGCTTGCCGGCGGCATCCAGAACGTACCACTTGCGAGCGACTTCGCCGCTCTTGAGCATAGTCGTGGACATGGTGTTGCCTCCAATTAAATAAAGAAATAACATCTCAGGCGCAGTTTCCATCGAAACGCGCTTTATCTTTATAACACAAACGGCTCAGCCTGTCAACACGAAATTTGATTAGGATTTGGTTTCCTCTTAAAATCGCTGATTTTCTCTTAAATACTCTCGAAATCTCATTTTCAATTTTACTTTTCAAAAAAACCTCCGGAGCCATTGGCTCCGGAGGGATTGATTGTATTCGCTTTATTTGACGCTGAACAGCAGCTCGCCGTAGCTGGGGAAGGGCCAGACGTCCGAGGGCGTCATGGTCTCCAGGGTGTCGACGCTGATGCGCAGCTCCTGCATGGCGGTGAAGACCCGGTCACGGTAGTAATCCGCCAGCTCCTGGCTGCCGGAGACGGACTTGGCGCCGAAGAGGGCGGCGTCCAGGTTCTTGGTCTTGCGGAAGGCGTCGGACAGCAGACCGGACATCTCGGCGATCTGCTCCTGCTCAAAGGCGCAGACGGCGGAGGTGGTGAGGCTCTGCACCGCGAGGGCGGTGTCGCTGAGCTCGTGGATGTACTTGCTCACCGCGGGCAGGATGTGCCGGCGGGACATGTCGATCATGGTCAGGGCCTCGATGTTCAGCACCTTGCAGTAGTGCTCCAGATGGATCTCGTAGCGGGCCTCCATCTCGGCGCGGGTGTAGACCTTATGCCGCGTGAAGAGCGCCACGTTCTTGTCGGAGACGTAGTACGGCAGCGCCTCGGGGGTGGTGCGCAGGTTCAGAAGGCCGCGGCGCCCGGCTTCCTCCACCCACTCGTCGGTGTAGCCGTTGCCGTTGAAGATGATGCGCTTGTGGTCGTGGATGACGCGGCGGATCAGGGCCTGGAGGTCAGACTCGAAGTCCTCGCTTCCCTCCAGCTCGTCGGCGTACTGACGCAGACTCTCGGCCACGGCGGTGTTCAGCACCACGTTGACGCCGGAGATGGAGGCGCTGGAGCCGGGCATGCGGAACTCGAACTTGTTGCCGGTGAAGGCGAAGGGCGAGGTGCGGTTCCGGTCAGTGGTGTCTCTGGCGAAGCGGGGCAGCGCGTGGACGCCGATCTTCAGCAGCTCCCGCTCCTGGCCCACATAGGCGGTGCCGGACTCGATGGCGTCCAGGATCTCCTCCAGCTCGGTGCCCAGGAAGATGGACACGATGGCCGGCGGGGCCTCGTTGGCGCCCAGACGGTGATCGTTGCCGGGAGAGGCCACGCTGATACGCAGCATGTCCTGATAGTCGTCCACGGCCTGGATAACCGCGCAGAGGGTCAGCAGGAAGATGGCGTTTTCCGCCGGGGTCTCGCCTGGATCCAGGAAGTTCAGGCCGGTGTCGGTGCCGATGGACCAGTTGTTGTGCTTGCCGGAGCCGTTGACGCCGGCGAAGGGCTTTTCGTGGAGCAGGCAGACCATGCCGTGACGTGAGGCCACCTTCTGCATGGTCTCCATCATCAGCTGGTTATGGTCAGCGGCCAGGTTGCCGGTGGTGTAGATGGGCGCCAGCTCGTGCTGAGCGGGGGCCACCTCGTTGTGCTCGGTCTTGGCCAGGACGCCCATCTTCCAGAGCTCCTCGTCCAGATCGCTCATGAATGCCTTGACTCTCGGCTTGATGGTGCCGAAGTAGTGGTCGTCCAGCTCCTGTCCCTTCACGGGCTTGGCGCCGAAGACCGTGCGGCCGGTGTAGACCAGATCCTGCCGCTGGTTATAAACAGACTTGTCGATGAGGAAATATTCCTGCTCCGGGCCCACGGAGGTGACGATCCGCTTCACGTCGTCAAGACCGAAGAGCTTCGTGATGCGCAGGCCCTCCCGGTTCAGGGCGTCCATGCTTCTGAGCAGCGGGGTTTTCTTATCCAGCGCCTCACCGCCGTAGGAGCAGAAGGCCGTGGGGATGCAGAGGACGTTGTCCTTGATGAAGGCGTAGCTGGTGGGGTCCCAGGCGGTGTAGCCTCTGGCCTCGAAGGTGGCGCGCAGGCCGCCGGAGGGGAAGCTGGAGGCATCGGGCTCGCCGCGAACCAGCTCCTTGCCGGAGAACTCCATGATCACGTTGCCGCTGTCCACCGGGGAGATGAAGCTGTCGTGCTTCTCGGCGGTGACGCCGGTCATGGGCTGGAACCAGTGGGTGAAATGGGTGGCGCCCTTCTCAATGGCCCAATCCTTCATGGCGTTGGCCACGATGCGCGCAGCCTCGTCATTCAAACGCTTGCCGGTCTGGATCGTCAGCTGCACCTGCTTGTAGGTCTCCTTGGGCAGCCGCTCCTTCATCACGTCGTCGTTGAACACGTTCACGCCAAAGATCTCTGAAATTTTCGCCATGTCAGGCACCCCTTTTCTTGATTAGCATATGGGCTTGAAACGAAAAAAGCGGCTATGAGTCCCAGAGAGTTTCCCATCTCCGCGACGCCATTGCCGTTTCAATGGTGTCACTTTACTACCATTTTTCCAACTTGTCAAGTCTCTCAAATCGAAAAAAATAATGCATTTTATAAATTCATTGAATTTGACGGATTTTAACATTTTCTGCCGCTTTTTTCTCTGCGTTTTGCTGTTTTGATTGTCATTCGCAATTAAGGATACTTATTTTTTGACATGAAAGCCTTTTGGATATTGAAAACTGAATTCCAACATGCTACAATATTATTTAAAGCTTTGCAGTGTTGCAGAGCAAAACCGGATGAAATGAAAAGGAGAACCGCTATGAAGACTTCTGCAAAACGTCTGATAAGTCTTTGTCTGGCGCTTGTTCTGGTGGTGGGTCTGCTGGTGATGCCCGGCGCCGCCGCCACGAAGGAAAACGTCAAGCACTATGACACCTACACCGTCCTAGGCGACAGCATCCCCGCGGGCTACGGGCTGCCCGACTACCCGGTGCCGGAGCCGAACATTCTGGACGGCAGCCGCGTGGAGGGCAGCTATCCCGATCTGCTGGCCAAGGCTGTGAAGGCAAAGACCTTCTACCCCATGACCCACTGCGGCAACCGCGCCGTGGATCTGGACTGGCTGCTGAATGAAGATGCCAAGGGCGACGATCTGACTATCCCCTTCCTCGCCTCCTCTTACGCCATCGACATCTCTGACGGTGCCGGCGGCGTCAGCATGGAGAAGCTGCAGGCTGAATGGCCCAAGTTCGAGAAGATGCGCACAGACACCATCGCCGCCGTGCAGGAGGCCGACCTCATCACGCTGGAGATCGGCAACAACGACACCCTCACCTACGGCTTGCTCATGTACAGCATCGAGGCCGCCATGAAGGCCGCAGCCGAGGCCGGCCAGGAGCCCAGCCAGATGGAAGTCAACGCCGAGAAAGTTCGCGCCAAGCTCCGAGAATACATCATGGGTCTGGAGAATGGTGAGGACATCCTCAAGCAGTTCGACGACCTGAAGAAGACCTCCACCCTCGCCTCCGGCACTCTGGATTTCCTGCTGGGCTCCATGAAGTACGCCCTGCAGGGCATGGCCCAGTTCAAGGAGTACTTCGACAAGGACATCGCAAGAATCCGTGAACTGAACCCCGACGCCACCATCGTGGTGGTGGGCATGTACAACCCCTTTAATGAAGTGACCCTGACCAAGGACAGCACCCTGCCCGTTGGCCGTCTGGGCGCCATGCTCATCGCTCCGCTGAATCTGTTCATGCAGTATCAGAGCAGCCAGCGCAGCGAGTATATCTATGTGGACGTGCGGGATCCTCAGGTCCACGACTTCCCCGCCATCCTCAGTGAAAACGGCATCTCCGACTTCATCGGCGGTCTGAAGCACGGCACGCACCCGGACGAAGTGGGCCACGCCTTTATCACAGATAAAATCATTGCCGCCCTGCCCGCCGAGGCAGCGCCGACCCCGACGCCCACCGCGACGCCGGATCCCACCCCGACCCCGACGGCCGCTCCCAGCGTCCCCGCCGAGAATCAGTATAAGAACTGTGTGGATTCCCCGGTCACCCTGAGCTTCCGCAGCGACAAGGACGCCACCTACTCCATCGTCAGCGGCGACAGTGACGCCCTTAGCTTCAAGCTGGTCTCCAAGTCCAGCGTCGTGGGCGGCGAGACCTCCGGCTTTGCTTATGACTACGAGCTGTCCGCCTCCAAGGCTGGCACCTATGTGATCGGCATTCAGAGCAGCGTCTCCGACGAGGTCACCTACTACAAGCTCACCGTCGTCGAGCACAGATGGGGTCTCTGGAGGATCACCAAGATCGCCACCGCCAACGAGGACGGCGAGCGGACCCGCGTCTGCAGAAACGACAGTTCCCATGTGCAGACCGAAGTGATCCCCGCGCTCAATCCGAAGCCGTCTCCCTCCGTGAGCCCGAGTCCGACGGCCGAGCCCACGCCGACGGCTGCACCTACCCCCACGCCCACGGCTGAGCCCACGCCTACCCCGACAGTCGCGCCGACCCCGACGCCCACCGTGGAGCCGACTCCGACGCCCACCGCCTCTCCCGCTCCCACCAGGGTCTTCCCCTTCAAGGACGTGGCCCAGGGCGCATGGTACTATCCCAACGTCTACTATGTCTGGGAGAACGATATCATGGAGGGCATCGCCCCTGACACCTTCGCCCCGGATATGACCACCAGCCGCGCCCAGTTCGCCACGGTCATCTACCGCATGGCCGGCAAGCCCCCGGTCACCGACGCCCAGCGGGCCGCCTGCCCCTTTAAGGATCTGAAGGCAGACTGGTACCGGGACGCCGTGGTCTGGTGCTATGCCAACGGCGTGGTCAACGGCACCTCTGACACCACCTTCACCCCCGACATCAACATCACCCGCGAGCAGATGGTGGCCATGCTCTACCGCTACTCCAAGGACACCGCCGTGAATCCCATGGTGCTCATGCAGTTCAGCGATTACCTGACCATCAGCGATTACGCCATCCCCGCCGTGATCTGGGCGGTGGAAAACAATATCATCAATGGTGTGGGTGACGGTCTCCTCGCACCCAGAGGCGACTCCACCCGCGCCCAGCTGGCGGCCGTCCTGAGCCGTTACATGGCGAAGAAATAAACCAGATCCATTCCAAAAGGAGCTGCGAAAGCGGCTCCTTTGTTGATCAAGTGTTCAAATTCCAGATTATCGGGATGTTAAATCTGCTGTGCACCCCTTGGCGCCCTCGGAGAGGTGTGGGAGACCCCAAAACTTGTTTTGGATGGTCGAGCCATGCGTTCGCTGAGCTGTCGAGCGCAGCGAGACTGAGGGAGGGAACGTCGGACAAAGGCTGAAACGAATCCAGTGCAGTCTGCGCGGCAAGGCTCGCTCCCTCAGTCACGGCTATTTCCCGCCGTGCCAGCTCCCTCGCCGAGGGAGCCGTGTGGGATTTCCAGCGCAACGTTAAACTCCCAATTTCCTTTCAACATAAAAACAGCCACCGGGAAACCGGTGGCTGTTTTGGTTGGGATCTGACCTTATTTGCTCCAGAGGGAGTGGAGATTGCAGTAGGCGTAGACTGCCTCCACCTCATCGCCCTCGGTGATGGCGAAGCAGGCCTTGGGCTCGTCGCCGGGCTTGAGGGCCTTGCGCTGGTTGCCCTCTTTGGTCTGGAGGGCGATCCACTCGATGTAGTGCTCCGGCAGCATCGGGTGCGCGACCTCGCCCACCTGGACGCAGACCATGTTGCCCTCCACCGTATAGACGGGGACGTGCTTCTCCTGTGCGGCGTCGGTGGTGCCGGGCACCAGCTCCGCCATCTCTTCACCGCAGCACATGGTGGGACATGCAGAGCCCTTCACGATGCCGACCATCTTGCCGCATTTTTCGCATTTGTAAAACTTCATTTTGCTGTCTCCTTTCATAGTATCATGATGATGCAGGATCTTCCTGCCGTTTTCCTTTCAAGAGCTCGCCCAGCATGGCGCCGCCGATGATCAGCACCGCGCCGATGAGCTGGATGGCGGTCATCTTCTCCCCCAGCAGCAGCGCCGAGAAGATCAGCGCCGACACCGGGTCCACATAGCTGATCAGGGCAACGGACTGCCCCGGCAGCTTCTGCAGGCCGGAGAAATACAAGAGATAAGCAAGGCCCGTGTTGATGGCGCCGATCCACAAGACGTAAGGCACGTCCGACTTCTGGATGTGCGGCAGGCCAGTGGTGCACAGCACATAGATCAGCACCACGACCAGCGCCACGTCCAGCTCGATGGCTGCCGTCTGAAGGCCGCTGGTGCGCACGATCTTCTTGTTGAAGGTGATCAGGGTGGCGTACAGCAGCGCCGCCAGCACCGCCCACAGGAGCCCCGGAACGCTGAGACCGCCGGCCGCGATGCTACCGGAGATGCACACCAGGCCCACTGCCACCACCGCGACGGCGATGAGCTTGCTGCCGGTCAGCTTTTCCTTGAACAGGATCGGTGACAGCAGC
Source organism: uncultured Eubacteriales bacterium (assembly GCA_900317905.1). GTDB lineage: Bacteria > Bacillota > Clostridia > Oscillospirales > Oscillospiraceae > CAG-103. The sequence continues at coordinate 119,895 of ONIN01000011.1, read as the reverse complement.
AGCACGATCATGGGGCCGGCATAGTAGATCAGGGTCGCAAGGCTCACGTTCAGCATCCGGTAGGCCGTGAACAGCGCCACCCAGTTGAGGCCCAGGGCCGCACCGCCCACCAGCAGCGGCACCCATTCAGAACGGATGGCCTTTCGGTCGAAGCCGCCCAGAAAAAGCACCACGAAGGTCAGCAGCAGGCCGCCGATCAGCGTGCGCATGAGGACGATCTGTCCGCTGTCCAGCGACATCTTCGAGACCGGATAGCCGTTGGTGCCAAAGATCAGCATGGACAGGATGTATGCCCCGTAGAAGAGGCCCAGCTTTTTCTGCTTCATAATTTACTGAGGATGCACCATTTTTTCCGGCCGCACCCACTCGTCAAACTGCTGCGGCGTCACCAGATTCAGCGCCACGGCGGCCTCCCGGAGGGTCATGCCGGTTTTATGGGCATATTTTGCAATTTTGGCGGAATTCTCATATCCGATGTGGGGGTTCAGCGCCGTCACCAGCATCAGCGAATCCCGCAGGTGGTCGGCAATGACGCTGCGGTTGGCCTTGATGCCGGAGACGCAGTTGTTGTTGAAGGAGTCCATCACGTCGGCCAGCAGTCTGGCGGACTGGAGGAAGTTATAGAGGATCACCGGCAGGAACACGTTCAGCTCGAAATTGCCCTGGCTGGCCGCGAAGCCGATGGCGGCGTCGTTGCCCATGACCTGCACCGCCACCATGGTGACCGCCTCGCACTGGGTGGGATTCACCTTGCCGGGCATGATGGAGGAGCCGGGCTCGTTTTCCGGGATCATCAGCTCGCCCAGGCCGCAGCGGGGCCCGGAGGCCAGCCAGCGGACGTCGTTGGCGATCTTCATCAGATCCGCCGCCAGCGCCTTCAGCGCGCCGTGGGCATAAACGATGGCATCCTTGCTGGTGAGGGCGTGGAACTTGTTGGGCGCCGAGACGAACTCGTGACCCAGCATCTTCGACAGCTCCTTTGCCACCTCGGTGCCGAAGGCCGCGGGGGCGTTCAGGCCGGTGCCCACCGCCGTGCCGCCCAGGGCCAACTCAGAGATACCATCGAGACTCTTGACCAGCATGTCTCTGCTGTGGGCGAGCATACTGGCCCAGCCGCTGATCTCCTGCCCCAGGGTCAGGGGTGTGGCGTCCTGCAGATGGGTGCGGCCGATCTTCACCACGCCGCTGTACTCGAGACTCAGGTCGTCCAGGGTCTTATAGAGCCGGTCCAGCGCCGGGAGCACGTCCCGCTCGATGATCCGCACGGCGGCGATGTGCATGGCAGAGGGATAGACGTCGTTGGAGCTCTGAGAGCGGTTCACGTGGTCGTTGGGGTGCACCAGATTCTCTCCCAGAATGGCGTTGGCCCGGTGGGCCACCACCTCGTTGACGTTCATGTTGGTCTGGGTGCCGCTGCCGGTCTGCCAGACGGCCAGGGGGAACTCGCCGTCCCACTCCCCTTTGCAGATCTCCTCGCAGGCGGTGACAATGACCTCCGCCAGCTTCGGATCCAGGGTGCCGAGAGACGCATTGGTTTTGGCGGCGGCCTCCTTGATGGCGGTCAGGGCATAGATCGCCGGCATGGGCATTTTCTCCTTGCCGATGCGGAAGTTTTCAAAGCTCCGCTGGGTCTGGGCGCCCCACAGCCGGTCGGCCGGGACGGAGGCCTCGCCCATGGTGTCGTGTTCGATGCGATATTCCACAAAAAACATCCTTTCTGCTTTTTCCTGTTGCTGCCATCATTATAATATGGGAACGCCCCATTAGCAAGCATAAAAATAACCACGCTCCGGAGATTCCGGAGCGTGGATGGTATGTACTTTGGTCTAACCTCGAATCAAAATTCGATCAAAGATTAGTCAGGATACTTGGCCTCGAAAGCAGACTGCAGAGCCTCGGCGGCCTCCTGGGTGACGTGGCCTTTTTTCAGGCACAGATCGAAAATGTCGCCGCAGGTCTTCTTATAGAACAGCTTCAGGGGGAACTTCAGCAGGTTGGGAGTGTACTGCTGCATCAGGTCCTTGCCGCCCAGATCTTCAATAAAATCTCTAACCGAAGTGCTTCTGAAATCCATGATATAATCTCCTTTTCAAGTTTTCCCTTGCGGGGTTTGGTGCGTCGCACCTGTTGTATACAGATTAACGCTTTTTGGAACATTTGTCAAGTAAAAAGCTAAAAATTTTCAAATTGTTCAACATTCCAACCAAAATGTTACGAAATTATTACAGCATTCTGCCAGCTTGGTCGATGGCGCGGACGTTCTTTTCGAACTTGGATCTGGCTCCCATGACCTCGTGGCCGCAGCCCAGACACTTGAGCCGGAAGTCCGCTCCGGTGCGCAGAACCTGCCAGCGTTTTTCACCGCAGGGGTGGGCCTTTTTCATGGTGAGAATGTCGCCGACCTGAATGTCCATGTTCTCACTCCTTGATCTTGTCCCAATAGGCCTTGGCGGCCTGTTCGTTCTTGTTGTCGCCGTACTCGTAGTAATGGACGCCCGCCAGCTCGTCCGGCAGGTACTGCTGCTTGACCCAGTGATGGTCGTAGTTGTGGGGGTACAGGTAGCCCTGCTCCCGCTCGAAGCCGGTGCCGTCTGCGTGGACATTCTGGAGCTCTCTGGGGATGGGGCCGGCCTTCCCCTTCCGCACGTCGGAGATGGCGGCGTCGATGGCCATGACCACGCTGTTGGACTTCGGCGCCGTGGCCAGAAGGATGCAGGCCTGGGCCAGCGGCAGCCGCGCCTCCGGAAGTCCCAGCTGCAGGGCGCTGTCCACACAGGATTTCACCATGCCCACCGCCTGAGGATAGGCAAGGCCGATGTCCTCGCTGGCGGAACAGAGGATCCGGCGGCAGGCGCCCGTGAGGTCTCCCGCCTCCAGAAGTCTGGCCAGATAGTGCAGCGCCGCGTCCGGGTCGGAGCCGCGCAGGGATTTCATCAGCGCCGAAACCACATCAAAGTGGTCATCCCCCTCCCGGTCATAGCGCATGGCGCTTCTCTGGGTGATGGCTTTCGCGTCGTCACGGGTGAGAAAGACGGTCTCTCCATCCCGCTTTGCCGCCGAGAACAGCAGCTCCACGGCGTTCAGGGCTTTCCGCACGTCCCCGCCGCAGACGGAGGCGATGTACTCCTCGGTGCCCGGTTCGGTGTCCGCGGTGACCCCCTCCCGCTCGGCCAGGAGCCGGACGGCCCGCTTCACGGCTCTCGCCGCCTCGGCGGCAGGCACGGGCTTGAACTCAAAGACCGTGGAACGGCTGAGCACGGCGTTGTAGATGTAGAAAAACGGGTTCTCCGTGGTGGAGGCGATCAGCGTGATCCGGCCGTCCTCCATGAACTCCAGCAGGGACTGCTGCTGCTTTTTGTTGAAGTACTGGATCTCGTCCAGATACAGCAGCACGCCGCCGGGGGTCAGCATGGTATCCAGCTCCGCGATGATGGCGCGGATGTCCGAAATGCCCGCGGTGGTGGCGTTTAAGCGCCGCAGGGTGCGGTTGGTGCGCGCGGCGATGATGCTGGCCACGGTGGTCTTGCCGGTGCCGGAGGGGCCGTAGAACACCATATTCGGGATCTGACCGGACTGGACGATTCGCCGCAGCATGCCGTCAGCGCCCAGGATGTGCTTCTGCCCCACCACGTCCTCCAAAGACGTGGGGCGCAGCTCGTCTGCCAAAGGTCGGTACATGGGTTTCCTCCTGATGAGCGTGGAGTGTGGAGTTTAAAGTGTCTTCAAATTCTAGTTTATCGGGATGTCAAATTTGGTGAGACGATGGATAGGACATGGCTCCCTTGCGCAAAGGGAGCTGCCGAAGGCTGAGGGATCGTTTGGCTGTACAGATTTTCTTACGTAGCGTCATCGGCTGCTCCAGTGTTGGAAATACTCCGGTGGAGCCACATACATTGGCGATTCTCCCACTGCACAGAAGCAATCCCTCAGTCGCTCCGCGCCAGCTCCCTTTACACAAGGGAGCCGATTCTATTTCGGTCTGTTGCAAAATCTAACTGCCCTACAAACTCCAATTTGCTGAAAGCGCTTCTGACGAAAAACCGGCGCGCTGGGGCGCGCCGGTTGGATGCGATTGGATCAGATGATGATGCCGCGCTTCTTGGCGTCGAAGGTCAGCTCGTCGCGGAAGTCCGGGTGGGCAATGGCGATCAGCTGCTTGGCCCGGCTGGAGAGGGTCTCGCCTCTCAGATGGGCGATGCCGTACTCGGTGACGATGTAGTCCACATCGTTCTTGCTGGTGGTGACGATGGCACCGGGGGTGAGGATGTTCTTGATCTTGCTGATGGTGCCGCCCTTGGCGGTGGAGGTAAAGGCGATGAAGCTCTTGCCGCCCTTGGACTGGCAGGCGCCGCGGACGTAGTCCACCTGGCCGCCGGAGCCGGACATGTGCTTGGTGCCCACGCTCTCGGCGCAGACCTGGCCGAAGAGGTCCACCTCCAGAGCAGCGTTGATGCTGATGAAGTTGTCGTTCTGGCAGATAACGTCGGGATCGTTCACGTAGTCCACCGGCAGGATCTCGAAGCAGGGGTTGTCGTTGATGAAGTCATAGATCCGCTGGCTGCCGAAGGCGAAGGTGGTGACGGTCTTGCCCCTGTGGATCTGCTTTTTGGAGTTGTTGGCTGCGCCGCTCTCCAGAAGATCCACCATGGAGGTGGTGAACATCTCAGTGTGGATGCCCAGATCCTTCTTGGTCATCAGAGCCGCGCCCACCGCGTCCGGGATGGCGCCGATGCCCAACTGGATGCAGGCGCCGTTGGGGATCTGCTCGGCGATGTAGCCGCCGATGATCTTGCTGGTCTCGTCGATCTTCGTGGGCGGCAGCACCGGCATGTCGTGGGTGTTCTCCACGATGGCCGTGACTTCGGACACGTGCAGCTGGGTGCCGCAGAGGCAGCGGGGCTGCTTCTCGTTGACCTCGACGAAGATCCGCTTGGCCTTGTCGATCATGGCCTGGGAGTAGCTGGTGGAGGTGGCCAGGCTGAAGTAGCCGTGGCTGTCCATAGGAGAGACGCTGACCACGTAGGCGTCATACTCGTACATTCTCCGGATCACGCCGGGGAAATCCCGATAGTAGCCGGGGATCAGATCCGCGTAGCCGCCGTTGACCGCCTTGCGCAGGCCGCCGCCGGAGAACCAGGACACGCCGTTCATCTTGCCGTCCAGGGAGTCATCCGCCAGGAACGGGAAGGGATAGCCGTCCAACATGAGGTGCACCTTCAGACCCTTGACGTCGCTGTTGCGGACGTGCTCGGCGATGGCGTTCATGATGCCGTCGGCCTGGGTGGGGGCGGCGTCCATGCCGAAGACCCAGCCGGACTCCACCATCTCGGCCACCTGAGCGGCGGTCTTCAGCTTCTGCTGATAAATTGCTTTGTAGTCTGCCATAATGTTATCTCCTTTGTTTTCGATCAAATCGAACCTGGTTAGCTGTATTGATTATACAAATTTCCGGGACTAAATGCAATCCCTGATGAATTATTTTCTATTTTACGGCACATTCTGTTTAAAAAAGGTTGCATATTAATAAATTTCATGATATGATATATGAACATTTTATGAATGGAGAGAGACCATGAAACGTGAAAACTTTCAATCCCGCCTCGGCTTCCTGCTGGTAAGCGCCGGCTGTGCCATTGGATGCGGCAACGTCTGGAAATTCCCGTGGATGACGGGTCAGTACGGCGGCGGCGGCTTTGTGCTGGTGTACATCCTGTGTCTGCTGCTGCTGGGCCTTCCCGCCATGACCATGGAGTTTGCCATGGGCCGTGCCTCTCAGGCCAGCCCCGTCCGCATGTATCAGAAGCTGGAGAAACCCGGCCAGAAGTGGCACCTCCACGGCTATCTGGCGCTGCTGGGCAACATCGCCCTGATGGCGTTCTACACCGTCGTCACCGGCTGGATGATGTACTACTTCGTGAAGTTCCTGCTGGGCCAGTCCGCAAACCTGGGCTTCGTGGAGATGATCACGAACCCCGGCGTCAACGTGATCTACCTGCTGGTCGCGGTGGTTCTGGGCTTCGCCGTTCTGAGCTTCAACCTGCAGGGCGGCCTGGAGCGCGTGACCAAGTATCTGATGATCGGCCTGTTCGTGCTGATGATCGTCCTCGCGATCCACAGCTTCACCATGAGCGGCGCCAAGGAGGGTCTCGCCTTCTATCTGGTGCCGGACTTCAGCAAAATCAACGGCAACGTCATCGTAGGCGCCATGAACCAGGCGTTCTTTACCTTGAGCCTCGGCATCGGCTCCATGGCGATCTTCGGCAGCTACATCGGCAAGGAGCGCACCCTGCTGGGTGAGAGCCTGAACGTCATCCTGCTGGATACCTTCGTCGCCATCATGGCGGGCCTGATCATCTTCCCCGCCTGCTTCACCTACGGCGTCGAGGTGAACGCCGGCCCCGCCCTGCTGTTCAACACCATGGCCACCGTCTTCAACAACATGGCCGGCGGCCGCATCTGGGGCACCCTGTTCTTCCTGTTCATGGTGTTCGCGGCCTTCTCCACGGAGCTTGCCGTGTTTGAGAACATCCTCGCCTGCGTCCGTGAGATGACCGGCTGGAGCCGCCCGAAGGGCTGCGTCGTCTGCGGCGTTGGCATCTTCCTCATCGCCCTCACCACCGCTCTGGGCTACAGCGTGCTCCACTTCCAGCCCTTCGCGGAGGGTACCGCCTGGCTGGACTTCTGGGATTTCATCGTCAGCACCAACCTGCTGCCGCTGGGCGCTCTGATGTTCTCCCTGTTCTGCTGCTACAAGCTTGGCTGGGGCTGGGACAACTTCGTTGCCGAGGCCAACGCCGGCAGCGGTCTGAAGGTCAAGAGCTGGATGAAGCCCATCTTCCAGTACTTCGTCCCCATCTGCATCCTGGCCCTGTATATCTACGGCCTGGTCACCTTCGGCTGGAAGTAATCAAATCAACACATACAAAAACCCGGGATCCTTCGGAATCCCGGGATTTTTTCAGGCGTTGTTGATCTTTTCCATGGCGCCTTTGTACAGCAGCAGCAGCGCCGCGCTCAAAAGCAGGCCGCCGAGGATGTCGGTGAACCAGTGGACGCCGCAGATCAGACGGCCGACCACGGTGACGATCAGGATCACCCAGCAGACCAGCTTCAGGATCTGGCCGGTCTTTACGGTGTGTCCATACTCCTTGATCTGCATCATGGCGCTGCCCATGATCGTGCAGATCAGCATGGTGTGGCTGGAGGGGAAGGACGCTTCGGGAACGGTCTCCCCCGGCATGATGATGGGCCGGTAGTTCACGATGATGACTTCAAAGATCACGTAGAAGGCCACCACGCAGATGTAAAGGCAGCCAAGCACCATGATGTTTTTGTCCACCTTCAGGAGGCTTTTCCGCTTGATCAGCTGCATGAGTCCCACAAAAGCGAAGAGCGCCGCCACCAGGATGGCCAGGACGCCCAGCCCCTCGGTGAGCTTATACCAGAACATGTGGACACCCACCGCGTCGTGGAAGCCGCCGTTGAGGCTCGACAGTCCGATGCTGGTGCCCGCCGGGCCGATCTGGGCCACGTCCACGGTTTTCACCAGAACGATCAGCAGCAGAAACAGCACGCCGAACACCCCGGCGGCTGTGAAACTATTCTTTTTCATAGGTTCTCCTTTCCATTGGCCGTTGCCATGGTTAAGAGTATAACGGCCAACGGCGGATTTGTCCAGAGACAAATTGTTAAAGTGTGGAGTGTGGAGTGTGGAGTTTAAGTGGGTTTTCACATTTCAGCGGTAAATTGGAGTTTAGCGTTATGAGAGTGAAGAGTTGAGAGTGAAGAGTGTAATTATGGAATCACTTCGTGATGATTGATAACACTTCTTTTTCAATCTTCCTTATCTCCACTCTCCACTCTTCACGTTCCACGCTCGCAGACAGATAAACGATCCTTTCTTTCTCTCCCCTACATAAAAAATGACACGGCCGGAGCCGTGTCATTTTTGATTAGTACTTGAAATCGTGGGCGTCCTGAAGGACCATTTCCTTGACCTTCATCAGACGGACCTTGGTGGAGCTCTCGTTCTCGTCCAGCTTCATGGTGATGTAGCGGATGTTTTCCTCCAGCTCCGGGATCATGACGTATTCCAGCGCGTTGACACGCCGGCGGGTTTTCTCGATCTCCTGGGCCAGCAGCTGCATGCTCTTCTCGATCTGGGCCAGCTGGAGCATATCCTGGAACACCTGTGCCAGCTGTTCCAAGGCGTCGTCCAGCTCACCGGAGGTCTGGGCAAAGCCGTAGGGGAAGATCTCAGCCGGGTCGTCGTTCTTCGTCTTGAAGTCGTAGACAGGGACGTTGACGCTCATGATGTTCTTGAACGTCATGCCCAGCTCCACGCTCTGGCGCGGATACAGGAGCGACTGCTCCAGCATCTCCGGCGACATGATCGCCGAGGCCACGGACAGAGAACCGAATGCCTCCGTGAGACCCGCCTCCACCTTGGCGCGCAGCTGCTTGTTGAGACGGACAATGTCGAGGAACTGACGCATCAGCTCATCGCGCTTATCCTTCAGCAGCTTGTGGCCGCGGCGGGCGGTTTTCAACCGGCCTTTGAGCTGATTGAGCACCATTCTGGTCGGAGTAATCGCGGTACTTGCCATCAAATCACCTGCCTTATTTGGTGTGTCCTGTCAGGGCTTATTCGCCCTTGGGCATGTACTTCTCGATCATCTCGGGCTTGACACGCTTCAGCTCGGCCACCGGCAGCAGAGAAAGCAGCTTCCAGCCGAGATCCAGCGTCTCCTCGATGGAGCGGTTGGTCTCGTTGCCCTGGCTGACGTACTCCTGCTCGAAGGCGTCGGCGAACTTCGCGAACTGCTTGTCGTCATCAGACAAAGCAGCCTCGCCCAGAATGGTCATGAGCTCCTTGGCGTCCTTGCCTCTGGCGTAAGCGGCGAAGAGCTGGTTCATGGTGCCGGCGTGATCCTCGCGGGTCTTGCCGACGCCGATGCCCTTGTCCTTCAGACGGCTCAGGCTGGGCAGAACGTCCACCGGAGGCACGATGCCCTTGCGGTGCAGGTCACGGGAGAGGATGATCTGACCCTCGGTGATGTAGCCCGTCAGGTCGGGGATCGGGTGGGTCTTGTCGTCCTCAGGCATGGTCAGGATGGGGATCATGGTGATGGAGCCCCGCTTGCCGATGCGGCGGCCGGCGCGTTCGTACAGCGTCGCAAGGTCGGTGTACAGATAGCCGGGATAGCCGCGGCGGCCGGGAACCTCTTTCTTGGCGGCAGAGACCTCACGCAGGGCCTCGGCGTAGTTGGTGATGTCGGTCAGGATGACCAGAACCTGCATATCCTTCTCGAAGGCCAGATACTCGGCGGCGGTCAGCGCCATACGCGGGGTGGCGATACGCTCGACGGCGGCGTCGTTGGCCAGGTTGGAGAATACCACGGTACGGTCGATGGCGCCGGTGCGGCGGAACTCCTGGATGAAGTACTCAGACTCCTCGAAGGTGATGCCGATGGCGGCGAACACGACGGCGAAGTTCTCACCGTCGCCCAGAACACGGGCCTGACGGGCAATCTGTGCCGCCAGCGCCGCATGGGGCAGACCGGAGGCGGAGAAGATCGGCAGCTTCTGGCCGCGGACCAGGGTGTTCAGGCCGTCGATGGTGCTGACACCGGTCTGGATGAACTCTGCGGGGTAGGCGCGGGCTGCCGGGTTCATGGGCAGACCGTTGATGTCGCGGTGCTCCTCCGCCAGAATGGCGGGGCCGCCGTCAATGGGCTCGCCCATGCCGTTGAAAACACGGCCCAGCATATCCTCGCTGACGCCCAGCTCCAGCGGGTGGCCCAGGAAACGGACCTTGGACTCCGCCAGGTTGATGCCCTGGGCGCTCTCAAACAGCTGTACGACCGCCTTGTCGCCCTCGACCTCGAGCACCTTGCAGCGGCGCTTCTCACCGTCGGGGAGCTCGATCTCGGCCAGCTCGTCGTAGGTGACGCCTTCGACATTGCTGACGATCATCAGAGGGCTCGCGATCTCGCGAATTGTCTTATATTCCTTAATCACTGCTCCTCACCTCCGGCGATGATTTCTTTGATCTGGGCGGCCATATCCTCGCGGATCCTGGCGTAGACGGCTTCATACTCGTCATTCGGCACGCTCTTGGCGCGGCCGATCTCCACGCGGGCGGGGATCTGGAAGAGCTTGGTCATGACGACGTTCTTCTCCAGCGCCTCGCGGCAGAGCTTGTCATAGTCCAGAACCATCTGCAGCAGCAGGAACTGACGGCGATACTCGGAGTAGCTGTCGATGTCGACGAAGGCGTTCTGCTGGAGGAAGTCCTCGCGGATCATCTTCGCGGTCTCCATGGTGAGACGGTCGGCGGGGCTCAGGGCGTCCTGGCCCACCAGGCGGACGATCTCCTGCAGCTCGCTCTCCTGCTGGAGGATGCTCATGGCCTGACGGCGGTTGGCCATGTACTCGGGGCCGAAGGTGGCCTCGTACCAGGGGCTCAGGGAGTCCACATACAGCGAATACGAGGTCAGCCAGTTGATGGCCGGGAAGTGACGGGCATAGGCCAGGCTGGAGTCCAGCGCCCAGAAGACCTTGACGATACGCATGGTGGCCTGGGAGACGGGCTCGGAAATGTCGCCGCCGGGAGGCGAGACAGCGCCAATGGCCGTGACAGAGCCGCGGCGGCTCTCGTCGGAGCCAACACAGCGGACGCAGCCGGCTCTCTCATAGAACTGGGCGATACGGGAAGCCAGGTAGGCGGGGTAGCCTTCCTCGCCGGGCATCTCTTCCAGACGGCCGGACATCTCACGCAGAGCCTCGGCCCAGCGGGAGGTGGAGTCAGCCAGAACGGCCACGTCGTATCCCATGTCGCGGAAGTACTCGGCGATGGTGATGCCGGTGTAGATGCTGGCCTCACGGGCAGCCACGGGCATATCGGAGGTGTTCGCAATCAGGACGGTACGCTTCATCAGCGGCTCGCCGTTGCGGGGGTCGGTCAGCTCCGGGAACTCCATCAGAACGTCGGTCATCTCGTTGCCGCGCTCGCCGCAGCCGATGTAGACCACGATGTCCACGTCGGACCACTTGGCCAGCTGGTGCTGAACGACGGTCTTGCCGCTGCCGAAGGGGCCGGGGATGGCCGCCGTGCCGCCCTTGGCGATCGGGAACAGCGTGTCGATGATACGCTGACCGGAGTTCATGGGTTTGTTCGGGGCAAACTTCTGCGCATAGGGACGCGCCACACGGACGGGCCAGCGCTGGATCATGCTCAGCTCGTGGTCCTCCCCCGCCTCGTCGGTCAGGACGGCGACGGTGTCCGCGACCTTGAAGTCGCCGGACTGGACGCTCTTGATGGTGCCCTTCATGGTGGGAGGCACCATGATCTTATGCAGAATCGCGGTGGTCTCCTGAACGGTGCCGATGACGTCGCCGCCCACCACCTTGTCGCCGGCCTTAACGACCGCGTCAAAGTGCCAGACGCGCTCACGGTTCAGGGCGGGCACCTCGATGCCGCGGGTGATGGTAGAGCCCGCGATGCCGCGGATCTCCGGCAGAGGACGCTGGATGCCGTCATAGATGTTCTCCAGCATGCCGGGGCCCAGTTCCACGCTCAGGGGCATTCCGGTGGTCTCGACTTCGGCGCCGGGGCCCAGACCGGAGGTCTCCTCGTAGACCTGGATCGAGGCGCTGTCGCCGGACATGTTCAGGATCTCGCCGATCAGACGCTGAGAGCCCACGCGCACAACGTCGGAGACGTTGGCGTCCGCAAGCCCGTTCGCTACGACCAGCGGGCCGGAAACTTTGGTAATCGTTCCACTCAAATTACATACTTCCTTTCATTGAAGGATTTTAGCATTCCGCTTACAGCGGATAAAGTCATTAAAGAATGTCGGTGCCGACGGCGCGCTCGACCGCGTCCTTGAGGGCCTTCTGGCCGAGGCCGAGGGGCCCTTCCCTGCCGGGGATCAGGATGATAGCCGGGGTGGGAGAATCCTTGTACCGGTCGATCTCCGGCTGGATCTGCGCTGCCAGCTGTTCCTCCACGTAGATGATGGCGTAGTCCTCGCTGTCGCGGGCCAGATGCCGCAGGGTCTTGCGGGCCTCTTCCGCGTCTGCCACAGGGCACGCCTCCAGACCCAACGCTTTAAAACCCATGACGGTCTCGGGAGCGCCGATGACTGCAATTTTAAGCATAAGCCTCACGCATCCTTTCCCGAATGGTGTCCGGCTTCAAGCCTGCCATCCGTCCCGAGAGGATCATCCGCGCCGCGGTGGCCTCGTTCTCCATGGCGGCCAGATAGGACACCACGTGGGCCGCGCCGAAGCGCATCCGCTTTGCCTCCTTGACGTACTCCAGCAGCGCGTTGTCGCAGGCGCGCTCGAAAGCCGTCAGAGAGCCGCCGTTCATGGCAGCGGCGCCGGCCTCACCGGCGTCGGCAAGTCTGGTGGGCTTATAGAGCTCCGCCAGAGCCTCACCGGAGTCAGCACCCAGAACGCTCTGGGCGTTGATCTCGCCGCCCTCCACCAAAGCCAGAGAGAGGAAATCGGTGTCCTTCCCCATCCGGCGGGTACGCACGGTGCTGCGGAGGTTGGCGCTGTCGATCATGAGCTTCACATAGCTTTTGGCAAAGCCCTCGTCGCTCAGATCCTTTACCAGCCTGGTCAGCTCGGCAAAGTAGGCCTTATCCAGCGTGAAGTCCGCCAGCTGCGGGTTGGAGGTTCTCGCCAGAATGCCGGCGGCCTCCTGCATGGGCTCGGCCAGATTGGAGGGGATCTCGGTGTAGTCGTCGGAGACGAAGGCCTCCTCCACCACCTCGGCGGGGATGCTGCCGCGGTTCGAGAGAATCTCGCCGCCGGAGACGCCCGCGCCGTGGGACTTGATGACCGTCTTGATGTTGTGGAAGTCGTACTTCAGACGGAACATCTGCACCAGCTCCGGTTCCGGAACCATGTGCTCCAGCTCGTCAAAGACCTCCGCCAGGCGCTTTTCCAGCGCCTCGCTGCGCTCCGACATGGTCATGCCCGTCAGATCGCCGTAGCCGCACTCCTCCAGCACCTTGACAGCCTCATCATCCGAGGACGCCGCGATCATGCGCTCCAGCCGCTCGGCACTCAGCATGCCCGAGGTGCGGGCGGCCAGCATGGCGGTGATCGCCAGATAGTTGGTTTCATTGATATTAGCCAAATTCATTCCTCCTTATGAGACGGTGTTCCCGTCACAACAGGATCAGTCGAACAGAACGGCAGCGACCTGAGAAGCCAGTTCGCCCCGGCTGAGTTCGGCGAGCGTCTCCACCGAGCAGTTGATCTCCACATCGCCCTGCTGCAGCACGAAGCCGCCCTTCAGGTCGCGGGTGTCATCGCTCAGCTTCAGCTCCGAGGGCTTGCCCTGCTCGGCGCAGAGGGCGTTGGCAGCTGCCACCACGGCCTCGCCGCAGCGGGCCTTGTCGGCGGCGTTCATCACCACTGTCTCCTTGCCGGAGGCAGCCTTGGCGCAGAGCTTCGCCATGGCGGAGATGTACTCCTCGACGGGCAGGCTGCAGAGCTTCTCTACGGCCCGGTCGAAGGCGGCGCTCACCATGGACTGTTTCAAGCCCAGGGTGCTCTTTTTCGCCTCCATACCGGCCAGGCGGCCCAGCCGCTCCACCCGGTCCTCGCAGTCCTTCACGCCGGCCTGGAGCTTCTCCCAATAGGCGTCCTGCGCTTTCTTTTCAAAGTCGGCCTTGATCGCGTCGCACTTGGCCTTGGCTTCGGCTGTGATCTGCGCAGCCTCGGCGCGGGCGTCGGCTTCGATGCGGCCGGTGATTTTTTCAATTCCTGTCATAGATTTTCCACCTTTCCGAAGCGGCGGAAGCGCATCAAGCAATCGCGTTCAGCATCATGATGGAAGCCAGCAGGCAGAGGATGGCGTAGAACTCCACGGTGATGCAGAAGACCATGCCCTTGGACCAGTGATCCGGCTTCTTGGCGAGAATGTTGATGGAGGCGGCTGCCACACGGCCCTGGGCCGCAGCAGAGATCAGACCGCCGATGGCGATGGGCATGCAGGCCGCGAGGATCTGCATTCCGGTGGCGATGTCAATGGCGCCGCCGTAGCCGGTGATCTTGTTGAAAGCCAGGAACCAGATGACGAAGCCGTACAGACCCTGGGTACCGGGGATAACCTGCAGAATCATGGCCTTACCGAACTTGCTGGGATCCTCAGAAATCAGGCCCGCACAAGCTTCACCGGCAACGCCGGTACCTTTGGCAGAGCCGGAGCAGGCCAGAGCCGCAGCCATAGCGGCGCCCAGAAGCGCAATCGCGATGCCGCCGAAAGACTGGATGAAGTTTTCCATGGATGTTTCCTCCTTGATTTGGTTGATGAATTACGAGAATCAGACGTGGTTTTCCACATCTACGTATTTTGTGTTGATCTCCAGGGGCTCAAAGGGCTTGCCGCCGTCCTGGTAGAACTTGCCGAAGAACTCCAGACACTGGAGTCTGAGGTCGTGCACGAAGCAGCCCAGCAGGTTCAGCGCGAAGTTCAGCGCGTGGCCCACCAGGAACACCAGCACGAAGATGAAGAACGTGACAACGGTGGTGCCCTTCTCGGAAGGCATGGCGCCCAGAGAGTTGAACACCTGCGCCACGACGCTGCCCGCCAGCATCAGAGCCATCAGACGGGAGTAGGACAGCACGTCGCCCAGCCAGCCGGTGGCGCCGTTGTAGATCGCGGCGAACACCGCCGTGACCTTGCCGAAGCCCTTGGCCGGACGCATGGCGCCCCAGACCAGCATGACGCAGCCGATGGCCAGGATGATGATGCCCAGCTTGCCGCCGATCTTCAGAAGGTACAGCGCCAGTCCGCCGAAGATCACGAACCAGCAGCCCTCCTCCAGGATGGCGCCCATGCCGTCGCCGTGCTTGAACTTCTGCACCATGTTCACGATCATGCCGGTGAACAGATGCACAACGCCCAGTGCCATGGCCCCGTAGAGGACGAAGTTCACGTCCGTCATGGGGTTCAGCGGCGGGTTGGTCAGCAGGTTGTCGCCCATCTCCTTGCCAAACATTCTCGACAGGGTCGGGATCAGGTCTCCGAAGAAGCCGCCTGTGACCACGCCCATGACGAAGGTAGCGATGCCGCCCTCCAGAAGCAGGTTCACGAAGGTCTTCATGCCGCCTTTCGGCTTGACCGTGAACTTCACCACCAGGGCCGCGATGATCATCAGCAGGCCGTAGCCCATATCCGCCATCATGATGCCGTAGAACAGAATGAAAAACGGCGCCATCAGCGGGTTGGGGTCCACCGTGCCGTAGGCCGGCAGGCTATACATGTTGGTGACCATGTTCAGCGGTTCGGTGAATGCGTTGTTCTTGAGCTTGACCGGAACGTCGGGGTACTCCTCCTCCGCCGGCTCTTCCAGCTCCCAGGAGCAGTCATATTTGGAGAGGACTGCCAGAACCTTTTCCTCCTCGGGGGCTTCCATCCAGCCATTCAGACACACGACGCTGTCGGTGCCGACCATCCGCTCCGCCGCCTCGGCCTTGCCGATGTTGGCGGTCATCCGGTCGATGCTGAGCTTGAAGGCCTCCCGATGGGGAGCGTAGCTGACGATCTTGGCCTCCAGATTGGTGCGCTCTTTGGATAGCGTCTCGATCTGGGCGGTCTGAGACTCGATGTTCTCCCGGGCCGTGCCCTTGGTTCCGGAGACAGACGCCACCGCGAAGCCGAAGTTTCGCAGGGCCGCGATCGCCTCCGCCTGCTGGGATTTGTGACATACCAGCACGGTGTAGTGCGCGTCCCCGTCCGTGCTCACGGGGAAGAGCTCCGCCTCCTCGGCGGCAGCTGCCAGGGTCTGGTTCACCTCAGCGAGATTCACCACCGCGGGGATGGTACCGTAGGTGACGTCGGTGCTGGCGGTACCGGAGACGTCCAGCGGCAGATCCAGCGCCGTCCACGGCTTTAAGGACTCGATGGAGCTGCGCAGGCGCGCCTCCTCAGAAGTCAGCCGGCGGATCTGCGCTTCCAGATCCTCCACCTCATTGGCGGCCTTCAGCTCAGCAGCCAGTGCCGCCTCGTCCAGGAACTCCGCCTCCGACACCTCCGGGCGCGGGGACAGGAACTTGGATTTGACCGGGGCGTACTTGTCCAGAAGCTGGAGTGCGCCGTTGAGTCTCGCCTGTTCGGCTCTGGCTTCCACCAGACCGCCGGTCTCGCGCTGCAGGAGCGCTTCGTCCCCCTCCTCGGGGACGTTCGGCTCCGTGACGGACACGCAGCCGAGCAGCATCAAATCGCGGAGCAGCGCCTCCTTTTGGGAGCGCACGACCATGAGCTGCAGCTTTTTCATTTTTACAATGGCCATCAGCTATTCACGATCCTTTCCACGATGAGTGACGCCGCTTGGTCCAGTCGCGCCTCGGCTTTCGTACGCATGGCAGCTTCCTGCTCACGGGTCTGAGCAGCCAGCGCCTCCGCATCCGTCGTGGCCTTCTCGTCCGATTTGCTCCGCAGTGCCTTCAGCTCATCCGCCGCCTTCTGCAGCGAAGCCTGCACCGCGGCAGCGCCGGCCGCCTCAGCCGCTTCGATCGCCTCGGCCGCGGACTGCGTCGCTTCCAGCTTGATCTGCTTTGCGCGCGCCTCCGCCTCCCGGACCGTTGTGATCGCTTCAAATGACATTCACACACCTCCCTACAATGAACTATCATAATGTTTTTGCACAAATTGTCGGTTACTCCAATATCCCGACAGAATCTGCACGACATTCAACTATATAATATACCATTTTTGCCCGTTCCGCAAGCATTCAGGCGCTCATTTTCCGTCAGTTTTACTAATTATTTTTCTGTCATGCCTGTCAAAAACGTGTTGATATTACAAGGTTTTTTTAACGCATTCTGCATTGTTAACAAAATAACGCTTAAAAATCAAGGCTTTTTCTCTGTTTTTACAAAGCAAAGTCCGGTTTAATACGCGACATGGCGTCCGAAAACGCCATTTCTTCCCCTTCGGACTTGCCTTTCCGACCAGAATGCGCTATAATTGAAAAGCTTAAAATTTTTTGTACATTTTCGGAGGTGGAGACCTTGGCAAGAAGAAGATTCGGTGACCGCAAAGAGGGTCGCCTGATCCGCTCCCTGGATCCTTTTTATACGTTTATCCCCTACATCATGGTGCAGAAGAACGACGCCTGCAACCAGTTCTCCGACTCGGTAGAGGTCACGGAGATCGACCGTTGGCTGCGGGAAAAGCGCAAAGAGGGCTACAAGGGCCTGGGCTACCTGCATCTGTTCATCGCGGCCTATGTCCGTCTGGTGTCTCAGCGTCCGGCGGTGAACCGCTTCATCGCGGGCCGCAGGATCTATGCCCGAAACAACATCGAGATCGTCCTCACCGTCCGCCGCGGCATGACCGCCGAAGCCGGCGAGACCACCATCAAGGTGGTGTTCGATCCCTACGACACGATCTACGACGTCTATCACAAGATGAACGAAAAGATCGACGAGATCAAATACGGCGAGGAGGACAACAACACCGAGCAGGTGGCCGCCGCTCTCGGCAAGCTGCCCCGGTTCTTCCTCCGGTTCGCCATCTGGATTTTGAAGGTGATGGACTATTTTGGCCTCATCCCCCAGAGTCTGCTGGACGCCAGCCCCTTCCACGGCAGCATGATCATCACCGATCTGGGCTCCATCGGCATTGGCCCGGTGTACCACCATCTGTACAACTTCGGCACCCTGCCCGCCTTCATCGCCTTCGGATCGAAACGAAAAGCCTATGAGGTCACCCGCGACGGCACCGTAGAGCTGCGCAAGTACATCGATTTCAAGATCAACACCGATGAGCGCATCTGCGACGGTCTGGACTACGCCCAGGGCTTCAAGATGTTCAAGATGTATCTCAGCCATCCGGACGAGCTGCTGGTTCCCCCCGAAAAGGTCGTTGAAGACATCTTCTGATCTCAAATTCATTCCATCCCTCCGCTTCCCGGAAAGCGGAGGGATTCTTTTGCGATCCGCGGGTCTGCAGCTATACTTCCCTGTTGATGGGTCCTAAATCTTAACTTATTATTAAGAATTACCAAGATTATATCTTAAGTCTATGTTAAATATATACAAGTTGCACAATTATTGCTGCTATTTTTCTCCGGCTCGCCATGGATTCCTATCTTGTGCGGGCATATGTATTATGGTAAACTGTAATTGGATCGAGGACACATTCCGCCTCATCCGGAAGGAGGAAAAAAGTTGCTGCTTGATCTCGCATGGAATGGATTTAAGTATGGTGTTCTGTGGCCGATGATTCTTCCCATCAAGGCTATGATGCCCTGGTAAGGAAGAACGTTCAGAGAGCAGAAGTGCTTCTCTCATTACCCCTTATAAAAACAAGCTCGCACAGAAATGTGCGAGCTTGTTGCTTATTTGGAGAAGGTCAGCATGTGGGACAGCAGGCGTCCGGCGCCGTAGACCGTGGCGCCGTTCACATACAAGGCCGTGGAGGCGCCGCCGTCCAGCACCATAGCAGTCCGGCAGCCGAGACCGGCCATGACCTGGCTGAGCCCCTGGAAGGTGCAGGTGGCGATGGCGATGACGATGGTGCCGTCGGCCTTCACGCCGATGCCCGTGCGGGGCGCGTTGGAGCTGTAGAGCGCGACCTCGGTGACGCCCTCTTCGTTGTAGGTGGAGACGTCGCCGTAGGGCTGACCGTTTTTCACCACCGTGGGGCCGCCGCTGATGGCGGTGCGGATGTTCTGCACGGTGGAGCCCTCATAGGTGATCTCCAGCTGGATGGTGTCCCCCACCTTGCAGTCGGAGAAGAATTTGTCCCATTTATATTCCTGTCCCTCGTCCCGGCGATGGCGCTGGCAGAGGACAAAGCCGTCCTTGGGGATGGAGACGCTCTTTGCGGTGTCGGAGTCAAAGACGCTGGTGACCACGCCGTTCTTGTCGCAGACGGCGGCGCACTTCACGGTGCCGGGGATCTTGTCGCCAAAGAGGCTGGTGAATACCATGCGGGAGCCGTCGGCGTCCCCGAAGGCGAAGTTGCAGCCCACCTCTTCATACCGGGAGACCACTTCCCCGTTCTGCACCAGCTTGGCGGTCTGGCAGATCTTCAAAAACTGCATGGAGGCGTTGCCGTTCTCGTCAATGACCAGGTAGCACTTTTTCGGATAGTGGGCGTTGTCGATGCGCAGGGCCTTGCCGTCCACCACCGCAGCGATGTAGGTGGTCAGGTCGCCGTTGTTGTTGAAGAACGGGCCGTTGCAGACGATGGGCGCGCCGGAGCGCTGCACCATGGAGGAAGCGGACTCCACCTGATAGAACCGGTCATTGGCCAGGATCACGCCGGCGCGATAGCCCTTGAGCTCCATGCCGGTGACACTGTAGCCCGCCACGGTCTTCTGGAAGGTGCCGGCGACCGTCTCAGGCTTCGGCGGCGTGGGCAGCTGCTCCTTCGGCAGCGGCTCGATGCCATGGAGGCGGCAGAGCACCGCCGCGGCCTCGGAGCGGACGATGTTGTTCCCGCCCCGGAAGCTGCCGTCCTGATAGCCGCTGAAGATGCCCGCCTGCTGGCAGATGTAGATGTTCTCTTTGGCCCAGCCGGCGATCCTGGCGTCGTCGGTGAAGGTGGTCTTTACCTTCACAGGCTCCAGATCGGAGACGCCGGTCTTCTGGGCGAAGCGCACCAGCAGAGAGGCGGCCTCGGCCCGGGTCACCGCCCGGTTGGGTCCGAAGGTGCCGTCGCTGTAGCCGTTGGTGATCCCGTTGGCAGCCGCCCAGTTCACATAGGACGCATACCAGCTTCCCGCAGACACGTCCGAGAAGCTCTTGACCGCCGCGTATTCCGCAAGCTCCGCACCGGTTTTCACGGAGCAGGCCAGCATTTTCATCAGCTCGGCGCGGGTCAGGTTCCCCTGCGGATCAAAAGTGGTCGCGGACTTGCCGCTGATGATCCCCTTCTGCACCAGAGCGTAGACCGAGGGGGCGTACCAGCTGTTGTTGTTCACATCGCTGAAGGCCTTCAGCTCCGCCGCCGCGGCCGGAACCGCCAGCGTGAAGAGCATCAGCACTGCCAGAAACATCGTAAGCAATCTTTTCATCTTATTTCTCCTTTCCTAATTTCTCAATTTGATTTTACCCGTTTCCCCTCCCCCTGTCAATGAAAAACGGCCCGCCGCGGATTTGCGGCGAGCCGTTTGCTGTTGATTTGGATTATTTCAGGTTCTCCTTGTTGGAGAAGTGCTCTTTGGTGATCTTGATGGTGGTGCCCGAGAGCAGCAGCAGCGCGATCAGGTTCGGGATGGCCATGAGGCCGTTGAGGGCGTCTCCGATGTCCCAGACGATGTCGAGGCCCAGAGTGGAGCCGATGATCAGCACGATGCAGAAGATGACCTTGTAGACCATGGTGGCGGGCTTAGCGATCTTGCCGAAGAGGAACTCGCAGCAGCGGGAGCCGTACAGCGCCCAGCTGAGCACCGTGGAGAGGGCGAAGAGGCTCAGACCCACAGCGATGATGATGGCGGCGACCTTGCCGCTGAAGACGCCGGAGAAGGCCTGCACGACCATCTCGGAGCCGGCGCCCTGGCCCCAGGTGAGCTCCGCGCCCTGACCGTAGAGGCCCATGAGCAGTGCCAGAGAGGTCAGCGTGCAGATGACGATGGAGTCCATGAACACCTCGAAGATGCCGTAGACGCCCTGCTTCACGGGATCGGTCTCGGAGGTGGCGGCGTGGGCGATGGGGGCGGAGCCGAGGCCCGCCTCGTTGGAGAACACGCCGCGGGCGATGCCCTTCTGGATGGTGGTCATGATGGCCACGCCGGCTGCGCCGCCGCAGACCGCAGCGGGCTGGAAGGCGCCCTTGAAGATGTCGCCCAGGACGTTGCCGATCTGGCCGATGTTGCCGAAGACCACCACCAGCGCCGCGATGATGTAGATGACCGCCATGGCCGGAACCAGACGCTCGGTGACCGCACCGATGCGCTTGATGCCGCCGATGATGACGAAGGCCACGATGACGGCCACCACAACGCCGATGGCGATGCGGAAGACGGTGTTGGAGGCGTCGCCGCCGAAAGCGCTGACCGCCGTGCCGATGGCGGTGGCAATGGAGTCCACCTGGGTGGTGTTGCCGATGCCGAAGGAGGCGGTGATGCCGAAGAAGGCGAAGATGTAGGAGAGCCAGGTCCAGCTCTTGCCCAGACCGTTCTTGATGTAGTACATGGGGCCGCCGACCCAGTCGCCCGCCTCGTTCCGCTCACGATAGCGGACGGCGAGAACGACCTCGGAGTACTTGGTGACCATGCCCACCAGGGCGGAGATCCACAGCCAGAACACCGCGCCGGGGCCGCCGATGAAGATGGCGCCGGTGACGCCGGCGATGTTGCCGGTGCCGACAGTGCCCGCCAGGGCCGTGGTCATGGCCTGGAACGGGGTGACCTCACCCTTGCCGGCGGTCTGCTTTTTGAAGATCTTGCCGATGGTGTTGCGCATGGCGTAGCCGAATCTGGTGAACTGCAGGAAGCCGGAACGGATGCTGAGATACAGACCCGTACCAACCAGCAGGATCAGCATGACCGGACCCCACGCAAAATTATCTACTGCTGTGACAATCTCCGCAAATGTCATTGTGTTCGCTCCTTTACTTTTTTCCGATTTGCCTTTTCCAACGAAAAAAGCCGCTATCCCAATGGATAACGACTCTGAAGAGTAACAAAAAACAAGCGCGGTACGACTGTACGCCTGCTCTGTCCTTTTGCCTGAGAGATTCGGCCTTCGCCTTGCACCTTCGGCACCCGCCCAAAACGGGATTCTCCAGAGCTTCCTCCCCCTCCGGTCTGCATACGCATTCAGGAGGCTTCTACGGAAACGTTTTTCAATTCGCTGGATATTATTGCACGATATCCGGGTTTTGTCAAGTAAAAAATTCCAATTATACGGTTTTCCCGTATAATACATTCATTAATAAATTGTAAAAAATGGGAATAGGGGCTGGACAAATGGGAAAAAATAGTGTATGCTCTACCATGTTAAGGAATTTTAAGGTTTTCTTTAGGTTGAAACCTTAGAATCAAACCGTGCTCAACAAGCAGCCGCTTTTTTTCATTGCTTCCCCATCTTTTTCTTTCTTCTTTTTCTCCATCCCCAGCAAGCGAATGGCGCAGCGAAAGCTGCGCCATTCGTGATTTTATTACATTTTTTCGGGTGCGGTGACGCCGATGATGGTCAGGGCGTTTTCCAGCACCTGTCTGGTGGTGTCGGCCAGCTTCAGACGGGCGGAGAGGATGGGCTCCTCGGCGTCCTTGATGCGGCAGGCGTTGTAGAACCGGTGGAACCGTGCCGCCAGCTCGATGGCGTAGCGGTTGATCCGGCTGGGATCGTAATCTCTGGCGGCGGTCTCGATCTCCTCCGGCAGGGCGGCGATCTGCTTCATGAGCGCCTTCTCCTGCTCGGTCTCCAGAGCGGTGACGTCGATCTTCGCGGTCTCAGGAACTGCGTGGCCCGCCTCCGCCAGAGCGGCGATCAGCGTGCAGATTCTGGCATGGGCATACTGGACGTAATAGACCGGGTTCTCACTGTCCTCTCTGACCGCAAGATCCAGATCGAACTCCAGATGTGTGTCGGGCTTGGCGTTGAAGAAGAAGCGGCAGGCGTCCACGCCGATCTCGTCCATGAGATCCGCCAGGGTCAGGGCCTTGCCGGTACGCTTGGAGACCTTCACCACCTCGTCGCCGCGGACCAGGCGCACCATCTGCATGATCAGGAAGTCCAGCTTCCGATCCTCCAGACCCAGCGCCTCCGCCTTCATGGTGGCGGCGAAGCGCACCGCGTGGCCGTGGTGGTCGGCGCCCCAGACGTCGATGACCCGGTCGAAGCCGCGCTCGATGAATTTGTTTCTGTGATAGGCCACATCCACGGCGTAGTAGGTGTAGAAGCCGTTGGAGCGGCGCAGCACCTCGTCCTTGTCGGCGCCGAGGTCGGTGTTCTTCAGCCAGAGGGCGCCGTCCTGCTCGTAGGTCAGGCCCGCGTCGGTGAGCAGCTGCACGGTCTCGGCCACGTAACCGGATTTGTGGAGGCTGCTCTCCAGGAACCACTGGTCGAAGTGGATGCGGTAGCGCTCCAGATCCTTCTGCATTCTCTCGATGTTATAGGGCAGACCAAATTCCGTGAAGGCCTTGCGGCGCTCCTCAGAGTCCATTGCGAGGTACTTGTCCCCGTCCTTGTCGGCGATCATCTTCGCCAGGGCCTTGATGTCGTCGCCGTGGTAGCCGTTGTCCGGGAACTCCACGCTGTCCTCCCCCTGCAGCAGCTGCAGGTAGCGAGCCTCGATGCTCTTGCCGAACAGGTCCACCTGGTTGCCGGCGTCGTTGACGTAGAACTCTCTCCACACGTCGTAGCCGGCGTAGTCCAGAACAGAGCTCAGCGCGTCGCCCAGTACGCCGCCGCGGGCGTTGCCGATGGTCATGGGGCCGGTGGGATTGGCGGAGACGAACTCCACCATGACCCGCTCCTTCTTTCTCTCGTCGCTGCGGCCGAAGTCGGCGCCCTCCGCCTCCACAGAGGCCAGCACGTCGGCGTACCACTTCTCGCTGAGACGGAAGTTCAGAAAGCCGGGGCCGGCGATCTCCACAGAGGAAAACCAGCTGTCGCTGAGATCCATGTGGGCGGCGATGCTCTCGGCGATCTTTCTCGGAGCAGCGTGCAGCACCTTGGCCGATGCCATGGCGTGGTTCGCCGCGAAGTCGCCATTGGCGGAATCCTTCGGCTGCTCCACGGAGCCGTTCAAGACAGCGCCCTCGGGCAGCTCGCCCGCCTCGGCAGCCTTCGTATATGCATTGCGGATCAGCTGATCCAGCGCCTGCTTTGCCTGTTCAATCCTGTTTGCCATGTTCGTTCCCTCTCTGTTCCTGTATGGTGATGTGCAGTGTGTTCGTGCCGACGAAGGCGTGGTCAAAATCCACCACGTATTCGATTTCCAGGGTGCCGCCCTGCTCGTTCAGGGCCGCGTTGTACCGCTGGGTCTGGAGCCCCACGGTGGAGCTGCCGTAAGGGGTCTCATATAAAAACGTGTTCCGCTCCCCCGGGGTGAAGTCCATCTGCCCGGTCAGGGTGCCGACTCTCGAAAGCACCGCGCCGTCCGGCCGGAAGCGGATGGTGGTCTCCGTCCCCTCCATGCCGGTGAGCTCGCTCTCCAGATAGATGATGACGCCGGAGCCGTCCTCGAATTCGTACCGCCCCTCGGTGGAGAATTCCGCCAGCTCGTCCCGGTTCTGTTCCGCGTCGGACTGGGCCGCGGTGATTTGAATCATTACGTCTTTCATAAATTCCCAACTCAACAAATAGAATATCGGTCATATATTATATCTGATTTTTCCCAGTTTTACAACAGGAAATTTTGAGCCGGCTGTGATTTCGGATTGGTTAACATAAAATCCTCCCTCTGCGGTTGATACAGAGGGAGGAACATGTTAGGATTCGAGATCATCCGATTTTCATGGTGGCCGCGCTGCTGGTGACGGAGTTGCCGTTTGCGTCCGTGACGATGCATCGGACCATGCGGCCGTTTTTCGCCGTGGTGAGTTTGGTGGAGTAGCTGGCGGCTTTCACGGAACTGTTGGCCCAGTTGAAGCCGTCATCGCTGATCTGCCACTGGTAGGTAAGACCGTTGCCCTCAGCTGCGACGGTGAACTTCGCGGTGGAATTCACCTTGCCAACGTAGTTTTTCGGCTGGGTGGTGATGGCGAGGTCGGATATCTTCATGGTGGCGGCGTCGCTGATCGCGAAGCTGCCATACTGATCCGTGACCATGCAGCGTACCATCCGACCGTCCTTGTCGGAGGTCAGCTTGGTGGAGTAGCTGGGGTTCTTCACGGAGCTGTTTTTCCAGCTCTGGCCGCCGTTGTCGCTGTACTGCCACTGGTAGGTAAGGCCGTCACCAACGGCTTTGACCGTGAACTTCGCGGTGGTGCCTTCCTTGCCGGTAGTATTCTTCGGCTGGGTGGTGATGCTCAGCTCCTTCTGGAACTTCATGGTAGCGGCATCGCTGGTAACGGAGCTGCCGTACTGATCAGTGACGATGCAGCGCACCATACGGCCATCCTTGGCTTCAGTGAGCTTGGTGGAGTATTTCGGATTCTTCACAGAGCTGTTGCTCCAGGTCTTTCCACCGTCATCGCTGATCTGCCACTGATAGGTGAGTCCGTCACCCTCGGCTGCAACCGTAAAGGAGGCAGTCGAATTCGCCTTCCCCACATAATTCTGCGGCTGAGAAGCGATGGTAACGCCTGGAAGCTTCACCTGTACTGCTGTACGATTTCCAGCTGTGGAGTAATTCTCGAACATGGTGTTGATCGCAGTGACCTCGACGTAATAAGTCCCGGCGGCATTGAAGGTGTACTTACAGGAGGTTGCGCTTCCGAGGCTGCCGATGGTTTGAATCAGGTTCTGATTGCTGTCATAAATCCGAACCTCGTAATCGCGCTCGTCATAGCTGCCTTTATCGGGAGAAGCGTTCCATGTGAGGGTGCTCTCCTTCCCTTGCTGGAAGCCTGAATCTCCGATCAGATTGCTGGCATCCGGGCGACCAGGCTTCTGGTAGTTGACGCCATCCTGGGTTAGTTTATAAATATTGAGCTGCTGCGCGGGCGTGCCGTTGAAATCCCAAAGCTGGGCATTGCTGCCTTTTCCGAGGTTTTCATTGTCCGCATCAATGACCTTTTCGCAGGTGCCGGGCGTCAGATAGGAATACCAGCCATCATAGTTATAGTAATGCCACCACTCCTGAGCCAGATCCCCGGTGTAATTCCACACATTGACGTTTGTGCCATTCCATGTACCTGCGTTGTCGCAGTTCAAATACAGGCCGTTGTATTCATTGATGATATGGTAACGTCCGGAGGACAGGCGGACAAAATGCCAGATCTCTCTGGGATCAGATCTGCCGGTGTCAGTGATCTCAACATTGTAGCCGTTGACGCCAAGGCTCTTCCAGGGCTTTTCCACCACGATGTAAGCATAAAAGTCATCCGGATAGAACTCCGGGTCAGGAAAGCGGTTCGGCGTCGGAGTCGGGGTGGGCGTAGTATTTTGATAATTTGGAACTGCAAAAAATACAATATGAGTCGAACTAGTTCCATTCAGTTTCCCGTTGGACCTAGCATATTTGTTGTTAGCAACTTTGTTTGAATAATTCCCTTCAGCTGTATAAATATAGTTTCCGTCTACTCCAATGACGATGCCGACATGATCAGAGTTATTATCACCCGAATTATCAATAAAAGCAATATCTCCAACGGCGGGAATTCGGTTGCTGAAAGAAACAGCAGGCACTCTAAACGGATTGCTGTTCATATTTGAAGTGGTATATCCGCTTGCTCTCGCGTTTTTTGCAATGATAGATGTAGGAATTCCAGCTTGGTCAGCACACCAGCTGATAAATATAGCACACCATGCTGCACTGGTATCGTTTCCATTGTAGTACCAGTAATTGTATTTTGTATGGTTACCGCTTGTTTCTACATATCCTATTTGAGTTCTTGCTACACCAGCAATGTCCGCAGCCTGAGTGCCAGAATTAACATATGTGTTTGGATAACCTGTAGAGAAGGCAAACGCTCCAACCGGCATCAGCGTCAGCATCATGCACAGGACAAGCAGGATGCTCCACACTCTTTTTTTCATTTTCATTCTCCCTTCTCATTCTTTGGTATAACGTTGTTTTAATATTAGCATTTCTATATTATATATGCAAGCAAATAATTATAGAAAAACGGATTGCCACACCAGTCTGCGGACTGGTTCGCAATGACATGTGGGGAGATCGTGCGGATTCGCCCGACGTTGTCAGGCGCGGCAGGCTTTCCTGCCGGGACGTCGAGGACGCCGTCCCCTACAATACGGCGGGCGCAAGCGACCCGCCCTACAGAGGGGCGGCATACCCTCTCAGTCGCTCGCAAGCTCGCGCCAGCTCTCCCAAAGGGAGAGCCAAGTGGGTCTGGTGGTATTATGTGCAAAACCGTTTAACAGTCCGCAGTTTCCTATGGCTTTTTCGGTTCCAGCGTGCTATAATAACCAATCATTGGCGTTTTGGGAGGCTTTGCCCATGAACATTGAACTGACCGAAAAGGAATTTCGCCGGCTGCTGGATCTGGTGTATGTGGGAAACTGGGTTTTGAACTCCGCCAGAGGCGACGACCGGTTTGAGGACTATGACAACATGCAGGAGAAGCTCTTTGCCCTCTGCCCGGAGCACGGGATGCGCGCGCTGATCACCCGCTGGTACGGGCACGTCTTCCCCTCCCCCGCATACGAAAACGGCGGCATCCACGAGGCCATCGCCGATTATGAGGACGCGGTGTTCTTCGACATTCTGGCCGAGGAGCTGGCGCGGCGGGATCTGGAGGACGGCGAGACGCTGCCGGAGACGGATCCGGAGCTGATGGCGCGGATCGAGGAATACTACTCCGAATTTGAGCAAAACGGCATCGATCATCTGATCATCGAAGAATAAACAAGCGGCTCCCGGGCAGACTAAGTCCGGGAGCTGATGTTTATGGATATGAGCAAACGGGAATACGACGAGCTGGTGCAGCGGCTGAGCCCGAAATCCAGGCTGGGCGCCGATGTGCTCAGAGCCTTTCTGGTTGGCGGGATCATCTGCCTGCTGGGGCAATTTTTATTGATCCTATATCAGCGCATGGGCGCCTCAGAGCAGGACGCGGCGACCTGGTGCAGCATCTCGCTGATTTTCCTCAGCGCACTGCTGACGGGTCTCGGCTGGTATGACGATCTGGCGAACTTCGCGGGAGCGGGATCGCTGGTACCCATCACCGGGTTTGCCAACGCCGTGGCCTCTCCTGCCATCGAGTTCAAGACCGAGGGCTGGGTGACGGGCCTCGCGGTAAAGATCTTCACCATCGCGGGGCCGGTGCTGGTGTTCGGCTCGGCGGCCAGCGTCATTTACGGGATCATCCTGTGCGTGATTTCGTAAAAAAACCTTTCTTTTTCTTATTTTTTATACTATAATGACCGCAGAATCTGCAGTCATTATTTTTGACCAAACGAGGAACGAACATGGCAACCTTGAATCCTGCCCATGAAAGGCGGCTGCGGCTGTTTGAGATCGTGGAGATCGGCGCCGCCGATGACCGTCTGAGCCGGGCATACGATCTGTTTTATACGCTGACGATCCTGCTGAACCTGGCGGCCACGGTGCTGTCTACCTTCGACGGGGCCGAGGCGAAATACGGCACGCTGTTCAGCTGGATTGAGATGGTCACGGTGGCTGCCTTCGCGGTGGACTATATCCTCCGTCTCGTGACGGCGGACTTCCGCTATCGGGGGCTCAGCCGGGGCAAGGCGACCTGGAAGTACATCATCAGCTTCGGCGGCGTCATCGACCTGCTGAGCTTCCTGCCGGTATATCTGCCATTCTTCTTCCCCGCTGGCGCGGCGGCCTTCCGTCTGGTGCGCGTGATCCGGATCTTCCGGCTTTTCCGCATCAACGCCTATTACGACTCCCTCAGCGTCATCACCAACGTCATCACCAGCAAGAAGAACCAGCTGGTCTCCTCGGTGTGCATCATTCTGGTGCTGATGCTGGCCTCCAGCCTGTGCATGTACTCTCTGGAGCATGAGGCCCAGCCGGAGGTGTTCAAAAACGCCTTCTCGGGCATCTGGTGGTCCGCCTCCACCCTGCTGACCGTGGGCTACGGCGACATTTACCCCGTCACGCCGCTGGGCAAGTTCCTCGGCATCGTGATCACCTTCCTCGGCGTGGGCATGGTCGCCATCCCCACCGGTATCATGTCCGCCGGCTTCGTGGAGCAGGACACCAGGATGAAGCGGCTCAGCGAGCAGGCCGGGGAATACAACATGCACTTCATCAAGGTACATCTGCACAAAAACGATCCCTGGACCGGGAAGTACATCCGGGATCTGGAGCTCCCCCACGGCATGATCATCGCGGTGATCCAGAGGGGCCACGAGGTGGTCATCCCCAGAGGCGACGTGATGCTGCTGGACAACGACACCGTGGTCATGGGAGCGGAGTTCTTCGAGGACGACTGGCACATCGAGCTCAAGGAAGTGGCGCTCCGCCGGCACAGCCCCTGGAACGGTCAGCGCATCCGGGATCTGGACATCTCCCGACAGACCATCATCGTCATGGTCCGCAGAGGCGGCACCATGCTGGTTCCCAAAGGCAACCTGATCTTAAGAGAAGGCGACCGCGTGCTGCTCTATTCCAAGAGCCATATCAACGGAGCCGAGACGATTGAGCTCTGAATAGAAACAACACCCGACGGCAAGCCGTCGGGTGTTTACATTTTGCCGCCGGAGCTTGCTTCGGCGTGCAAAATACCGCACACGGAGAAAAGATTTTTTCTATCGCAAGTCGTGCTTGCGCCAAAAAAGCTTTTCGAAGTGTTTTTTTATTTGAAAGCAAGCTTTCAAATCAAAAAACAAACACGGCTGGCGGTTACAGCCGTGTTTGCATTGGGATATGGAAATGGGGGATGGATCGCCCATTTGCACATATTCAGGTGCGCACCGAAGTACGCGGAAACTCGATGGCTTAGAACCAGCCGAGACCGACGGGCAGATGAACTTGATGCAGAAGCCCCAGAAGCCCATTGCGCCGCCGCCGGAGCCCTGCTTGATCTCGTCCTCCATGAACTTCGGCTTGAGCTCCCAGCCCATCATGCAGGCCATGAGCATGGCGCCCAGCGGCATGAGGATACCCTCAGCAACCAGGTCGAAGAAGTCGAGCCAGCAGTCGTTCCAGTTGCGGATGGATTCCTCACCCATCTTGAAGAACTGCCAGGGGGCGATGCCGTTGGAGCCGAGACCGTCGGCAGCAACGAGGATGGAGAACGCAGCCAGGATCACGCAGGTGAGCGTGATGGCGCGGGTACGGCTGGGCTCCTTGCCCTTGGCGGAAGCGCGGTCGATGAAGGTGACCGCAACGCCCTCGATGACGGAGATGGCGGAGCTGATGGCCGCGATCAGAACCAGGACATAGAAGATGACACCGAAGATACCGCCGATGGCGCCCATGTTGTGGAACACGTCCTGCAGAGTCGAGAACAGCAGGCCGGGGCCGTTGAGCTTGATCTGGTCCACGGTGAGACCCTGGGCGATGCCGTTGGCAACGGCCGCCGGGATGACGGCGACGCCGGCCAGCATGGCGATGAAGGTATCGGCGAAGACGATGATGGCGGAGTTCTTGGGCAGGTTCGCCTTCTTATCCAGGTAAGAGCCATAGGTGATCATGGCGCTCATGCCGAGGGACAGGGAGAAGAACATCTGGCCGCCGGCGGTGGCGAGGATGGCCAGGATGCCGGGAGTAGACTCGACGAACTGGCCGAACTCGGTCATCTTGGTGGCATAGCCGGGGACGAACATGAACTTCAGACCCTCGACCGCGTGAGGCATGGTCAGAGCGCGGATGATGACGATGATCAGCATCACGAACAGGGCGGGCATGCCGATGTTGTTGAACTTCTCAATGCCGCCGGCGACGCCGCCGCGGTTGATGGCCCAGCAAATCAGGAAGAACACCGCCGTGACGCCGATGCTCAGACCGGGATTCGTGATCATGGCGCCGAAGCTGGAGCTGTCGGGCATGCCGCTGAAGATACCGATCAGGTTGATGACGACGTAGTAGATGCAGTAGCCGCCGAGGACCATGTAGAAGGTCAGGACGAAGAAGCCGCCCGCGACTGCAAGCCAGCCGACCCACTTGAACTTCTTGGAGATGGCCTTGTAGGCGTTGACCGGGCCGAAGCCGGTCTTGCGGCCCAGCGCCAGCTCGCCCATCATGATGGCGAAGCCGACAAAGACTGCCAGAGCCAGATAGATCAGCAGGAACGTAAAGCCGCCGCATTTGCCCATCTTATACGGGAAGCCCCAGATGTTGCCGAGGCCGACCGCGCTGCCGATGGCAGACAGCAGGAAGCCGATGTTCGAGCCGAATGAACCACGATCGTTGGTATGAACTTGTTGATCCATTGCAATTCCTCCATTTTTCCTGAGACATTTCAGACGTCGATTACCGCATTCAGGCGTCTGATTTAATGAATTTATTTTATTACTTCATTTAGTATTTTTCAAGACTTCATTCACAATTTATTCATTTTCTCACAATTCGTTCAAAGGAAATAATGAACATTATTATTTTTATTGCACTTTACACAAAATTTTGGGGATTTTTGTCAGATAAAAAACGAAAAAGAAAGCTGACCCGCCGGATAACGGGTCAGCTGTTAATTGTTTTTATGGATTAATTGGCTTCAGGCGGTGAGATTTTGCCGGTACTCATTGGGGGTGATGCCGATGACGTCCCGGAAGGCGCCGGCGAATTTGCTGGCGTTGTCATAGCCGAAGCGGCCGGCGATCTCCAGAATGGTCTGGTCGGTGGTGCGCAGGAGCTCGGCGGCGGTGCGCATTTTCTGGGCTCGGGTGTAGGCATAGAGGGACCGGCCGTAGACGTTCTTGAAGCTGCTTTTGATCAGGGTGCCGGAACAGTGAAATTGCTCCGAGAGCATGGCGAGGGTCACTCTGGACTCCATGTGGGCGTTTAAGTAGGCGCAGACCTCTTTCGCCAGGGCCGCCTGACCGGGACTCAGCCTTCTCTGAGGCAGAGCATCGGCGGTGTAGTCCATGCCGCTTAAAAACAGCAGCAGCTCCAGCACCTTCACCTTGCAGTAGCCCAGGCGGATGGCCTCGGGGACGCTGTACAGCTCCGAGAAAATGTGCTCCATGGAGGCGTTGGACCGGGCGATGAAGGCCCTGCCGTCGCCGCAGAATTTCTCGCAGAGCTGCTTCGGCTGGACGCAGACGTCCTCCAGAATGCAGCTGAGGCAGCCGGGGGCCTTCTCCAGATCGATGCGGACGGTGACCCCCTGATAGCGCCCCTCGGGGAAACGGACAGTCTCCGAAAAGCCGCTGCGCCGGGCGATAGCCAGATCCCCGTCGGAGAGATAGTAGAAGGCATCCTGCAGCTGGCCTTCCGCTCTCCCCTGCCGGCAGTGCTCGATCTCCAGCACGTCGCCGATCTCCGGTCGCCGGATGGCCTCCGGGCAGCCCTGTGCCTCGATGTACAGCAGCCGGATGCCCGGGAACACGTCATAGCCCGTGACCGTGAGGCCTTTGGGATAGCTTTCGTTCATGTTGATCACTCCTGCCCTCTCAGGGCCGACGCCATGGGGATGCGCCGCACGTTTTTCAGCTGCAGGGCGCTGACGATCAGATAGCAGCCGAGACCCATGGCAAACATGGCCGGCATGATCCACGGCGCCAGCCAGAAGGTCAGCCAGCCGGGATACTCCTGCATCATGGCGTAATAGATGAGCTTGATCAGATAATAGCTGATGGGCAGCGACACCAGCAGCGCGATGACCACCACCGCCAGGGTGGCCCGGGTGAAGATTCGCGCCGCCTCCTCGTTGGTGTAGCCCAGGATCTTCAGCATGGAGATGGTCTCTGCGTTCCGGTCGATAATCATTTTGGTCAGAAGGTACATCATCAGCAGGTAGATCGCCATGCTGAAGCCCGAGAACAGCGGGAACATCCTGCCCATGGAGTCCTCCAGCTGGTCGGCCATGACGGTCTGATCCGCCTGGGTGATGACGGTCGCCACCTGCTCGGCGTCGATGTCCGTGAGCTTCTCGTTGGAGAAATATCCGTTGAAGAAGCCCTCGTCCAGATCGAAGATCTCGCTGAACCGCGCCTGAGACAGGAACACGCACATGGAGGCGGGATAGTGATAGCTGCCGACGATCTTGAAGTCGTAGGTCTCGCTGGCGTGGAACTTCTGATGGAGGGTGATGGTGTCCCCCACCTGCAGACCATATTTGTCCAGATAGCCGTCGGAGATGACGGCCTCGTCCCCGGAGAGGTTCGGGAGATAGGCGGAGTTTTCCTGAATGCCGTAGACCATCACATCCTCGTGCTTCGGGTTCTGCAGTGACATGAGGCTGTATTTCTCCGCGCCGGAGACGGCGGTCTCCTGCCGCGACTTCAGGACGTACTGATAGTCCGCGATCTGGGTGCTGACCACGTCCTCTTTAAAATGGGTCAGCAGCGGCGAGAACATCATGCCGAACATCAGCAGCACGCTGGCAAAGAGAATGCCCAGAGACAGCGTCAGATAGGCGGAGGTGTTCTGCAAAATCACGCGGGTGCGGAAGCGACTGAGGAAGCTGCCGCTTTTCAGCTTGATGACCTTCGTTTTCTTGTGGAACCGGAGCTCATGACGGAGAAACTGCAGCGGCGGCAGCTTCAAGGTCGTCCAGAGTACCACCACGTTCACCACGAAGATCAAAACCAGCGGGATCACCGTGGTCTGCCAGAAGGCCTTGCCGTTCCAGAGGGTCTCATAGTGGGTCAGCGAATAGCTGTGGCGGTACATCATCACCGGCACGGATTTGAACAGCCCGTAGCCCACGATGTTGCCGCAGATCGCCGCCAGCAGCGTCACCAGCATGGGAAGCGTGAGGTAATGGATCAGAAGCTCTTTTCGGGTATAGCCGGAAGCTCTCAGGGTTCCCACAGTGCCGGACTCCTGCTCGATGGTGCTTCTGGCGGTGATGGCGAAGATAAAGGCCAGGATCACCATGATGATGTACAGCAGCGTCTGCATCATCACATAGTCGCTGCCCATGTCATGCCCGGCGAAGTTGATGGCTTGGTTCTGCTGCCTGGGGATGAACTCCTCCAGGGCGTCCAGCTGGTAGATCCGGTACATCAGCCGCTCCGATAAGCGCAGCTGCCCGGAATCCGAGAGCGTGTCATCGTCGTTCAGCCAGGCGTAGCAGTGGTGCAGGCCCACGGTGCCGAGGCTGTCGAAGGCCGACCGCGTCACGATGGAGACGGTGAACTTGTTGGCGTCGAAGAGCATGTCGTTGTTGCTCTTGTAGAGAGTGCTGTAATCCGACAGGGCCACGAAGCCGGTGATCCGGAAGGTCAAATCGGAGACCGTCAGGGTGTCGCCGATGGAGAGGTCGTTGTTCTCGGCGTAGAGCCGGTCGATGACGATCTCATCCGCCGCGGCGGGCAGGCTGCCGGAAAGCAGATCCACCCGGTTCACCGGGTCACGGGGTTGGAAGAACCGGACGGTATGCTCGTTTTCCATGACCCGGTCGATGTAGGTCAGCGGATAAATGGAGAGGTCGAGGTTTTTCTCCAGAGAAGCCAGTTCCTCGTCCGTCAGCGCCCGGTCGGTGGTGAAGTGGCCGTTTTCGATGTCGTAGTCGGAAAAGCTGTTGGCGTAGATCACCTTCATGCTGTTGTCCGCCACCAGGAAGCCCGCGACGAAGGCGATGGTCAAAAACAGGAACAGAAACAGGGCGATGTATTTGCCCAGCTCGTTTTTCAAATCGCGCAGCCAGCGCTTGCGCAGGGGATTTTTCATGGTGTTCCCCTCCTCACCAGTTGAGATCCGCAGCGTGGACCCGGTAGGCGTGCTGCTCGTCTCTCACGATGGCGCCGTCCCGCAGGTGGATCACCCGGTCGGACATGTCCCCGATGGCGGCGTTGTGGGTCACCAGCAACACTGTGCAGTGATACCGGAGGTTGACCTCCTCGATCAACTGCAGGATCTCCTTGCCGGTACTGTAATCCAGCGCGCCGGTGGGCTCGTCGCAGAGCAGGATGTCCGACGCCTTCACGATGGCGCGGCCGATAGAGGTGCGCTGCTGCTGGCCGCCGGAAAGCTGGTTCGGCAGCTTGTCCCGATGCTCCCAGAGCCCCAGGACCCGCAGCAGCTCGTTCACGTCCAGCGGGTGCTCCGAGAGATAGGCGCCTACCTCGATGTTCTCCTTCACCGTCAGATTCGGGATCAGATGGTAGCTCTGGAACACATAGCCCAGATGCTTCCGGCGGTATTGGGTCAGCTCCTGCTCCGTCATGGCGCCCAGAGGCTCGCCGCCGATGAGGATCTGGCCGGAATCCGCGGTCTCAATTCCGCCGATGATGTTCAAAAGGGTGCTCTTGCCGGAGCCGGAGGGCCCCAAAAGCACCGTGATGCTCCCTGCCTGGATGGTGCAGGACACCCCCCGCAGGGCGGCGGTGCGGCTGTCCGCCTCACCGAAATATTTGTAAATGTCAACCAGCTGCAGCTGCATGCTTCTTCCCTCTTTCATTGTCTCTTGCTTCTTTCTGTTAGCATATGCTAATACTA
The DNA here is from genome assembly GCA_900317905.1 of uncultured Eubacteriales bacterium. Classification (GTDB taxonomy): domain Bacteria; phylum Bacillota; class Clostridia; order Oscillospirales; family Oscillospiraceae; genus CAG-103. The sequence continues at coordinate 84,767 of ONIN01000011.1, read as the reverse complement.
TATTATATGGATTTCGACTGGGTCTGTCAAGGGGGTTCTTCCCCGGCTCCGGCATTTGGCCGTTTTGTATAATTCCAAACATCGCTCTTGCATCTTTGGCTGAAATGTGATAGATTATGAATAAGAAAACTGTGGCTTTTGCCGATAGAGGAGGAAGCGCCATGCACCTGCAAGAATCCGGTGAAATGTATCTCGAAACCATCCTGATCCTGTCCCAGCGGCAGCGCTATGTGCGCTCTGTGGATGTGGCGGATTACATGCATTTTTCCAAACCCAGCGTCAGCCGGGCGGTCAGCCTTCTGAAGCAGGGCGAATATCTGACCGTGAACGCTGACGGGTTCCTGATCCTCACCGAGGCCGGCCGCGAGATCGCCGAGAAGATCTATGAGCGGCATCAGGTGCTCACCCAGCTGCTGATCTCCATCGGTGTCAGCGAAGAGGTGGCCGAGGACGACGCCTGCAAGGTGGAGCACGACATCAGCGACGAGACCTTCCTGGCCCTCAAGCGCTACGTCCGCGACCACAAAAAGGATTGATGAAAGATAAAAAGGCACCCCGGAAGCTTCCGGGGTGTCTTTTTTTGATTCTTTTCAGGCGGGCTGGCCGCTTTCCAGGGTATTTTTGATATACTCCGGCACGGCGCCGCGCTCAATGTCCAGGGCAACGGCAAACTCCCCGTGGAGCATGTCCTCTGCCCGCTTCATGTACCGCTCGTCCACCAGGCCCAGCTTCTTTCCGCGGCTGATCATCAGCTCCCGCTTGGCCTGGGTGCTGCGGATCAGCTTCAGCAGACCCTCACAGCTGTAATTCTGCAGTTGGGTCTGATAATGCTCGTTGAGAAAGCGCAGGTTGCTGTTTTCATAGATCTCCGGCTCGATGCTGGGGATCCGGTCGATCAAATCCAGCGCCTCGTCCCTGGTGATCACCGGGCGCATGAACACCTTGGCGTCCACAGGGGCGTAAATCGTCCCCTCCCGGTACAGCGGCTTGAGCGTATAGTACTGCCGATTCTTGTTCACGCCGGTAAGCTTCGGCACGCCGATCTCCTCCACCCGGCAGACTCCCTCTCCCCCATAGACGATGAGGGCTCCGATTTCGTACAAGCTGTTCACACCTCCAGAACACAAAACACATAACACAATCCTTTATGATTATATTTTATCATACTTTTTTCGAATTTGTAAGTACTTTTTTCAAAAAAAGCTTGATTTTTTTTATAAAGGGACTATAATAGAGCATTTACACAGAGAAAACGGCATTTATCCAACCCGAGTGTTCATTATGTTCTGGAAGTATGAGGGAAACACTGTAAATATATAGAAAAACCTGTAAATCAAAACGGGAGGGGCAAGCCCCTCCCCTGCGATGATCCATTGAAAATACGACAAAAACAGGATGTGCCAAAGCACATCCTGTTTCTAGGTTTGGTTGGATTACTGCTTCAGAGCGTCGTCGATACCGGCCTGGTAAGCCTTCATGTTGCCGGGCAGGAACTTCGCCTTGCGCTCGCCCAGCTCCACGCGGATGGCCTCGCTCATGATCTCGGCAGAGACCACGGGAGCCTTGGCCATCAGCGCGCCCAGGATCGCCACGTTGGCGCCCTTGGGGTTGCCGACTTCCTCAGCGATGCGGTTGGCGTCGCAGTAGACGACCTGGATGTCGTCACGCTCGGCCTTGCGGTCGATGATGGAGCTGTTGATGACCAGCACGCCGCCGGGCTTGACCTTGCTCTCGAACTTGTCGAGGGAAGGACGGTTCATGGCGACGATGCAGTCGGCCATGTCCACCAGCGGAGAGCCGATGGGCTCGTCGCTGACGGAGACGGAGCAGTTGGCGGTGCCGCCGCGCATCTCAGGGCCATAGGAGGGCAGCCAGGAAACGTGCTTGCCGTCCATCATGCAGGCCATAGCCAGGAACTTACCGATCAGGAGCATACCCTGACCGCCGAAACCGGCAAAAATGAACTGTTGCGTCATGATTATTCAGCCCCCTTATCTTTGTAGACACCCAGCGGGTAGTACGGGATCATGTTCTCTTCCAGCCACTTCATGGCCTCGACCGGGCTCAGGCCCCAGTTGGTCGGGCAGGTGGACAGGACCTCGACCATGCAGAAGCCCTTGCCTTCCATCTGATACTTGAAAGCCTTCTTGATGGCGTTCTTGGTCTTGCGGATGTTGGCGGTGGTGTCGACCGCGCAGCGCTCGATGTAGTAGGAGCCGGGGATGGCGGAGAGCATCTCGGCAACCTTGATGGGAGCGCCGCACCAGGCTTCGTCACGGCCTCTGGGGCTGGTGGTGGTCTTCTGGCCGACCAGGGTGGTCGGGGCCATCTGGCCGCCGGTCATGCCGTAAATGGCGTTGTTAACGAAGATGGTGCAGATCTTCTCGCCGCGGTGGGCAGCGTGGACGATCTCAGCGGTACCGATGGAGGCCAGGTCGCCGTCGCCCTGGTAGGTGAAGACCAGACGATCGTCGCCGACAACACGCTTGGCGCCGGTGGCGACAGCAGGAGCGCGGCCGTGGGCAGCCTCATACATATCGCAGTTGAAGTAATCGTAAGCAAAGACGGAGCAGCCGACAGGGGCGACGCCGATGACGTTGCGGCCCAGGCCCATCTCCTCGATGGACTCGGCAACCAGACGGTGGATGATGCCGTGGTTGCAGCCGGGGCAATAGTGGAACTGCTTGTCAGTCAGCAGTTTGGTTCTTTCAAAGACAACCTGAGAGTCAGCCATTTCAGATACCCTCCTTCATTTCCTTGATCTTGGCCTTAACCTCGTCGACGGTGGGGAACTCACTGCCGAGGTGGCCGAAGAAATCGACAGGCTTGCCGCCGTTCAGGGCGAGCTTGACGTCCTGCAGCATCTGGCCTTCGTTCAGCTCGACGTCCAGAACCGCCTTGACATGATCCTGCAGCGCAGTCTCAGCCAGCGCCTCAGACGGGAACGGCCAGACGGAGATAGGACGGAACAGGCCGACCTTGACGCCCTCAGCGCGCAGCTCGTCAACCGCGGTCTTGCAGACGCGGGCGACGGTGCCGAAGGCGGTGATCACGATATCGGCGTCCTCGGTCTTGTAGCACTCCCACTTCTTCTCGTTGGCCTCGATCTCGCGATAGACCTTCTGGAGTCTGTCGTTGTGGACGCTCAGAGACTCGGTGTCGATGTAGATGGAATTGATGACGCCGCGCTTTGCAGGATCGTCGCCGGGCTGCCAGCCGGTGCAGGCCCAGGGCTTCTTCTCGGGATCGATCTTGAAGTCGACCATTTCGGGCATCTCGACGGGCTCCATCATCTGAGCGATGAGGCCGTCGGCCAGGAACAGAACGGGAACGCGGTACTTCTCAGCCTTGTGCGAACATCATGATGTCGATGGCTTCCTGCACGGAGGCGGGAGCGTAGGTCAGCAGGTGATAGTCACCGTTGCCGCCGCCCTTGACGCCCTGGAAGTAGTCGCCCTGAGAGGCCTGGATGTTGCCGAGGCCGGGGCCGCCGCGCATGACGTTCAGAATGACGCAGGGCAGCTGCGCGCCGGCGCAGTAGCTGATGCCCTCCTGCTTCAGGCTGACGCCGGGGCTGGAGGAAGAGGTGATGGCGCGGGCGCCGGTACCGGCAGCGCCATAGATCATGTTGATGGCCGCGACCTCGCTCTCGGCCTGGAGGAAGCAACCTCCGACCTCGGGCATACGGGCGGACATGTACTCGGGAATCTCAGTCTGCGGGGTGATCGGATAGCCAAAGAAATAACGTGCGCCGGCACGGATGGCGGCCTCAGCGATCGCTTCGCTGCCTTTCATAAGCTGCAATGCCATAATTACGCTTCCTCCTTCATGACTTTCTCAACACGGATCGCCACATCAGGACATGTCAGTGCGCAGGAAGCGCACGCAATGCACTCTTCCGGACGAACGACCGTCGCGGGGTGGTAGCCCTTCGCGTTGATCTTTTCCTTGGACAATTCGATGATCTTCTTCGGGCAGGCGCGCGCGCAGAGTCCGCAGCCTTTGCAAATCATTTCATCGATTGTCACTACACCAATGAATTTTGCCATTTCGCTACCTCTTTTCCAAAAATTTTTTGGTTGTACTCTATCTGCAAACCGCCGAAGCGGATTTACACAAGGGGATCTTATTTGTCGCTGAGACCGCCGATGAAGCTGTCCCAGTCGCGGCGCATGTAGATGTCGATCTCGATGGGCTTGCCGATGTACTTCGGGTCGTGGCCCTCGCTGAGGAACTGATCCAAAAACTCCTTCTTGCCGCTGGTGTAGGCCACCGGGATGCCCGTCTGCTGGCTGACTTCCTTCAGGATCTCATAGCCGTCGCGCAGCTCGTCGGGGCGGGTCATGGTGCCCAGGTTCGTGTTGTTGATCATGCCGGTGATCTTCAGTCTGGAGTGGATCTGCATCTCCTCCTGCAGCTTGATGATCTTCTCCACCGTGCCGGCCAGCGGACGGCGGATGTTCACCACGTTCAGAACCTCCAGCTCACCCGGCTCCAGCTCCGCAAAGTCGCTGTGGTACCGGCCCAGGGCCGTGGAGCCGACGGCGTCGCCGCCCACGTCGAAGATGACCGTATCCCAGTTCATGGCGAAGGCCGAGGCCACCTCCGCCGGCAGGGACAGGGTCTCAATGCCGGAGCAGGCGAAGTTCGGGCTCACCAGACGGATCTCCTTCTGGCTGACCAGCTTGCCGCGCTCGGTCAGGCGGAAGTAGGTGTTGACCATATCCAGATCCAGCAGCTCCGTGCGGCCATGCTTGGCGGCCTCGAAGGCGAAGTTCAGCGCCAGTTCGCTTTTGCCGCTGCCGTAGTTGCCGATCAAAACATACATTTTTTTCAAGCGGGATCCTCCTCCCCTTCTCTACCAAACCTGACATTATCACAAAACCATTAGCACAGTCAACAGCCCAAATGCAAAATCGGAGAGAAGCCGAAAAACGCCCTCATTTTTTGTGCATTTTGTATATTTTAGAAACCTGTAATCGCAAATAACTGACGAATATGTAAAAATATTATGATTTCATAACTTTTGCATTATATCATAAAACTACCATTTCAGGCATGCAAATACCACAGACCGTTGAGAATCTTACAGTCTGTGGTTTATTCTGCAATTATGCCTTGCCGATGTGGGATAGTTTGTGATCCGGCAGGAGGTAGAGATACCAGCCCGCGACCCCCACCATCAGCACCCCGCCGATCATGTTTCCGAGGGTCACCGGCAGCAGGTTGTTCACAAAGCAGCTGCCCCAGTTCAGTCCCTCGGCGGGGATGTCATAGAGCTTCGAGGCGAAGATGCCCGCCGGGATGTAGTACATGTTCGCCACGCAGTGCTCGAAGCCCGAGGCCACGAAGGCGGCGATGGGGAAAAACAGGCCGGCGATCTTCCCTCCTACGGTCTTGGCGGCGTTGGACATCCACACCGCGATGCAGACCAGGAAGTTGCAGCCCACGCCCCGCAGCAGCGCGTCGCCGAAGCTCATGTGCACTTTTGCCGAGGCGGTGTTCACCACGGCAGCGGCGAAGGCGCCGTCGAAGGCGGAGACCCCGTGGCCGTAGACCATGATGAAGGCCACGATCAGACCGCCCACCAGGTTGCCGATCCAGACGATGATGAGATTCCGCACCATGGCGGCCAGGGTGATCCGGCGCTCCAGCACTCCCATAATCATCAGGTTATTTCCCGTAAACAGCTCACTGCCCGCCACCAGCACCATGGCGAGGCCGGCCGGGAACATGACGCCGCTGGCGATCCGCGCGGCAGAGCCCGGCAGCGTGGCCGAGGCAGCCCCCGAGGCAGCGCCCGCGAAGGCGATGAACAGGCCCGCCAGAATGGCCAGCACGAACATCCGCCCAAAGGGCAGTTTGGCTTTCGTCTCACAGGCGTTGAGATAGTTCTGCGCAACTTCTTTCGGCGTAAACATTTCTAACTCCTCTTTCCCCCGGATTGAATCCGGTTTTTATTGGAATCACAATAATTTTATTGTTATTGCTTCAGTTCACGTTGGTGTAGTAGCTCAGGGCCACGCTGTCCGTGAGGATGGCGGCGCACTGGCCGGTTTTGAGCGCCTCGAAGCACTGCTGGGCGCCGCCGTTGACGCGCTCGATCTGGCCGAAGCGATCCTGGAGGCCGCTCTCGGTGAGGGCATCCATATACTGCTGCCCGGAGTCCATCATCAGGGTCTTGCCCTTGATCTTGGCCATGGAGCCGTATTCGGAGTCCACCCTCGTGATCAGGATGATCTCGTTTCTCAGATAGGGCTCCGAGACCGCCAGCTGCTCGCTCATGGGCTTTTCGTTGCCTTTGTCGTCCAGGTTGATGTCGTCCATGGGCATGCCGCCCCAGATGCAGTCCACGTTGCCGGAGGTGAGCTGGATATAGATGTCGCTTCTGGCGATGGCCTGGAACTTCACCTTCCACCCCAGCCGCTTGCAGACCGCCTTGGCCAAAGCGATGTCAAAGCCGGAGAAGGTGTCCCCGTCGGAATAGCTCAGGGGGAAGCAGCTCTCGTTGACGCCCACGATCAGGGTGCGCTTGGGGATCTTGCCCAGCTCGTCCAAGGCCTTTTCGTCCGCCTCCATGGCGGTGTTGTCGGTGCCCAGCCACTGCATGGCCAGCTTATGCACCGTGCCCTCGGCCGCCAGAGTCCGAAGGGCCGCGTCCACGTAAAGCGCCACGGGGTCCCCCACCCGGTAGCCGATGGAGAACCGCTCCTCGCCTACGGTTTTCAGGATGCGGTACTCCCCAACATCCTCCCCGCAGCCGGTGAGGCTCAAAAGCAGCACGCAGGCGATCAGCAACGACGCCAGACGTTTGGTTGTTGAATGATTCATAGATATCACCAAAGCTTATCAACAAACAAAATCAAATATCATTTTACCGCCCACACTTGGTTTGGGCGCGCAAAATTCCGCTCGCGGAGAAAACATTTTTTCTATCGCAAGTCGTACTTGCGCCAAAAAATGTTTTTCGCAGCGCAGAACTCAGGCGAAAACAACGTTTTCGGCTGAAGCTTTAACCGAATAACAATGCTCCTGCGCCGTAAGTCACGAATGCCACGATGGCGCCGGCGGTGATGACGCCCAAAGTGATGGAGGGCCAGGCGTCCTTTAAGTCCATGTCCATCATGGCGGCGATCAGCGCGCCGGTCCAGGCGCCGGTGCCCGGAAGCGGGATCGCCACAAACATGAACAGGCCCCAGAACTGGTACTTTTTCACGGTGTCGATCTTGCTGATGGCCCGGTTTTCCAGTCTGGTCACCAGATCGTTCAGCCACTTGCTCTTGGTGCGGAGCCAGGCGAAGATCTTCTTGATAAAGATAATAATGAAGGGCACCGGCACCAGATTGCCCACGATGGCCACCGGGATCGCCCACCAGAAGGGCAGACCGTGGGCCACGCCGATCGGGATCGCGCCCCGCAGCTCCACCACCGGCACCATGGAGATCAGAAAAGTCATCAATAGCTTCCCCAGGAAGCTGTTCCATATCTTCAACGTAACAATCCTCCGATTGAATCAGTTAAGCGCGTTTTCTGTGCACCATGCCCAGCACGCGGCCGAGGGTGTTTTTCACCGGGGTGCGGTTCAGATAGAGCATCAGCAGCATGCACACACACTGCACCCAGATCCAGCCCGGAAGCTCCAGAACCATAAAGACGATCTGCACCAGCAGCAGGATGGAGTTTTCCGTGAGGCCGATGGGATAGAGCTTGAAGGGGATGAACCGCCGCACGTCCGCCGCGCGGATCAGGAACACCACGAAGTAGCTGATGCAGGTGGCGATGGCCGCGCCCTGCACCCCCAGCTTCGAGGGGATCAGAAGCAGGTTCAGGATGATGTTCAGCACCGCGCCGATCATGGCGGTGAGGAAGGTGCGCATGGAGTTTTTCTCCACCATGTAGACGCTTCCGAGAAAGCTCACCAGAGAGGAGTAGACCATGGCTGCCGACAGTACCGGCACGTAGAGCCACGCCTCATAGAACTCCGGCGTCGCGGTGAGGACGTTCACCAGCGGCTTTGCCAACGCCGTGATGGCGCCCGCAGCCAGGAACATCACCGCCTGGAAGGCCGCCCAGACTCTGGAGAAGAACCGGACATGCTCCAGCCTGTCCCCCTCCGACTCCGCCACCGCGGAGAACTGCCACGCCTCCATGAAGATGGTGGAGACGATGCTCAGCAGGGTCGGCAGCTTGTAGGACACCGCGTAGACGCCGTTGGCCGCCTCGCTGATGAAGCCGGTGACCATGTAGCGGTCGGACACACTGGTGATCCACCAGAAGATGGTGGCCGGGATCATGGGGATGGAGTAGGCCAGCATCTCTCTCCAGTGGGGCCAGCCGGGATGCAGGGTCAGCTGCCGCCAGAGCTTTTCCCGCAAGAACAGCAGCAGCGCGCAGAACACGTCCGCCAGCACGATGGAGAGCACATAGCCCGTGATGCCCATGTGGAGCACCGCGAGGAAGATGATATTCAAAACGATGACCAGCAGCGTGTTGATCATGCCCTGGACCGCGAAGAGGGCGGTCTTCCCTTCCGCCCGGATGAACTGGGCGCAGAGGGTGTGGTAGCAGGAGGCCATGATATACAGGCCGATCAGCCAGAGGTAGGGGTGCAGCTGCTTCACCAGGCCCAGCAGCGGCAGGATGCCGAACAGCAGCAGACCGCCCAGGGTGATGGTGTACAGGCCGATGGAGAAGATCCGCCTGCGCTCCTTCACATGGCTGATGGCAAAGCGGAACACGCCGTCGGTGATGCCCATGGAGACGATGCTCAGAAGCAGGTTCGCGCTCTGGGTGATCAGGTCGGCGGTGCCGTAGTCCGCCGTGGTGAGGTATCCGGTATAAAACCGCACCATGAAAAACACCAGCAGCTTCGACCCGAAGGTGCCGAGGCTGATGAGCATGGTGTTGTTCACGAGGGTCTTGTATTTGTTCTGACTCATAATGGTTCCATCCATTCATCAGGTGACTAACTTATATATAATAGCACAGATTTCACCCATTTGGAGAAGAAATTTTAAATTTTCATCGTTTTTGGATAAATGACTCGCACCGGAAGGTTTTTCCGGTGCGATTTGGTTATTCTGATTGTTCCGCGGACTGGGCAACGTGGCTCGCGAGGATGGCAGTGGTGAGACTCCCGACGCCGCCGGGCACCGGGGTGATGGCAGCGACGATCTCGGACGCCGCATCAAAATCCACATCCCCCACCAGGCACTGCTTTTCTTCGCTGAAGCTGATGCCCACGTCCACCACGGTCTGGCCTTCACGCAGATAGGCAGCGCCGATGGTCTCCGCCTTTCCCAAAGCGGCAACCACCACGTCTGCGGATCGGGTGATCTGAGGTAGGTTTTCGGTTTTGCTGTGGCAGAGGGTCACGGTGGCGTTTTCACCCATCAGCAGCATGGCGGCGGGTCTCCCGATCACGAGGCTTCTGCCGATGACCGTCACCCGTTTGCCTTTCAGCGGGATCTCATAATGCCGCAGCAGCTCCAGCACCGCCTGGGCAGTGCAGGGGGCGAACCCCGCGCCCACGCCGGAATAGACCTTCGCCATGGAGCCGGAGGTGATGCCGTCCACGTCCTTCATCGGGCTCAGCCGCTCGCAGGCTGCCGCCTCGTCCAGGTGCTTCGGCAGCGGCCGGAACATCAAAACCCCGTGGACGCTGGTATCCTGATTCAATCCGTCGATGGCGGAGAGCAGCTCCGACTGATCACAGTCTGCCGGCAGCAGCACACGCTCAACCTCGATCTCCAGCGCCGCACAGCGCTTCATGGCGGCAGTCTCATAGGCCACATCGTCCGGCCGTTCCCCCACTCTGAGGATCGCAAGCTTTGGCTGGACGCCGGAGGCGCGCAGGTTCTGCACCCGCTGCAGGGTCTCCGCGTTCAGCGCTTTGGCGGCAGGCGCGCCCTTCAGGATCTCAGCCATCTCAGAACAGGCCGGAGATGACGCCGTTTTCGTCCACGTCGATCCGCTCGGCGGCGGGCACCTTCGGCAGACCCGGCATGGTCATGATGTCACCGGTGAGGGCCACGATGAAGCCCGCGCCCGCGCTGACCTTCAGATTCCGAACGGTGACCTTGAATCCTTTCGGGGCGCCCAGCAGGGCCGGGTCGTCGGAGAAGGAATACTGGGTCTTGGCCATGCAGATCGGCATTCCCGCGAAGCCCAGGTCGGTGAGCTGCTTCGCCTGCTTTTTCGCGTTGGCGGTGAGCTCCACAGCGTCGGCGTGGTAGATCCGCTTGCAGATCAGCTCCAGCTTCTCTTCGATGGAGAGATCCAGCGGGTAGGAGAACTGGAAGTTGCCCGGCTCCTCGCACAGGCGCACCACTTCGGCCGCCAGGGCCTTGCCGCCCTCGCCGCCCTTGGCCCAGACTTCGCTGAGGGCCACGTTCACGCCCAGCTCGTTGCACTTTTTCTCCACCAGATCCAGCTCGGCCTTGGTGTCCGTCGGGAAAGCGTTGATGGCCACCACACAGGGCAGGCCGTAGACGTCCCGGATGTTGGAGACGTGCTGCAGCAGGTTCGGGAGGCCCTTCTCCAGGGCTTCCAGATTCTCGTTGTTCAGATCCGCCTTCGCAACGCCGCCGTGATATTTTAAAGCACGGACGGTGGCGACGATGACGACCGCCGACGGCGTGAGGCCCGCCATGCGGCACTTGATGTCCAGGAACTTCTCCGCGCCCAGATCCGCAGCGAAGCCCGCCTCGGTGACGGTGTAGTCCGAGAGCTTCAGGGCCATGCGGGTGGCGATGATGGAGTTGCAGCCGTGGGCGATGTTGGCGAAGGGACCGCCGTGGATGAAAGCAGGAGTGCCCTCCAGGGTCTGCACCAGATTCGGCTTGATGGCATCCTTCAGCAGAGCCGCCATGGCACCCTCGGCCTTCAGGTCATGGGCGGTAACGGGCTTGCCGTCGTAGGTATAGCCCACAATGATCCGCGCCAGCCGCGCCTTCAGATCCATGATGTCGGCAGCCAGGCAGAACACGGCCATGATCTCGCTGGCAACGGTGATTTCGAAGCCGTCCTCTCTGGGGACGCCCTGGAGTCTGCCGCCGAGGCCGTCCACGATCTGACGCAGCTGGCGGTCATTCATGTCCACCGCGCGCTTCCAGGTGATGGACTTGGGGTCGATGCCGAGGCTGTTGCCCTGCTGGATGTGGTTGTCCAGCATGGCGGCCAGCAGGTTGTTGGCCGCGCCGATGGCGTGGAAGTCGCCGGTGAAGTGGAGGTTGATGTCCTCCATGGGCACCACCTGGGCATAGCCGCCGCCGGCAGCGCCGCCCTTGATGCCGAAGACCGGGCCGAGGCTGGGCTCACGCAGCGCCACCACGGCGTTCTTCCCCAGCTTTCTCAGGCCGTCGGTGAGGCCCACGCTGGTGGTGGTCTTTCCCTCGCCCGCCGGGGTGGGGGTGATGGCAGTGACCAGGATCAGCTTGCCGTTGGGCTTTTGCTCCAGATCCTTCAGAAGCCGGTTGTCCACCTTGGCCTTGTAGCGGCCGTACTGCTCCAGGTATTCCTCCGGCACGCCGGCGATCTCGGCAACTTCCCCGATGGGGCGCATCTTGCAGGCCTGCGCGATCTCAATGTCCGTTAAAAAAGCCATGAATCTGTCTCCCTTTTATTATTTATGAAACTTGTCCTTCATCTCTTCGAACAGGGCGTCCAGCGCGTCCAGGTCGCCGGTGAATTTGTACTTGTGTTCCGGCATGGGGAACTGGCCCTCTTTGACCTCTTTGATGTAGTCCATCATGCCCTGAGTGGCCACGCCGGCGATGTCGCAGTATTTCTTTGCAAACTTCGGGGTGAAGTTCTTGTACATGCCCAGCGCGTCGGCGGCCAGCAGCACCTGACCGTCGGTGTCGGCGCCGGCGCCGATGCCGTAGACCGGGATCGGGAGCATCTTGTGCACGTAGGCGCAGACCTCCTCGGGCACGCCCTCCAGCAGCAGGCAGCGGGCACCCGCCTCATAGACGGCGATGGCGTCCTCGATGATGGCTCTGGCAGCCTCGGCAGTGCGGCCCTGGGCCTTGAAACCGCCCATGGCGGCAGAGGACTGGGGCGTCAGACCAATGTGGCCGAAGACCACCATGCCGGCGTTGACGATGGCGCGGATCTTGTCCGCAACCGCCACGCCGCCCTCCAGCTTGATGGCGTCCACGTCCGCTTCCTTGTAGAACCGCAGGGCGTTTTTCACCGCGTCCTCGGCGCTGATGTGGTAGGAGCCGAAGGGCATGTCGCCGATCAGGTAGGTGTTTGGCGCGCCGCGGCGGACGGCCTGGGCGTGGGCGATGGAGACGTCCATGGTCACCGGAACGGTGCCAGGATAGCCGTAGACGATCATGCCCACGGAGTCGCCGCAGAGGATCATGTCCATGCCGGCTTCCTCGGCGTAGGAGGCGAAGCACGCGTCATAGAGCACCATCCAGACGGCCTGTTCGCCGGTTTCTTTCATCTTATAGAGATCGAGAATCGTTTTCTTCTTTGCCATATTCTTGCCCTCCCATAAGCAAAAATTTCCTGTGTCCAAATTAGCATGATTGTGTCTGAATGTCAATGTACGAAACGTAAAAACCATGCGCACCGAAAGCGGCGCGCATGGTCAGATTATTGGGTTTTGCTCAGAATCGGAAGAGCCGGCTGATGGATCTGAACACCGCGTTGATAAAGCTTGCGATGCTGTGCGGCGTCGGGGTGGGTGTCGGCGCCGGAGTGGGTACCGGGGTGGGCGTGGGTTCCGGGGTCTCCTCCGGTTCGTCGATCACTTCCGGATCGTCAGGCGTTTCCGGTTCGTCGGACGTTTCCGGCTCGGCGGTGATCACCTCGGGATCCACACCGTCGTTGGCTGCCAGCATCACCGTGCGCATGGTCAGCGGCGCGAACACCAGCGGCATCGCGTCTTCCACAGACAGGGTCGTGGCCATGGCATCCTCCACGCTGAGGGAGCTCGCCTTTGCCTTCGGCGCAGTTACCGCATTGTAAATGTCCTGGTTGCCGGTGATCTTCAGGTTGGTGACCGAAATCAGGCTGTCGGTGGTGTTTGTAATGGTGACGGAGCCGTTTCTGCCTTCCAGCATTTCGGCAGTGATCTCATAATAGGTGTCCACAGCAGAGTTGACCGGGACTTCTGTACCATTGATCTTGACCCTGCCGGTATTCTTACCATCATCCGGTGCGCTCAGGCCGACCCAGAGCTTGGTGCCAGGCTGCTGTGCGGTGCTGGTGAGCGTAAAGGTGATGGTCTCGCCCTCATCGAGGTAGATTTCGTTCTTCGGGCTGTTCTTCTGGTAAGCCTCAAATGAATCCTTATACACCTTCACCTTGACAGGTTCGCCCTCATCATCAAACACAGGCTCACCGGTCGTACCGTCGATCTGCTGCTGCTCAAGCTCCAGCTTGTCAGGATCATCGATGAACAGTGCACCGGACACAGCTCCGTTGAAGGACTCGAAGCTGCTGCCGTTGTTCACCAGCGCGTCACGCAGGTTGATGTAGGCGCCATACTGCTCACTAGAGCCCTCATAGGCGCTCTGATCGGCGATGGCGTTGTAGACGCGGATGCCGTCCAGCTTGTAGTTGGAGCTCTTCAGCACATTCAGCACCAGGTAATAGGTCTCGCCGGGCGTCAGGCCGTCGAAGGAAAGGGTGGGCACGTTGTAGCGAACAACATCGGACTGGTTCCGGATCGTCGCCGTCTGAACGACGGTCTGCTTGTCCGCAGCGAGAACCTTCGCCTGCACATAGCCGGGCGTCACGGCGTTTTCGCCGGTGCCCTCCTGGTTGTAGGTCGTGCAGTAGACGTCCACACGGGAGCCCTGGAACTTGTACCAATACTGGGTGGTGTTTTCAACATCGAGGATCTCGGCAGCAGAGCTGAAGATGGTGTCGCCCGGATCGCCGGTGAGATCCGTTCTGTTGAAGTCGTCATCATAATAAACGCTGCTTGCAGGAATCGTGAGCTGCGTCTGGCGGGTCTTGATGCCGTGGGAATTATCTACCGTGGATTCACTCGTCTTATTGACGCCGAGCAGAATCGCAGAGGACTGATCCGTGCCGGCGGCATCGCTGGGCGTACCATAATCCAGAACGGTAACTTCAGGCACCTTGTCGATGGAGAGGCTGTAGGTCTGAGGTTTATTCTCGTTAAACTCTCCAATCTCGTCGGCCAGAATGTGCAGGGTGTCGCCCGCGGCAAGCGCCACGCCATAATTGCTCAGCGCAGTATTGGCGGCGGTCACATTGGTGGCGGTCGTGCTGGTGACAGAACTGTAGCCGGTAGAGGAATTCAGTGTCGTGGTCTCATACTGACTCTTGCCGTTGGAGACGTTGATATAGGCGTTTGTGGTACGGTAGTCCGCAACTTTTACAGTACCGGTGTTAAAACCACTGGCAGACTTGATATCGGCGCGAATCTGCAGGGACGCGGGATAGCGGATGTCAATATTGCCGTTGGAGGTGGTGCTGTAGATACGCTGATCTTTCAGGGTTTCCGTCACCAAAGCGCCATTCTTCACCTCCGCAACAACGGGGGCACTGGTATCCAACTCGTCATTCAGATTGCCTTCAAACTCAGGACGGAATTCATACAGCGTTGCGTCGCAGCCGGCAGGGATTGTGATGGTGCGCGCACTGCGGTTCATGTGGTTGGAGTCCAGAGACTTGATCCAGGACATAACCACTTCCTGCTCATGGACACAGAGGATCTGCCACATGTAGTGCAGCGTGGTGCCGAAGTAGTTGGAGTTGTATCTCGACAGCTCGTCGGCATAGAGATTCACAACCAGCTCCACGAGCTTATCCATGCTGTTTTCAAAGGTGGTTCGCGTAATGCCCTGGGGGTCAATGAAGTCGCCGACCATGTTGCGAATCACGTTTTTCACAACGGGCTGCGCCTCACTGACCAGGACTGCTCTTCGCGTCTGACCTGCCCAGGACGGGCTTCCGACCCAGGGATCGATGAACGGAGGCACACCCCATTTGTAGGTAGAAGTCGGGTACTCATAGAAATTAAGGAACGCCAGTCCCAGACCTGCGTTGGTCACTGTGTTGCTCATACTCATTTGGTCCCCCACCGCATCAATCAACGCGTCTACCATGCCGAGGAAGGCAGGGCCGGAATAATCCAGAAGGTAGCCGAGAACGTTTCTGAAATGGGCCTGATACTCTGCAATAAACTTGGTTCGATTGTTCAGCGCACTGGTGGTATTACTGGCTCCGATCTTTCCGCTCCACGCGCCCGACACGAGAAACACATTGATCAGATCATCGATAAATTTGTCAATATATTTGGCGGTCAGCTTCTTGTTGGAGCCGGTCGCTTCAACTGTGCCGAAATTGTCCATGAGCACACCGTCAATTGCGTCTCCAATCAGCCGTGTGGCAGTGATGGTGTAAACCGTCATGGTGCGGTTATACGGATAATTGGCGGGATCCGTATATTCAATCAGCGGATCTGCCTGATAGGACTCCCCGCCGTAGTTATACGCGCCGACGGCGATGGTTTTCAGCACCTCACGCATCCGGGTGTAGTATGCGGTATTCTCAGAAGTGCTCGTATTGCCATAGTAAGGCATTACATAGTCCACGCCCAGGCGCTGATGCTGGAACGCGTCCGGAGAGACCTTCGGCACGGCGTCCATGGCGTTGATGATGTTGTGGATGTTCTTGTAGTTCAGGGCGCTTTCACTCTTGGCCGCTCCCTTCGGGCACTCCCAGGTGAAGCCATAGACGTCGCGCTGATGGGTGTGGTAGGTGCTCTCCGCCCCGTCGGTAACATAGCCGGCAACAAGGTTGGCTGTCGCGCCTGCGCGGGAGAAGCCGGTGATCCAGTATTTTGCATCGCTGGTGATGTTGTGCGCAGTCAGATAGCTCCGAATTCCGGCGCAGATCGTCACGGCTGCGTCGTCAAAGCCCCAGTGACGGCCGTTGGCGGGGAGCTGATTGTTGCTCTTGTTGCCGATGGTCACGTTTGAGGCCCACTCCGCACCGTAGCCCGCACCGCGGACGCCCACGGCGACAAGTGTAAACTCTTTATTGTCGTTCGCAGTCTCATCCCAGACCGTGATTTTCTTGTGCGCGATCACGTAGGCGATGGAGTCGTTCGTCGGGGCATGGTTATAGTCATATGCCTCAAAACCCTCAAACCCGCACGTGGTAAGCAGATTGCGGGCGTTTACCGCCTTGTCGGAGTAGTCCGTGTTGTCCCAGGTACGGCTTGTAGCGTTTTTTACGTTGCCGACATTGGTGGCATAGGCAGCTGTGGCAAAGTCGAACGACATGGACGCAAGCGACATTTCACTTGCGGTCAAATCCGACCATTTCAGAGACGTACTGTTTGTCTCGTGAATCGCGGAGGGAGAGAAAAAATCATCGGTGTAATAGAACGTGGAGGTATAATCCACGCCGTCAGAGCCGGTGGCGTTGTCCCCCAGGAAGTTGAAGGACTGGAACTGCACCGTGCCGACCTTCATCTCATTCAGCACCGGCGTCTCGCTGTTGCTCTGGTCAGCATTCTCCGCAAAGGCAGTCAGCGGGAACAATACCGCCAGCTGGAGCACTGCGAGGAACAGCGCGAGACATTTCCTGGTTGTGTTGCGCATAATGGGTTCTCCTTTTTGTCCGTATTATGTAAACTCTTGATATATAAAAACCTATTATACAAAATACCAGATAGTTGTCAAAAACGCAATCCCTTAGCGGAAGAAAAAGTTTATTATTTTGCTCTCCGCCACCCTTTGCCCCCTCACAATGCCAATGGAGCATCATGGTTCTTCCGGAGTTCGGATCGACATAGGCTGTTTGGGAAAAGGAGGTCTGTTTATGGCATATGAGGAAAAACGGGCGGCGGCGCCGGTTAAGCCGCATCAGGTGACGGTCTCGGAGCGGGAGAAGCTCACCGTAACCGGCGTGGAGGAGGTGCTGCGGTTCGACGAGAACGAGGTGGAGCTTCGTACCAGCCGGGGGCGGCTTCTGGTCAGGGGTGAGGATCTGCACGTGGGGAGGCTCGCCATCGAGAGCGGCGAGCTGGGGGTGGACGGCACGGTGGCGGAGCTGGTCTACGCCGATGAGCCGGAGCCCGGCGGCTTCTTCCGCAGGCTCTTCGGGTGATCGTTCCCATCGACGCCCAGGCAAGGCTCCTGGGGATCTGCCTCGCGCTGGGCATCACGCTGGCAGGAGTCTTTGACTTTCTCCGCGGCCTTCGAAGGCAGCTTCCCGGGAGGCTGCTGCCGGTGCTGCTGGATCTGCTGTTCGCGGCGCTGACCCTCTGGGCGCTGTTTCTTCTGGGGATGGTCTCCCCCATCGGCAGGCTCCAGCCGGCGCCGCTGGCGGTGGTGTTTCTGGGGGCGCTGGCCTATGGATTCTGGCTGCGGCCGTGGCTGTTTCCGGTTTTTTCCGGGTTTTGGGTGGGAATTTGCCGTCCGATACATTTTTTTATAAAAAAAATTCAACTTTTTTTCAAAAAACTCTTTCCAAATCCTGAAAAGTGGTTTACAATAATCAGGAATCTACCCACAACAGCCGTGAGAAAAAGGAGGGAGTCGAGCCATGCAGAACCACAAGGTGCGCTTCACCAAGCCAGCCATCGGTATCGTGATCCTGATCCTGGTTCTGATGATTCTCGGCACGGTCACGCTGATCCACGCAAAAAACGAGCTGCGCGATCTGCAGACGCAGACCGAGACGCTCCAGCAGGAGGTCACCAAAACCGTCGAGGAAAACGCCGCCCTCACCTACAAGATCGAGCACAGCGACGATCCCGAGATGATGGAACAGGCCGCCCGCGAGGAGCTGGGACTGGTCAAGCCCGGCGATAAAGTATTCTACGACACCAACCACTAAGCGCAATTACAGATAGAGAACGAGGAGCAGCGCAACATGCCAGTTATCGAAGTTGGAGCCATTCTGGAAGGAACCGTCAGCAGCATCGCGAAATTCGGTGCCTTTGTCAATCTGCCGGAACGCCGCAGCGGTCTGGTGCACATCTCTGAGATCGCCTCTCAGTATGTGGCCGACGTCAACGACTTTTTGAAGGTCGGTGATCCGGTGAAGGTGAAGGTCCTCGCCATCACCCCGGAGGGAAAGATCAATCTCTCCATCAAGCAGGCGCAGCCGACGCAGTCAGCTCCCCAGCGGGAGCAGCGTTCTTCCAGACCACAGCGGCCCCAGCAGCAGGCCCAGCCCCGCCGGGACATCAGCACCCCTCAGGGTGTGGTCTACGGCAGCACCGGGGACGCCGACTTCGAGGATCAGCTCAAGCACTTCATGCAGGAGTCTGACAAGCGCATGGCCGGAAACCGCCTCTACAGTGACCGCAGCCGCGGCAGACGCAGAGGCAAAGGCTGAGAAAAAACACGGCATGGCTCTTTGGCTGTGCCGTGTTGCATTTACAAAGGGTATTTCGATATGAAAACACTGACGATTTTGGTTATGCGCGGCTGCCCCTATTGCCGCATGGCGAAAAAGGCAGTGGAGGAGCTGCAGTCTGAGGACGCAGGCCTTGCGCAGGTTCCGGTTCAATGGATCGACGAGAACCGGGAGCGGGAAGCCGCCCTCCCCTATCAGGATTACTGGTATGTGCCCAGCCTGTACATCGACGGTGAAAAGCTCTATGAGGCCCACCCCGGAGATTCCTATGAGGCCATTTTGGAACAGGTGCGGCTGGGGCTGGCGCGGGCAGCACAGGATACTATTTAATATAAGGAGAACCCTATGGACGATTTACAAAGCATCGCGCTTTTGATCGATGCGGACAACACCCAGCCCTCCAAGATTGAGGCGGTGATCCGTGAGATTTCTACCCACGGCCGCATCGTGGTCAAGCGCGCTTACGGAAACTGGAGAAAGGACTCCCTGAAAAACTGGGAGGGCGAATTAAAGCGCCTCGCCATCAAGGCAGAGCAGCAGTTCGACTACGTCAGCGGCAAGAACGCCACCGACATGGCCCTGGTCATCGACACCATGAATCTGCTGCATCGCGGCATTTACGACGCCTTCGTCATCGTCTCCAGCGACAGTGATTTTACCCCGCTGGCCATTCACCTGCACGAGTCCGGCGTCTACGTCATGGGCGTCGGTGAAAAGAAAACCCCGGAGCCCTTCCGCAACAGCTGCGACGCCTTCGTGTTTCTTGAAAACCTGGACGAGCCCAAGAAAAAGAAGAAAAAGAGCCAGAAGAAGTCTTCTTCCAAGGCCGCCAAAGCCGCCGAGCCGGAGGCAGAAGTGCCCGAGGTCGAGGAGCCGGAGGACTCTACCGACACCGCCGACATCGACGAGATCCACAACCTGCTGCATCTGGCTTCGGACAAGTATCAGGACGCCGACGGCTTCGTGAACATCTCCACCGCCGGCAACTTCCTCAAGCGTGCCCTGCCGGATTTCGACACCCGCACCTACGGGTATGTGAAGCTCACCAAGCTGCTGAAGGCCTTCCCGGAGAAGTACCAGATGCGCCACCAGCCCAACAAGGACGCGGTGTTGTATCGGTGTCTGGACAATGACACGAACTGAATACCACACAAAACGAAAAGAGCCGCTCACGCGGCTCTTTTTTATGTTGTTTCCCATGTTCGCATATCCTTCAGAAGGATCGCGTAGGAGATCAGGATGGTCAGCAGGTCGGCGGTGACCTGGGCCCAGGCGAGGCCGTACATGCCAAGCAATCGATTTAACAAAAACAGCATGGGGATGTTCAAAACTGCCCAGCGGAGCACCGCCAGCAGCAGCGACCGCCGCCCGTCCCCCAGCCCCTGAAATAGGAACACGCAGAAGAAGCAGAAGAACATCAGCACCGCCGCCACCGAACGGATTCTGAGCAGGCCCACGCCGGCAGTCAGAGTAGCTTCGTCCCGGATGAAGAACAGGACGATCTGCCTTGTGAACAGCTCGTAGGCCGCCACACTGAGTACCGCTACCGTGAGGCCGGCTTTCAGGGTGCATTTCATGATCTCCCGGATGCGTTTATAGTCCTTCAAGGCATAGCTGTAGGCCACCAGCGGCACCATGCCCTGACAGAGGCCGATGCCGATCTGCTGCGGCAGCCGCTCCGCCTTCAGCACGATGCCGATGGCGGCAAGGGCCGTCTCTCCGTAGGCGGACATGAGCCGATCCAGCACCATGTAGTCCACATCGAACAGCAGCGTGCCCACGGTGCCCGGGATGCCCACCACGTAGATGGCGCTGCGGCTCTCTTTGTCGGGATTGCCGATCAGGGTCGGATGGATTTCCTTTTGTCTTTTGAAAAACACGACGCCGCAGTAAGCGCAGGAGATCAGGTTCGACAGCAGCGTCGCGATGCCCACGCCCAGCACCTCGTTGCCTCTCGGCAGCAGGACGAACATGAACAGCGGGTCCAGGGCCAAATTCAAGATTCCGCCCAGGGCCACGCCGATCCCCGCCTCTCTGGAGAGGCCCAGGCTTCGCAGCAGATTCGACAGCACGTTGGAGGTGATGGTGGGAATGCCGCCGATCACCAAGACCGTCAAGAGGTAGATCCTCGCGTAGGGGTAGGTTTTCTCCCCCGCTCCCAGAAGGCTCAGGATCGGTCTGGTGAAAATCAGCAGTCCAACGGAAAACAGCAGCGCCACCAGCGCGCCCCAGCGGATGCAGTAGGCCGCCGCTCTGGAGGCCTCTCCCCTTTCCTCTCTCGCCAGAAGCTTCGGAAGCAGCGCGCCGCCGCCAATGCCGAAGAGGCCGCCCAACGCCAGGGTCAGGTTGAACACCGGGAGAATCAGCGAGACCCCCGCCACCATGTTGGGGTCGTTGGTCTGGCCGATGAAGTAGGTGTCCGCCAGATTGTAGACCAGCACGATCAGCTGGCTCACCACCGCCGGGACGGCCATGGTTTTTACCGCCTGGGGCACCGTCATGGTTCGGAAGATCTCTTCGGTTGTGGGCTTGGCTGCCATGAGGTGTCCCCCCTTTCGTGCAGTTCTATCATAATTGTATCACAGGATGTCGGCATTTCGCAAGTTGAGCCGTCTGTTTTCGGAAAACCCCGCATAAGCTGATGCAGAAACGGAGGTTTGCTTATGACGAAATCACTTCCCCCATGGGCTCGCACGCTCCTGTCCGCGTTGGCGCTGGCAGCGGCCATTGCCGTCATCATCTGGGTCATTCACGAGCCCGCCATCGTGGGCGCCGCCGTCAGCCAGCGGCAGCTGCCCATCTACTGTGTCCAGAAGGAAGAAAAAGTAGCCGCCCTCAGCTTCGACGCCGGCTGGGGCAACGAGGACACCCAGCAGCTCATCGACATCCTCACCGCCCACGACGTCCGGGCCACTTTTTTTCTGGTGGGCGACTGGGTGGAAAAGTATCCCGAATCGGTGAAGGCTCTCAGCGATGCCGGGCAGGAGATCATGAACCACTCCGGCACCCATCCTCACCTGAGCCAGCTCTCCACCGAGGAGATCCAGGCCGAGGTCAACGGCTGCTCTGACAAGGTGGAGGCCATCACCGGCACGCGCCCCACCCTCTTCCGCTGCCCCTATGGAGAGTACGACGACCATGTGATCGAGGCGGTGCAGAGCCTCGGCATCAAGGCCATCCAGTGGGATGTGGACTCCCTGGACTGGAAAGGGATCTCCGCCGAGGAGATCACCCGGCGGGTGCTGGAGGGCGTACAGCCTGGAAGCATCGTTTTGATGCACAACGCCGCCGAGCACACCCCGGAGGCGCTGGCGGGGATCATCGAATCGCTGCAGGCCGACGGCTACACGCTGGTGCCCATCTCCGAGCTGCTGCTCACCGGGGACTACACCATCGACACCACCGGAAGACAGTGCCCGGCGTGACCAATGGCCGCATTTTCCGATTGTACTTTTTGGCCAAATTTGGTATAATGAATTTTATACACTGAAAAAGGCGGGAGGCCCATGACCACGCGCAGAAAACTGAAAATCGTCGGTTTGGTACTGGGCATCGCGCTGCTGTTGTGCATCATCGCGGCGGGGATCTCCGCCATCGTCTGCTTCGGAACCATCAAGATCACCAGCTATGATGCGGAACTGGAGGGGATCGAGCACCCGGCAAAGATCGTGGTGCTGGCGGATCTCCACGGAAAGATTTACGGCGATCAGAACGATGTCTTATACGAAAAAGTCCGCAGTCAGGAGCCTGACGCCATCGTGCTGCTGGGGGATTTCTTCCCTTCTCCGGCGAAAATGGAGCAGTCGGATCTGGACTACGTTCTTGACCTGACCGAGGATTTGCAGGAGATGGCGCAGGTCTACTTCGCCATGGGGAATCATGAGAAAAGCTACACGCTGAAATACGGCGACGGCTGGATCTCTGAGATCGCCGCCACCGGCGCCATGGTGCTGGATGAGGACTGGCAGAACGTCGAGATCGGCGGCAACACCATCCGCTTGGGCGGCACCATGGGCCACGGGTTTCTCTACGGAAGGACCCTTCAGGAGTTCAAGGCCGCGCCGGAATATCATGTGCTCTACGGATTGGAGCACAGCCCCTACCCCGCCATCCTGCTCAGCCACATGCCGGACACCGTGGCCCTCAGCGATGGAAAAGAGCGCTGGCACATCGATCTGGTGCTCAGCGGCCACACCCACGGCGGTCTGATCCGCATTCCCGGCATCGGCGGCCTCTATGCCCCCATGCAGGGCTGGTGGCCGCCCTACGACTACGGCGACATGATGCTCAACGACCAGATGCGCATGATCATCACCTCCGGTCTCTCCGGTCACGATCTGGTGCCGCGGATCTTCAATCTCCCGGAGATCTGCGTGATCCATCTTGAAGCACAGACCGACTGATTTCCAATCTTGCGAAATCAGCCGGTCTGTGTTATTATTTAATTTGGTCTATTATGTATTACAGGAGGAAAAGAATATGACACAGGAATCCTCTTTTTCCGGCAAAACCCTGCTGATCACCGGCGGCACCGGATCCTTCGGCAACGCGGTGCTGAATCGGTTTCTGGAAACGGACATCGGGGAGATCCGCATCTTCTCCAGAGACGAGAAGAAGCAGGACGACATGCGCCACGAGTATCAGGCGAAGTATCCGGCGGTCTCTGACAAGATCAAATTCTTCATCGGCGACGTGCGGGATCTCCAGAGCCTGAAAAACGCCATGTACGGCGTGGACTACATCTTCCATGCCGCGGCATTGAAGCAGGTGCCCAGCTGCGAGTTCTTCCCGCTGGAGGCGGTGAAGACCAACGTCTTCGGCACCGACAACATGCTCACCGCCGCCATCGAGTGCGGTGTGCGCAGCGTCATCTGCCTCTCCACCGACAAGGCTGCCTACCCCGTGAACGCCATGGGCACCAGCAAGGCCATGATGGAGAAGGTGGCCGTGGCCAAGGCCCGCACCACCAAGCACACCAAGATCTGCTGCACCCGCTACGGCAACGTCCTCTGCTCCAGAGGCAGCGTGGTGCCACTGTGGATCGACCAGATCCGCAAGGGCGAGCCCATCACCATTACCGAGCCCTCCATGACCCGCTTCGTCATGAGTCTGGAGGAAGCCGTGGATCTGGTGCTCTTCGCCTTCGAAAACGGCGAAAGCGGCGACATTCTGGTACAGAAGGCCCCCGCCTGCACCATCGAGACCCTTGCTCTGGCCACCAAGGCCCTCTTCGATCCCGAGGATAAGATCCCCGTGAAGGTCATCGGCATCCGCCACGGCGAGAAGATGTACGAGACCCTGCTCACCAACGAGGAGTGCGCCCACGCCATCGATCTCGGCGACTTCTACCGGGTGCCGGCGGATCAGCGGGACTTAAACTATGACAAGTATTTCAAGGACGGCGACGCGGAGCGTAATCCGCTGACCGAGTTCACCAGCTCCAACACCCGGCTCATGACCGTGGACGAGGTGAAGGACAAGCTGCTGACCCTCTCCTACATCCGGGACGAGCTGGCAAAGGAGTAAGGCATGAACATTCTCATCACCGGCGCCGGCGGGTTCGTGGGAAAGAACCTGGTCTGCGCACTGGAAAACATCCGGGACGGCAAAGACCGCACCCATCCGGAGCTCATGATCGATAACATCTTCCGCTGCACGCGGCAGACCACCGAGGCGGAGCTGAAGGAATACTGCGCCGACGCGGACTTCGTGTTCCATCTGGCGGGCGTGAACCGGCCCAAGGAGCAGAAGGAGTTCATGGAGGGGAACCGGGACTTCACCGGCACCCTGCTGGGACTTTTGGAATTGGCGGAAAACCGCTGCCCCGTGATGCTCTCCAGCTCTACCCAGGCGGCGCTGGACAACCCCTACGGGGAGAGCAAACGGGCCGGCGAGCAGCTCATGCGGGAATATGGCCTGCGCACCGGAGCCCGGACGCTGATCTATCGCTTCCCCAACGTGTTCGGCAAGTGGTGCCGCCCCAACTACAACTCCGCCGTGGCAACCTTCTGCCACAACCGGGCCAACGATCTGCCCATTCAGGTGAATGATCGGAACACCCGGCTGACCCTGGTCTACATCGACGATGTGGTACAGGAGCTGCTCTCCGCCCTCAGCGGAATGGAGCATCACGACGGCGACTTCTGCTGCGTTCCCGTGACCCACAGCGTCACCCTGGGTGAGATCGTGGATCTGATCGAGACCTTCCGTGCGCAGCCCGCGTCGCTGGTCATGCCGGAGATCCCCAACGGCAGCTTTGAAAAGAAGCTCTACTCCACCTTCCTCAGCTATCTGCCGAAGGAAAAGGTGGCCTTCCCCCTGAAAATGAACGTGGACCAGCGCGGCAGCTTCACGGAGCTTTTGAAAACCGCGAACAACGGGCAGTTCTCCGTGAACATCTCCAAGCCCGGCATCACCAAGGGCCAGCACTGGCACCACACCAAGTGGGAGTTTTTCATCGTGGTCTCCGGCCACGGGCTGATCCAGGAGCGGAAGATCGGCACCGACGAGGTGATCGAATTCGAGGTCAGCGGCGAGAAGATCGAGGCTGTCCACATGCTCCCCGGCTACACCCACAACATCATCAACCTGTCGGAAACGGAGAACCTTGTGACCCTCATGTGGGCCAACGAGCTGTTCGATCCCAACCACCCCGACACATTCTTTCAGGAGGTTTGAGCATGGCAAAGCTGAAGCTCATGACCATCATCGGCACCCGGCCGGAGATCATCCGGCTCAGTGAGACCATCAAGGCCTGCGACAAGTATTTTGACCAGATCCTGGTCCACACCGGCCAGAACTATGACTACACCCTCAACCAGGTCTTTTTCGAGGATCTGGGGCTGCGGGCGCCGGATCACTATCTGAACGCCGTTGGCGCCGATCTGGGCGAAACCATCGGCAACATCATCGCCGCTTCCTACAAGCTCATGCGGGAGCAGAAGCCCGACGCCGTGCTGGTGCTGGGCGACACCAACTCCTGCCTCAGCGTCATCGCGGCGAAGCGGCTGCACATCCCGATCTTCCACATGGAGGCCGGCAACCGCTGCTTTGACGAGTGCCTGCCGGAGGAGACCAACCGCCGGATCGTGGACGTGACCGCCGACGTGAACCTCTGCTACTCCGAGCACGCGAGACGGTATCTCAACGCCGCCGGTGTGCCGAAAGAGCGCACCTATGTAACCGGCTCCCCCATGGCGGAGGTACTGCATAAGAATCTCGAAAAGATTGAAGCGTCTGACGTGCACAAGCGCCTGGGCTTGGAGAAAGGCAAATACATCCTGCTCTCCGCCCACCGAGAGGAGAACATCGACACCGAGGCCAACTTCTTCTCGCTGATGAACGCGGTGAACGCCATGGCCGAGAAGTATGACATGCCGATCCTCTACTCCTGCCACCCCCGGAGCAAAAAGTTCATCGAACTGCGCGGCTTCCAGTTTGACAAACGTGTCATCCAGCATGAGCCCCTGGGCTTCCACGACTACAACTGCCTGCAGATGAACGCCTTCGCGGTGGTATCCGATTCCGGCACCCTGCCGGAGGAAAGCAGCTTCTTCCTCTCCGTGGGGCACCCCTTCCCCGCCGTCTGCATCCGCACCAGCACGGAGCGCCCGGAGGCGCTGGATCGCGGCAACTTCATCCTCGCCGGCATCACCACCGAGCAGGTGCTCCAGGCGGTGGACACGGCGGTGGAGATGAACCGCAACGGCGATTTCGGTCTGCCGGTGCGGGACTACATCGACGAGAACGTCAGCGTCAAGGTGGTCAAACTCATCCAGAGCTACACCGGCATTGTGGACCGGTTCGTCTGGCGGAAATCCTGAACCCAACCGCGTCCGGCTTCTGGGCCGGACGCGATTTTTCTGAAAGGAGGCAAGGGATTGGATCAGATCATCATTCATGTGGATATGGACGCCTTCTACGCCTCCGTGGAGATCCGGGACGATCCCAAGCTCCGGGGCAAGCCGCTGATCATCGGCTCCCTCCCTACCGAGCGCGGCGTGGTGGCCACCTGCAGCTATGAGGCGCGGAAATACGGCGTCCATTCCGGCATGAGCATCAAGGACGCCTACCGCCTCTGCCCTGCCGACATCTACATGCACCCGAATTTTGAGAAGTACCGCGCGGTTTCACACCAGCTCCACGAGATCTGGAACGAATATGCCACCGCCTCCGAGTACATCGCGCTGGACGAGGCCTATCTGGACGTGACCGAGACCGCCGGCAGCTTCGAACAGGCCAGAGAATTTGCAAGGCAGATCAAACAGCGCACCCGGGACGAGGTGGGGCTCAGCTGTTCCGTGGGCGTGGCCTATTCCAAGACCGCCGCCAAGACCGCCAGCGAGGAAAAGAAGCCCGACGGATATTTTGAGATTCCAACCGCAGAAGATTATGTTAACCTCATCATCGACCGGGACGTGCGGGTACTCTACACCGTCGGGGCCAAGACGGCGGAGCGTCTGCATCAGGCGGGCATCCGAACGGTGCGGGACATTCGGGACAACCGGGAGGCGGTGATCTCCCTGCTGGGGAAACAGGGACAATGGGTCACGGATCTGGCCTTCGGCATCGATGATCGGAAAGTCACCCCCTACCGGGTGCAGGACGCCAAGTCCATCAGCCGGGAGCTGACCTTTCAGGCGGATGTCAACAGCTTCGCCTTCCTCAAGCAGGTGCTGCTGCTTCTCTCCATCGCCGTGGAGGCCAGAGTAAAACGATATGGATTGCATGGAAGAGGCGTCAGCTTAAAACTCACCTACGCCAACATGAAGAGCATCACCCGCTCCAAGGCCTTCGACCGCACGGTGGACGACGCGGTGACCATCTGGCGGGAGGCCTCAGAGCTTCTGGATCAGGTGCCGCAGCAGCCGGTGCGGCTGGTGGGCGTGGGGGTCTATCACCTCTCCGAGGACTACACCGAGCAGCTGACCATCGAGGGCTTCGAGGAGCGCCGTTCCACCGATCCCGAGGCAGATTTGAAGGCGGAGCTGGAAGCACTGGGGCAGATCTACCATCTGGATTTCTGCGGCCATCTGGAGGAGCTCTCCCACGGCACCACCCTCTACCGAACGGTGGAGTATATGCGCAAGAAACGGTTTACATAAAATATTACGCCATCCTCCAAAGCGGGGGATGGCGATTTTGTTATTCCATTGCTTTTTCTCCGGTTGCTGAGGATGCCATGAAAAGGAATAATCCAACCGATAAATTCCTAGAAATGGTTTTCCAAATATTGTCTTGTTACTATTCGCCGAATAAGTTATGATTAGCATGGTAGGTCATTGTGGAAAATCACAATGAATTTGGTGAATTCGATAAAGGAAGTGAGGGCATGAATCAAAAACGTCCCGGATTCGGCACGCGGATCGGCTTTGAGCTGGCCGCGGCGGGTTCGGCAGTGGGATTGGGAAACCTCTGGGGGTTCCCCTACAAGACCAGCGCCAACGGCGGCGCGGCCTATCTGTTCGTCTATCTGGCCTGCATCCTTCTGGTGGGCGCCGTGGCCATGCTGGCGGAGTTTTACATCGGTCGGCGCAGCCGGGCCAACACCGTCTCTGCTTACAAGGCCGTCTCCCCCGGCTGGGGCTGGCTGGGCCTGCTGGTGGTGGTGATCCCGGCGCTGATCATGTGCTATTATCTGGTGCTGGGCGGCTACACGGTGAAATACGCCCTGGGTTCCTTCGTGGGCAACGCCGGAAACTATGAGAAGTTCGCCGGAAACATCGGTGACGTGATCCTGCACACGGCGGTGTTCGCCCTCCCGGCGGCGGCCATCGTGATTGCCGGCGTTCGCAACGGCATCGAGAAGGCCGCGAAGCTGCTGCTGCCCACCATGCTTGTAATCCTGATTGTCATCAGCTGTGTCTCGCTCCTGCTGGGTGAAGGGGTACAGGAGGGTCTCGCCTTCTATCTGAAGCCGGACTTCTCCAAGCTCACCGGCGCGGGGATCCTCTCCGCCATGGGACAGGCGTTTTTCTCCCTGTCTCTGGGCTGCGGCGCCATGATCACCTACGGCTCCTATTCCGGAAAGACCGTGGATCTCGTCCACTCCACCGTGGTGGTCTGTCTGCTGGACGGTCTGCTGACCTTCCTCTCCGGTCTGGCGATCTTCCCAGCGCTGTTCCACTACGCGGCGATCTCCGGCGCGTCGCTGTCGTCCCTGGGCATGGGCGGCACCGGATTGATGTTCATCACACTGCCCATGGTGTTCGCGGACATGGGGCTGGCAGGACAGGTTTTCAGCCTGCTGTTCTTCTCGATGACCACCATCGCTGCGCTGACCAGCATCATTTCGATCCTGGAGGTGGTGACGCAGTTCATCATCCAGCGGCACAAGGTGGCTCGTACCAGAGCCGTCAGCATCGTGGTGTTTGCCTGTCTGGCCCTCTCCGTTCCGGTGGGGATCAGCCTCGGTCTGGATGTGAACGGCAAAGCGGGTCTGCAGCTCTTCGGAAGGAACCTTCTGGAGCTGCTGGACAGCATCACCAATACCCTTCTGATGCCCCTCGGCGCTCTGGGCGCCTGTCTGGCGGTGGGATGGAAGCTGCCGAAGTCGGAGCGCTTCTCCGGCTTTGTGGGCGCCATGCTGCGGGTGGTGACACCGATCCTGATCGTCGTGATCCTCGTCTTCGGCGCGGTGGATATGGTAGTTCCGGCCATCGACGGGCAGCGGATCTACTCCCCCGACGGCTTCGGCATCCTGATCACCGCTGCGGGCATCGTGGCGGTCACCATCCTCGCCTATTTCCTCCTGCTGAAAAACCGCGACACCGGCTCAAACCGGGACGAGGCGGGGGCCAACGCCAGACGCGACGAGGCCTTCCGCGCCGGACTCCGGCGGGGCTGGCAGCGGCCGGAATGAGGAGGGCGTGACATGAAACAGAAAAACGGAAGCTTTCTGCACGTGCTCACCATCGGCTTTGCGCTGTTCTCCATGTTCTTCGGCGCCGGCAACGTGATTTTCCCGCCCTATCTGGGGCTTC
Organism: uncultured Eubacteriales bacterium; assembly: GCA_900317905.1. GTDB lineage: Bacteria > Bacillota > Clostridia > Oscillospirales > Oscillospiraceae > CAG-103. The sequence goes on along the minus strand of ONIN01000011.1, from coordinate 55,422 downwards.
AGAGCGGTCGGCAGTGGTTCGTCGGCTTCGGTGCCTATTACATCGCGGATGTGGCGCTGGCGCTGGTGGCGCTGTTCGCCCTGCTGCGGGAAGGCAGCGCCATGCGCGTGCTGGACCGCATCGGCGCCAAGGCGGCCACCGTTCTGATGACGGTGATCATCCTCTGCATCGGCCCGATGCTGGCCATCCCCCGCACAGCGGCCACCACCTATGAGATGGGCGTGGTGCAGCTGATCCCGGGGTTGAACCCGATCCTGTTTTCCGCCATTTTCTTCGCGGTGATCCTGGCGCTGAGCGTCCGGGAGTCCGCCGTCATCGACATCATCGGCAAGTTCCTGACCCCGGCGCTGCTGCTGGGTCTGGCGGTGCTGATCGTGGTGGGTATGATCCATCCCCTCGGGGAGATCAACCCGGTGGTTCAGGTGGACAACGTGATCGTCACCGGCATCCAGGCGGGCTATCAGACCATGGACGTGCTGGCGGCGCTGGTGTTCGGCACAGTGCTGATCAAAAGCGCCCTGGACAAGGGCTATGACAAGCAGGACGCGCGCATGAAGGTGCTGGTGAAGAGCGCAGGTCTGGCCGGCATTCTGCTCCTGCTGGTGTATCTGGGCCTGGCATATCTGGGGGCCACCGTCTCGAAGCTCTATCCGGTGGAGATCAGCCGTGCAGAGCTGGTGATCGCCATCGTCCAGAGTCTGCTGGGTAAGCCCGGTCTGATCATCTTCGCATTGGTGGTTGCCCTTGCCTGCGTCACCACGGCGGTTGCGCTGGTGAGCAGCGCAGCGAACCACTTCGCGGGACTGGCGAAGGGCAAGATCTCCTACGCGGTGTTTGTGGTGATCATCTGCGTATTCAGTGCGGTGGTTTCCAATCTGGGACTGGATACCATCGTCTCCATCGCAGCGCCGATCCTGGGCATCGTCTACCCGCCGGTGCTGGTGCTGGTGATCGTGAGTCTCGTTGCTCCCAGGATGACCAACAGCATCTGCATCTGGGCGGTCATCGGCGCGCTGATTACCAGCATTCTCTCCGCCATCGCCGGCTTTGGCGTGAACATTCCCCTGCTGGATCGGCTGCCCCTGGCCAGCGTGGACATGGGCTGGGTGCTGCCCGCCATCCTCTTCGGCGTGGCGGCGTGGCTCTACCGTCTCCCCTGGCAGGAACGGCACGAGGATTAAAAAAAAGAAACCCGCCATCCTCCGAAATGGGGGATGGCGATTTTGTTATTTCAGTTGTTCTCTCTCCAGTGGGCGTCTTTGAAAAGGGCTCTGCCCACGCCGATGAGGTCGGCCTTCCCTTCTTCCAGCAGCCGCTCCGCGTCCGCGACGGTCTTGACGCCGCCGGTGAGCAGCACCGGAACGCTAACGGCCGCCTTGATTTTCTCCGTCATGGAGCCGAAGTAGCCAGGCTCCGGGTGATCCGGACGGTCGAAGGAGCACATGCCGCCGGAGAGGTCCAGCAGATCGACCCCCGCCGCCTCCAGCAGCTTGCAGGCCTCCACCGCGTCCTCCTCGGTGGCGCCATTGGGGAGATAGTCCGCGCCGCCCAGGCGCACGGCCATGGGGGTGGCATCCCCCAGCTCCGACCGCACCGCCGCAAAGACCTCCCTGAGGAAGCGGGTGCGGTTTTCGATGCTCTGGGGGCCGTATTCGTCCTCTCTGTGGTTGGTCAGCGGCGAATAGAACTGATCCAGCAGGTAGCCGTGGGCGCTGTGGATCTCGACGCCGTCATACCCGGCCTTCATGGCCCGGCGCGCCGCCAGCACATAGCGTTCCTGCAGGTACTTGATTTCATCTTTGGTCAGCGCTCTCGCCATGCCCCGATCCAGCTTTTTCAACGGCATGGAAATGGCGCTGGCGGACACCCGGTCGCAGGGCTCCAGCGGCTGGGCGCCGGCGCCGGCGTGGTTCAGCTGCAGGATCACCCGGCCGCCCGCCTCATGGATGGCGTCGGTGAGCCGCTTGTGCCCGTCGATCCGGTCATCCTCGCTGATGGAGAGCTGGGTGTGGGAGGCGCGGCCCGCCTCGGTGATGCAGGTGTGCTCCATGATCACGAGGCCCGGGGCGCTGTATTTCGTTCTGGCGGCATAGTACTCCGCCAGCGCCTCGGTGACCCCGCCGCCCTCGGCGGCCAGGCCGGAGTGCATGGGCGGCATCACCAGCCGGTTTTTCAGTTCCAGTCGATTGATTTTGATGGGCATGTCCAGCATGGGGATTCCTCCTTTATTCCTCGATGAAGGTAAATCTCTGATAGGTCTTGCCGTCCCGCTCCACGGTCTCGTACCACATGGAGGCGGGCCGCACCCAGACTCCTCTTTCGCCGTAGAGCGCACGGTAGACCACCATGGGCTCCATGGTCTCGGAGTGGGTGGCGGTGTAAAGAACCTCGTATTCGTTGCCTTTGAAATGGCGATACCGCCCGGGTTTGATGTCTGCCATCATGGGTTCCCTCCCTCGGTTTCTGTTTTCATTCCGCGCATGGTCTTGAAGGCCGGCGCGGCGCAAATCACACGGATCAGGATGATAAACCCCAGTCGATGGATCAGTGCGCTGATGATCTCGCCCAGGTTCACATATCCGTCCCGAGCTCCTCGATCGCTCATAGTTCTCCCGCCTTTTTCATAAGGCCGCCTGACACCCGGAGCCGCAAATTTCTGTGCAGGCCCTGATGCTGAATGCCCGTCAAAAAGCGAAAATGTTGTACAAAAAAACGTAAAACCGTGCCATTCTCCCGATTTTGATATAATGTATAATTATAGCACAATGATGTAGGATCGTCTACAGCTTGGAATGGTATTGGTGCTTTTTTCAAGATCATCCCTTCCAGAAATTGAGAGATATTGCATCTCCTCTCGGCCTGAACAGGAAAATGAAATCCACCTGCAAAACAGGTGGAAGCTATAAAAACCTGATATTTAGAAGTTCTTTTCAGAAAAAAGCCCACGGAGATCCGTGGGCTTGATGGGTTATAGATTGTTCACCAGGAGGGCGCGGGTGGCGTTCAGAACGCAGAGCACCATGACGCCCACGTCCGCGAAGATGGCCAGCCACATCCCTGCGATGCCCAGGGCGCCGAGGATCAGGCAGATCAGTTTCACGCCCAGAGCGAAAATGATGTTCTGCCAGGCGATCTGCACCGTGCGGCGGGCGATCTTGATGGCCAGCGGCAGCTTGCCAATGTCGTCGTCCATCAGCACCACGTCGGCGGCCTCGATGGCAGCGTCGGAGCCGATGCCGCCCATGGCGATGCCAACGTCCGCTCTCGCCAGCACCGGCGCGTCGTTGATGCCGTCGCCCACGAAGGCAAGACGCTTGTTCTTCTCCTCCATGTCCAGCAGGGCTTCCACTTCCGTGACCTTGTCGGCGGGAAGCAGCTCACTGCGAAACTCCGTGACCCCCAGCTCCTTGGCCACGGCCTGGGCCGCGGGCTTCCGGTCTCCGGTTAACATAACAATCCGCTTGACGCCGCTCTCCCGCAGCTTCTGCACGGCCTCGGCAGCGCCGGGCTTGGGCCGGTCGGAGATCTCGATGCAGCCGAGATAGCGATTCTCTCTCGCCACGTGGACCAGGGTCCCGGCAGCCAGGACGCCCTTTGGTCTGAGACCCAGCGCCTCCATGAGCCGTTCGTTGCCCACCGCCACTCTCTGGCCGCCCACAAGGGCGAGGACACCCTCACCGGGCCGCTCCTTGGCGTCGGAGGCGGCGTCGGACTCCGGGATCGCCCCGGCGGCCGCCTTCAGGCTCTCACTGACCGGATGGTCGGAAAAGCGCTCCGCCGCCGCGGCCAGCCGCACCAGCTCCTCAGAGCTGATCTCCGGCTCCGGGAAGACCTCGGTGACCTCAAACACACCCCTGGTCAGGGTGCCGGTCTTGTCCATCACCACGCAGTCCGTCTGGGCCAGAAGCTCCAGATAGCTGCTGCCTTTGATCAGGATGCCGCGGGAGCCGGCGCCGCCGATGCCGCCGAAGAAGCTCAGCGGGATGGAGATCACCATGGCGCAGGGGCAGCTGATGACCAGGAAGGTCAGAGCGCGGTAGATCCACTGGCTCCACATGGGCGCCAGATGCATCGCCGACGACCGGATGATGGGCGGCAGCACCGCCAGCAGCAGCGCCGAGATGACCACCGCAGGAGTGTACCATCTGGCGAAGCGGGTGATGAACCGCTCGGTGGTGGCTTTCTTCAAAGTGGAGTTCTCCACCAGTTCCAGGATCCGGGCCACGGTGGAATCGTCGTAGCGCTTCAGGGTTTTCAGTCTGAGGACGCCGGTGAGGTTCACGCCGCCGCTGATGACGCAGTCGCCGGGCCGCACGTCCACGGGGACGCTCTCGCCGGTGAGGGCAGCCAGGTTCAGGGAGGAAGTCCCCTCCAGCACTTCGCTGTCCAGCGGCACCCGCTCGCCGGGCTTCACCACGATGACACTCTCGGGCTCCACGGTCTCCGGCAGCACCTCGATGATGCCGCCGTCGGTCTCCAGATTGGCGTGGTCCGGCCGGATATCCATCAGATCTGAGATGCTCTTCCGGCTGCGGCCCACGGCCACGTCCTCGAACAGCTCGCCCACCTGATAAAACAGCATGACCGCCACGGCCTCGGCGTATTCCCCCAGGATCAGGGCGCCCAGCACGGCGATGGCCATGAGCAGGTTTTCGTCAAAGGGCTGTTTGTTTTTGATGCCCACAAAGGCCTTGCGGAACACGCCCCAGCCCACCACCGCCACCGCGGCCACGGCCAGGATCAGATGCAGCCACTTCAGCTCCGGCAGCAGATGTGCGATCAGCAGCAGCACCAGAAACAGTGCCGCTGCGATCAGAATATTTCTCAAATCCCGCTTTTGGCGGCGTTTGAGCTTCATGGGATCACCCCTCGATTTCAAAATCGGGCTCGACCTTGCGGGCCACCTTCAGCATTTCCTTGAGCTTTGCGGCCTCGTCCACGCCGTCGGCGTACTGGACGATCATCTTCTGGGCCATGAAGCTGATGGAGACGGACTCGATCCCCTCCAGCTCCGCGAGCTTCCGCTCCACGGCGGCAGCGCAGTTGGCGCAATCCACTTCGATGCTGTATTTCTTCTGCATGGTTACTCTCCTTTACTTTTCTAAAATATGTTCCATGCCCAGCGCCAGAATGGAGCGGACATGGTCATCGTCCAACGCGTAAAACACGGTCTTCCCCGCTCTGCGAAATCGCACCAGCTTCGCGTCCTTCAAGGCTCTCAGCTGATGGCTCACGGCGCTCTGGGTCACGCCCAGGAGCTTCGCCAGATCGCAGACGCAGAGCTCGCTTTCAAACAGGAGGTACAGGATCCGGATCCTGGTGGTGTCCCCGAACATGCGGAACAGCTCCGCCAGGTCGTAGAGCCGCTCCTCGTCTGGCAGCTCCGAGAGCACCTGCTGCACCGTGTCCTCGTGGACATGCAGAAAATCGCACACCGGCGCGTGCTTTTCGTCCATTTCCTCGCCCCCTTGGTTTGAACATATGAGCAATCGTTCATTTGATGATCCCTCCTTGTAGGGCGGGGACCTGTGCCCCGCCGTTACATGGGCAGCACATTCAACGCGGCGGGGCACAGGTCCCCGCCCTACGGTGGATCATTGCAGCTCGATAAACTGGAATTTGAACTCCAAACCACAAAAATCCCCCGGGGCAGACACCTCGGGGGAAGGATTGAAAATTCGGTTTTTACAGCACGTTCGTCATGCTCTGGAGGCTGATGGCAATGGTGCTGGTATTGTGCAGCAGGGCGCTGGTGGCGGGCGGCAAAATGCCGATGGCGCCGAGGCCGATGAGGCTGCCGTTGAAACCCATAACGAACCGGTAGTTTCTGCTGATTCTGGCCATGAGGGCGCTGGACAGTCTGCGCAGGGTCACCAGAGAACGGAGGTCGTCGGTGGTGATGGTGATGTCCGCGATCTCTCTGGCGATGGCGGCGCCGTCGCTGACCGCGATGCCCACGTCGGCGGCGGAGAGGGCCGGGGAATCGTTGATGCCGTCGCCGATCATGATGACCGTGTGGCCATTGGCTCTGGCCTCCTCCACGAATCTGGCCTTGTCCTCCGGTAGCACCTCGGCGTGGTACTCGTCCACCCCCACCTCTCTGGCGATGGCGGCGGCGGTGCGCTCGGAGTCGCCGGTGAGCATGACGGTGTGTTCGATGCCGAGGCTGTGGAGCTCCGCCATGACCGCCTTCGCCTCGCTGCGCAGCGGGTCCGCGATGCAGATCACCGCCGCCAGCTTCCCGCCGATGGCGAGATAGAGGTGGGAATATTCATCCGGCAAGGCGTTGAAGGTGCGCTTCTCCCCTCTCGGGATCTTGACGCCCTCGTCCTCAAAGACGAAGTGATAGCTGCCGATCAGGGTCTCCTTGCCGTCCACGGTGCTGCGGATGCCGTGGGCCACGATGTACTCCACCTGGGTGTGCATCTCCTCGTGCTGGAGGTTCCGGTCTCTGGCGGCCTCCACCACGGCGTTGGCCATGGAATGGGGGAAGTGCTCCTCCAGGCAGGCGGCCACCCGGAGCATCTCCGCCTCGTCGTTGCCGCCGAAGGGCACCACGCTGACCACCTTGGGGCAGGCGTGGGTCAGGGTACCGGTCTTGTCGAAGACGATCATATCCGCCCTGGCCACGGCCTCCATATACTTGCCGCCCTTGACGGTGATGTGGTGATCCCCCGCCTCCCGCATGGCGGAGAGCACCGCCAGCGGCATGGCCAGCTTCAATGCGCAGGAGAAGTCCACCATCAGCACCGACACGGCGCGGACGGTGTTTTGGGTCAGAAGATAGGTCACACCGCTGCCCAGAAGCGTATAGGGCACCAGCTTGTCGGCCAGATACATGGCCCGGTGCTCCACGGAGCTCTTGAGCTTCTCGGATTCCTCGATCATGGTGACGATCTTGTCGTAGCGGCTCTCGCCGGGCTGCTCCTTGACCCGCATGAGGCACTCGCCCTCCTCGGCCACGGTGCCGGCGTAGACGGTCATGCCGGGCCGCTTCGGGACGGGGACGCTCTCCCCGGTGAGGGAGGCCTGGTTCACCATCAGCTCCCCGGACTCGATGACGCCGTCCATGGGGATCACGCTGCCCATGCGCACCACAATCAAATCGCCCTGCCGCACCTGCTCGATGGGCAGCAGCACCTCGGTGTCCTCGTCGGTCTTCACCCAGACGCGGTCGATGTTCAGGCTCATGGTGCGGGCCAGATCGTCCACGGATTTCTTGTGGGTCCACTCGTCCAGCAGGTCGCCGATCTCCAGCAGGAACCGGACGGAGCTGGCGGTGCTGAAGTCCCTGCGGATCAGAGAGATGCCGATGCTCAGCGCGTCCAGCAGTTCTACCTGCAGCTTGCCTCTGAGGATGCAGCGGACGCCCCGCCAAAGGTAGGGGATCGACCGGATCACCGTCCGGATATGCCGGAGCCATGCCGGGAAAAACAGCTTTCGGATCCCCCGGTACGCCACCTTGAAGATCAGCTTATCGGTGTAGTAAGCGTTCATCTCCCGGCTGTGAATCTGCAGGGACAGATCCTCGTCCACGTCCTCATAGTGGAAGCGGCGGACGGCCTCGATCAGCGCCGCCCGCTCGCCGGTATAAAGCACCGTGGCGCAGCCGGTGCGCTCGTGGACGGTGGCCTTCTGCACCCCGTCCAGCCGCTGCAGGAACAGCTGCAGGGCGTCGGCCTCCCGCATGGTCATCTTCTTCGGAAGAACGCCGAAGCGCATGCGGCCTTTGTTCTCATGTAAAATCTGAAATTTCATAGTTCTTCCCTTCGATCCGACGAATCAGACGATCAACGCGCCCGACACACCGCCGGGCGCGTTTGCTGGTTTTGGGTTATGCCTTGGCTTCCGCCTTCGCGTCCTCGATGGTCTGGATCTTCTCGGCGCGCTCCTCGTTGATCTCCTTGGCGTCGGCATAGATGTCCTGGGCGCCCTCCTGAATGGCGGTGGCGGTGTTCACCACTTCGTCCTTGGCCCGGAGCACCGCTGCGGTGCAGTGGGCATAGACGCGCTTTGCCTCATAGCTGGTGAGGATCTTCAGTCCGGCGGTACCAAACAGAACGCCGCCAGCGAACCAGGATACAATTTTTGCTTTCATTTCAGGTTCCTCCAAAAATTTTGTATTTGCGGCTGACAAGCGTTTTTCACACTTGCGCTGCCTGCCGCCCCGGAACGATGCAGCGTGTGGCTTCATTCGTTGAGTTTACTATAACGGGAAATTTCGACAGTTTCTGCCCAAAAAAGCCGTTAGCTTCCGCTTTCAGGCAGTATCTTGGAAGATAGCGGAAAGCGGAAGCCGAATTATTTCAGTGTATTCTGCCGGTATTCTCTGGGGCTCATGCCGTAGCGATCCTTGAAGGCGGCGTTGAACCGGCTGGTGCCGGAGTAGCCCACGCTGAAGGCGATGGAGAGGATGCTCTGCTCCGTGGTGCGCAGGAGCCTAGCCGTCTGGGTCAGCCGGCAATCCTGGAGATAGTGGTGGATGGGCTGGCCGCTGACCTTCCGGAAGCTGTCCTTCAGATAGGTGGGCGACATGCCAAATTCCTCTGCCAGATCCGCGATGGTGATGCGCTGCTCCAGATGATCCTGCATGTAGATCCGAAGCCTTCTGACCAGGTCCGCCTGGGCGGGGCTCACTCTGGAGGAGACGGTCTCCCCGTAGAGCTCGTCGGTGCCCAGCCACAGCCGCTCCAGCAGCCGCAGCATGAAATACGTCCCCCGGCGGGATTGGGAGATCTGGTTCATGGTGACGGAGAGGGAGGCATACCAGTCCGGGGCGTGGAGGGTCAGCGCCCCGCCGCCCAGCGCCAGCTGCTCCAGCATCCGCTGCAGCAGCTGCTCCTGCCCTGCCTCCCCGCCTTGCAGGAAGCAGTTTCGGATCAGCGAAAGCGGCAGCGCCGCCACATAGACCGTGGCGTTCCCCTGGGGCAGACGGAATCCGGACAGCCGGAACGCGTCGCTCAAAAGCAGAAGTTCGCTGGGCGAGGTGGTGCTCACCCGACCGTCTTCGAGCTCCAGCTCCACCTGGCCGTCCACGCAGACCAGCGCCTCCAGGGTCTCGTTTTCTATGGTGCGGATCTCCGGCGTCCCCTCGTGGCGGAGGAAGCTGCGGGTCACCGCCGCCCCCGGCAGCGGGTTCCACTGCTCCAGATTCGACTCAAATTGCTCCAGAAGCTCGGTCAGCAAGGGAGATCCACCGCCTTTGTAAGTTTAAGCTAACTTACATTATAGTACTCTATCTCCCTTGTTTTGTCAATCTTTTTGTTCTGTTCAGACCTGCAATATCGCCCGGCTGCCGCCGGATTTCTCCTTTTTCACCACGATCTGCCGATCGATCCGCTCCTTGAGCTCCTCCACGTGGGAGATAATGCCCACCAGCCGATTAGCATCCGAAAGGGACGCCAGGGTCTGCACCGCCGCGTTCAGGGCGTCGTTGTCCAGAGAGCCGAAGCCCTCGTCCACGAACATGGCGTCCAGCCGCACCCCGCCGGCGGAGGACTGGATCTCCTCGGACATGCCCAGGGCCAGGGACAGGGACGCCTGGAAGGACTCCCCGCCGGAGAGGCTTTTGACGCTGCGCTCGGTGCCGTTGTAGTGGTCAATGACGTTCAGCTCCAGACCGGTCTGGCTCCGGTTGTCGGCGGCGGTTTTGCTGCGCCGCAGCTCGTACTGCCGGTCGGACATCATGAGGAAATGGCGGTTGGCGCGGGCCAGGATCCGATCGAAGAAGGTGGTCTGAACATAGGTCTCCAGCGCCAGCTTCTCCTTCCCCGAGAGGCTGCCGCCGGCGGTGTCCGAGAGGGCCGAGAGCCACTTCAGTCTGGCTTCGGCGGCCTCCATGGTGCTCAGGTCGGATTTCAGGGTGTCCAGTGTCTGCTTCTGCAGCTCCAGCTTCGTGTGGAGGGCGGTTTGGTTCTTCTGCAGATCCTCCCGCTGCCGGCATGCCTCGTCCCGCTGGGTCTGGAGCGCCGCGGCGTCGATCTCCCGGGCGTCCGAGAGGGTGTCCTCCAGCTGCCGGATCTTGCCCTGCAGCTCCGCGGTGGATTGCCGGGCGGCGCTGAGGTTTTCCTCCGCTTCCCTTTTTGCGTCCTCGGCATCGGTAATCTGATCCAGGATCCGCCGGATCTCCTGCTTCGCCTCCGCCTCAGTGGGGTACGGCAGCTTCGACCGCTGACCTGCGATTTGGTTTCTGAGGGCCTCCAGTGCGGCCTGCAGGGCAGCAAGCTCGCTCTGTGCGGCATGGAAGGCGCTCTCCAGTTCCTGTTTTGTCCGCTGCAGATCCGGGAGCTGTTCCGTCAGGGTTTTCTTTTCCCTCTGATCCGCCTCGGCAGCGGTGATCTGCCGCGCCAGCGCCGCCAGTGTCTGCTTTGCCGCTTCCTGCAGCGCCTCCGGATCCCCGTGGGGCAATGTCTGCCGCAGCCGATCCAGCTCCTGCTGCTTTAAGTCCCGTTTTTCCTTTTGCACGGCAGCCTTTTTGCTGTCGGCCTCGGCCTGCGCATCCGCCTTTTCCGAGGCGGATTTCTGCTGTTTCAAGCCGGCCTCGGTGGGGGCGTCCTCTGAGAGCTTCGCCGGGTTCGGGTGGTGCACCGCGCCGCAGACCGGGCAGGGAGTTCCCTCCTCCAAGTCCGCCGCCAGCAGGCCCGCCTGGGCGTGGAGGAAGGCGTCGTGCAGAGCGTCGTATTGCTGCCGCTGCCGTTTGGATTCCTCGAAGGAGGATGTGAACGCTGTCTGGGCGTCAAAGTAGCTTTGCTCCAGATCCTCCAGTTCGGTTTTGGTATCCAAAAACGTCTGCAGCCCATCGAAAAGCTGATGTGTTCGCGTCTGTTCCTGCTGGAGCCGCAGGAGAGTCTCCCCCGGCTCGCCCAGCTCAATCATCCGCTGCTGAGCCCGGGTCAAATCCGATTCCGCCGCGGCGAGGTCGGTTTCCCGCTCTGTCTGGCTGGCCTCGGACTGCGTGAGTTCCGCAGCCTGCGTCTGCTCCTGTTCCAGCCATTCCGACAGGGTCTTGTAGTCCGGCAGCCAGGCCTGGAGCTCCCCGACGCGGGCTCGAAGCTTCGCGAGCTCCGGCTCTCGGGCCTGTTCCGCCGCCAACACTTCGGTGAGGCGGTCGATCTCCGGTGTCTGGGCGTTCAAGGCTTCCCTTGCGGAAAGCAGATCCGCTCTGGCTTTGTCCTGCTCCGAGGCCCGGCCCAGCTGCTCATCCAGCCGCTGGAGGGTGTCTGCCAGTTTCGTGAGTTCCTGTTCCCCCGCTTCATAGGTCTGCTGCGCCTCGTTCTGCATGGCTTCCGCGGCGGAAACTGCCTCCCGGGGCAGCAGCGCCCCCTCCGGCAGCAGGGTCTCGATGGCCTGCCGCACCTTTTCCTCCAGCCCTTCGAAGGTTCGCCGCTGGGCGTCCGCATCCTGCTTGAAGCGCTTCTGCAGCCGCTCGTAGGGCTCGGTTTTGAAGATGTCCCGGAAGATCTTCTGCCGCGCCCTGGTGTCGGCCAGCAGGAGCTTTTGGAAATCTCCCTGGGCGATCATGGCGATCTGGGAAAACTGCTGCCGATCCACCCCCAGCAGTGCATGGATAGCGGTGTCCACCTCTTTGGGCTTTGTAATCAGGCTGCCGTCAGGCCGCTCCAGCTGGGCGGAGGCGGACTCCGTGGCCATGCCCTCGCCGCGCTTTTTCGGCCGTTCATAGGTGGGGTTTCTTCTTATGGTATAGGTCTCGCCGTTGTGCCGGAAGGTCAGTTCCACGAAGGTGGCGGTCTCCGGCTCGGCATACTGGCTGCGCAGCATGCTTGGCTCCCGCACGTCGCCGCTGGCCTCGCCGAAGAGGGCGAAGGTGATGGCGTCGAAGATGGTGGTCTTCCCCGCTCCGGTGTCGCCGGTGATCAGATACAGGCCCCCGGCGCCGAGTTTATCCAGCTCCAATACCTGCTCTCCAGCGTAGGGGCCGAAGGCGGAGAGGGTAAGTTTCAAAGGTCTCATGCGTCCGCGCCTCCTTCCCAGATTTCCCGGATGCAGCCGAGGACGTAGGCGCGCTGCTCCTCGCTCATGTCCCCGCCGTTCTGCTGCCGGTAGAAGTCCGAGAGCAGCTCCATGGGGTCCTTCCGCTCCGTGGCCTCCAGATCCCAGAGGCTCAAATCCGAGCGGGTGCGGCGGTTGTCGTAGCTGAGCTTCATCAGATTCGGATAGACCGTTCTGAGCCGCCCCAGAGCGTTGGGCACGTCCTCCTCGTCGGTGAGGGTGATGTGAAGGTAGTCCTCCCGATTGGCGTCGGTGTAAAAGCTCCGTGCGGTGAGCTCATCGTAGGTGCCTTTGATCTCTCTGAGATCCCGCAGGGGCGTCAGCGGGATGGTGCGGAGCCTGACGCTGCCTTTCTCCATGAGCTCCACCATCGTGACGGATTTTTCCTGCTTTGCCTCGGAGAAGGAATATTTTAGGGGTGTGCCGCAATAGCGGATGGTCTCCCGCCCCACGCTCTGGGGGCCGTGGAGGTGGCCCAGCGCCACATAGTCGAAGGCGTCATAGACCGCGGCGTCCACGTTTTCCGTGCCGCCCACGAAGAGCTCCTCCGACTCTGTCCGCTCCGCCCCGGTGACGAACTGGTGGGACAGCAGCACGTTCCGCTCCGAAGGATCCACGCCCATCTGCCCGACGGCGGTGCGGATGGCGTCGGTGTAGGTTTCGATCTCTGATTCCGGGAAGCAGCGGCGGACATGTGCCGGTTTCAAAAACGGCAGCAGCCAGAAGCGCACCGGCCCGAATGCGTCGGTGATGGTCACCGGTTGCACGTCGCCATCGTAGACTCTGGAGATGTGCACGCCCTCGGCCTCCAGCAGCCGCGCGCCAAAGGCCAGCCGCTCCGGAGAGTCGTGGTTGCCGCTGATCAGCAGCACCGCGAGCCCCAGCGCCTTGAGACGGCAGAGGAATTCGTCCAGCAGCTCCACCGCCTCCGCCGACGGGACGGATTTGTCGTACACGTCCCCGCAGATCAGCACCGCCTCCGGCCGCTCCTGATGCGCAATGTTCAAAATTTGTTCCAATATGTATTTCTGATCCGGCAGCATGGAAAACCCGTTCACCCGCTTGCCCAGATGCAGATCGGATAAGTGCATCAGCTTCATGGGAAACTCCTTCCTATAAGCTTTTTTCACATTATACTTGGTTTTCAAAATGCCGTCAAACCAAAGAAAATGCACGCCGGGAAAAGCGTGCTGATAATCGTTTGTTCGGGACGTCGAGGACGCCGTCCCCTACATAATCTCAATCTATTGCTCTATGCCTTTTCCAGGCGGCCCTGGCGAGGAGCACGGTCAAGAGCGTGATCAGCGCGATGGTGCACTCCGTCAAGAGGATCGAAGCATACTTCGAGACGATCACCGCGGCGGCGTCCATCAGCGCGTGGAGCAAGATCGCCAGCGGGTAAAGCCAGATGCTGCCTTTCTTCGTGGCGGAAAACCAGACCAGCACCGACAGCGCCAGATGGAACGTCACCGCAATCAGGCGCTCCACGATCCCCAGCAGGAAGTCGGTGGGCTGCGTCTCCACCAAAGCCCGGAGCTGGGTCTGCGCCTGATCGAGCGCCTCGGCGGGGACAGTTTTCAGAATACTTTCCAGCGACCCGGTGTTGATCATCACCGACAGCGCCAGATTGGAGATCATGGTGAGGCCCAGCAGCAATGCCGCCTCTGCCCCGCCGTGCCCCGCGCCGTACATCAGGGCATTGCCGTCGTTGGCCCACTCCTTTTTCAATACAACCCGCATGGCGAGAAACCGCCCGGTCTCCTCAAAGATCCCGGCGGCGAGACCGCCGTAGAGGGCGTAGAGCCAGATGTTGTTTTGCATCCGCTCCCCCGCTGTGGAGCCCAAAACCGCCTGGTGCAGGAATCGCTCCAGAACCAATGCGAACAGGACAAACACCGCGGCGCCTGTCCAGAACGCCTTGCCGGATGCCCCAAAGCGCTTTCGGAAAAACAAATACAGCACCACCGGCAGCGCAAAGCTGACGACAGCCGAAATCCCCATGCAGAGCATGGACAGGGTTGAAACGGATCCTTCGATCATGGGATCGCACCTCCTTTTTCTCCAGTATCCACCTTCCACCAGGTGGAATGTCAAGCCCTTTTCGAAAAAAACACAGAAAAACCAGCCGCGATTGCTCACGGCTGGTTTTCGTTTGATTTAGATGGCGTTGCCTGCGCTGGCCAGAGGCGTCAGATCGACACCGTCGTCCGGCTCGGGCGGTTCGGGCAGCGGGGGCTCGTTGGTCTCGAAGTCGTGGTAGACCTGGAGGCCGGAGCCCGCGGGGATCAGCTTGCCGATCAGGACGTTCTCCTTCAGACCCACCAGGTGGTCCACCTTGCCCTTGATGGCGGCATCGGTGAGCACCTTCGTGGTCTCCTGGAAGGAGGCGGCGGACAGGAAGCTCTCGGTGGCCAGAGATGCCTTGGTGATGCCCATGAGGATCTGGGTGGCTTCGGGCAGCAGGAGCTCAGTCTCGCCGGCGTCGATCCGCTTCTGGATCTCGTCGCGGATGGCATTGAACTCGTTGACGTCCACGACGGTGTCGCTGAGCAGGTCAGAGCTGCCGGGATCGGTGACGCGGACCTTGCGCATCATCTGACGGATAATGACCTCGATGTGCTTGTCGTTGATGTCAACGCCCTGCTGACGGTACACCTTCTGGACCTCCTGGGTGATATACTGCTGGCAGGCGTTGACGCCGCTGATGCGCAGCACATCGTGGGGGTTGAAGGCGCCGGCGGAGATGGGCTGGCCCTTCTCCACATGGTCGCCGGGGTGGACGAGGATGCCGGCGGAATAGGGGATGTTGTAGGTGACGACCTCGCCTTCCTCTTCGCCGGTGATGGTGACCGCCCAGATGGAGGCCTTGCGGGTCTCCTCCATGGAGACGACGCCGGAGATCTCGGCGATCTGCGCCATCTTCTTGGGCTTGCGGGCCTCGAACAGCTCCTCGACACGGGGCAGACCCTGGGTGATATCGTCGCCGGCGACGCCGCCGGTGTGGAACGTACGCATGGTCAGCTGGGTGCCGGGCTCGCCGATGGACTGGGCCGCGATGACGCCGACGGCCTCACCGGCGTTGACCGGTCTGCCGACAGCCAGGTTGATGCCGTAGCACTTGGCGCAGACGCCTCTGCGGGCCTTGCAGGTCATGACGCTGCGGACCTTGACGGCGTCGATGTCGTTCTGCTCCAGAACGGCAGCGTCGGCGGGCATGAGCATGTGATCCAGATCGAAGAGCACCTCGCCGGTCTTGGGAGAGACCACAGGCTCGGCGGGATAGCGGCCGTGAATGCTCTCGGCCAGCGTCTGCACCACGTCGCCCTTGTCGATGACCTCTCTGGCCATGGTGCCGTCGGTGGTGCCGCAGTCTGGCTCACGGATGATGACGTCCTGAGAGACGTCCACCAGACGACGGGTCAGGTAACCGGAGTCGGCGGTACGCAGAGCGGTATCGGCCAGACCCTTACGGGCGCCTCTGGAGGAGGTGAAGTACTCCAGAACGGAGAGGCCTTCACGGTAGTTGGACTTGATGGGGATCTCGATGGTCTTACCGGCGGTGTTGGCGATCAGGCCGCGCATACCGGCCAGCTGACGGATCTGGGCCATGGAGCCGCGGGCGCCGGAATCGGCCATCATGAACAGGGGGTTGAACTCATCCAGGCAGTTCTGCAGCTCGGCAGTGACGTCCTTGGTGGTCTGCTCCCACTCGGCGATGGTGTAGCGATAGCGCTCGTCGTCAGTCATCTTGCCGCGCTGGAACATCTTCTCGATCTGGACGACCTTCTTCTCGGTCTCGCTGATCAGCGCCTGCTTGGAGTCAGGCACGGTCATGTCCGCGATGGAGATGGTGATGGCGCCGATGGTGGAATACTTGTAGCCCAGGGCCTTGACGTTGTCCAGCACCTCGGTGGCCACGGTGAAGCCGTGCTTCTCGATGCAGCGGTCGATGATCTTGCCCAGCTGCTTCTTGCCCACCTTGAAGCTGATCTCCAGATTGAACATCTGCTCGGGGTCGGTGCGGTCCACATAGCCCAGATCCTGGGGGATAGGCTCGTTGTAGATGATGCGGCCCACGGTGGTGTCGATGGTGCGGCGGCGCAGCTCGCCGTCCACCTCGCGCTGCATGCGCACCCGGATGGGGGCGTGCAGACCGATGTCGCCGTACTGGTAGGCCATGATGGCCTCCTCGGCGTCGCGGTAGAACTTCACCGGGCGGTACTCCGGCAGCTGCAGCAGGTCTTCCTTATTTGCCTTGCGGCGCTCGTTCTCGGCTTCCAGCTCCTTGATCTTCTCATAGAAGAGGTCGCCGTCCACGACGGTGTTCTCCTCGAAGCCGCTGTCGCCGGCCACGGTGCAGAGCACCTCTTCGGCGCCCTTCTCGGCCTTGCCCAGGCGGACATAGGTGAGGTAGTAGGAGCCGAGGATCATATCCTGGGTCGGGACCGTGACGGGGTGACCGTCCTGAGGACGCAGCAGGTTGTTGGCGGAGAGCATGAGGATACGGGCTTCCGCCTGAGCCTCGGCGCTCAGCGGCACGTGAATGGCCATCTGGTCGCCGTCGAAGTCGGCGTTGAAAGCGGTGCAGCACAGGGGGTGCAGCTTCAGGGCGCGGCCCTCCACCAGCACCGGCTCGAAGGCCTGGATGCCCAGACGGTGGAGCGTAGGCGCACGGTTGAGCATGACCGGGTGGTCCTTGATGACGACCTCGAGGGCGTCCCAGACCTCTGTGCGCTGTTTATCCACCATTTTCTTGGCGGACTTGATGTTGTTGGCGATGCCGTCCTCCACCAGCTTCTTCATGACGAAGGGACGGAACAGCTCGATGGCCATCTCCTTCGGCACGCCGCACTGATAGAGCTTCAGATCCGGGCCAACGACGATAACGCTTCGGCCGGAGTAGTCCACACGCTTGCCCAGCAGGTTCTGGCGGAAACGGCCCTGCTTGCCCTTGAGCATATCGCTCAGGCTCTTGAGGGCGCGGGAGTTGGCGCCGGTGACCGCGCGGCCGCGGCGGCCGTTGTCGATCAGGGCGTCCACCGCCTCCTGGAGCATGCGCTTCTCGTTGCGGACGATGATGTCAGGGGCGTTGAGCTCCTGGAGTCTCTTCAGACGGTTGTTGCGGTTGATGACGCGGCGATAGAGATCGTTCAGGTCGCTGGTGGCGAAGCGGCCGCCGTCCAGCTGCACCATGGGACGGATCTCAGGCGGGATCACGGGCAGCACGTCGATGATCATCCACTCGGGGCGGTTGCCGCTCTGGCGGAAGGACTCGACGACCTCGAGACGCTTGACGATCTTTGCCTTCTTCTGGCCGCTGGCGGTGGCCAGCTCTGCGCGGAGCTCCTGAGACAGCTGCTCGCAGTCGATCTGGCTCAGCAGGTTCTTGATGGCCTCGGCGCCCATGCCGGCGGAGAAGTCGTCCTCGTACTTCTCTTTCAGGTCACGATACTCCTTCTCGGTGAGGAGCTGGCACTTTTTGATCTCGGTGACGTCGCCGGGATCGGTGACGATATAGTTGGCAAAGTACAGAACCTTCTCCAGCACTCTGGGGGTCAGATCCAGGATCAGGCCCATGCGGGAGGGGATGCCCTTGAAATACCAGATGTGGCTCACAGGGGCTGCCAGCTCGATGTGGCCCATGCGCTCGCGGCGCACCTTGGACTTGGTGACCTCGACGCCGCACTTGTCGCAGACGCGGCCCTTGTAGCGGATCTTCTTATACTTGCCGCAGTAGCACTCCCAGTCCTTGGTGGGTCCGAAAATGCGCTCGCAGAACAGACCGTCGCGCTCGGGCTTCAGGGTGCGGTAGTTGATGGTCTCCGGCTTCAGAACCTCACCGGAGGACCAGCTGCGGATCATTTCTGGGGAGGCAATTCCGATCTGAATCGCATCAAACGGTGTATAACTCATGTGCGCTCCTCCTCTCAGTCTTCATCGGACACATCGTCCGTCACGGCAGCGCCGAAGCCGGGCAGATCGTCCTCGTCCAGCGGCACGTCCTCGATGGTATAGCCGCTGGTCTCCAGCTCGCGGGTCTCCTGATCGTCGGCGGTGTACGCCTCGTCGCGGTAGACCGGGCCGTAATCGTCATCGTCGTCCTGGAGCTCGATCACGTCGCCCTCGGCGTCCAGCACGCGGACGTCCAGGCAGAGGCTCTGGAGCTCTTTGATCAGAACCTTGAAGCTCTCCGGCACGCCGGGCTGCGGGATGTTGTCGCCCTTGACGATGGCTTCGTAGGTGCGGACACGGCCGGTGACGTCGTCGGACTTCACCGTCAGGATCTCCTGCAGGGTGTAGGCGGCACCGTAAGCCTCCAGGGCCCAAACCTCCATCTCGCCGAAGCGCTGGCCGCCGAACTGGGCCTTGCCGCCCAGAGGCTGCTGGGTGACCAGGCTGTAGGGGCCGGTGGAACGGGCGTGGATCTTGTCATCCACCAGGTGGTGGAGCTTGAGGAAGTAAACCCAGCCGACGGTGACGTCGTTGTCGAACTTCTCGCCGGTGCGGCCGTCGTAGAGGGCGCTCTTGCCGTCCTCACGGAGGCCGGCAGCACGGAGGCTCTCACGAATGGTGGCCTCGTTGGCGCCGTTGAACACGGGGGTGGCGACCTTCCAGCCCAGAGCCTGGGCAGCGTAGCCCAGGTGGACCTCCAGCATCTGACCGATGTTCATACGGGAAGGCACGCCCAGGGGGTTCAGGACGATGTCCAGCGGGGTGCCGTCGGGCA
The DNA here is from genome assembly GCA_900317905.1 of uncultured Eubacteriales bacterium. Lineage (GTDB taxonomy): Bacteria > Bacillota > Clostridia > Oscillospirales > Oscillospiraceae > CAG-103. Next base: position 36,686 of record ONIN01000011.1, on the reverse strand, counting down.
GGTAAGGCATATCCTCACGCGGCAGGATGCGGGAGACAACGCCCTTGTTGCCGTGGCGGCCGGCCATCTTGTCGCCCACAGAAATCTTACGCTTCTGGGCGATGTAGACGCGAACCACCTGATTGACGCCGGGGCCCATCTCGTCGCTGTTTTCACGGGTGAACACCTTCACGTCCACCACGATGCCGCTCTCGCCGTGGGGCACCTTCAGAGAGGTGTCACGGACTTCTCTCGCCTTCTCGCCGAAGATGGCGCGGAGCAGACGCTCCTCAGCGGTGAGGTCGGTCTCGCCCTTGGGGGTGACCTTGCCCACCAGAATGTCGCCGCTGCGCACCTCTGCGCCCACGCAGATGATGCCGCGGTCGTCCAGATACTTCAGCGCGTCGTCGCCCACGCCGGGGATGTCACGGGTGATCTCCTCGGGGCCCAGCTTGGTGTCGCGGGCGTCGCACTCGAACTCTTCGATGTGGATGGAGGTGTAGACGTCCTCCATCACCAGACGCTCGTTGATCAGAACGGCGTCCTCGTAGTTGTAGCCTTCCCAGGTCATGAAGCCCACCAGCAGGTTCTTGCCCAGAGAGATCTCGCCCTCGCTGGTGGCGGGGCCGTCGGCGATGACGTCGCCCTTCTCCAGACGGTCGCCCACCTTGACGATGGGGCGCTGGTTGATGCAGGTGCCCTGGTTGGAGCGGGCAAACTTGATCAGGTTGTGGTCGACGATGCGGCCGTCGTCATACTGCACCTTCACGTTGGAGGCGCAGACGTCCAGCACGGTGCCGGCGTCCTCGGCCAGAACCACAACGCCGGAGTCGATGCAGAGCTTGTGCTCGATGCCGGTGGCAACGATGGGGGCTTCGGTCACCAGCAGCGGCACTGCCTGACGCTGCATGTTCGCGCCCATCAGAGCACGGTTGGCGTCGTCGTTCTCCAGGAAGGGGATCATGGCGGTGGCGATGGAGAACATCATGCGCGGGGACACGTCGATGTAGTCCACGCGGTCACGGTTGACCTCGATGATCTCGTCGCGGTGACGGCAGGTGATACGCTCGCGGGTGAGGCAGCCGTTCTCGTCCAGAGGCTCGGTGGCCTGGGCGACGATATACTGATCCTCCACGTCGGCGGTCATATACTCGACCTCGTCGGTGACGCGGCAGGTGCCCTTCTCCACGCGGCGGAAGGGGGTCACCAGGAAGCCGTACTCGTTGACTCTGGCGTAGCTGGCCAGATAGCTGATCAGACCGATGTTGGGGCCTTCAGGGGTCTCGATGGGGCACATACGGCCGTAGTGGCTGTAGTGTACGTCTCGGACGTCGAAGTTGGCGCGCTCACGGCTCAGACCGCCGGGGCCCAGAGCGGACATACGGCGCTTGTGGGTCAGCTCGGCCAGAGGGTTGGTCTGGTCCATGAACTGGCTCAGGGGGCTGGAGCCGAAGAACTCCTTGATGGCGGCGGTGACCGGGCGGATGTTGATCAGAGACTGGGGGGTGACGGTGTCCAGATCCTGCAGGGTCATGCGCTCGCGGATCACGCGCTCCATGCGGCTGAAGCCGATGCGGAACTGGTTCTGCAGCAGCTCGCCCACGCTGCGGACACGGCGGTTGCCCAGATGGTCGATGTCATCGGGCTCGCCCACGCCGTGGGCCAGGCAGCAGAGATAGTTGACGGACGCGAACATGTCGTCCACGATGATGTGCTTGGGAATCAGCAGGTCGAGGTTGGCCTCGATGGCCTCCTTCAGCTCCTCGCCGGAGTACTGCTCCAGCAGCTGCTGCAGGATGACGCCGCGGACCTTCTCCTTGACGCCCACTTCCTTCGGATCGAAGTCCACGTAGCGGGACATGTCGACCATGCCGTTGGAGAAGACGTGCACGCGCTTGCCTTCCACGTCCAGCCAGACGTTCACCACACCGGCGGCGTCGATGGCGGCGGCGTCCTCGCGGGTGAGGTTCGTGCCGGCGTCGAAGAGGATCTCGCCGGTCATGGGATCGGCGACCGGCTCTGCCAGGGTGAAGCCGGCGATGCGGGCACGCAGACCCAGCTTCTTATTGAACTTATAGCGGCCCACGTTGGAGATGTCGTAGCGGCGGCGGTCGAAGAACAGGCTCTGCAGCAGGCTCTCGGCGCTCTCCACCGTCGGAGGATCGCCGGGACGGAGCTTGCGGTAGATCTCGATCAGGGACTCGTCACGGCTGCGGCCGCCCTCGCGGGAATCCTTGCTGTCCTTCTCCAGGGTGGCGATGATGCGCTCATCCTCACCGAAGAGCTCCCGGATCTGGGCGTCGGTGACCACGCCGGTGACCATGCTGGGGATGCAGCTGAGCCAGGTGCTGGGATCGTCCTCCCGGTACTGACCCATGGCCTTCAGGAACCAAGTCACAGGCAGCTTGCGGTTTTTGTCGATGCGGCAGTAGAAGATGTCGTTGATATCGGTCTCATACTCCAGCCAGGCGCCGTGGTAAGGGATCACGGTGGCGCCGTAGTTGGAATTGTAGGCCTTGTCGGTGCGCTTGTCGTAGTAGACGCCGGGGCTGCGGACGATCTGAGAGACGATGACGCGCTCGGCGCCGTTAATAATAAAGGTGCCGCTGGGGGTCATGAGCGGGAAATCGCCCATGTAGACTTCGCTCTCCTTGACCTCCTCGGTCTCCTTGTTGCGCAGCTGCACGCGAACGCCCAGCCGGGTGGCGTAGGTGGTATCGCGGGCTTTGCACTCCTCTTCCGTGTACTTGGGCTTGTCGGACATGGTGTAGTCCACGAAGCGCAGCTCCAGGTTGCCGGAATAGTCCGTCACAACATCCACATCGCGGAATACATCCCGCAGACCCTCCGTGAGGAACCACTGATACGAATTCTTCTGGATCTCCAGAAGATTCGGCATGCTCTGGATCTCCTCGTGGCGGGCGAAGCTCATGCGTGTCGTTCTTCCGTACTTCACTTCCGTCGGCAATGCGAACACTCCTTTTCTTCGGCGTATTTTGCGGCGTCACTTTTGGACGCCCGGAACGGTTGCTAAAACTTTCAGAGTTGGTATTGCTTTTTTCCGTGACATCCTGTACAATGCAGACAGGATCAAGAGTGGGGTGTTATCCCCTGCTCACAGACATAGCAAGTTATTTTATCACGACAGGCACCCGCTTGTCAAGGCTTGTTTTGGCTGAATTGGTCTTTTTTTATGGATATTTTTGAATTGTGGGAGGAGCGGGGTCTCCTCCCTTTCTTTATTTGGAGGGTTTATGGACACGTTAGTTTACATAATACTGATCTGTGAGGCGGCTTTCGGGCTGGCGCTGCTGTTTTTCTCCGGCGTCCTGAAGGAGCCGAAGCACGTGCTGATCTCGGCAGTTCTGCTGGCGGCGGCCTTTTTCCTCCGGGGAAAAATGCTCAGCTACGAGACGCTGGACTACCAGAACTTCCTTTCCCAGTGGGTGGATTATTTCCGTGAAAACGGCGGGCTCCAGGGACTGGCCGGGAGCATCGGCAACTACAACGCCCCCTACCTCACCTTCCTGGCGCTGTTCAGCCAGAGCAGCACCCCGGATCTGTATCTGATCAAGCTTCTGAGCATCTTTTTTGATGTGGTTCTGGCCTGGTCGGTGATGATGCTGGCGGGCCGCTTCACCCAGAGCGCCGAGCGGCGGCTGGTTGCTTTCTTTCTGACCCTCTTCTGGCCCACGGTGGTGCTCAACGGCGCCCTCTGGGGCCAGTGCGACAGCATCTATGTGGCCTTTTCGGTGCTGAGCATTTATCTGGTGCTGGCAAAGAAGCCCTGGCTGGGCGTCCTCTGCATCGGTGCGGCCTTCGCCTTCAAGCTGCAGGCGGTGTTTTTCATCCCGGTGTTCCTGCTGTTTTGGATCACCGATCGGGTGAAGTGGTACCACTTCGCCGCCTTCCCGGTCATCAATGTGGTGCTGGTGCTGCCGGCGGTGCTGATGGGCCGGGGACTCTGGGACGCGCTGACCATCGGTCTCCAGGAGACCGGCAGCATCGGCGACGGTCTGAACTACAACTCCCCTTCCATCTTCGCCATCCTCTCCAAGATCACCAACACGGAGCAGGCCTCCACCCTGGCGATTTTGGTGGCGGGGCTCGCGGTGGTGCTCATCGCCATCGTCTTCCTCCAGAAGCGGAAGACCGCCTCGGACAAGTCCCTGCTGCTGGGCGCGGCGCTGATGGTGATCGTGATCCCCTTCCTGCTGCCCCATATGCACGACCGGTATTTCTTCGGCGCGGACATGATGTCTCTGGCCACCGGCTGCGCGGTGCTGCCGCTGATGCCCGTGGCGCTGCTGTGCGAGTTTGCCTCCCTGCTTGGCTACCACGCCTACTTAAAAATGCGCTACCTGTTGCTGATGTACTGGGGTGCCTGGGCGCTGGTCATCGCCATGGGGGTGCTGTCAGTGGCGCTGTATTTTGAGCTGAACCGCAAGCCCGCCGCCCCCTCCAAATCCACCAAGAAGAAACCGTCTCAGGCCAAGAAGCCCGCGACGAAAAAGAAGCCCCAGAAGGCAAAATGACGGAGGCATCCATGGACAGAGAACAGATCTTAAACCGCTTGAACGCCGTTCCCGGCAAGGCGGGATTCTATTACAAAAACCTCGTCACCGGAGAAAGCTTCGGCCTGAACGAGAATGACCTCTTCGAGTCCGCCAGCGTCATCAAGCTGCCCATGTACGCGGTCATCATGAAGCTGTGCCACGAGGGGAAATTGCGCCTGACGGATAAGCTCACCTGCCACGACTGGGAGAAGAAGCCCTCCTGCGGGGCACTGCAGTTTTTCTCCGGCGATTTCGAGGTGGAGATCGGCACCCTCTGCGCGCTGATGATCACCCTCTCCGACAACACCGCCACCAACATGTTCATCCGGCATTTCGGCATTGATTTCCTGAATGCACAGTTTAAGGAAATTGGCCTGAAGCAGAGTCACATCGAGCGGTTTCTCTTCGATCCGGAAGCCTCTGCCCAGGGCAAGGAAAACCGCGTGACGCCCTGTGAGATGGGCACGCTGCTGGAGCGGATCTGGCGCCATGAATACATGAGCGAGGAGATCAGCATGCAGATGGAAACCATCCTCCAGAAGCAGCAGATCAAGCACAAGATCCGCGGCTATCTGCCGAAGCGCATTCCCTGCATGAACAAGACCGGCGAGGACGAGGGCATCACCAACGACGTGGGCCTGGTATACGCGCCGGAGCACCCCTTCGTCGTCTGCTACACCTTCAACCAGGCGGACGTCCCCGAGGCCGAGCGGGCCATTCGAGAGATCACTTTGGAGCTTTTGCATCTATGAAAACCATCACCGTCGGAAAAAATGACGCCGGCCAGCGGCTGGACCGCTTTGTGGGCAAGGCCGTTCCCCTGCTGCCGGAGTCGCTGTTACAGAAATACATCCGCCTGAAGCGGATCAAGGTCAACGGCAAGGGGGTCAAGCGGGACACCCGCGTCAACGCCGGAGACGAGCTGACCCTCTACATCAACGACGAGTTTTTCGAAAAGCCCGCCGAGCACAACGCCCATCTGAAGATCTCCACGCCCCGGCTGGACATCGTCTATGAGGATGAGAACATCCTCCTGGCCGACAAGAAGCCCGGCGTCCTCTGCCACAGTGCCGGAGACTGGAGCTGGAACACCCTGATCGCCAACATCCAGGCCTATCTGCGGCTGAAAGGCGAGTGGGACCCCAAGGCGGAGAACAGCTTCGCCCCCGCCCTCTGCAACCGGATCGACCGGAACACCGGCGGCATCGTCATCGCGGCGAAAAACGCCGAGGCGCTCAGGATCCTGAACGACAAGATCAAGGAGCGGGAGATCGAGAAATACTACCTCTGCTGCGTCCACGGCAAGCCCACGCCGCCCAAGGGCAAGCTGGAGGGCTATCTCTTCAAGGACGCAGAGAAGAATCAGGTCTTCGTGAAGAAAAAGAGCGAGCCCGGTGCCAAGACCGCCGTCACCGAGTACCGCACCATCAAGACCAAGGGCTCCCTGAGTCTGGTGGAATGCCGGCTGCTCACCGGACGCACCCACCAGATCCGCGCCCAGATGGCCGACGCCGGCTGGCCCCTCCTCGGGGACGGCAAATACGGCAAGGAGCGGGTGAACCACGCCTACGGGGAGAAGGGGCAGAACCTCTATTCCTATAAGCTGGAGTTCGCCTTCCCCACCGACGCCGGGATTCTGGAGTATCTCAGAGGCAAAACCTTCATGGTGGAGAGCGTCCCCTTCGTGGAGAAGTATTTTCCGGGCGTGAAATTGGGGGACTGAACATGGACATGAATTACTGCATGCAGTGCGGCACCAAACTCCGCATGAAATATCACGAGGGCCACGACGGCGAGGACGCCGGGATGGTGCCCTGGTGCGACGGCTGCGAAAGCTTCCGCTGGCCGGTGTTCAACACCGCCGTCAGCATGATCGTTCTGAATGAAACAAAGGACAAGATCCTGCTGATCAAGCCGCCCAAGGGCGAGGGCTACGTGTTTGTGGCCGGCTATGTGATGCAGGGCGAGGAGGCCGAGGAGACCGCCCGCCGGGAGGTGCTGGAGGAAGTGGGTCTCACCGTGACTTCGGAGCAGTTCCGCCACAGCCGCTACTACCCCCGCACCAACACCCTGATGCTGAACTTCACCGTCACCGTGAAGGACGAAGCGCCCAAGACCAACTACGAGGTGCAGAACTGCCGCTGGTTCACCCCCGAGGAGGCCAGAGAGAACATCCGCCACGGCACTCTCGCCGAGGCGTTCCTCCTGGGCTACCTCGACGGCGGCGTGTATCACTTTCCGTTTTGAAACAGGAACCCCTTCCGCTGGAATGGCGGAGGGGGGTTCATTTTCATTCGTAGGGGAGGGGCTTGCTCATCCCGTTTGTACAAATACGCTGAATCTGCGGGAGGGGCAAGCCCCTCCCCTACTTTTTTATAATCTACATAATATATATTATGTAAATCATAATTACAAAAACCCGCCCCGGCAGAGGATTCTGCCGGGGCGGATGGTTTGGATTGATTTTGCTTATTCGCCTGCATCGTTGGGCTCGGTTTCGGGGGCGGTGGTGTCCTCGGTGGGTTCCGCAGTGGGCTCAACGGTAGGAGCGGCGGTGGGCACGGTGGTAGGCTGCTCGGGGGTCGGGGTCGCGGGGACGCTGACTACCACGGAGCAGGTGGCGGAATGGGCCACGCCGTTGGCGTCGGTGATCTCAAAGGCCACGGTGGTGGCGCCCTCGGCCAGACCGGTGAGGGTCACGGTGTAGGTATCGGCATTGGTGCCGGCGGAGCGCTGGAGGGCGCCCACCTGGACAATGCTGCCGTCCACCGGGTAGACCTTGGCGGAGTTGGCCACGGTGCCCAGATCGGAGCCGGTCACGGTGAAGGTGACGGTGGCGGAGGCGCCGGTGTTGGACAGGGATACGCTTCCCGTCGGGCAGCTGACGCTGCGGATCTCGGCGGTGGGCTTGACGGTGACCTTGCAGGTGGCGGAGTGGCCGTTGGCTCTGGCGGTGATGGTGGTCTCGCCGGGGCCCACAGCCTTGACGACGCCGTCCTTCACGGTGGCGACGCGGGTGAAGCTGCTGGACCACTTGATGTTGTCATCCTTGGCGTCCTCGGGGGTGAGCTTCACGTTCAGGGTCAGCTCCTCGCCCACCTTCATCTCGGCGGTGGTGGTATCCAGCTCCACGTTGGTGATCTTGATGGCGTCCTTGGTGACGGTGACCTTGCACTCGGCGGTCTGACCCTCGCACTCGGCGGTGATCTTGGCGGTGCCTTCGTCGCCGGCGGTGACAATGCCCTTGTCATCCACCTCGGCGATGCGGCTGTTGCTGCTGCGCCAGGTGATGTCCGGGTTGGTGACCTTGTTGTCGTTCTGGTCGCGGAGCTCGGCAATGAGCTTCAGGGTCTCGTCCGGAGCGATCTCGGCTTCATCCAGAGACAGGGTCAGGGTGAAGGTGTCCTCCACCTTCTTGCTGCCGCCGCCGAAGAGCACGGAGGCCAGCAGGGCGATCAGGGCGATACCGGCGATGGCGCCGATGACCCAGGCGGCAATCTTCAGACCCTTGCCGCCGGTGGCCTCACCGTCGTCCTCGTCCTCTTCCACCACGGGCTTGTCGGCCTTGGCGGGCTTGGTCTTATTCAGCTTGGGAGCCTTGGCGGGCTTGGAAGCGGCAGCCCCGGTCCCCGCCACAACAGCCGCACCGGCTGCGGCAGCGGACGCTGCTGCGGCAGAGGGGCGATGCACCGCGTTCAGCAGCGCGTCGCGGAGGGCCTCGGCGGTCGGATACCGATCGGCGGGCTGGTCGGAGATGGCCTTCATGATGACCGTCTGCAGCGCCGCACTGCCGTGCAGGGGCTTGGGCATCGGGTCGCCTCTCAGGCGCATATCTCTTGCGATGGCCAGATCCGAGCCGCTCACGCCCTCGGGGGGCAGCGGCGCGAAGGGGATCCGGCGGTCGTTGAGCATCCAGTAGAGCACCATGCCCACGGAGTACACGTCGTTCTCGGCACTGGGAGCCTCCCCGCAGAGCACCTCGGGAGCCGCGAAGTCACCGGCGGCGTCCTGCACCAGGGCGGACATGCCGAAGTCGCCCAGACGGACGTCCAGGGAGCCCTCAAAGTTGCCGCCGCTGACGAAGATGTTCTCCGGCTTCACGTCGCCGTGGACGATGCCCCGGTCCCGGCAGAGGACCAGCGCATTGCAGACCCCGGCGCCGATGCGGGCCACGTCGGTCTCCCCATAGGTGTGGGAGCGGATGTAGCGCTCCAGCGGCACGGCCAGATCGGTTCTGAGACTGATCTCCCAGCCGCTGCCGTCGGCATAGCGGCGGATGGCGTGATCCCGCCAGGGCAAGATGTTTTTGCTGTCGCTCATGGACTCCGAAGCACGGAGCACACGGCTCATGTTCTCCAGCTGGCTGCGGAGACGGGCGGTCTCCTCGGCGTCGCTGGTGGCCTCGATGCTGATGAGCTTCAGCGCGCCGTGCTCGGCAGCGCCGAAGCCGTCATCCCGTTCGATTTCAAAGGTTTCGCCGCAGCGGCCCGCGCCCAGAGCACGGGTACCCTGCCAGCCGTTGAATTCAGGCAATTCATTCATAATTGTTCCACCCTTCCGAAGAAAGCGATCATTCGATAAAATATCATTCTATATTATAGCGCGCAGGAACGTCGCTTGCAAGTGAAAAATCTCTGACATTTCTTTTACAATGCTGTAAAAATCGCAAATTGTAATTGACAATTCGCACAATTACAGGTATGATAATAGCATCCGATTTTATGGAAAGTTAGGGGTATGCCGTCGGCGTATCCCGAATATGGGAAAGGGGTTTTTTCAATGATCAGCGCGATCATCTACAGTTCCACCACCGGTTCCTGCGAGATTCTTGCCAGAGAGATGTCCCGCAAGCTCGCGATTCCCTGCTACTCCGTCAAGGGTCTGAAGCTGCCCAAGGGCATGGAAGTCATCTATGTCGGCTGGGCTCTGGCCGGCAAAGTCGTGGGTCTGAGCAAGGTCCGCAAGGATTATAATGTCAAGGCTGTCGTGCAGGTCGGCATGAGCCCGGTCTATCCCAGCTCTGTGGAAACCTGCGCCCGTCAGAACGATCTGGCCGGCGTGAAGGTCTTTGTGAAGCAGGGCCGCTTCGATATCGGCCGTCTGCCGCTGCCCTTCAAGCTCATCATGAAGGTCAAATGTAAGGAGATCGCCTCCAGACTGGCTGCCAAGGGCAACCTGACCGAGGCGGAGCAGGCCACGCTGAAGATGGCCCAGACCGGCAAGGGCGAGCCCCCCTGCTGGGATGTGGAAGACGTCGTCGAGTGGGAGAAGGCCAACCGCAATCCTCTGGACGTCATGAAGTGGTACGAGCCCATCGACTGATTGATCTGTAATACGATAACCTCACCGAAAAGTTCCCGGTGAGGTTATCGTTTTTTTGGCCGTTTTATGCTTGAAACTTCAAAGGTTTTCGATTATAATATAAAATTGCTTTTTTATCGAATGATCAGGAGCGCCTATGGACGAGTTTGTTTATCATCTGCAGATCGCCGGGCTGCGCTGGCGCGTCTCCTCCCCCATCGAGCTGGAGGTGGAGGACAGCTGCGCCCCATTCCTCACCCAGCCGGGGTCGGCAGACTGCAACATCACCTATACCCTCGGGCGTCCCGCGGAATACGGCCGTCTGCTGAAGGATCGTGAGCCCCGGGTCTATGAGACTGAGGGCGGCTATCTGGTGGAGCGAACGCCGATGGTCACCACCAGGCCCTGCGCCTGCGTGAGGCTTTCGGACACGGATCCGACAACGGTGCGCGGGTGGATCTACCCGGATCGTACCGACGCCCTTCACCGGATGGCGCAGCTGCTGGACGTCTCAGAGCTGGAGATCACCCTCGCGGCCAAGGGCATCGTGAGCCTGCACAGTTCTCTGGTGCGCTATCGGGGAGATGGGATCTTGTTCACTGCCCCATCCGGCACCGGGAAGAGCACGCAGGCGGATCTGTGGGAGCGGTTCGAACACGCTGACATTCTCAACGGCGACCGCAGTCTGATCCGCCGGATGGACGGCCGCTGGGTGGCCTACGGCGCCCCCTTTGCCGGCAGCAGCCAGATCTTCCGCAACGAGTTTGCGCCCATCCGCTCCATTGTCGTTTTGCGGCAGGCGCCGGAGAACACCGTGGAGACGCTCAAGCCTGCAGAGGCCTTCCGCCTGATTTATTCCGAAAGTATTCTGCCGCGCTGGAACACTTTGGCCCATTCCAGCGTCATATCCATTATCTCACGGCTTTGCGCGGAGGTTCCGGTCCGGATGCTTCGCTGCACGCCGGATCAGCGGGCCGTGAATCTGTTGAAAGAAGAAGTTTGGGGGGATACGCCATGATCGCGCAAAAGGGCACCAGCGAGCTGGTCGAGCTGCTGCACCGGAAAGCCGACATTCTGGGCATCCCGATCTCCGGCACCTTTGAGCTGACCCCCATGTGCAGCATGAACTGCCGCATGTGCTATGTTCGGATGTCGGCAGAGGATGTGGAAAAAAGCGGCAAGCGCCTGCGCACGGTGGACGAGTGGCTGGCCATCGCCGAGGAGCTGAAGAAAAAGGGCATGCTTTTACTGCTGCTCACCGGCGGCGAGCCCTTCACCTATCCCGGATTCCGGGAGCTCTATACGAAGCTGCGGGAGATGGGGTTTGTGGTCAGCATCAACTCCAACGCCACCCTGATCGACGATGAGACCGTGGACTGGCTGAAGGAAAACCCGCCGCAGAGGATCAACATCACCCTCTACGGCGCTTCCGACGAGACCTACATGCGTCTGTGCCAGCATCCCACGGGCCACACCGTGGTCACCCACACCATCGAGGCCCTCCAGGACGCCGGCATCAATGTGAAGCTCAACTGCTCCGTCACGCCGGAGAACGTCGATGATCTGGAGGAGATCATCCGCTACAGCGACGAGCGTAAGCTGATCCTCCAGGCCACCAGCTACATGTTCCCGCCACTGCGGAAGGACAAAACCAGCGTCGGGACGAACAACCGCTTCGAGCCCGACGAATGCGCGAAGGTGGAAGCCCGCATCCGCTATCTCCAGAGAGGGCGGGAGGATCTGCTTCGCTACTGTGAGAGCGTGGAGCAGCACTGCCCCCTGGAGGACGACGCCACCTTTGACTGCGAGGGCGACGGCGTCCGCTGCCGCGCCGGCAAGAGCGCCTTCTGGATTACCTGGGACGGCCGGATGCTGCTGTGCGCCATGATGGACCATCCCAGCTTCGATCTCAATGAAACGTCCGTCGATGACGCCTGGGAAAAACTTCGCGTCATCGCAAGAGAGATCCGGCTGCCGAAGGAATGCGCAGCCTGCGACGCCAAGGATTCCTGCCGAACCTGCGCCGCAATGATCTATACCGAGACCGGCACCTATGACAAAAAGCCCCAATATCGCTGTGACCTGATGCGCGCCACCCCGGCCGCCTGCCGCAGCATTCTGAAGGAGGAAAATGAAAATGAATGACGAAGAACGCCGCGACCTGACCCCCGAAGAGGAGGAAAAGAAGGTCGAGGAGACGGTCAAGGCCGTGAACTCCAAATCCAAGAGCACCCTCATCTGGACCGCGGTTGCCGTGGTGGCCGTGCTGGCCATCGCCCTGGTGATCTTCTTCACCGCGAAAGGCAACTCCAATGGCTCCGGCAGCGCCGACGGCGAGGGCGGCGTGATCAGTTCCCTGTTCCACAAAGGCGACAAGGACAAAGACAAGAGCGACGCCGCCGATGATGACGTCACCGCGCTCACCGACGAGAAGATCGCTCAGTATGAGTCCATCGGCGACAGCAACAAGAGCGGCATCTCCACCGATGTCAGCAGCGCCGGCGAGGAGCCCGCTACCCCCTGGACCAATCTGAACGACACCGACTACGGCGTGCGTTTCTCCACCCTGGCCGCCGGTTATGACGGCTACTACATCGAGGACGGCTCTGACGAAGAGGTCAAAAACGTTCTGGCCATGCAGTTCTTCAACGACAGCGACCAGGCCATCCAGTACGCCGAGTACGTCTTCCGCACCGGCGACACCGCCGTCAGCTTCAAGGTCTCCAACCTCCCCGCCCACCAGTCCTGCGTGGTGCTGGAGGCCAACCGCCACAAATACAACTCCGGTGAGGTGCTGGATCTGATCTCCCGCGTGGTTGCCAAGGTGGACACCCTGCCCTTCGCCAGTGACAAGGTGCTGCTGGTGGACAACAGCGACGGCAGCGTCACCGTCATGAATCTCACCGGTGAGACCCTGCCCGTGGTGCGCTTCTTCTACAAGTATTTCTACGAGGACCAGAACACCTTCCTGGGCGGCATCACCTACACCGCCTCTGCCGAGGACATCCCGGCCTATGGCAACGTCACCGTCACCCCCGGCCACTTTGAATCCGGCGTGTCCATGTTCATGGGCTCCGGCGTGTATGAAAAGGACGCGGGCTGACAGCAATTCAACATTCCCCTCGCTGCGGATCATCTGCGGCGAGGGGTTTTTGTTTGGATAAAAGCAGATTCATATGATAGATTATCGCGCTGTTAAAGAGAATCCGTAGGGGAGGGGCTTGCCCCTCCCGTTTTTACAAATACGTGAATCTGCGGGAGGGGCAAGCCCCTCCCCTACGGCCACCATTTGGTTGCCGTGTAAAATCCACCATCCCGATAATCTCCAATTTGTCTCTGGTTGAAAACAAGCCGCCGGGTGTGATACAATGAGGAAAAAACTCACGAAGGGAGAACGGCCATGCTGCACATCTATTACGGGCCTGCCGGGGCGGGCAAAACATCCAGTCTGATGCAGACCCTGAAGGCACAGGTTTCTGAGAAAAACGGCGGAAATCTGCTGCTGGTTCCGGAGCAGTACAGCCACGAGTGCGAGCGGGAGCTCTGCCGGATCTGCGGCGACAGTGCCAGTCTCTATGCCGAGGTGCTGAGCTTCACGGGTCTTGCCCGAAAGGTCTCCGACGAGCTGGGCGGCAGCGCCGCGCCCATGCTGGATCAGGGCGGACGGCTGCTGTGCATGGCCAGAGCCCTGGGCCAGATTGCGCCCAGACTGAAGCTCTACGGCAGCGCCGCGAGAAGAGCCCAGACCCAGCAGTCCCTGCTGCTGGCGGTGGATGAATTGAAGCTGGCCTGCGCCGATCCCGACACCCTCCTGCAGACCGCCGAGCAGTGCGATGACTATCTCGGCGACAAGCTGCGGGATCTGGCATTGATCCTGGCAAGCTATGACGCCGTGGCCGCTCAGAGCGGCGCGGATCCCTCCGACCGGCTGACCAGATTGAATCAACAGCTGCCGGAGAGCAGTCTGAGAAGAGCGCGGTTTTATCTGGACGGCTTCACCGATTTTACACGGCAGGAGCTGGCCGTGCTGGAGACGCTTTTGGAGCTGGGGGCGGAGGTCAGTCTATACCTCACCCTGGACGCGCCCGAGGGCGGCAGCGAGCTCTACGGTGCCCAAAGGAGCACCGTGGCAGAGCTGAAGGAGCGCTGTGCTGCTCACGCCGTGCCGGTTCAGCTGCACCATCTGAAAGAACAGGAATCCCACCGCGCCTCGGAGCTGCAAAGGCTCAGTGAGGCGCTCTTCGGCTTCACCAGCGAGACCCGGCCGGATCCGGAAAACCGGATCTCCCTCTATCGCGCCCAGAACATCTCCGAGGAATGTGAGCTGGCGGCGGCGAAAGCCCTGGAGCTGGCGCGAGCCGGCTGCCGCTGGCGGGAGATCGCCGTGGCGGCGCGGGGCTTCGGAGACTATCTGGAGCCGCTACAGCGGATGTTCGAGCACTACGGCGTGCCCCTCTATGTGGCCCAGAGAACGGATCTGCTGCAAAAGCCCCTGGGCGTGCTGATCAGCGCTGCCTACGACGTGATCACCGGCGGCTGGGACAGCGAGGATGTCCTCGCCCTGCTGCGCACCGGGCTCACGGCCCTCTCCCCCGAGGACTGTGACGCGCTGGAAAACTACACGATCCTCTGGGGCATCCGGGGCGGCATGTGGAAACGCAGCGAGCCCTGGACCCTGCACCCCAACGGTTACGGACAGGAATATACCGATGAGGCAAAGGAAGAAATCCAGCGCATCGACGGCCTGCGGCGGATCGCCGCCGAGCCCCTGACGGTTCTGGAGCGGGAGAGCAAGGAGGCATCCACCGCCGCAGAGCAGGCCAAGGCGCTTTCGGATTTCTGGGAGGCGCTGGGACTGGCCAATCGGCTGGAGGAGCGCGCCGAGGCCCTGCGAAACGACGGCCGCGAGGCGCTGGCGGCGGAATACGCCCAGATCTGGGAGCTGCTGGTCTCCGCGCTGGAGCAGGTGGCCGCGGTGCTGGGCGACACCGAGCTGGACGCGGAGAGCTTCTCGAAGCTGTTTTTGCTGATGCTGAGCCGCTACGACATCGGCACCATCCCGGTGTCGCTGGATCGGGTCACCGCCGGCGACTACGACCGGATGCGGAGAAGAGGCGTGAAGCATCTGATCGTGCTGGGCGCCTCCGACGACCGGGTGCCCCAGGCGGGCGATTCCGGCGGTGTGTTCTCCGTGGATGACCGGCGACGGCTGCTGGAGCTGGATCTGGACATCGGCGGCGGCCGCGAGGATGATCTCTGGAGAGAATACGCCCTGGCAGCCAGCACTTTGGCCCTGCCGGAGGAATCCCTGACGGTCTGTTACGCCTCCGCGGGCGCCGAGGGGCAGCCCCTGCGCCCCGCCTTTTTCGTGGATCGGATCCGGCAGATGTTTGAGACCGAGACCCAAACGGTAGATCTGACCGCCCTCCGCCGAAACGCCCCTGCCCCGGCGCTGTCTCTGGCGGCAAGGTATTTACGAGGCGTGCAGGAGGACAGCTGCCGCGCGGCCTTCGACTGGTTTGAGCAGAGGGAGCCCGAGAAGCTCCGCATGTTCCGCCGACGGGCCGCGCTGCTGCGAGAGGATCTCTCCCCCGACCGGGCGGAGGGGCTCTATGGCAGGCAGACCCGACTTTCCGCCAGCCGCACGGAGCAGTACGCCCGCTGCCGCTATGCCTATTTTCTCAAATACGGCCTCAAGGCCCAGCCGAGACGGAACAATGCCTTCTCCGCCATGGAGATCGGCACCTTCTTCCACGCGGTTTTGCAGGGCGTTGCCGAGGACGCGGCGGAAAAAGGCGGATTCGGAAAGATCTCCGACGAGGAACTCCGGGAACGGACGGAGCACCATGTCTCCGCCTACATTCACGAGCAATTGCAGGACTTTCAGGACAAAAGTCCCCGCTTTGTCTATCTCTTCAAGCGGCTGACCCAGAACGTCCAGACCATCGTGCTGGACATGGCCCAGGAGCTGCGCTGCAGCGATTTTCAGCCGCTGGACTTCGAGCTGGACTTTTCCGACCGGGAGGCGCTGCCGCCGGTGACCCTCACTGACGGAGAGACGAAACTCACCCTCACCGGCATCGCCGACCGGGTGGACGGCTGGATCCACGACGGGAAGCTGTATCTGCGGGTGGTGGACTACAAGACCGGGCGGAAGGTGTTCTCCCTCTCGGACGTGCTGTACGGCATGGATCTGCAGATGCTGCTGTACCTCTTCGCTCTGGGAAAAGTGGGCGAAGCCCGCTACGGCCGCGAGGTGATCCCCGCCGGCGTGCTCTATCACCCCGCACGGGATCCCATGCTCTCCGCAAGCGAGCGGGTCTCGGACGCGGAGCTGCAGAAAAAGCGCTCCTCCGAGCTGCGGCGCTCCGGACTGATGCTGGAATCTGACGGCGTCCCGGAAGCCATGGATCACGACCCGGACAAGCGCTATGTGAAGATCCGCAGCGGGAAGACCGTGGGCGGCAAAGGCGTCTCCGTTGCTTCCATGGAGCGGATGGGGCTGCTGGCCCGCCACATCGAGGACACCCTTCTGCATCTCACCAGAGAACTCCGCCGGGGCAGCATCCGGCCGGAGCCCATCTATCGCAGCGCGGACGACACCGCCTGCACCCACTGTGACTATCAGAGCGTCTGCCACTTCGACCCCATGGGCGGCGACTGTCACCGGATCATCACCCCCATGACCCCCGATCAGGTCTGGGCGCAGCTGGAAGGAGGCGAAGACCATGGCTGAGATGCAGTTCACCCCCGCCCAGGCGGAGGCCATCGAGACCCGCGGCAGCGCGGTGCTGGTCTCCGCCGCAGCCGGCAGCGGCAAGACAAGAGTTCTGACCGAACGGCTCATGGCGTATCTCACCGGCGAACACCCGGTGGACATTGACCGGTTTCTGATCATCACCTTCACCAAGGCCGCCGCCGGGGAGCTCCGCAGCCGGATCCTGGAGGGTATCGCTCAGCGCAGCAGCGCCCAGCCGGAAAACCGGGAGCTCAGGCGGCAGATGGCGCTGGTGAGCAGAGCCCAGATCGGCACCATCCACAGTTTCTGCGGCAACCTGCTCCGGGAGCACTGCGCCGCCCTGGCGCTGCCGCCGGACTTTCGCATCGCGGATGAAAACCAGGCCATCTCCCTGAAGGCCTCCACCCTGGAACGGCTGCTGGAGGACGCCTATCAGAATATTGAGACCGATGAACCCTTCCGCGCCCTGGTGGACTCCGTGGGCGCCGGCAGAGACGACCGGAGGCTCCAGGCGCTGACCCTACGGCTCTATGAAAAAATGCAGGCCCACGCGAGGCCGCAGCTCTGGGCGAAGCAGCAGAAAACCCTGCTGCAGCTAAACGGCGTCACCGACGCCGGGGATACCCCCTGGGGGCAGGAGCTGCTCCAAGGCGCCGGGGACACATTGAACTACTGGCACAAGACCATGGACGGGCTGCTCGCCGAGATCGCCCGGCGCGACTGGCTTCAGACGGCCTACGGCGACAGCTTCGCGGAGACTGCCGACGGAATCTTCCGCGCCCGCACCGCCGCGGACATCGGCTGGGACGCCGCCGCCGAGGCTGTGGGAAATATCGAATTTCCCCGGATCGGCACCGTCCGCAATCCGCCGGAACCGGAGCTGAAAGAGCACGCCCAGAACACCCGGAAGCGCTGCAAGGCCGCCGTGGAAAAGCTCCAGAAGCAGTTCGCGGAGCGTTCTGAGACCATGCTCAATGATCTCCGTTCCACGGCCCCGGCCATGATCCGGCTTTTGGATCTGGCGGTGGAGTTTGACCGGCGGTACACCAACGAAAAGCGCCGCCGGGGACTGGTGGACTACGCGGACCTGGAGCACCTGGCGGCCCAGCTGCTCACCCATGAGGACGGCAGCCCCACGGAGCTTGCAGCGGCGGTCTCCGCCCGGTTTCAGGAGGTCATGGTGGACGAATACCAGGACGTCAGCGAGGTCCAGGATCAGATCTTCCGGGCAGTCTCCGACGGCGGAAAGCGGCTGTTTCTGGTGGGCGACGTGAAGCAGTCCATCTACCGCTTTCGACTGGCGGACCCCACCATCTTCTTAAACAAATACAACACCTTCTCCCCTGCTGAGACTGCCGCACCCGGCGAGGCGCGGCGGATCCTGCTGCAGGAAAACTTCCGCTCCAGAGGTTCCGTACTGGACGCGGTGAACCATGTGTTCGAAAATATTATGTCAACTAGTTTGGGAGAACTGGATTACGACGAAAACGCACGGCTCAAGTGCGGACTGGACGACATGCGAGGCGGCGAGAAGCCGGAGCTCTGTCTATTGCAGCTGCCGGACAAAAACGAGCACGCGGTGTTCGAGCGCAGCCAGCTGGAGGCGGAATATGTGGCAGACCGGATCCGGCAGCTCATGGACGAGGGCCACAGCTGCGGCGACATGGTGATCCTGCTGCGGAGCGCCAACAGCATCGGGCCGGTCTACCGCCGGGCGCTGATCCAGAAGGGCATCCCCGTGGCCTCGGAGCAGGGCGGAGGGTTTTACGAATCCCTGGAGATCTCGGTGATGCTGTCGCTGCTCTCGGTGATCGACAATCCCCATCAGGACGTGCCGCTGGTGGCGGTGCTGGCCTCTCCCCTGTTCGGCTTCAGTTCCGACGAGCTGGCGGCCATCCGAGAGCGGGATCGGGACACGGATTTCTGCACGGCGCTGAAGCGCTCCGCCGAATCTGACGACCACTGTCGGGCGGCCTGGGAAATGCTCACGAAATGCCGGGAGCGGGCGCCGGATCTGCAGCTGACGGAGCTGTTGTGGTATCTCTACGACGACCGGGAGCTGCTGGCCCTCTGCTCCGCCATGCCCGACGGCGAGATGCGCACGCAGCGGCTGCTGCAGCTGCTGCAATTGGCAAAGACCTTTGAGGCCACCGGCTATCGCGGGCTTCACCGCTTCGTCCAGTGGCTGAGAGAACAGGCCGAGCAGGGCCGAGAGCCCGCCGGCAGCGCCGCAAAACAAGCGGTGCGGATCATGAGCATCCACCGCTCCAAGGGGCTGGAGTTCCCCATCGTGTTCCTCTGCGACCTGGCCCGCCGGTTCAACCAGAGCGATACCCGGGACGACGTGCTGGTGCACCCGACGCTGGGTCTGGGGCCCAAGTGCTACGATCTGGAGCGCGGGGTGCAGTACCCCACCTTCGCCCGCAGCGCCGTGGCTTCGAAGCTCATGAGAGAGACCCTCTCCGAAGAAATGCGGCTTTTATATGTGGCCATGACCAGAGCCAAGGATCGGCTGATCCTCACCGGTACCTCCGCCGACATGGACGGCATGCTGGAAAGCTGCGCCGCCGATTTGGAGGCTCCCATTCCGCCGGAGCTTTTGCGAGAATCCGGCAGCCCCATCCAGTGGATTCTCCGGACGGCGCTGCTGCCGGGAGGCGAGGATGTGTTTCAGCTGGTACGGGAGAATCTCCTCCCTGCCGAGGCCGCGGAAACCGAGCTGCTGCCGCTGGAACAGCTGACCTTTGATGCAGCCGACACCGAGGCGGATCGGGATCTGGCGGAGCGTCTGACCTTCGTGTATCCCCATGAAAAGGCGTCGGCGCTGCCCTCCAAGGTGACGGCCACGGAGCTGAAAAAGCACAAGTCCCCCGCCGAGGCGGAGGACGGCGCGCCGCTGGTGAAGCCGCCGAAGATGGACTTCCGGAAGCCCGACTTCCGGACCGGGGAGCGGCCCCTCACCGCGGCGGAGAAAGGCACCGCCACCCACCGGGTGCTGCAGTATCTTCGATTCAACGATACGGATACCGACGAGGCGATCACGAAGCAGATCCGGCGGCTCACCGCCGAGGGCTTCCTCTCTGACAGAGAGGCCAAGGCCGTGCAGGTGCGCTCTATCCAATTGCTCATGGCGTCGGAGCTGGGCGCGAGAATGAAGCGGGCGGAGCTTCTCGGCACGCTGAAGCGGGAGCAGCGGTTTTCCATTCTGGTGCCGGCCTCCGAGCTCTTCGCCGGCGGCCCGGAGGAGAAGGTCCTGCTCCAGGGCGTGGTGGACTGCAGCTTCGAAGAGGACGGAAAGCTCATCATCGTGGACTACAAAACCGACCGCATTCCCACGCAGACCGTGCCGGAGCGCACCGCCTATTACGCCAGTCAGCTGAAAGCCTATGGCTCTGCCATGGAGCGGATCACCGGCATTCCCGTGAAGGAACGGCTGCTGTTCTTCCTCCACAACGGCATCATCTCCGAAACCTGAAAAAAGAACCTGCTGAAATCCAGCAGGTTCTTTTTTTATATGGGGGCTTAAATAAGATGGGTTTCGATCAGAAAATGCGATCCAACGCGTCCGCGAAGTCCTTGACCTTCTCGTAGAAGTCCTCGGGGCTCAGCGGGTTGTCGATCTCCTCAGCGGGAGTCGGGGGCGGCTCCACAGCGGGCGTCTGCTCCGGCTCACCGGAGGGGACGGGATCGGGATTCACGGGATCGGTGGGATCCGGGGTGGTCGGCGTCGCGGTGGGCGTCGGCTCCTGGGTCTCCTCGGGAGACGTGGTCGGCGTCACGACAGCCTCCAGGATCTGGCCGCTGGTGGCGGAGACGGTGTAAGCGTATTCCGCGGTATCCGTGACCACGTTGGCCACATAGGCCAGTCCCCGGTCAAAGCAGTCCAGAACCGTGGTGACGGAATCCTTGGACACATCCGCCGGGCAGGCCTGAGCGGCCAGGGCGGCGATCACATCGGAGTTCTGATAGTTGGCGCGGCTCACCACACCGGTCAGCTTCGCGGAGGCAGGCTTGACGGAGAGGGTGTCCATCACATAGAGCAGATCCTGGATGCTGAGGTTTTTCAGCTCAGCCTCGTCCAGATCCTTGGAATTTTTGGCGATGGTCTGCACCAGCGCAGACTTGCCGGCAGAGAGGGTGCCGATGGTGGCCTGATCGTCGTCGATCTTCTGATAGAGCACCGCAAGTCTGAGAGACGTTTTATCTGCAGCGGATTCCACGGAGCTCAGCACCATTTGCTGGAGCTGTTCGGCTCTGGCGGCGCTGGCGTCCTGAACGGTGACCAGGATGCCGTTGGCGGCGTCGGTGATATAACCGGCCTCGATAAACTCCTCGGTCAGCTCTTCCACTGCCTCGGAGAGCGGTTTGCCCTTCAAATCGGTGTCGGCCAGCAGGAATGCCGCGTCGGCATTGTTGGTCTGCACCTGGCAGACCCGGTTGAAGCCGTTGACCATGACGGAGACACTGGGGTTCACGTCGAAGGTCAGGATCGTGCGGCTCATACCCTTGACGCCCGCAAAGGCGCCGATGCCGATGATCAGGATCAGCATGGCGGCGATGGCCACGAAACGCTGCCAATGGCTGCGCTTCGGCTGCTGGCCAAAGCTGATCACACGGCCATCCTTTCTCGGAGCCGGCGGCGCGTCACAGGCGGCCAGCAGCTCCTCCAAACGATTCGGGGCCAGCTGCTCGACCTCTTCGCGCAAGCGCTTGTTGAGTTGTGATTCATTCATATGGATTCCCCCAACAGCTTCTTAAGCTTCTGTAAGGCCCGGCGGTATTTGTTCAAAACCGTGGAAAGCGGCAGATCCAGCAAATCGGCGATCTCCCGATGCTTGAGCCCGGAGACGGCGTGCAGCAGGACGATCTGCTGCTCCTCCTCGGAGAGCTTCGTGAGCACCGTGCGAAGAATCAGCTTGTTCTCCACCGCCAGATAGTGATCCAGCGGATCGGCGGGGTCGCTGTGCTCCTCCGGGATGGAGACCGACAGCGAATCCGTCCTGAGACGGCGCAGCGCCAGATTCTTCGTGATTCCCAGCAGCCAGCTAAGCGGCTCCTTTCCTCTCGGAATATAAGAGGCCGCGGAATTCCACAGCTGGATAAAGGTCTCCTGCATCACATCCTCCGCCCGCTCCCGGTCATGGAGCATGGACAGCGCGAAGCCGAAGACCGCGCCCTTGTGCTGCAGATACATCGTGCTGAGAGCGTCACGGTCACCATTTGCAATTTTCAGGATCCGTTCCTCATCCGGAGTCAGATGTGTCATTGCTTCGTCCATGGCGACAGCCACTCCTGTTCAGACTCGTCCGAGGGCATAGTAACCCCCTCGGGCTGCGTCTATCATAACACATCTTCACCCTATATTGCAAAATATTTTCGATTTTATCGCAGGATTTTTTTGTACCAGCGGAAATTTTGCCGCGTGTACCACAAAATTCACGATTTGTACATTTCTTCCAGCGCGGGAAAATCTTAATGAAATTTCAGATTTTCCTTTATAACTATTATGAGATAAAATTCTGTTAGGAAATGAATATATAACAGAATTCTGCTCCTGCATGGTTTTATGCGGAGCAAACAGGAGGAAACTATGAAAAAGACCACTTCCCGCTTCAGACGGGTGCTGGCGCTGCTGCTGGCTGCTGTGACCCTCTTCGGTCTCATGACCATGACCGCAGGCGCCGCCACCAAGGAAAACGTGAAGCAGTACGCTTCTTATATGTGCATCGGTGACAGCATCGCCGCCGGCTACACCGTCCACGACGGTCAGGAGTACGCCATGCAGCGCGTTCCCGCCGCCTATCACAGCATCGTGGCTGACGCCGTCGGCGCCAAGCTTTACCAGTTCGGCTGGAGCGCCTTCCGTTCCGTGGAGCTGCGCTACATGCTGGAGGGCAAGCGCTATGATCTGGATGATCTGTGGGTGAAAACCTACGAGCCGCTGGTGGCCGACGACGTGCTGGATAAGTATCGCGACGACTATCTGGCCGCCATCGACGACACCGAGCTCATGACCATCAACCTGGGCTCCAACGACATTCTCAGCTACTCCTTCGCCAGAGCCCTGACGGACTACGCCGCGGCTTCCAGTGACGAGCGGGTCAAAGAGGTCAAGGAGCTGCTGGACAAGACCGGCAACGTGGGCGCCGCCATGGCAAAGCTCGTCGATCTCGGCGTGAGCTTCCGCGAGGGCTCCACCCTGCTCACCTCCCTGACCACCGCCATGACCCGCGCCTACACGCGTTTCCAGCTGAATTTCAACGCCTGCCTGAAGGACATCTACAACCGCAACCCCGATGTGACCATCGTGGTGGTGGGCGTCTATAACCCCTACAACACCCTGAAGGTCTCCGAGGATTCCGACATGACCCTCGGCGGCATCGTTCAGCCCTTCGTGGATATGATTAACCTGTTCCTGCGCGTCAGCTGCCCCTACCGCGCCAAGTACCTCTACGCCGACGTGAACGGCACCGAGACCTGGCCCATGGTTCTGGATCTGGACGACATGGAGACGTTCCTGAAGAATCACACCTGGTCTGTCCACCCCACCAAGGCCGGCCACGCCTACATGGCGGAGAAGATCATCGGCGTTCTGCCGGAGCGCAGCGCCGATGATCCGCAGCCGACGCCCAGCGCTACCGTGGAGCCCACCGCTTCCCCGGAACCGACTACCTCTCCGGAACCTACCACCTCTCCGGAACCTACCACCTCTCCGGAGCCCGCCAAGCAGTTCCCCTTCAAGGACGTTGCCGCCACCGCATGGTACTATCCCAATGTCTACTACGTCTGGGACAACAACCTCATGGAAGGCATTTCCTCTGACACCTTCGCGCCGGATATGAGCACCACCCGCGCCCAGTTTGCCACCGTCATTTACCGTCTGGCCGACAAGCCCGCGGTCACCGACGCCCAGCGCGCCGCCTGCCCCTTCAAGGATCTGGCTGCGGACTGGTATAAGGACGCCGTGGTCTGGTGCTACGCCAACGGCGTGGTCAACGGCACCAGCGCCACCACCTTTGAGCCGGACCGCAGCATCACCCGCGAGGAAATGGTGGCCATGCTTTACCGCTATGCCGGCGGCAATGCCTCCAGCACCGCCCCCGCGATGCGCTTCTCTGATTTCTCCAGCATCAGCCAGTTTGCAGTTCCCGCTGTGGCCTGGGCCGCGGAGAATCAGATCGTAAACGGCACCGGCGACGGCAACTTCTCCCCCAAGGCGCTCTCCACCAGAGCCGAGCTGGCCGCCATTCTCCAGCGGTATCAGCAGAAAAACGCCTGAGCAAACATCCGATCCTTTTCACCCTGACACCTCGCGTGTCAGGGTGATTTTCATGCCTGAGATTTCTGATTTTATTTCCAAATCAGCCTCGTGCCGGTTGGAAATCCGTGTATAATATGAATGTTCGCCTTTTGGCAATGCGCCTGTTTTTGCAGCTTTTTCATTCCATTCCAAAGATAATCAACTGGTAGTTTATTAACTCAAAAAACTTCAAAATGTCGAAAAATTGTTGCGATAAAAACAGGTGAAATCTACAATACATATTGGAATATGATAGGATATTGGAAGACCGCCGGCAGTCCGGGGGGATAGCCGCAAAAGGCGGACGTTCCAGTCCGATCACGAAGGGGGAAATTTTTCGTGACTGAAATGAAGAAAAAACCATCTGAGCTGAAGCCGTGGCTGCAGTACTTCACTGAGGAAGCCAAACAGGCCCAGCTCCCCAAGGAGTCGATCTACCAGCATATGGTCAGGGTCAATCAGGGCAACCTGGACTCCATTGCCATCAACTATTTCCAGAACCAGATCCCGTACGGCAAGCTGATCGAGGACATCGACCAGTGCGCCGCCGCCTTCGCGGAGCTGGGTGTGAAGAAGGGCGACATCGTCACCTTCTGCTCCATCACCGTGCCGGAGCTGGTCGTGTGCATCTACGCGCTGAACAAGCTGGGCGCCGCCGCCATGGTTCTGGATCCCCGCAACACCGCCGGCACCGTGGTGGGCTTCATGCAGAATGCCGACTCCCACCTGCTGATGATGCTGGACGCCGCGCCCAACATTGAGAGCGTCCTGATGTCTGAGGACATCCACGCCCAGGCGGAGCGGATCGTGGTCTACTCCATCCGCAACTCCATGCCAGGCGGACTCCTGAAGTTCCTGGCCGGCCTGAAGATCCCGGATCGCACCCAGTACAACGAGAAGGTGCTCCGCTGGAAGACCTTCATGGAGCTGGGCTACGGCAAGGACGTCCCCGTGGTGGATTACAGCGAGTTCGAGCTTGCTGGTATCGCCCTCACCGGCGGCACCACCGGCGCGCCCAAGGGCGTCATGTTCTCCAACGACGGATTCAACGCCGTGGCGCTGGACTTCGAGTACTGCGGCGTGCAGTATGACCACACCCACAAATTCATGAACATCATCCCCGCCTTTGCCTCCTACGGCATGGTGGCGAGTCTCCATATGCCTCTGAGCCTGGGTCTCGAGATGATCATCATCCCGAAGTTCGACTCCGACTCTGTGGGCAAGTACATTAAAAAATACCGCCCCCAGCACACCCTGATGGTCCCCGCGCACTACGAGAAGCTCATGAACTCCAAGGAGATGCGCGACGGCTTCATGCTGGACTTCTTCATCACCGCGGGTTCCGGCGGCGACACCATGAACGCCGGTCTGGAGGGCAAGCTCAACGGCTTTTTGAAAGAGCGCGGCGCTATGTTCCCGCTCTCTCAGGGCTACGGCATGAGCGAGGTCAGCTCCGCTGCCTGCTGCAGCTGCAACGGCAACTTCCGCAGTCTCAGCGTGGGTTATCCCCTGCTGATGAACACCATGGGCATCTTCAAGCCCGGCACCATCGAGGAGCTGGACTTCAACGAAGAGGGCGAGATCTGCATCACCGGCCCCGCCGTCATGCTGGGCTATCTGAACAATCCCGCCGAGAGCGAGAAGATCATGATCAAGCACCCCGACGGTCAGGTCTGGATCCACTCCGGCGACCTGGGCAGCATGGATGAGGACGGCTTCATCTTCATTAAAGGCCGCATCAAGCGCATGATCATCATGTTCAACGGCCACAAGGTCTTCCCCACGTTCATCGAGGATGTGCTGGGCAAGCACGAGGACGTCATGAGCTGCGCCGTGGTCGGCGTCAACGACCGGGATCACGCCCAGGGCAAGAGCGTCCACGCCGTGGTCCAGCTCAAGGACAAGTCCCGCAATCAGGATGAAGTCAAGCAGGAGCTCTACGAGCTCATGGGCGGCGAAGTGGAGGCCAGCGTCATCCCCAAGACTCTGGAGTTTGTGGATGAGATGCCCCACACCGGCATGGGCAAGATCGACTATCTCAAGCTGGCCAAGGATTACGACGCCAGAATGGAAGCGGCCGCCGAGACCGCCAACGCATAAACCAACCCGCAGAGAAAAGGTGGAGGAAACTATGAAACACACCCGCAGAATCCTTGCGGTGATCCTCGTGATCGCCATGCTGGCCGGAATGGGCTCCGCGCTGGCGCTGGAGAAATACCAGTACACCAAGTACAGACAGTACATGTGCGTCGGCGACAGCATCGCCGCCGGCTACACCTACAGCGGCAGCTGGGACAACTACGGCTTCGTCCGGGTGCCCGGCGCCTACCACGACATCGTGGCCAACGCCGTGGACGCCGATCTGCTGCAGTATGCCTGCAGCGGCTTCCGGCTCATCGAGTTCCGCTACATGATGGACGGCGTCGAGACTGACCCCGATGATTTCTGGGAGAAGGCCTTCGGCAAGCAGTACATGTCCCCCAAGGTGCTGGATGACCAGTACACCGACATGTTCCGCGACGGCATCAAGACCTCCGATCTCATGAGCATCAACCTGGGCTCCAACGACATTCTGACCCCCGCGGTCCTCAAGGCGATCAGCGCCATGAATGCCTCGGACGACTCTGCTGAGACCAGCAGAGTGCGTCAGGCCGTCACCGACTTCCTGAACAGACTGGGTGAGAACAACAACAGCTTCGCCCGTCTGCTCACCCTGGCAAACACCGCCAGCGGCATGCCGCCCGTGCTGCGGGATCTGGTCAAGAACCTCTGGGATTACTACCAGCTGTTCAAGCAGAACTGGGAAGCTTCCATGAAGGTGGTCTATGAGCTGAACCCCGACATTACGGTTCTGGCGCTGAGCGTCTACAACCCCGCCTTCAAGATCTATGTGGACGCCAACAACTCCATCAACCTGGGCCCCATCGTGCAGCCCGTCATCGACCTGATCAATCAGTTCCTGAAGAACGGCTCCAAGTACGCCAGCAAGTACACCTTCGTGGATGTGGACGGCGTGGATTCCTGGGGCATGACCATGCAGGATCCTGATTACTTCACCTACTTCGTCTGGTCCATGCACCCCACCCGTGCGGGCCACACCGACATCGCCAACCGGATGCTGAAGGTTCTGCCTCAGCACTGGGTCGACATCGAGTTCACCGAGCAGCCCAAGGACGTCACCGTTGCCGCCGGCCAGGAGGCCTCCTTCTCCGTTGCCACCAAGTTCGGCAACACCCCGTATTATCAGTGGTACTGTGCCGCCCCCGGCAGCGACAGCTGGACCATCATCCAGTCCTCCGCCTCCAAGCTGGACAACGACGGCAAGGCCGTGACGGACGCTGACGGCAAGGCCCTCACCAACGAGACCTACAACGAATCTGCCGCTACCGCCACCCTGAAGGTCACCGCCGAGAAGGCTATGGACGGTACCCGCTATCGCTGCGTGGTCAAGGACTTTTACGGCCAGCGGCCCGCCATCACCAGCGACGCCGCCACCCTGAAGGTCACCGATCCGACCCCGACGCCGACGCCCACCGCGACGCCCGAGGCATCTCCCAGCCCGTCTCCCGAGGCTTCTCCGGAGCCGAGTGTGGAGCCCACCGCCTCTCCGGAGCCGGCAAAGCAGTTCCCCTTCAAGGACGTTCCGGCGAACATCTGGTATTATCCCAACGTCTACTATGTGTGGGACAACAATGTCATGGAAGGCATCAGCGCTGACACCTTCGCGCCGGACATGAACACCTCCCGCGCCCAGTTTGCCACTGTCATTTACCGTATGGCCGACAAGCCCCCGGTCACCGACGCCCAGCGCGCCGCCTGCCCCTTCAAGGATCTGACGGCGGACTGGTACAAGGACGCTGTGGTCTGGTGCTTCGCCAACGGCGTGGTCAACGGCACCTCCGCCACCACCTTTGAGCCTGACGCCAACATCACCCGCGAGCAGATGGTGACCATGCTCTACCGGTACTCCAAAGAGACCGTGACGGACACCGCGCCTGCGATGCTCTTCACCGATTCTTCCCGCATCAGCGAGTTTGCAGTTCCCGCTGTGGCCTGGGCCGTGCAGAACCAGATCGTCAACGGTGTTGGCGACGGCTCCTTCGCCCCCCAGGGAATCTCCACCAGATCCCAGCTGGCCGCGGTGCTCAGCCGCTATATGCAGAAATAACATTGCCCCCGCCACAGGTGCATTCATCCCCCCTTGCATCTGTGTCACCCACCGCAGCACAAGTTCCCCTTGTGCTGCGGTTTATTTGTCTTCATCCGAAATGCGAGCATTTCGGATGAGGCAAATAAGCACTTCGAACGGCGTTTTTGGCGCAATTGCGACTTGCGAAAAGAAAAACGCCGTTCTTCGTGAGCGGTATTTTGCACGCCGAAACAAGTTCCGGCGGCAAAATGGGATTTGCGGTCCATAGAAACAGCCCGCTGCGGTTTTGCAGCGGGCTGTTTGGTTCGATTGGATTAATAGAACGTCGCGACGGCCTCTTCGGGCTTTTCGGCGGGCTCCACGGAGATGATCTGGAGCACCGGGCCTTTTCTGCCGTAGGCGCGGTGGAATTTGTTCTCCAGCTTGGCGGTGATGATGGCCCAGCTGTCGTCGGGGACGTTGGCGGCATTTTCCCAGTTGCAGACCACGCCGGCGAACTGGATGTCCTCCACGCAGCAGGTCATGACATGGCGTCCGGCAACGAAGCTCCCCTTGGGCAGCCCCTTTCTCTGGAGGCAGCGGCCCTTGAAGCGGACGGTCTTGCCGTGGTACTTCTTGGTCTCCTCGGACATGTCACGGTACCAGATGGCGTAGTCCCGGTCGCCGATCTCCACGATGGGCGCCTCGATGTCGAAGGGCAGCGGATCCTCGATGTCGTCATACTCCACATGGCCATCGGAGCCGTACTCGTAGGCGATGTCGCACCGTCTGGAGACGCCGCGGACCACCTTGTGCAGTTCCATCTTGTCGATGCCGTCGTGGAAGCGGTTCATGACCACCAGCTCCGCGCTTTTGAGCTTGTCCACCATCAGTTGCCGCATGTTGGCGTTGTAGCTCAGGAACGTGGTGGCGTCGCAGAACAGGAACTCCTGGGCCACCACCCAGGTATCCGGCAGGTTCTGATAGAGGGTGTCCAGCAGCCACATGCCGTTGTACTCGATGATGATGCGCTCGGGGTTGATCTCCCTGCCCATGGCCTCCAGAGCCTCGGGGGTGAAATCCGCCTCGTTTTCCAAGGTGCGCATGAAGATATTCGGCCCGCAGAAGCGGGAGGGGTCATACTCCTCTTCCCCGTCCTCGCACATCAGCAGCAGCGTGCGCTCGCCCTGATGGAAGCGAGGATCCTCCAGGGTCTCCTGGATGAACTTGGTCTTGCCGCCGTCCAGGAAGCCGGTGAAGAGATAGACCGGAAGATTCTTTTGCTCAGCCAAGGAAGAACAGCTCCTTCAGGGCGTCCTCGTTCAGCTGAGAGCCGATGACGCAGATGCGGCCCGTGACCTGGGCGCCGCCGCGGCGGACGTCGCTCTCGCCCGGGACGTAGTCAAAGTGGATCCAGCCGCCGTCCTGTTCCGGGACGATGCCCTTGGAACGCAGCACGACGCCGTATTTCTTCTCGTCCAGCAGCGCCTCGAGGATGTTCTGAATCTCCTCGTCGGTGTACTTGCGGGGCGTCTCGGCACCCCAGCTGGTGAACACCTCGTCGGCGTGATGGTGGTGGTGATGATCGTGGTCATGGTGGTGGCCGCAGCCGCACTCCTCGCCGTCCTCGTGGTGGTGATGGTGATGCTCGTGCTCCTCGTCGTCATCGTGGTGATGATGGTGGTGTTCGTGCTCCTCATCGTGATCGTGGTGGTGGCAGCATTCATGCTCGTCGTCATCATCGTCGTGGTGATGATGATGGTGATGCTCATGCTCCTCCTCGTCATCATCGTCGTGGTGATGATGACCGCAGCAGCACTCATCATCATCGTCATCGTCATGATGGTGATGATGCTCGTGGGCCTCCTCCTCCAGATGCTTCAGCTCGGCGGAGAGGGTGTCCTGACGCTCCATGGTCTCCAGGATCTGGGCGCCGGTGAGCTCCGGCCAGGGGGTGGTGACGATGGTGGCGGTGGCGTTTACGCCCCGCAGCAGCTCGACGCACTTGTCCAGTTTCTCCTGGCTGACGCCGTCGGTGCGGGAGAGGATGATGGCGCTGGCGTGCTCCACCTGGTTGTTGAAGAACTCACCGAAGTTCTTCATATACAGCTTGCACTTGTTGGCGTCCACCACGGTGGTGAAGCCGTTGAGCTTCAGCTCGTCGGTCTCCACCGCCTGAACGGCGCGGATGACGTCGGAGAGCTTGCCCACGCCGGAGGGCTCGATGAGGATGCGGTCGGGGTGGAACTGCTCCAGCACCTGCTTGAGGGCAGCCTCAAAGTCGCCCACCAGGGAGCAGCAGATGCAGCCGGAGTTCATCTCGTTGATGGTGACGCCGGCGTCCTGCAGGAAACCGCCGTCGATGGCGATCTCACCGAACTCGTTTTCGATCAGCACGATCTTCTCACCCTGGTACGCCTCGGCAATGAGCTTTTTGATCAGCGTCGTCTTGCCTGCGCCCAGAAAACCGGAGAAAATGTCAATTTTGGTCATGGTAAAATACACTTCCTGTCTGAAATTGGCCCGAGGGCCTATGATGTTAGTTTATAATATAGCACAAGATTTTAAAAATGCAAGAGGCGGAAAAACCCGTGCAGCGATGATGCACTGCACGGGCTTGGATTGTTGATTTTTCAGTTCTTGCTGCGGATCATTCGGAGGACCGCGATGACGACGCCGTAGCCGACGCCGGCGATGGGCCAGACGATCCAGGTGCGGTGCCACTCCATGGTGATGAAGCTCCAGGCCAGATAGATCACCAGCGCCAGGGCCCAGTAGACACCGCCGATCAGCTCGTTTTTCTTATTCTCGGATTTGGAAAACCTGGAGTATTCTCCCTGCTCCAGCAGGACATCAAAGCCGCCCTGGATGTAGCCGGTGCGGACGATCAGATAGACGCCCACGGCCACCAATGCCAGCAGGACGCCCACCGAGGACACCATGGCCAGGTCATTGTCCTCTCCGCCCAGGATCAGCATCACGAACACCGG
The DNA here is from genome assembly GCA_900317905.1 of uncultured Eubacteriales bacterium. Taxonomy (GTDB): domain Bacteria; phylum Bacillota; class Clostridia; order Oscillospirales; family Oscillospiraceae; genus CAG-103. Next base: position 5,692 of record ONIN01000011.1, on the reverse strand, counting down.
GATCACCGCCAGCACGCAGAGCATGATGCCCAGCACCAGACGGCGGGTATGGGTAGGGGCGTACTGCTCCTTCCGCTCCTTCACCATGCCGTCCACGCCGTAGGCGGTGTCCAGCGGCTCTTCGGTCAGATCGTCAAACTTGCCGAGCCGGATGCTGGAGGTGATGAACAGGGGCAGGGCAGCGCCGACGAACAGAAGCAGCACCACGAGACCGATGCCGCTGGCCTGGGCCTCCGTCATCGCAAGACGTCCCGCCTCCTGGGCCGCGCTCAGGATGATCAGCGCGATGGGAGACAGGATGCAGAACATCACGCCCAGGGCGACCCGCTTTGATGCCAGGGCTCTAGCCTCCAGATAGGCGTTGGCCTCCTCCATCTCCACCCGTCTCAGAGCGCTGTCCTCCGGGAAGGAGTCCTGGGCGGGCTTTGCCTCCTGCTCCGGCTCCAGTTCGTCTTTCAATAAGTAATCCGTGGTCACGCCGAAGACCCGGCTCATGGCCAGGATCCGGTTCATGTCCGGGACGGACTGGGCGCTCTCCCATTTGGAAATGGACTGCCGGCTGACGCCCAGCTGCTCCGCCAGCTCCTCCTGGGACCAGCCGTTTTTCTTTCTTAAGTCAATAATTTTGTCTGCGAGAATCATGGTTTTCTCCTCTCCCCCGCGCCGCGGGTGTTTGTTGATCTCAGCATACCAGAGCGGGGTGTTTCAGTCCAGAAAGTCCGCTTTTCAATTTGTCAACTGCCGATTGCATTTGCCGCAACCGGCAGGAAAAAGTGTGGAATTTCAAGGGAAACTCCACACTTTGCATTTAACTTCTGCTCTCGTCCAGACGCTGGGCGAAGCGGACGCTTGGGATACTCAGCAGGTGCTGCATGGCCTCGTCGGGAGTGATGGAGCGGTTCATGATCTCCAGCTCCAGCTTGTAGCCGTCGTAGTCGTCACCGTCGGGGCCGAAGGGGTCAATGGTGTTGAGCATGATGTTCCCGTCCTTCAAAGCCGTCATGAGCTTACTCAGCTGCAGGTCGTTGTCCACCTCCACGTAGGCGGTGATGGTGTTGGTCAGTTTTACCCTCCGGCTGTCCAGCCGGTACAGCGGCACCTGCACGATGTAGATGATCAGGCACATGAGCAGCGCGCATTCGAGATAACCCGCGCCCGCCACCAGACCCATGGCGCCGGTGGCCCAGAGACCCGCCGCCGTGGTGACGCCGCTGATATGGTTGTGGTTGCGGCCGGTGACGATGATACTGCCGGCGCCCAGAAAGCCGATGCCGCTGATGACCTGGGCCGGGACGCGCATGGTGTCCCCCGGGACGCCCAGGATCTCGATGCTGAACTGGGACATGATCACCGTGCTGGCAGCGCCCAGGCAGACCAGCACGTGGGTGCGGAAGCCCGCAGGCCGCTGCTGCCGACCGCGGCTGTAGCCGATCACCGCGCCGCAGACGCAGGCCGTCAAAAATCGGATCAGCAGACTCAGCGGACCAAGATCCCGCAAAAACGGGAGATGTTGCATCAATGTCACGGAAATTCCCTCCGTTTCTCTTGGCAATTATTAATAAAATTGTATCGGATACCGGACGAATTGTCAAATGTTTCTTTACATAATTCCGGCTCTCGTCGGGTATCTGGAAAGGGCACTTTTTCGGGGGTGACAGTTTTATTCAACAGTTACAATTCAAATTGATAAATAATCCAATTTCAGCCTATTTTTCACAAAATTTTTTCGTTGAAAATCAACATTTTGTTTGACATTTAACATTAACTCTGGTATTCTTACATTGTATGTGGCGTGATAGATTTTAAGAACTTTTAAGATTTGTCGCGTAAAAAAACAATGCGAAAAGTAATTCAATTGCGAAAACTTTTAAGGGGGCTTGCACATGAGAGACTTGAAACACCTGATCGCATTTGAAAAACTGCTGGAGGAAGCCAACAACCCGTTGGTTCGCCAGGCCAAGGAAGAGGGTCTGAAGGCGCTGGGTTACACCTGCTACTTCATGCCTGAGGTTCTTCTGGACCTGCCGGGCTGCTTCTCCGTGCGTCTGCGCGCACCGGGATGCACCTCCCCCGACATTGCGACCTACTATCTGTCCGGTCGTGTATGTCACTACGGCCGCAGCCTCTTCGAGCGCGCGCTCGAGGGCGGCTACAACTTCCTCGACGCCCAGATGGCGACTGAGACCTGCACGGTCACCTGCCGTTTCCAGGAGCACCTGGGTTACATGGACGTCATCCAGAACCCGGACTTCTTCGTGGACTTCACCGACGTCCCCTTCAAGAAGACCAAGAACGCCATCGACCACTACAAGACCGAGCTGCAGTATCACGTGCTGAATCCCCTGCACGAGAAGTTCGGCATCGACACCTCTGACGAGGCGATCCGCAAGGCCATCGAGCAGCACAACGAGGTCTGCAACCTGATCCAGGAGATCGGCAGCTACCGCAAGCTGGACAACCCGACCATCACCGGCTTCGAGTTCCAGATCATCCAGCTGGTCAGCCTGACCTGCCCGAAGCACCTGATTCTCCCCATGCTGCGTGAGACCGCCAAGGAGATGAAGACCCGCAAGCCCGACAAGAAGCCGACCTATCGCTGCAAGGTCATCCTGGCCGGCTCCGAGTGCGACGATCCTTACTTCACCCAGCTGATCGAAGGCTGCGGCGCTCTGGTCGTTGCCGACCGTCACTGCTACGGCTCCATCGAGTCCCGCGTGCCGATTGAGATCCAGGACGGCGAGGACGCTCTGGAAGCGGTCGCCCGCCACTACCTCAAGACCAGCCAGTGCCCGCGCTTCATGCCGCAGGACGACATGCGCGCCCGCAAGCAGTTCCTGGCCGATCTGGCCAAGGAGTACAAGGCCGACGGCATCATCGTGGAGTCCAACAAGTTCTGCGAGTACTGGAGCTACGAGCGCACCATCGACACGATCATCCTGCCCCGTGACTTCGGCATTCCGGTCTGCTCCATCGAGAAGGAATACATCAACGGTGCTTCCGGCCAGCTGCGTACCCGCTTCCAGGCATTCGTCGAGAGCATTGAGATCAAGAAGATTCAGGAGGCGATCTAATGAAAGATTTGAAGAAACTCGTTCGCGACTTCTGGTACGGCAAGCCGGCAGAAGAGATGCGCATGGCCGACCTGTACATCCAGCCCACCGGCCTGTATAAGCACAGAGAGTGGCGCGGCGTCAAGGACACCTTCTACTACATGTACATGATCTGGGGTTACAACTACCTCCACATGGTCATGGACGTCATGAAGTACGGCAGCCTGATCGACTTCGTGAAGGGTCTGTGGCGTTATCGCTGGATGGGCCAGACCTACATCCCGGTTCTGCACTGGTTCGACCGCGGCCTCGAAGGTCTGCGCGGTCCCGCTCTGCGCGGCTCCGCCTGGCATTATCGTGCAATGGTCTGCTCCACCATCCGTCAGTTCCAGACCATGTTCCAGGCTGACACCAAGCTGCACGGCGGCAAGAAGAACGATCACTACTATCACACCCTCGCCATCAAAGAGACCTTCTGGGGCGGCATCTTCTACGGCTGGTCCGATAAGTTCATCGCGCAGCCGCTGGAGATGATCCCCTACTTCGTCACCTGCCACGTCAACAGCCACGTGGTTCTCAACTACATCGACGCTGCCCAGTCCATCGGTCTGCCGGGCGACCCCTGCCCGATGTGCCAGGCCGAGGAAGGCCTGTTTGTCCTGGACGACGTGCCGGATTACAGCCCGCTGTTCTTCACGGTCAACGAAGCTTGCGACGGCTCCGTCGGCTCCACGATCCTGCAGGACTGGTTCTTCGACAAGCCGCTGTTCGCGCTGCCGATGACCATGCAGTTCGACAACGAAGAGGTCATGAAGAACACCATGAACGAGATCGAGCAGTGCTGGGCCTTTATGGAAGAGCAGACCGGCGTTCCCATGAACATGGATCTCCTCAAGCAGCGCATCAACGAGCAGAACGCGCTGCAGGAGTTCGAGTGGGAGAAGTGGGACGTCGCCGCGAACACCAACTCTTACCCGATCTGCGGTGTTGCGCAGGCTCTGTACCGCATCTACCAGTCCCAGTACGGCACCTGGGGCGCCAATGACATCTGGCATCAGACCGACAAGAAGATTCGCAAGATCATGGAGAACGCCGTTGTCAACAAGATCAACACCTTCCCGAAGACCCGCCACAGAGTCATCGCCTGGTCCTGCGCGCCGCTGTACTACTCCAACTGGTGCTCCTGGGCTTACAACGCCTGGGGCCTGAACGTCATCATCAACATGGACTCTCTCATGTTCGATATGACCCTCCGCACCGACACCAAGGAGAACATCCTGTACGACATGGCCAAGTATCACCTGTGGGCTCCGATGCGCCGCATGGCTGTCGGCGGTCTGCACCACATCTTCGAGCTGTGGGCGTACATGGAGCGCTTCAACTGCGACATGGTCGCTATGTACGACCAGCTGCAGTGCAAGGGCATGCAGGGCGTCCACGGTCTGTTCGAGGACGAGTTCCGTGAGAGAAACATCAACGCTTTCTGGGTCCCCCACGCGCTGCCCGACAGCCGTACCGTCTCCCGTGCCGAGATTCGTAAGCTCATCAGCGACTACATGTCCACCGTCATGGGCGAGGAGCCCATCGACCCGTCGCTGCTGGACTTCGACGACAGCCAGACCTGGTAAGATAGGAGGAACATAAATGAAAGCAAAACTTCTCAAAGCTCTGATTCTGGCCTTCGGCGCCAACGCGCTGCTGTTTGTCGTGTTCTTCTTCGATCTGGACGGCAAGTTCCTGTTCTACATCTACGAGCCCTTCATGAAGAAGCACTATGACGAGATGCCGCGCCGCGACATGACCAAGATGCCTTACGAGATCAACAAGCCCAACGTCGAGTTCGACGTGTAAGGCTTACCACCAGTAATTCCGTCAGCAGGCGGAGGTGATCCGCCTGCTGGCAAAAGACGAAATAAAAAAACTATTTTGGGAGGAAACACTATCATGAAATTCTTTGGCGGCTGCGACGTGGGCTCCACCTACACCAAGGCAGTTATTCTCGACGAGACCGGCAAGATGGTTGCCGACACCACCATTCGTTCCAAGATCAACGCCGAGCAGAGCGCCCTTCGCTGATGAGAACATCTCCGAGATCTCCTGCCACGCCATGGGCGTGCATGTCACCAACCCCGACGTCCGCGCCATCATCGACATCGGCGGCCAGGACGTTAAGGGCATCAGCATCGACACCGACGGCACCGTGAAGAGCTTCGCTATGAACGACAAGTGCTCCGCCGGTACCGGCCGTTTCTTCGAGGCCATGGCTCGTTCCTTCGAGATGAGCCTGCCCGAGTTCTCCAACCTGTCCCTGACCGCGAAGAACGTGATCCCGATCACCGCTCAGTGCACCGTTTTCGCTGAGTCCGAGGTTATCACCCTGGTCGGCGAAGGCAAGCCCATGGACGAGATCGCCGCTGGCGTCGAGATGTCCATTGCCAAGCGTTGCTTCGTCATGGCCAAGAAGGCCGGCGCTACCGACAGCATCACCCTGACCGGTGGCTGCGCGAAGAACGCTGGTCTGAAGCAGGCCATCGAGCACGTGCTGAAGTTCAAGGTTGTCGAGCTCAAGACCGATCCTCAGCTGATGGGCGCTCTGGGCGCTGCCGAGTACGCTCGCCAGAAGGGTCTCGCCAAGAAGTAAG